>CAVLDO010000013.1:0-50962 GCA_963662035.1 Bacteroidaceae bacterium | reverse complement strand
AAGCCGAAAAGTTATCCACACTCTCGGCTCTGAAACTCAATATATTATCCCGATTGTTACCCCTATTCCACCGCTTCTTCCGACCCCATCACTTTCCGATGCAGAAATTCTTGAAGATGTTACCGAGGATTTCGTCGCTGGAGATTTCGCCCACGATGGTGCCGATGGAGTAGAGGGCTTCGCGGATGTCCTGACAGACGAGGTCGGCGGGGCGGTGCTCGTCGATTGCGACGGCCGCTTTGAGGAGGCTGTCGTAGGCATCTTTGAGAGCGTTGTAGTGGCGCAGATTGGCCACCAGCACGCACTCGCCGCGGGGGCGCATCGACTGCTGCGAGGAGGCCAGCAATTCGCGCAGCTTGTCCAGACCTTCCTGCTTCTTGGCGGAAATGGGGAGAATGCCTATGGGCGAGAGTCCGTTAAGGGCGGCCATCCGCGAGAGACTGTCGCAGACACTCTCCACGTCGCCGCCTGCATCGGCGCCGGCGGCATCTTTGGCGTCGAAGAGGTTGGTGAGGGAAACAGGCTTCTCGTCTATCTTGTTGAGCAGAATAATCAAAGTCTTGTCTTTACTGAGTTTGGAGCCAAGAGTCTTAAGTGATTCTTCAAAATTGTCCTGACGGGTGAAGTCCAGCATAAGCAGCACCACAGAAGCCTGCTTAATCTTGTAATAAGTGCGTTCGATGCCGGCAATCTCTATTGTTTCCAGAGTGCGGCGGATGCCGGCTGTGTCAATGAAGCGGAAAAGGATTCCGTCTATGTTCACGGTATCCTCTATTGTGTCGCGGGTTGTGCCGGCGATAGAGGAGACTATGGCGCGGTCTTCGCCAAGGATGGCGTTGAGCAGGGTGCTCTTGCCGGTATTTGTGGCGCCGACAATAGCCACAGGCACACCGTTTTTAATAGCGTTACCCAACTTAAAGCTTGAGATAAGCTCCGAGATGTGTTTTGTAGCTTTGTCAAGCAGTGACTTAAGCTCGGTGCGGTCGGCGAACTGCACCTCCTCCTCGCTGAAGTCAAGCTCCAGCTCCATAAGCGACACTATCTTGAGAAGCTGCTGCCGCATTTGGTCCAAATCCTTGGAGAAACCGCCGCGCAGCTGCTGCATTGCGATTTTGTGCGATGCTTTAGTTTCGCTCGCAATAACATCTGCAACGGCCTCCGCTTGCGTAAGATCCATCTTACCGTTGAGAAAGGCGCGCTTGGTAAATTCGCCGGGGGCGGCACTTCTGCAGCCGCTCCCGTAGAGCAGGCGCAGGATTTCGGAGACAATATAGGGCGAGGCGTGGCAGGTGATTTCTACCATATCTTCTCCCGTATATGAGTGGGGGGAGCGGAACACCGCCACCACTGCATCATCCAGTACCTCACCCTCGGCGGCCATTATGGAGCCGTAGCACATTGTAAAGCCCTTCATCCGGGAGAGCTGCCTTCCTTTAGCGGATACGAATATCTTTGACACGCATTCTATGGCCTGCGGTCCGCTTACTCTGACCACAGAAACGGCCCCTGCGCCCACTGATGTCGCCGGCGCGCATATTGTACTGTCAGATAAATCTTGTAACATATGTGTATACACTTCTTTTATTCAACTTTTCGCGCCAGCAGCACCACATTTTCCACGTGTTGGGTCTGCGGGAACATATCCACAGGCTGCACGGCCAGTATGTCGTATGCATCGGCAAAGAGAGACAGGTCGCGCGCCTGCGAGGCGGGATTACAGCTAACATAAACTATTCTTGCTGGAGCCGCCTCCAGCAGAACTTCCGCTACAGAAGGGTGTATTCCCGCCCTCGGAGGGTCAAGCACAACTATAGATGGACGCCCGTTACGCTCTATGAAAGAATCATTCAGCACATCTTTCATATCTCCGGCATAGAACACGCAATTGTTTATGGAATTCAGCTGCGCGTTGGCTTTTGCATCTTCGATGGCCTCCGCCACATATTCTATGCCTACCACCTTGGAGGCCATCCCGCTCAAGAAGAGGGCGATGGTGCCGGTGCCGGTGTAGAGGTCGTATACGACAGGATTCTGCGGCACGGCAACATACTTGTCAGAAGCCGAAAGGCCATCTTTATCTAAAGCAAAACTTCTCACAACGCAGTAGAGTCGGTAGGCCTGTGCGCTGTTGGTCTGGTAGAACGACTTTGGGCCTATCTTGAACCTCAGGCGCTCCATCTGCTCGTAGATGCAGTCGCGGCCGCGCCAAGTGTACACTTGCTGATCAGAAATAGCATCATTGCACTTGCTGTTTATCACATAGTTGAGCGATGTTATCTGTGGGAATTCTTCAGCTATTGCATCAAGCAGCGCGGCAACGGGGGAGTCTGCGGCCACGCTCCCGGAAGAGAGCTCGCGCCACTGCTCGCCCTCGGGGCCGAACACCACCGTGAGCATAATCTCGCCGGTGGAGGCGGTGCGCACAATCATGGTGCGCAGAAGCCCCTGCTGCCCGCGCAGGTCAAAGAACGACAGGGCGTGCGATATGGCATACTCCCGCACGAAATTGCGGATGGCGTTGGTGGGTTCCTCCTGCAGATGGCAACGGCGTATGTCCAGCACCTTGTCAAACATCCCGGCCACATGGAATCCAAGCCCAAGACGGTCGCTGCCGCTGAGGGCTTCAGGGTCTTCGCCGCGCTTGAGCCAGCGGCGGGAAGAGAAGGTATATTCCAGCTTGTTGCGGTAGTAATACTGCTTCTCGCTCCCCAGAATCGGAGAAATTGCGGGCAGCGAAAGATGCCCGATGCGGCTCAGCTGATCTTCCACCTGTCGCTGCTTGGCCTGCAGCTGCATAGAGTAGGGGAGAATCTGCCATTTGCACCCTCCGCAATCTCCGTAATGGCTGCAGACGGGCTCAAGCCGCTCTGCTGAAGGGCGCACCAGACGGGTTACATACCCCTCCATATAGGCCTTGCGCACCTTTGTCACCTGCACATCCACAACATCCCCCGGCACAGTCCGGGGCACAAACAGCACCTTGCCCTCTATGTGGGCGAGGCAGTTGCCCTCGGCCGCCACAGCCTCTATGCTGACATTTTCCAGCAGCGGTTTAACTTTTTTCCTTGGCATCCCTAAAACTTGTATTTATCGCCCCATAGAGAGCTCAAGCGCTCTCTTGCGGCATTTTCTTTAGCATTGTCTCCCGGCTCGTAAAAAGAGGTGCCGGAAATCTCCTCGGGCAGGAACTCCTGCCGCACAAAATTGCCCTGATAGGAGTGGGCGTACTTGTAATCCTTGGCGTATCCCAAATCCTGCATCAACTTGGTGGGGGCGTTGCGCAGGTGCAGCGGCACGGGTAGGGGAGCACTGCCTTTGACGGCCGCCAGAGCGGCGTCTATCGCCTTGTAGGCGCTGTTGCTCTTGGGGCTTGTGGCCAGATAGATGCAGGTTTCTGCCAGAATTATGCGGGCCTCAGGCATACCTATCTGATGCACCGCGTCAAAGCAGCTCTGCGCCAGCAGCGCGGCGTTGGGATTGGCCAGGCCGACATCTTCGCTGGCCAGAATCAACATTCTGCGGGCTATGAACAGGGGATCCTCCCCGCCTGATAGCATCCGCGCCAGCCAGTATATGGCCCCGTTGGGGTCGCTGCCGCGCATACTCTTGATGAATGCGGAGATTATGTCGTAATGCTGCTCGCCGTCTTTGTCGTAGAGGGCTATGTTTTCCTGCAGAGTTTCAGTAACTATCTGATTGTCAATTGTTACCCCATCTTTGGAGGCGCTTGCGGCATTGGTGCAGACTATCTCCAGTATATTCAGCAGCTTGCGAGCGTCACCGCCGCTGAAGCGCAGCAGCGCCTCTGTTTCCAAAACCTTGACTTTAAGGCTTTTAAGATAGCCATCGCGCTCCAGGGCGCGCCGCATCAAAGTCTCAAGGTCGTTGGCCTCAAGCATCTTGAACACATACACGCGGCAGCGGGAGAGCAGCGGGCTGATGACCTCGAACGAAGGGTTCTCCGTGGTGGCGCCTATGAGCACCACGGTGCCGTTTTCCACGGCCGCCAGCAGCGCGTCCTGCTGGGCCTTGTTAAAGCGGTGAATCTCGTCTATGAAAAGTATTGGGGCGCCGTGCGCATTGAACATGCGGCCGCCGGAGGCTTTGGAGATGACATCGCGCACATCCTTGACGCCGCTGGAGACGGCGCTGAGCGTGTAGAAGTCGCGCCCAAGGTTGCGGGCGATTATGTTGGCCAGCGTGGTTTTGCCGCAGCCCGGAGGCCCCCAGAGAATAAAAGAGGATATGTTGCCGGACTCTATCATACGGCGTATCACGCCGCCGGGGCCCAGAAGGTGTTCCTGACCCACAAATTCATCCAGCGTCGCAGGGCGCATCCGCTCTGCGAGGGGCTTTGACTGTATGGGCAGTTCTTCTTCCATAGGGGCGCTCCCGATATCCTATTTTACATAATATAAATTGTGTAAAATTACGGCATACAAACCGGAATCACACAAATATAATCAATTAACGTCTTTTGCGGTAATTATTTCCGCGACGGCCGCCGCTGCGCCGCGAGCGTGCCTTAAGCGTGCGCAAAACTATCACCGCAATCACTATCACCGCGCATACACCGAGAATTATCACCGTGGACAGATTCATCGTGTTGCCCTTGACGCGGGACCACATCGACACCAGGTCGGCGGTGTGCTCGCCCCAGTCGTGTTCTATCGTGCTGCGGGAAATAGTTTCGGCATCGGGATAAAGCACCGGATCCAGAGGCACCGCCACGGCGCTGTCTCCGAAGAAATAGCTCACATCTATCGGCTCCAGGCTTTCGTCCACGAACGCATCCATCACTTCTTTAGCCTTAGATGCCGACACATAGCCGGTAACATCCACATTGCGCACCACAATGTCGGGCCGGCTCATAAAATTGATCCAGTAGTTTGCAGCCTTGACGTTCTTGGCATACTTGGGTATCACCCAGCCGTCGAACCACACCGTAAAGCCCTCTTTGGGGCACACATAGCGCAGGTCAACGCCTATCTCGCGCCCTTCCTCAATCGCCCACACGGCATCGCCGCTCCAGGTAAGATTCACATAACCCAGCTCCTGGGTCATCTGCTCCTTGCCGAAATCGGCTTCCCAGCCCGCCACAAGCTCTTTGGCCTGTTTCATATAGGTCTCCACGGCGGCGATGTCCTCGTCGCAGGTGTAGTTCATCAGCTCATCCATCGAGACCCTCCCCTCCTCTATGTCTTTCTGGTGCAGATAGAGTATTATCTGCGAGTAAACATCTCTGGGAGCGTCTTTTATGAAGATGCGGCCGGCAAAAGCCGGATTGCGGATTATATCCCAGGTGGAGGCCTGCTCTTCTGTCACATATTTGGCATTGTAGAGGATGCCGGTGGTGCCCCACATATAAGCCACGGCATAGTCGTTGGCATCCTTTCCGCCGCAGTCCAGCTTGGAGAACATTCCTCGCACATAGGGCGAGAGGTTATCGTCGATATAGTTGGGTGTCTTTCCATAGTCGCGCGAGAGCGGCAGCAGCAGATCCTCCTTTACCATCCTCTCGATTATGTAATCGGAAGGACACACGACATCGAAATCCTCCTGACCGCGCTCTATTTTGGAGAGCATCGTCTCGTTGATGTCGAAGGTCTGGTAAATCACCTTCACCTTCTCCCCCGTCTGTTCTTCATACCAGGTTTCGAACTCATCAATCGCCGACTCATCGATGTAGTCAGACCAGTTGTACACTTTGAGAACTGTGCTCCTGTCGGACTTGCAGCCGCCCAAAAGGAGCAATGCAGCCAAAGCTGCAAAGGAAAACAATCTTTTCATTACTTTAATAAAGAGGCTTTTTTCTTTGCCGCGCGCTCTTGGCGTATGTTGTAGGCCACGAGCAGCACGAAAACAACAACAAATATGATAGTCATCAAAGGTCTGAGCTCGGGGGTGAGGCCACCCTTGCGGGCATCAGTATAGATAAATGTCGAGAGAGTCTCCAGCCCCACCGTGCCTCGGGTGAAGAATGTCACCGCAAAATCGTCGAGCGACATAGTGAAGGAGAGGATGAATCCGGTGACCATCCCCGGCAGCAGCTGCGGCACCAGCACCTTGCCAAGCGCCTGTGCCGGAGTCGCCCCCAGGTCAAGAGCCGCCTCGTAGATGTTGGGGTTCATCTGATGCAGCTTGGGCAGCACGTTGAGCACCACATAGGGGGTGCAGAAGGTAATATGGGCCAGCACCACCGACACATACCCTTGGGTCACTCCCAAAAACACGAAGAGCAGGAACAGCGACACGCCGGTAATCACGTCGGGATTCACCATCGGGATGTTGTTCAGGAACATCAGCATATTCTTGCGCCGGCCGTGGGTGTAATAGATGCCTATGGCGGCCAGGGTACCCAGTGCCGTGGCAGCCACCGAAGCGATCAGCGCAATGGTAAGCGTGTTGTACACCGCCCCCATCAGCCCGCTCTGGCCGGTGGCTCCGGTAAAGAGGTTCAAGTAGAGTTTGGTGGAGAAGCCTGTCCAGTTGCCCAGCACCCGGCTCTCGGTAAACGACGACACCGCAATAAAAATCAGCGGCGCATACATCAGCAGCAGTATCAGCAGCAGATAAAAACGGGCAAAAAACTTCTTCATATCCTATATGAGCCCTCCCTCACCCTTGCGGTCTTCGTTTTCGCCGCCCGAGAGCAGCGTGCACACCGCTATGATTATCAGCATTATGAACGACAGCGCGGCCCCGTAGTTCCACATAGAGGAGTTTATGTTCTCCTGAATGATGGTTCCGAAAAGCTTTATCTTGTTGTTTGTCAAAAACTCGGAGATGGCAAAGGTGCTCACGGTGGGCATAAACACCATCATCACACCGCTCACTATGCCCGGCAGCGAAAGGGGCAGCGTCACGTTCAGAAACACCGTGGCGGGCTTGGCCCCGAGATCCTGCGCCGCCTCCAGATAAGAGGGGTCCAGACGCCGCAGCACATTGTAGATGGGGTAAATCATAAAGGGCAGATAGTCATATACCATACCGAACAGCAGAGTCCCCTTCCCCAGCCCTATGCCCAGCATATTGAAGAGGTTTGCGGTGGCCAGCGTCCGCATCAGGGCGTTGATCCACATCGGCAGAATGAAGATGATTATCGTGACATTGCTGCGGTTGAACTTGGAGTTGGCCAGCAGCCAGGCCACCGGGTAGCCCAGCAGCAGGCAGAGCAGCGTGGTCTCCAGCGCAATCTCGATAGAGACGGCAAAGGTGCTCAGGGCGTCCGAGTCGCCGAAAAAGCGTGCTATGTTATCCAGAGTGAAATGGCCGGCCTCGTTCACAAAGGCGTTGCCCATTATCAGCACCAGCGGCAGAGCCACAAACAGCAGCAGAAACACCGCATACGGGAGCGCCCAATTGCTGCGCTTGCCCATAAAACTTGTGCGCGCGGCCATCGGCTAAGAGCGCGCTTTAATCTGCCCGGGGATTATGCGCATATCCTCCGGACGGATATTGATACCTACCACGTCGCCGTCGTCCCAGACATCCTGCGTGTCCACATATAGGTTCTCGCCATTTTCGGTGCGGACCGTGAGGTGATAATGGTCGGCCTTGTAGAGGATGAAGGTCACATCCCCCTCGCACACGCCGTCGCGCTTGTCGTCCATCAAGTCCACCTTGTCGAAAGCGACCTCCACCCTCACCCCGCTTCCCGGGGCGATACCCTCCTGCGGCAGGCACTCGAACTCGCAGCCCAAAATCTCCACGTGGGTGGCGTCGGTAAGCGTCCCCTCAAGCGTGTTGCAGATGCGCTCTTTCTTCATCACCTGAATGTCGCAGGGCTTTATTATCATACTCACCTCGCTCCCGGGCTCAAAGGCGTTGTAGTCCTGAATCATAAGTTCGTGACCGTCGGGAGTGTTCACCGTCATCTCGTAATGCACCCCCTTGAAGATGCAGCCCGACACCGTGCCGGTAAACTGCCCCTTGTCGTTGCGGGCCATAATGTAGATATCCTCGGGACGGATCACCACATCCACCGGGACATTCTCTCCGAAACCGGAGTCAACACACTCGAATTCGTGCCCCATAAAGCTTACCAGGCGGTCGCGGATCATCGTGCCGTTGAATATGTTGCTCTCACCTATAAAATCGGCCACAAAGCAGTTTACAGGCTCGTTGTAGATGTCGGTGGGGGTCCCGATCTGCTGCACCACCCCTTCGTTCATCACCACCACAGTGTCGCTCAGGGTGAGCGCCTCCTCCTGGTCGTGGGTTACATACACGAAGGTGATGCCCAGAGTCTTGTGCATCTGCATCAGCTCTATCTGCATATCCTTGCGCATCTTGTGATCCAATGCCGAGAGCGGCTCGTCGAGCAGCAGCACCGAAGGGCTGTTGACAATCGCCCTGGCTATCGCCACCCTCTGCTGCTGACCGCCGGAGAGGGAATCCACATTGCGCCACTCATAGTCTGTCATTCCCACCATCTTGAGCACACGTTTGACGCGCTTCTCTATCTCGGCGCGCCCCACAGCGCTCAGCTTGAGGCCGAACGCTATATTGTCGAACACATTCAGATGGGGGAACAGGGCATAGCGCTGGAACACGGTGTTCACCGGCCGCCTGTGCGGCTGTACCTTGTTCATCAGATCGCCACCTATGAAAACATTGCCTTCGTCGGGGGTCTCGAAGCCTGCTATCAGGCGCAGGGTCGTGGTCTTGCCGCAACCGGAAGGCCCGAGAATGGTGACGAACTCGCCCTTTTTGATATTAAGGCTTACGTCATCCAATACCCTTTTGTCACCGAACCACTTGGATATGTGGTCCAGCGAGATGATGATGTTGTCTTCGCTCATTTCATAAACAAAAGCAGATAGAGAAAATGCGGTGCGAAGATAGTAAAATTTGCAATAAAAAAAAGAGGGGCGGCCTTAGCAGCCTCCCCTCCTTGGAAAATTATAACATTCAATCAGTTATTCTGCATAGGGCATCCTCATGCAGCGCACGGGAATACCGGTCTGGCGGATGCGTGAGGCAATGCCGTTATATGAGATGTCAGTTTCATCATCCCAGTTGTAGATGCATACCGAAAGGTACGAAGCACCGTATGCACAATATCCGGAATTAAATGGATAGCACAGGCCTGTCTGGGAAGTGTGCACATACGCAGCCCTCTTCTCATCGTGTGTAGAGCCCTGTGCGGCAAAGTCAAATCCGGTGTAAGCAAACCAGCCGAGCTTGGCAGGCAGTTCTGTTGAGTTGAGGGCGCTGATATAACCGGCAAAAGGATAGAACGCATTCTCGCCGTTGCCGTCAGGGATCAGCACGCCGTTGGACAGAAGCTCTATGCTCTCCTCATCTACAGAGGCCCAGACTTTCTCGCTTGCCACCATATATCCGGGAGGGCAGGGGTCGTAGATTGTCTTATTGAGCTCCGCGAGGGTGGCATCAAAGGGGTGTGTGCCGGTGCCGTTTTGTGTGGCAAGCAGATATTTGGGATTGCCCCAAAGGTCTGCTGTGACTCTTGCAAGGCCGCCGCCTGTGTTGTACCATTCGTTGGTTTTTGAGCCGTAATTATAGAAATAGTCGGGATGTTGGAAACTTTCTGTCATATCCGCCCTGGCCTCTTTGAGGTCTCTTGCCATACCGACATAAGCCCTGAGAGGATCCTTGCGGCCCCACTGATAGTAGTATCCGTAGGTCTTCTCGCCGTCGGCGGGGTCGGCGCTGGTGGCGCCCAGGTTGCGATCCATTATATAAAGCTCCTCATCATCGATCGTGTACATCTTGTTGAACTTGGGAGAATCGGTGCTCCAGATGTGCCAGCTCCAGAGCACGGTGCCGCCCTTTGTGGCGAGAGTCAGCAGGGCGTTGCCCTTGTTGCCGTTGGCAGTGAATGTCACGACCTTTTTGGATCTGCTGAATGTAGGCTTGCCGTCAAAGATGTCACCTTCCTGCCAAAGCACTTCGATGGTGTACGGCTGCCGGTATTCACCGCTGTATGCAGAATTGCTGAAGTTGACCTTCTCCTTGGAGTCGGGATAAAGAAGGCCTGTCTCAATCCAGTTCTCGTCCCAGAGGACGCCTTCCTCGCCGTTGCCCATAACGCTGGCGTCAAAGGTGTAGGTGCCCGCCTTGGTCACCACGTAGCAGTTGGCGGTGCCGTTCACGCTCAGGTCGCTGCCCACATCAAAGGGATCCTCGTCGCTCTCGGCAGGTCTTTGCAGCAGAGTGAAGAATGCCTCCTCGCCCTCGCTGGAGAAGAAGAGCATTGTGTTGCGGGAGCTTGTGGAGGTGTTGGGAGCCACAACCACAGAGACGGTTTCGCCGTTTTTGGTGATGTTGACCCAGCTGTCGGAGCAGGTAACCTCATATTCATAGTTGGCCTTCACATTGATGGTGACACTCTCGCCGGCAGCAGGCACGGTGGCCGATTCGGGGCTGATCTCAAGATAGGGATCCTCGGGTGCGGGGGAGTATGCCTTCTGGTTCACGGTAACGGTAAAGGCCATATCGCCGTAGCTGACGCTGATGGTGGCGCTGCGCGCGCTCTGGTTTTCGTTGGCAGAAACACTGAAGTTCAGACGGTCTTCGCTCACCGCCCTGGTCAGCACCTGACTTATCCAATCTGCTGAGACCTCAACGTTGTAGTCCACATTGCTGCGCACGATAACCTCGATGGTCTCGCCGGCGGCAGGCACGGTGTAGGTGGAGGAGCCGCCGTTCTCCAGAACGTCAGACTCTTTTTCCTTGGCAGCCTGATTGATTGTCACGCTTTTGCTGATATCGCCGTAGCTGTAGGTGACGGTGGCGGTGCGCGCCTCGTAGGCCTCGTTTGCGGCCACGGTGAGGTTTGCGCCGCTGCCGGTTACCCAGTCGGCGCTGATGCTTGTCTTATAATCGACATTGCTGGTGACGGCCACAGACACTGCGCCGCCGGCCGCCGCAACATTATAGGTGGCGGTGCCGACATTGATGTAGGGATCTTCCTCCTTCTCCTTGCCGTTCTGCTTTACGGCCACGCTCTCCTTGATGTCGCCATAGACAAAATCAATGGTGGCGCTGCGGTCGCTTTCGCTTTCGTTGGCAGAAACGCTGAAGCTGTTGCCGCCGTTGTCAATGATCCAGTCGGCGTTCACGCTCACTTGATAGTCCACATTGCTGGTGACATCTACGCTGAACTCATAGCCGCCTGCGGGAGCGGTGAATGTTGTGGCGCCGTTAATCACTATGGAAGGGGTGATTCCTGCCTGATTTACGGTGATGGTGGCCGAGAGGTCGCCACCCTTGATGGTAATGTTGCCGCTGCGCTGCGCGGTGGAGGTGTTGGCTGCGGCCGTCACGGTCACGGTCTTTGTCTCCACAGCCTTGGTGCTTGCGGGAATGGTGAGCCAGCTGGCATCGCTGCTCACCTTGTACTCCAGGTTGGTCTTGAAGGAGATTGTCACGCTGCCCCCTTCAGCCCCTATGGAATAGGTGGTCTGGATCGGGGTCAGCACCGCGTCCTCCTCCACAGGATCCGATGAAGGACATCCCTGCAGTACAAAGAGGCACATAAGTGCAGTTAACAGATAAAACTTTTTCATTAATGTTTGATATTGGTGTTAAACGTGTTCTATACCAGTCAGATTTGACAAATATAAGGTATTTTGGTTTAATCGCCAATCCGCATACAGCGCACAGAAGCGCATCTGGCGCGGATGACTTCATAGAGCTTAGCGTCGCCGTCGGGGATGTTGTACATCTTGGGCTGAACACTCATATCTGTCTTAACAAAGTTGTCGTCCGACTTTCTGTGATAGACGAAACAGCTTCCCCGGATGAAGTTTGCAAAGGCCGTCTCCTCTGTTGTGGCGCTGCTCCAGAGGGCCGCGACCGTGATTTCGTTGTGGTGATAGCCGGAGGAATTTCTGTTGGCTTCGGTGAGGGCGAAACCGGGGTAGCCGTAATAGCCGTTGTCGCCGCCGTATTCGTCGCCGGCATCGCCATAACCCGCAAAGGGATAGAATGCCAGGCCATTCTCCACCTCGAATGTGATGCCGTATTCGCTCTCGGAGCAGATGTCCATATTAAGGCCCGACCAAGTCCACTCAGGGGGCACCATATATCCGGGTGGGCACGGATCGTAGATGGTTTTGCGCAACTCCGACAACTCGGCCCGGTAATGATGCTCATTGCCGTTGTCAAGGGCGAACGGGTTGCCCCAGAGGTCTGCGGTAACTGTCAGGGCGCTGTTGTTGAACCACTCGGCAGTCTTTGCGGAGTGTCTGTAGATTGTCGTGGGATTCCTCACGGAGTTCTCCACCGTAGCGGCGGGGTCCGCCATAGAATTTTTTACGTTATAGTAGAGCTTGAGAGGGTCTTTGCGGCCGAACTGATACCAATAGCCGAAGGTGGCCTCCCGATCTGCGGCCTCGGCGCTGGTAGCTCCCAGGTTGCGGTCCAGCAGAGTGAGATAAGTGCCGTCGACAGTCTTGTAGCGCTGCTGCGCGGGAGAGTCGGTGCACCATATATGCCAGCTCCAGAGCGTTCTGCCGCTCCCGTTTACAAGAGCCAGCAGGGCGCTGCCCTCGTTGCCGTTGGTCGTAAAGCCAATCGTCCTGTTTTGAGCATCATACACGGGGTCGCCGTCAAGTACGTTGCCGTCCTGCCAGAGAACCTTGACACCTGCCGGGCCGGCTTTGCCCTCGTAGATAAAGCTGCTGAAGTTCACATCCTCCCCGTATTCGGGCCAGAGGTGCTGTACAATAGCCTGATCGTCGGTCCAGATGAAGCCCTTTGAGCCGTTGCCCATAACGCCGGCGTCAAAGGTGTAGCTGCCGGATCTTACCACCACATAGCAGTTTGCCGTGCCGCCGGCGCTCAGGTTGCTGCCTATATCAAAAGGGTCACCGCCCTCTGCGGCCGCCTGATTTACGGTAAATACCGCCTCGATGCCTTCACTCAAGAAGCAAACCGATGCGGTGCGGGGGACGGTGGAGGTGTTGGCTGCCACTTCGATATGGCACACCGCCCCCTCCATCGTGCAGGTGAGATAGGAGGCATCGCTCTGCACAGATACTTCAAAATTGGCGCGGACGTTTACATTAAGCATCTCCCCTGCCGCCGACACAGATGCGCCTGAAGGATTTATCTCAAGGAAAGGCTCCTCTTGCGGTGCTGCATACCCCCTCTGGTTCACCGCGACGGTGAATGCCAAATCGCCGCTGCTGATGACGATGGTGGCGCTACGCTCGCGCTCACTTTCGTTGGGGGCCACGCTGAAGCTCAGGCGGTCTTCGCTCACTGCCTTGGTCACTGCACGGCTGATCCAGTCTGCTGATACATCAATATCGTATGAGACATTGCTGCGCACTATAACCTCAATGGTCGCGCCAGAAGCATCCACCGTGAAAGTGGAAAGACCGCCGCTCTCCAGCACGTCATCCTCCTTCTCATCCTCTTTTGGGTCATCTCCGCCGTCATCCTTCTTCTGAGCCCCGGCCTGATTTATGGTGACGGTGGCCGAGAGCTCGCCCCCTATGATGGTAATGTTGCCGCTGCGCTGCGCGGTGGAGGTGTTGGCTGCGGCCGTCACGGTCACGGTCTTTGTCTCCACAGCCTTGGTGCTTGAAGGAACGGTGAGCCAGGCGGCGTCGCTGCTCACCCTATACTCCAGATTTGTCTTGAATGAAATGCTGATGCTCCCCCCTTCAGCTCCTATAGAATATGTGGTCTGGATCGGGGTCAGCACCGCGTCCTCCTCTATAGGAGCAGGCGTAGGACATCCCTGCAGCACAAATAGGGACAGCAATGCCGTCAAAAGATAGAACTTTTTCACAAGTGTGGGTCGGATTTGATATTTTGGTGTTTGCTTGCAAATGTATTGATAAAGATTCTATAAATTAAATACCATTTTTCCCGAAATCTTGCCTAAAATGCGGCACATGGCTCATTTCACGCTCCCGGGGATGTCAAATTCGAGGGAGGCACCATCTGCCGTCACCTCCATTGTGGCGCGGGATCCCATAACCAGCGGCATCTTTACAGACTCGTGCCCCGCCGGAAAACCGCACATAAGCGGTATATTCTTACCCACCAGATACTTGGCAAGCATCTCCTCCACGCTGCTGCTGTCAAATTCCCGGCGGCAGTCGGTAAAGTCGCCCAGAATTATGCCACGGCACCTGTCCAGCAGGCCGTGCATCGTGAGCACGTAAAAGAGCCGGTCGATGTGGTGCATATCCTCCCCCACCTCCTCAAGAAACAGGATGATGCCGCCGCGCGAGATTACATCGGCCCAGGAGCCAAGGTTTGCCTCGAAGGTGCATAGATTGCCCCCCACCAGCACGCCGCTTGCCCTGCCGGGAATGTTGCAGGGATGGGCCGGCAGGCTGTAAGCGGGGATTTCCCCCTCCAGCAGCGCCTTCAGGGCGCGGCTGCTGACATCCTCTCCCCTCCCCTCTGCGATGCTGTTGCCCATAGTGCCGTGGATGCACATCACCCCGGAGGCCACCGACATCCCGAGCTGGGTGGTGATGTCGCTGTATCCCACCAGCCACTTGGGGTTAGAGACAAAATCGGCCGCCGAGAGGCTGTCTATCATCTTGATGGAGCCGTAGCCGCCCCGGGCGCAGATTATGGCCCTTACCGAAGTGTCGCGAAGGGCCTCGCGCAGGTCAGATAGCCTCTCCTCCAGCGTGCCGGCATACTGGCCGTCGTAAAGCTTGCCGAAGTTGGCCCCTATCACCGGCTCATAGCCCCAGGATCGCAGCACTGCGGCGGCGCTGTCGGCATTCGCGCGCGGAGTGTAATACGAGGGCGAGAGCAGTGCTATCCTGTCGCCCGGCACAAGAAAGGGGGGCGCGATGCACTCCCCTATTTCAGAGACGCCGGATGTGGCGCCTCCGGCCCCGTTTTCTGCAGTTGATGCGCCCCTGTGGCGGGCCACGCCGCAGGAGGATATAAGCAGCGCCGAGGCCGCAATTGTAAGAATGGTCTTTTTCATTTCAGATATGGATTTTCCCGCCTCTCGTAGCCCACAGAACTCTGCGGGCCGTGGCCGGGATAGATTTCTATGTCATCGTCCAGCGGCAGAATCCGCCGCTTTATGCTCGCCTCCAGCGTGGGCCAGTCGCCCCCCTTGAGGTCGGTACGCCCCACCGTGCCGCGCATTATGGTATCGCCGCTGAAGAGCACCCGCCCCTCGCGGCAGAGCAGCGACACCCCTCCGCGCGTGTGGCCGGGGGTGGGCAGAATCTCCAGCGCGCTGCCTCCAAAGCGGAGAGTCCCGGCCGAGGCAAGATCTATCTCGTAGGGGACCTGGCAAAAGTCGAACTGATAGCGGCTGCCATCGAACAGGCTGGTGGAATAGACATACTCGTCGCCGCTGCAAAGGGCGAATGGGACGCCGTAGCGCTCTTTGAGAAACCCTGCCCCGCAAACGTGGTCGTAGTGCCCGTGGGTGGACACTACGACTTTAAGTTTGATGCTGTTGTGCTCTATGAATTCCGCCAGAGAGGTGTGCTCCTTGGGAAAATTATTGCCGGGGTCAATCACGACCCCCTGCAGGGTATCGTCCCACGCCACATAGGTATTCTCGCGGAAGGGATTGAACACAAACCGGGCTATGTTCAGCATAGTTTGTCGGCATTGGAGAGCAGATACTGCTCGGCTTCTACGCTCCAGAGTCCGTTGTTAGCGGCGCATATTTCAGCCAAAGTGCGGAACACGGGGTTCTTCTGCCCGAGAGCGGCAAAGTCGGCGATTGCTGTGAGCGGCATATCCAGATGGGTGTAGATGAGCTTCTTGCCGCCGGGCACCGAAGGGAGGTTAAGCGTGGTGTCAATCACCGCGTTGAGGCCGCCGATGTGGGTCACAAGCCCCGCCGGATCCATTCCGAGCCCCATATAGTGCAGAGCTTCCTTCATATCGTCGGTATTGCCGCCGCTGGTTCCAACCACGTGGGTGGAGGAGTAGTGGACGTTGTAGAAGTTGAACGGAGCCTTGAAATCGGCGCGGCCGGGGCCGGCGAAAAAGTTGAGGCAGCCGTCAAATGCAAGTATGGCATCGGCCTGCTCCACCACAGAAGCCACGGGGGCCATCACCACCACCTCGTCGTAGCCGCTGCCGCCGGAAATCTCCTTTAGCAGCGCCACCGGATCCGGGGCCGCGCCGGTGTTCTCATAGCGCAGCTCTATCCCGCGCGATGCGGCAAACTCCTTTGTGTAGAGGGTTGCAGCGCGGTCCAGGCGGGCCTGGTCTATGTCGGTTACAACCAGCAGCGAGGGCCTGCGGTCTTCGCGGTGCAGCACATAGTTGATGCAGGCCAGCCCCATCGGGCCGACACCCGCCAGAAGGGCCATCTTGCCCCCCTGCTTAATCTCCATATCGTGCCTGTAGCTGCCGGGAGTGGTGTGATAGCAGGCGTGCATAGCCCCTATCACGCACGAGAGCGGCTCGCTCAGCGATGCAGGGTAGAAACCCTCCCCCCTGTAGGGGAGCAGGCACCCCTGCTCCATCACCTCGTTGGGGATTATTATGTAGGTGGCGTCGCCGCCTATATAGCGGTAAGAATAGCCCGGGGCCGAGAGAACCCCCACGGGTCCCCCTTCCCAGGTGAGCGCCGGCTGTATTGAGAATTTGTCTCCGGGGCGGAATTCTCCGCTCCACCTGGAGCCCACCTCCACAATCTCCCCCGCAAACTCGTGCCCCACAATCACCGGGTTTGTGGCGACGTCAGAGGGCACACGCTTGTGGTCCGCCCCCTGATGGGCCGCCTTGTAGGTCGACATGCAGATGCTGTCGCTCACGACCTTGGCCAGAATCTCGTTGTCCGCGATTGCGGGGAGTTCGAACTCCTCGAGCCTGAGGTCGTCTTTGCCGTAAAGTCTGACTGCTTTAGTTTTCATAGTGTCTGATTTTAGAAGCGGTTATTTAAGCATCACCTGGCCGCCGGTGATCGGGAGCGCCTGCCCCGTCTCGCCGGTCTGATCCACAAGATATAGAATGCCCTTGGTGACATCGGCCGGGGTGCACCCCTTGTGCATAGGCACCTTGGAGAGATAATATTCGCGCACATCCTCCACAGTCTTGGCGCCGGGCACCTTGCCTGCCGCCAGATACTGCACATACAGCCCCTTGTCGGGATCGCTCCACAGCGGGCCGTCAAGATAGTTGCCCGGGCAGATGCCGTTGACCTTGATGCGCTCGGGGGCCAGCTCCAGCGCAAACGACTGCACCAGCCCGAGTCCGCCGAACTTGCTGCCGGCGTAGGCAAAATTGGCCTTGCTCCCCTCCAGACCGCTCTTGGAGTTGATCTGTATTATATCGCCGTAGCGCTCCGCATCGCGGCGGTTCTGCGCCTTCATCACGGGAGCTACCGCCTTGGCGCAGTAGAAGAATCCGTGGTAGTTGATGCGTGTCACAAGGTCGAACTTCTCGGGAGTCATCGCCGCCAGGTCGCCTGCGATGGCGATGCCGGCGTTGCTTACGAACACGTCCACGCCGCCGAACTCGCACACGGCCGTCTTCACCAGACGAGCGAGGCACTCGGGGTCGGTGACGTCGGTCTTGAAAAATATCGCGCGGTTGTTTTTGCACTGAGAGTTGAGGCTGGCCGTAGTGGCGCATCCGGTGGTCTCGTTGAGGTCGGCCACAACAATATCCGCCCCCTCGCCCACCAGGCAGCGGGCGATACCTTCTCCGAATCCCTGCGCGGCGCCGGTCACTATGTAGACCTGATTCTCCGCACGGCCGCGGGCGGCGGATGCGCTCACCTTGCGGCGGTAATTCTCCACCTCCCAGTTGTCGATGAAGTCGATCTGGGCGGCGGTCATCGGATGCTCTCCGCCAAACGAAGCGGCATAGCGGGCCACCTTCATAGAATCCAGGAACACCTCAGCAACTATGTTTGCGGCGCGGGCGCTGTCACCTGTGGCCAGCAGGCCAATCCCCTTGATTGCAATCACCTTGGGGGTGTAGCCGCGCCCGGCCACATACTCCTCTATGGCGTTCTCGGCCTTGGAAGTGATATCGGCGGCATCTCTCCCCTCAATATAAATGTATGCCGACTTGCAATAGACTATACCGTCGGGAGTGAAGGGCGCGGCCACATGACTGAAGGCCTCGGCGCTCTCCAGGAAGGAGTCCACCAGGGCGTTCTTGACCACCTTGACTATCTTGGAGCCCCGGCCGCCGCGTGAGAGAACCGCGCGGAGCGCAGGCACCACCTCGGTGACGCAGTCGCACACCGGGGTCGGGGAAAGGTCTATTTCTGAGGTACGGGAGAGAATCTTGGCCATCATATCATCGTAGATGGCATCTATCTCCTCTATTGTGTCGGCTCCCACGAACACGCCGTGGTTCTGCAGCATTATTATTTTGGGCTCGCGGCCTTTGGATGCGCGGTATTCCCCGATGCTGTCATACACCTTTTTGAAGAGGGTGTAGCCGGGGTCGGTGTAGGGCACAAAGAGCGCCCGGTCGGCAAACAGCTCGCGGCAGAGCTGCCCTGCATTATTGCTGCACATCACGCCGTTCACAGCAGTAGGGTGCAGATGCACTATGTAGCGGGCCGACATCGCATTGTGCAGCGATGTCTCCACCGACGGACGGCGGTCCTTTGTGATGCAGGCGCGCGCGAGGTCCTCCTTGACCTGCTCTTCGCGCACGGCGGCATCGGCGCTGTACACCTTCTCCCCCATCTTGTCCAGCAGGCTGCGGTCCAGAACCGCAAAGCCGTCTTCATCTATTGTGGCGAGGGCGTGGCCGCTGGCCTTGACCCAGAGCCTGTCGGCGCTCTTGTAGGAGGTGTTGCCGCCCCCAGCAATCACAAACCGGCTGTCGGCGCCGTAGCGGCGCGACACTTCTATGAGATTGTCTATTTCTTTCATTTTTTGAGATCTTGTTACTTGCCGTGCACGACAGCCTTGATAAGACTGTCGCCCAGGTCTATGAATTCCTCGCGGGCGGCGATGCGGGGCCGACCCTCGCTGTCGAGGTAGCCGTATCCGCGCTCTGCCCGGAGCTTCTGATGGGCCGCTATCACGCACGCCCCCTGGTAGTTGAGCAGCTTGAGGCTGTCGCTCAGCGGCACCCCTCCGCGGCAGGTGAGCATCACCGGCTCCATTGCGGGTGTGTTGTGCTCGCTGCCGAAGGTCACCACAAACCCCTGATCCCAGAGATACTGCGCATACTTTTCCAACGCCTGCGGGCAGTTGCGCGTGGAGATGAACTCCACACTGTAGAAGCCGCGCTTCTTGAGCATTGCGGCCGCATCCTGCAGATCCTCCTCAAAGTCGGTGAATCCGCCTTTTGAATCATCGGCCAGGAACGGGTATGTGGGGATGCCCCCGGCCTCCAGGATTATGCGGCGCACCTCCTCCATCGGCAGAAACGCCTCCGGAGTCTCGGGCACGAAGGCCGCCCCGCCCGCCTTCAGCAGGTTGGAGCGGATCTCGTTCTCTATGCCGGCCTTGTCGCAATGGTCGCTCTTGAGGGCCTTGCCGCCGAAGAGTCTGCTGTAAAAGGCCGCCGCCTCCGGCGCTTCGGGGAACAGGCGCTCCACCGCGTGGCGGATGGCCTTGGCCAGATGCCTCTCGCGCACCGACCCCAGAGTCAGGGCGCTTTTTATCAGCTCATAATTATAACCGAAGTCGCGGCCGTTGGCCTTGAAAAGTCCGGAGACTTTGTCGCACATCGCCTTGACCTGCTTGTTGGACTCCTCGCGCACCTTGGCCAGCTTTTCGGCCGGCTCTCCGCAGAGGGTCACGGGATAGGCGAGCCCTTTGCCGCTGAGGTAGGTGCGCCCCGGATTGTTGGGGTCGTTGACCCTCACCCCGCGCTGCCTGTCTGCCGCGTTAAGGGATATGAACTCTATGTTGAACAGGGGATATAGGCCTCTGGCGCGGCTTTCGCAGTCCCATTCGGCATAGCCCTCCATAGAGTAGAAATCGTTTATTCCGACCACCTTGACATTCTGCTCGGCGGCCATTTTCATCGCCTGCGGAATACTCTCGAAGGCGCTGAAAGAATAGGGGGTATGGAGGTGGGCGTTTACATTCTCCACCTCCATAACACCTGTTCTGTGGCTTTTGTCGTCGTCCATAGCCTAAATTCCAGCTTTAGCCCTGGCCTTGAGCTCTGCATCGGTGAAATTCGCTGTGGGTACATACCCTGCGATGGGGGCGATGCGCTCGTGGTAAGCGTCCACAAACCATTCGGGCTGGGGGAAGAACGCCTCTTCCAGTTCGTGGCAGGGGGTGATCCAGTTGCGGCTGCCCAGCACCACCGGAGCGGCGTCGAGATAGTCGAATGCAAAGCTTGCTATGTTGCTTGCCAGGTCGTTGAGGAACGATCCACGTGCCGAAGAGTCGGCGGCGATTATTATCTTGCCGGTCTTCTTCACCGACTCTATCACCTTGTCGTAGTTGAACGGGACAAGGCTGCGGGCGTCTATCACCTCAGCGCTGATGCCTTTCTCCTCGAAGAGCTTGGCGGCCTTGATAGCGCGGTACAGAGTGGCGCCGATGCTCAGGATTGTCACATCGCTGCCCTCCTTCTTAATGTCGGGCTCGCCGATGGGGATTTCATAGTATTCCCGGGGAACGCCTCCCTTGTGGAACTCCTCTCCCTGGCCGTAGATGCGCTGGCTCTCGAAGAATATCACGGGGTCGGTCCCCTGCAGGGCTGCGTTCATAAGTCCCTTGGCATCGTAGGGGGTTGCGGGGAACACCACCTTCAGCCCGGGGATATGGGCGCAGAGCGAGGTCCAGTCCTGGCTGTGCTGTGCACCGTATTTGCTGCCCACGGAAACGCGCAGCACCACCGGCATCTTAAGGATGTTGCCGCTCATAGCCTGCCACTTGGGCAGCTGGTTGAACACCTCGTCGCCGCAGCAGCCGAGGAAGTCGCAGTACATTATCTCGGGAATCACGCGGCCGCCGCACATCGCATAGCCGATGGAGGTGCCCACAATAGCCGCCTCGCTGATGGAGGAGTTGAACAGGCGGTGATAAGGCAGAGCCTCGGTCAGGCCGCGGTACACGGCGAATGCGCCGCCCCAGTCGCGGTTCTCCTCGCCGTAGGCTATCAGGGAGGCGTCTTTGTAGAAGCGGTCTATTATGGCCTCGAACAGGGCGTCGCGGATGCCGAAGGTCTTGATTGCGCTGAAAGGCTTGCCGTTGGCGTCAAATGCAAAACGCTCTTTGCCGGCGAGCTGCTTTATGCGCGGATTCTCTTCAAGCGGCATATTCACCTCGGGCTCAGCGTCGCTCATAGAGTCCGCGCTGCCGTTGCTGAACATCATTTCGCCCAGGAGCTCGCTCTCCTTTGCGAGATCCATACGGGGAGAAACCTCCAGGTCTATGGCCAGCTTATACATCTCGAATATTATGCTCTTCTGCTTGTCACGGATAGCCTCCAGCTCCTTCTCGGTGGCGACGCCCGCCTCAACCAGCTTCTCGCCAAAGCACTTGATGCAGTCGATTGCCTCCCAGGCCTTGATCTCCTCGGGGGTGCGGTAGGTGGAGGCATCGCTGGGCGAGTGGCCCGCATAGCGGTAAGTTACGATATCCAGCAGCGCGGGGCCCTTCTTTTCTGCCAGCAGCGCCATCTTGCGGCGGAAGCCGTCGATGACAGCCAGGGGGTTGTAGCCGTCCACGCGCTCGGCAAACATGCTGTCGGGGTTGAAGCCGGCGCCGATGCGGGCCGCGAAGTTGTACCCCTCGGTCTCGCCCCGGGT
Organism: Bacteroidaceae bacterium; assembly: GCA_963662035.1. GTDB lineage: Bacteria > Bacteroidota > Bacteroidia > Bacteroidales > UBA932 > Equibacterium. The sequence goes on along the minus strand of CAVLDO010000013.1, from coordinate 29,292 downwards.
CTGACCTCCCATCGCGTACTGGTTGTCCATAATGCTGAAGATAAGCGGCAGGCCTCCCTTCATATCGCCCTCCCAGAGCTGGGTGAACTGATCCATAGAGGCGAACGTCATACCCTCCATCACCGGGCCGCGGCCCAGGGCGCCATCGCCCAAGTTGGCCACTACTATGCCCTTCTTGCGGTTGACCTTCTTATAAAGGGCCGCACCCACGGCAATGGAGCCGCTGCCGCCCACGATGGCGTTGTTGGGATAGATTCCGAACGGGGTGAAGAAAGTGTGCATACTGCCGCCGAGGCCCTTGTTGAAGCCTGTTGTGCGGGCAAAGATCTCAGCCATTGCTCCGTAGAGGAGGAAGTGCATTCCGAGATCCTTTACGCTGCCCCCCTTGAAGCCCTTTTTGGCCACTTCGAGGGTCTTGCCGCCCCAGAACTCCTCCATTATCTTGGTAAGGGAGTCATCGTCGAGAATCTCTATCGAGCGCAGGCCTTTGGCCAGAATCTCGCCGTGGCTGCGGTGGCTGCCGAATATGAAGTCGTCTGTGGTGAGGTTGTACGCCATACCCACAGCGGCCGCCTCCTGCCCCATCGAGAGGTGGGCGGGACCGGGGTTGTTGTACTCCACGCCGTTGTAGCCGCCGGTGGTCTTGACCAGGTTGAGCATCGTCTCAAACTCGCGGATGGTGAACATGTCGCGATAGATGTGCTTGAGATCATCCTTGGAGAAGTTTTTCTCTTTGAGCTCGTCTTTTATTGTCTTGTTGTATTGATTGACGGGGATAGGTGCAATCTTTACTTCTCCCGGCTTTCTCAAAAAATCGGGATCTGCGAATTGTGATTTAGGCATAAGTGTGTTGTGTTAGATTATTTCAGTGAAAAAACGGATTCCTTGATTATTTCGCTCACGGTGGGGTGAGGATAGATTATCTGCTTGAGCTCTTCCACGGTCATCTCCATCTCTATGGCGATGCAGCAGCCGTAGATAATCTCGCTGGAGGTGTTGCCCATCATATGCACGCCAAGAATCTCGCCGTGGCGCGCTCCGACAATCACCTTGCAGAAGCCTTCGCCCCCCTCGTTCTCCGCCACAAAGCGGCCGGCGTATGCCATAGGGAGGTTCACGACCTTATACTCCTTGCCGGCGGCCTTGGCCCCCGCCTCGGTGAGGCCCACGCAGGCCACCTCGGGGTTGGTGTACACCACGCTGGGGACAGCCTCGGTGCGCATCATTTCATTGCCTCCCGTAAGATTGGCCACCACTATCTCGCCCTGGCGGCTGGCCACGTGCGCCAGCATAGGATAGCCGCTCACGCAGTCGCCCGCAGCAAACACGTTGGGGATGTTGGTGCGCATCCGGTTGTCAACCTTGATGCCGCGCTCTGCCTCCACACCGATGTTTTCCAGGCCGATGCCCTTGATATTGGAGCGGCGCCCCACGGAGAGCAGTATGCGGTCTCCGCTCACGCGGCACTCCCTGCCGTCGGGGCTCTGATACACCACGGTGTTCTTCTCTATGCCGGTGACCTTGCAGCCCAGGCAGAACTCTATGCCGCGCTTGGCATATATCTTCTGCAGCGCAGCGCTGATTTCGTCGTCGAGCGGCCCCAGAATCTTGGGCAGCATCTCCACCACGGTGACTTTGGTGCCGAGGGTGTTGAAAAATGCGGCAAACTCCATTCCTATCACGCCGCCGCCTATGACCACCAGCTCCTTGGGCTGCTCCTTGAGCGCGAGTATCTCGCGGTTGGTCACCACCGCATCGCCCGCCTCCTTGAGGCCGGGAATCGGGGGCACCGCCGCCTCGCTTCCGGAGCAGATGAGCAGATTTGCCGCAACGTACTTCTCGCCGCCGCAGCTGATGGTGATGCCCTCAGCGCCACGGCCTTCTATCATTGCTTCGCCTTTTACGACGGTGACCTTGCCGGCCTTCATCGCGGCGGCGACACCGCCCACCAGCTTGCGCACCACCTTGTCTTTGCGGGCCACTATTTTGGCATAGTCGCACTCCACCTCGCCGGCCTTTACGCCGTATTTGTCGCCGTGCAAGGCATAATTATACACTTTGGCGCTGTAGAGCAGCGTCTTGGTGGGGATACACCCCTCGTTGAGGCAGACGCCTCCCAGTTCTCTCTTCTCAAAGAGGATCACGCCGAGCCCTTTGGCTGCTGCCCTCTCGGCAGCCACGTAACCGGCGGGGCCGCCACCTATTATTGCAAGATCTGTCATTGTGCAGTATGTTTTTAGAATTCAACTTCGAGATTTTCGATTTCAACGGCAATCTGCTTCAAAAAGCGGGTCGCCTCGCCGCCGTCTATGCTGCGGTGGTCGTATGTAAGGCTAAGACCGATGTGGGGCACAAACGCATACACCCCGCCACCGAGATCCTTGGGACGGGGCACTATGGTGTTCACGCCCAGAATCGCACTCTGCGGCAAATTGATGATGGGGGTGAATATCTCCACCCCGTAGTTGCCCAGGTTGGATACGGTGAATGTGGCCGCCTCGGGGCTGAGGATGTCGGGGTTTATGTTCCCCTTCTTGCAGGCGTCGGCAACCTGCTTGAGGTTGCGGGAGAGCCCCGCTATCGAGAGGTCGTCGGCATTCTTCACGCACGGCACCATCAGGCCGCGCTCGGTGTCCACCGCCAGACCCAGGTGTATCTTGCTGAAATATTTGATGCTGTCGCCCAGGAAATGGGTGTTCACGTTGGGGAACTTCTTGAGAGCCTTTATCACCGCGTAGCACACAAAGTCGTTGAGGGTGATGTTGACATCCACCCTGCCCTCCTCCAGCGCCTTCTTGGCCTGCTTGCGCAGAGCCTGGATACGGCGAGCGTCGGCGCTTAGGTGGTGGGTCAGCTGTGCTGAATTCTGCAGGCTCGCGTACATGCTCTTGGCTATCACCTTGCGGATGTTGCTCAGCTTGCGCACCTCAAAGTCCTCTCCCTTCTGCGGCATATCCTGACTGGCCTTGACTGCGGGAGCCGGAGAGGCTGCCGCTGCGGCGCCCAGGTCGCAGGAGCGCACCATTGCGTTAAGGCCGCTGCCGCTTGCGGGTGCCGCACCGCCGGTTTCGGCAGAGATTTTCGCGGCCAGAGGGGTGAGGCGGGCTCCGGCGGCAGCCGCCGCCTCTATGTCACGCTCTATTATGCGTCCTTCGGGACCGGTGGCGGTGACATACGCCAGGTTAACCCCGAGTTTTTGCGCAAGGGCCTTTGCGCGGGGGCTGATGGCGCGCCTGCCCTCAACGGCCTCGGCCGCGGGGGCGCAGCCGTGCACGCTCACCTGGGGAGTCTGCACGCTTTGTGCTTTAGATGCGGCTGCGGGGGCCGCATCTGCCGTGGCGGCGGGAGCTTCAGCTGCGGGAGAGGAGGCCGCACCTGCGGCGATATCGGAGATATCCTCCCCCTCCTGCCCTATCACCATAACATTGGCCAGCACGGGTATTTCGTCCCCTTCACTGTAAAGGACCGCGAGAACAGTCCCTTCTACTTTGGACTCCTCCTCAAAGGAGGCTTTGTCCGTCTCATATGAAAAGAGAATGTCGCCTACTGCGACTTTATCCCCTTTGTTTTTTTTGAATTCGGTTAAAATGCAACTCTCTACCGACTGCCCCTGTTTGGGCATTATCACTACAGATGCCATTGTGTATGTATCTTTTAAAGTTAGTATTTTTTTGTGTGACATACAAATATAAAAAAAATTGCACTTTAAAAAGGCTGCAGCAAAGTTTTTTTGCAAATACTTGCTATTTTTGCGTACCCAAATAACCTATATATGATTATAGTTCTAAAACTTCTTGGAAGCATTGCTCTGCTCCTCTATGGAATGAAGGTGATGAGCGAGGCGCTGCAGAAAATGGCCGGTCCCGGCTTGAGGCACCTCCTGGGGGCAATGACTACCAACCGTTTCTCCGGCGTTCTCACCGGCATTCTGGTAACCGTTGCCGTGCAGTCCTCCACCGCCACCACCGTAATGACGGTCTCTTTTGTAAACGCCGCCCTGCTGACCCTCAAACAGGCTATTTCGGTGATAATGGGAGCCAACATCGGCACCACCCTCACCGCCTGGATAATGTCGGCAGGCTTTTCTTTTAATGTGACAGATCTCGTCTGGCCCGCATTCCTGATAGGCATAATATTGATGCAGTCGCAGAAGAAGCGCTATATCGGCGACTTCCTCTTCGGCCTGTCGTTCCTGCTCTTCGCCCTGGGCCTTTTGAAGGACACAGGCACGGAGATGGACCTGGCCAACCGCCCCGACGTGGTGGCTTTCTTCTCTTCATTCGACAGCCAGAGCTACCTCACGGTGTTCGTGTTTCTGATCACCGGCACGATACTCACCTGCATAGCGCAGTCGTCCGCCGCCCTGATGGCGGTGACTATGGTGCTCTGCTCCACCGGAGTCATCAGCATCTACCAGGGCATCGCGCTGATTATGGGCGAGAACATCGGCACCACGCTCACCGCCATCCTGGCCAGCCTTTCCGCCAACACGCAGGCCCGCCGTGCGGCGATGGCCCATCTGATATTCAATGTGGCGGGCGTGCTGTGGGTGCTGGCGGTATTCTTCCCGTTCGTGAGAGGCATCTGCCACATCGTGGGTCTTGACCCCAACTCCACTGTAATCGAGCCCACCAAGCTCAACTTTGCGCTGGCGGCGTTCCACACCGTATTCAACCTGCTCAACACCGGCGTGCTCATCTGGTTCATACCGCAGATAGAGCAGCTGGTATGCAGGATTGTCAAGCCGCGCGTCAAGGAGGAGGACGAGGAGTTCCGCCTGCAGTATATCAGGGGCGGCATTATGAAAACTCCGGAAATCTCCGTGCTGCAGGCGCAGAAGGAGGTTGTTCTCTTTGGCGAGAAGGTGCAGAAGATGCACTCTATGGTGGAGCAGCTCTACAACACGACCTCCGGCGAGGAGTTCGGCAAGCTGTACGACCGCATAGAAAAATATGAGGACCTGAGCGACAAGATGGAAAACGAGATAGGCCGCTATCTTGGAGATATCGGCGACGCCCACCTCTCCGACGACACCAAAGAGAAAATCCGCTCTATGCTGCGCCAGATAGGCGAGCTGGAGTCGGTGAGCGACAGTTTCTTCAACCTGGCCCGCATAATGCGCCGCAAGAGGGACAACAAGCTCGATTTCACTCCCGGCCAGGACGAGGGGGCGCGCAAGATGCTCGACCTCGTGGGCAAGGCTGTGACCCAGATGAATGTCACTATGGCGGGCCGCAGAGAAGACCAGCACCTCACCCCCTCCGCAGAGATCGAGATGCAGATAAACGCCCTGCGCACCACTCTCAAGCAGAAAAATCTGGACAATCTGGACAATCACGTCTATGGATACGACAGCGGCACTCTGTTCAACGATTTTGTGTCGGAGTGCGAGAAGACCGGCGACTATATAATGAATGTTGTGGAGGCGCGCCTGGGAGCAGCCCGCAACGGGGTCCGCTTCAAGGGAATCCAAATAGACACCGATGCCAAGATGGTCACCGTGGACCGCAATGTGGTGGCATTCACCAAGACCGAATACGAACTGCTCAAGCTCTTTCTGGAGAATCCGGACAGGGCGTTCAGCCGCGAGGAGCTGCTGGAGGCGGCCTGGCCCGAAGGGGTTGTGGTTTCAGAGCGGACTGTGGATGTGAACATCACCCATATCCGCAAGAAGATAGGCCCCTACGCAGCGCATCTTGTCACGCGGCCCGGATTCGGCTACTGCTTCCGCACCAACGTCTGAGCTCCCCTCCCCGCCAACTGTCAATCAAGACATTTTGCGCCACTCGCCGGGAGTCATTCCGGTGCGGCGCTTGAAAAAGCGCAGGAAATGCTGCGGATATTCAAACCCGAGCCGTCCGCTGATTTGCGAAATTGACAGATCGTCCAGGTTGAGATATTCTTTCGCCGCCGAGAGCATATGGTCAGAGATGAAATCGCGCGCAGTGCGGCCCGTCTCCACCTTCACGAGTTCCCCGAAGTAGCCGGTCGAAAGGCAGCACTTGTCGGCAAAATAGGCTACGGAAGGGAGCCCTTTCAGGGGCGCATCGACTCTGATATATTCCTTCAGCAGGTTCTCGAATTTGCTCACCACGCCGTGATTTATCTCCTCGCGGGTAATGAATTGCCTGTCGTAGAAGCGCAGGCAATAGTTCAGGAGCAGCTCTATGTTGCTTACGACAAGCTCCTTGGTATGCTTGTCGATGGCACCGGCCAACTCCTGGCGGATCATCTCCACCACATTGCGGAATATGGCGACCTCCTGTTCTGAAAGGTGGAGAGCCTCCGTGCTTGAGTAGGAGAAGAAGCCGTATCGCGACATATTCGCCCCGAGCGACGTCCTTGCGAGAAAATCGGGATGGAACACCACAGCAGTCCATTTAGGGGCTGCCCCCTCCACGGGCTGTACGCGGACTGCCTGACCCGGAGCGAAAGAGGTCACCGTCATAGCATCAAAATCATAGCGCGTACGGCCATAAGTGATGCTGCAGGCGCGGGTCTCCTTCAGATATATCATATATAACCCGATGTGGAGCGAAAGCTCCTGTGTCATAGGCTTTGGCTCTGACATCCGCCCCACGCTCACCAGAGGGTGCAGGGTCTCGAAGCCGTAGTAGTCGTTGAACTGCTGCACTGAGCTGAACTGTATCTCTTTCATAGGCTCTGATTAATCATCGCAAGGGTGTCTTCCACAATCTGTTCGTCCAGCAGACGGTTGTCGCTGAGCAGCCGGCAAAGCTCAAAGCGGTCGTAGAGATCCTTTTTCACGCCGCACACAAGCACCTTCATATCGGACGGGCCGTAATATGCCGCGATTCTCTCGCCGAAGCCGCCGTCTTTACACCCGTCCTCGAGTGTCACCACCGCCGAATGGTCAGCCTTAAGCTCTTCCAGAACGGCGGCATCCACTCCCGAGAGGTACCGGGGATTTACAAGCGTGGCGTCAACACCCTTCTTTGCAAGCAAAGATACTACATTTTCTCCCTTGCGGTAGAACGATCCGGCGGCAATCACGGCCACCCGGCTCCCCTTATGGGTGATTTTATAGGATGGCTCGAACGGATATTCCGTATCGACCGCCTCGCGGGCGTGATGCACCCCGTCGCTGGGGACTCGGATGGCCACCGGCTTGCAATCCTGCCTTATCGCCCAGTCGAGCATAGCGAAATACTCCTCGCAGTTTGTGGGGGCCAGATATATCAGGTTGGGGATTCCTGAAAGCATCGGTATGTCAAACAGGCAGATGTGGGTTATGTCGTTCATCGTGCCAGTGCCGCCCCACATCACATTTATCACAGCAGGGTTGGAATTTATGCACAGGTCCTGGGCTATCTGGTCGTAGGTGCGCTGCACAAAAGTGGAATAAACGGTCCAGACAGGATGCAGGCCACCCTTTGCCATGGCGCTTGACATTGCGCAGGCCTGCTCCTCCGCTATGCCCATATCCAGATGCTGCGCTCCGGCCTGCAGGCGCTTTGCCCTTGTAAACCCGCCCGCCGTGGGGGTGGCGGCGGTCACTGCCACCAACAGCGGGTCGGACTTCATACGCTCCAGCATCCAGTCGGAAAACAGTTCGCCATAATCCTCTGCGACCGCCCCGGCGCAAAGCGGCTTGCCCGTCTGCGGGTCAAACGGGGCGTTATAGTGCCAGTTTTCCTTGTCAGCCACGGCAGGGGCGAAGCCGTGTCCTTTTTCGGTGTGGATATGCACCACTGTCGGCACCGTTGTGTCCTTCACGCTCCGGAATATTCCTATGAGCTTTTCCACATCGTTGCCCTCTTCCAGATAATGATAGTCAAAGCCCAGCGCCTTGAAATAGTTGCACGGAGCCTCTCCGAGGGTTTCCCGCAACAGGCGGAGATTTTTGTAGAGTCCGCCGTGATTCTCTGCGATGGACATTTCGTTGTCGTTCACCACTATTATGATGCCCGTGCCCAGCTCGGAGGCCTCGTCAAGCCCCTCGAAGGCCTCTCCGCCGCTCAGCGAGCCGTCGCCGATTATGGCAATGATGTTCTCATCGGTGCCCTTGATGTCACGGGCCTTCTGCAGGCCGGTGGCAAGGGAAACGGAGGTCGAGGTGTGCCCCACCTCGAAGTTGTCGTAAAGCGGGCTTTCAGAAGGGGATGAATAGCCGCTTATGACATTCATATCCTCCACATTTCCGAGAAAGCCGCCGGATCTGCCGGTAAGCACCTTGTGCGGATAGCACTGGTGCGACACGTCAAAGACAAACTTGTCCTTGGGAGCATCGAAGACATAATGGAGCGCCACCGTGGCCTCCACAAAGCCCAGGTTGGGGCCCACGTGGCCGCCGTGCTTGCTGACGCGGTTAAGCACAGCCAGGCGGGTTTCGTCGCATACCGCCTTGAGCTGCTCTATCGTAAGGCCTTTGAGATCGGCCGGGGAATTGATTTTCTCTATATACATAACTTTAATTTTATTTCCTGCAAAGATCGCCTCTTTCGTCGGAAATTCCGCTACCGGAATTCTTGTTAGCATTACCCCCGTCCAACTTCTTGTAGCCGGCGGGAGGAAAAATCGCTGCAGACTTGTCTCCCGGCAAGACTGTTCTCGATATAGGGGTTTTACATCTGGGCATAAGAAAATCCGCAGCGGGCGCCGGGCCGGCTGCGGATGATTTTTGCATCGGAAAGACAGGGGCCAAAACCCCGGCACTGCGCTAATAGTTTTCTGCGCAGATTTCGAAGTAGCTCTGCGGGTGGGCGCAGGCGGGGCAGACTTCGGGGGCCCCGGTGCCTACCACGATATGCCCGCAGTTGCGGCATTCCCACACCTTGACATCGCTCTTCTCGAACACCTCCGCCGCCTCTATGTTGTGCAGCAGGGCGCGGTAGCGCTCTTCGTGATGCTTCTCTATGGCCGCCACCAGCCGGAATTTTGCGGCAAGGGATTTGAAGCCCTCCTTCTCGGCAGTCTCCGCAAATTCTTTATACATATCAGTCCATTCGTAGTTCTCGCCATCTGCGGCGGCGCCCAGGTTCTCTGCCGTGTCGCCCAGCAGTCCAAGCTCCTTGAACCACATCTTGGCGTGTTCCTTTTCGTTGTCGGCTGTTTTCAGAAACAGGGATGCGATCTGCTCAAAGCCCTGCTTTTTTGCCACCGAGGCAAAGTAGGTGTATTTGTTGCGTGCTTGAGATTCGCCGGCAAAAGCGGCCAGAAGGTTTTGTTCGGTCTGTGTGCCTTTGTACTTGTTTTCCATAATCGTCTTTGTTTAAAAATTCGGTTACGCGCAAAAATATCAAAAATTCATATATTTGTTTACATTTAAAATTACTCTTATGAAAAAGTTTACAGCAAGATTCGCCGTTGTCTTCTCCTGCGCCGCGCTGCTTGCGGGCTGCAACGTGGAGAGCAGCAACAAGTATCAATCGCTGCTAAGCAGCGTGGACTCCCTCAAGGGGGTAAACAAACAGCTCAACAAAGATTACAACGAGACGCTGGATATGCTCAACGAAATAGAGAGCAGCTTTACCGAGCTGCAGGAGGCCGAGAGTTCGCTCATCGCCCTCTCAATAGAGCACAGCGGCGACACGGTGACCCGCCGGGATGTGATAATGAACAAGATTGACCACGTCAAGAGCAAAATTGCCGAGCAGCAGGAGCGCATAGACAATCTGCAGAGCCAGCTGGCCAAAAGCAATGCCAAGAACAAGACCCTCAACACAATGGTGAGCCGCCTGCAGGGCGAGCTGGAGCAGAAGAGCGCAGTGATTGCCGACCTGCAGAAAACCATTGAGGAGCAGACCCGCCAGATAGGCACTCTCAAGGGCAGCATCTCCAATCTGGAGCAGAACGTGGCCTCTCTGCAGCAGCAGAGCTATTCGCAGAAGAAAACCATCGCCACCCAGGACGCCAACATAAACACCGTGAATTATATCTGCGGCACCGAGGCGGAGCTCATCGAGTGGGGCCTGTTCTCAAAGAAGGGCATTTTTGACGCGGGTCACCTGACCGACCTGCAGGGTACTGCGGCCGACTTCAAGTCGTTTGACCGCCGCAGGGTCAAGGCTGTGCCCACCAACGGCAAGAAGATAAAGCTGCTGACCCCCCACCCCGACAGCAGTTACACCATCACAACAGAAGAGGACGGCACAGAAACTATCAACATTACCGATGCCGACACCTTCTGGAGCATCTCCCGCTACCTCGTCGTCCGCGTGAAGAGATAGAGGCGCCGGCCGGGTTCCCCCGGAAGAGCAAGATCCCGAACACCGAGCCGGGCCAGGCAGGTGTTCGGGATTTTGGTTTTCCGGCCCCGAGGCGCAGCGCTTTTCCATCTGCAGTCCTGCGGCCATGCAGCCCAGCAGTTTGAGGGTTTTCTGCCCAGCGGTTCAGCGGGCTATCTCCCCGGCATTTCCATAGCGGGCGGCCGCCTCGCGGAGCATCTCCCCCACTTGATCGGCATACTCCCCGGGGGATATGACTTGCACGGCGGCGCCATAGGAGAGCAGCTTGCGGGTGAAATCGATTGTGGGGCGTATTATGAATGCGAAGTCGCACCACTGCTGCGGCGCGGCGGCGCGTCGCACTTCGGTTTGCGAGGGGTGCAGCGGCAGCGAGCGGAAGTAGTTCACATACTGCTCCGTATAGACCCGCACCGTTATGTTCATCAGCGGGATCCCTCTGTCGGTCATCACTCCGTAATAGTCGCGGAAATAGTCGGCGGCGCAGCTGGCGCCGTATGTCTGCTCAAAGTAGCGGGCCACAGCCGCCTTGTCAAATGTCTCGTCGGTCATAGTGCACAGGCGGATGCGGTCCAGGCCGTAGAGGCGGTCGTGGGCCTCTTGCGGCTTGTAGGAGAGCAGATACCAGCGCTGCTCGCGCAGTTTTACGCAATAGGGCCAGACCACCGATGTGCGGGCCTCGGCCCCCTCCACAAAACTTTTATGCTCTATGCACAGGGCGCGGCCGCTCTGGATGGCCTGCAGTATGGTGCCCAGCGCAGCGCCGCCCGATGAGGGGATGTCCTCCAGAAGGATGCTCTCCGACAGGTCGCCGCCGCTGCGCAGCGCTTCGCTCAGGCTCAGGGAGTTGAGCAGCAGACGGCGCACCTGCGAGCGCTGCAGCGAGTCCTCCCCCGCTATCCGGTAGCGGAAGTGGCCGTCGCGGCGCACTGGCTCGATTGTTATTTCAAAGAGATTCTCGATTTCGCACTTGTAGTTGTAGAATGTCTTGCGGGCAATCTCCTCTTCGTGGTTTTCGTTATAGGGGCAGCCGCGCCACAGGCGGTTGATATCTTCGCGCGAGAGGCCGCGCTCTCCGGCCTGGGAGATGTTGTCGAGCAGCCAGATATAGCGCGAAACGAGGGTTGAGGTGCTGGTTTTCATTCTGTGTAAAGTGCAGTGTCCGGGTTGTCTGGGGCTGCGAAGCCCGGGGGCCGTTGCTTCGCATCCCGTCAAGTTTATAATCTCAAGGTCTTGCGTGAAGCGAAAGTAGGAATTTTTTGCAAGTGTGCCAAAATTCTACCCACACCTGGCCACAACTTTGCACCAACAAACAAAACGAAAAACACTATGAAACTGCTTCTGTCGATCGTGGCCATCATCGTCTCCATCATATCCGCCTCCCGCGACTGACCCATATTGTCAAAAACCCGCAGCCGCCTGCACCCCGGGCGGCTTTTTGGCAGAACCGGCCCGCTAAGGGGCGGAAAACAGGGAAACTGACTTCTAACCTGCGGACGAGGCAGACCCCGGTGCTATGTGCGCTCGAACCGTCTGGCGGCCACGCCGATGGCTTTGGACGGGCACACAAGCCGGCAGAGGTGACACCCGACGCACTTTTTGGCGTTGAGACGGGGCTTTCTGTCCTCAATTACGAACTCGATGGCCTGATGGCCTCCGTCGTAGCAGGAAATGTAACACCTGCCGCACCCGATACACTTGTCGTAGTTGAATTTAGGAAGCAGCACAGTGTCCCTTTCAAGCTGGTTGTGAGCCACAATGCTGCCCACGGCCGCCCCCATCACAGAGCCGACATTGCTGAACCCCTTGACCTTCAGATAATACTTCAGACCGCTTATCAGATCGTCGATGATCCGATAGCCATACTGCATCACGGCAGTCGTGATCTGGATGCTGCCTGCGCCCAGCGAGATGAACTCCACCGCATCGACCCAATTCTCGATGCCGCCCATTGCGCTGAAGTGCATCCCCTTGAGTTCTTCGCTCCTGGCCATGTCAGAAATAAAGCGGAGGGCTATGGGCTTCACGGCCTGACCGGAATACCCGCCCACAATCGAACTGCCGTGCACGTCAGGTTCGGCGGTAAACGTGTCTATGTTCACTCCGGTGATGCTGTTGATGGTGTTGATGGCAGCGATGCCGTCTGCCCCTCCCCTCTTGGCGGCGGCCGCCATAGGAACCATATCCGTAATATTCGGAGTCATCTTGGCGAGCACCGGAAGTTTGGTGCCCCTGCGGACTGCGCGGGTAAACTTCTCTATCAGCGCTGCATCCTGGCCTATGGTAATGCCAAGAGAGTCAGACTCCATATTCGGGCACGAGAAATTACATTCTATGACATCGGCGCCGGCAAGTTCGCAACGGCGTGCCAAATCAGTCCACTCCTGCTCATTCTGCCCCATGATCGATGCCAGAATCACCTTGGTGGGGAACTCTGCCTTGAGATGGCGGAACACCTCCATATTCTCCTCCACACTGTGATCGGAGAGCTGCTCGATATTCTTGAAGCCGCAAAAAGAATTGGAATGATTTGTAATGGCCGAAAAACGGGGCGAAGCCTCGTGCTGCGGGAATGTGCATATTGTCTTGAACGCCGCCCCGGCCCATCCGGCGCGAAAAGCCTTGGCGCACATCTCATAGCCGCTGGCCACCACCGACGACGACAGCAGAAAAGGATTCTCAAGCTTCACACCGCAGATGTCAGCCGTGATGTCCGGCTCACGCGGAACGCTGAACGCCCCGCGCAACTGCCCCTCGCTCACTATTCCGGAGTCCACCGTAGTCTTCGCGGCCTCGTAGAGCGAACTCATTATGGCCTTGATTCTGACAGGAGCGCTCTTTTTTCCGAGCAGGCAGGCAGCCTCGCAAGGAGCATCACAATCCAGACACTGCACGCCTGCGGTCTTCTCAAGGGCGCCCATTCCGTTGCGGAAATAGATTGAGCGGAGAATATCCCCCACAGGGAGAGTTTTGGAGCACTGCACTGTGCAGGGAGCATCGCTACATAGCAGACATCTGTTCAATTCGGACATATCCAGAAGCGGATATGTCGGCACTTTATTTACTACCATTTGCAAAATAGTTGAATAACCCCCTAATATAGCGGAAAATATTCAAGGAAGAAAATATCCTGCGCAATTTTGTAAGATAGTCGATGAAAAGGACTCCGTCCTGCTCGGGCGAAGTTGCCGTGGCCAGCATCTTGGCGGCCAAAGCGGCATATTTCCGAACCGGCTATCTCCCCAGCTGTCAAATCGGTGCACGATGCCCTGAGCACCGGCGAATCTGCCCGGTAAAGATATCAAACTGTGCAGACTAACTCTTGCTGTTGGAAATGTCGCTGAGTTCTTCAGTTATATCTTGCTGGCGCTGTTTGTTGAAGGTGAGCCTGAGTTCTCCCAGAAGGTCTTCTGCATTGTCGCTGGCGGTCTGCATCGCTACCATGCGGCAGGCGTGTTCGCTGAGTTTGGCGCTGAGCAGGGTGTCGTAGAGGCGGGCGCGCAGCATCAGGTCGCTGATGCCGGCGGCGATTTGCGCGGCGCAGGGCTCCAGAATCACCAGCATTTCATCGGCAGTGCAGACTGCGGCCGATCTGCTGGAGGATGCTGCCGTCGCGCCAAGGTAGGTGCGACACTCTATCTTCTGCCGGGAAATGGTGTAGAAGTGCATATAGAGCAGCTCTACCCGGCTGTAGCGGCCGCAGGCATAGCCATCGAGCAGGAATTCCAGCAGAGGGGCGATGCCTTCGTAGGTCTGATTTTCCGCTGCGCAGACGAAGTCGGTGCAAAGGCTGCCGTAGACTTTGCCGGCCATTTTTGCGACCTTCTCCCCCACTGGTATTATTTCGGCACAGAGGCCCTCGGCGGCGAGCTGCGACACGCGGCTCTGCAGCGCCTTGAAGATGTTGGCGTTGTAGCTTCCGCAGAGCGATGTGTCGGAGGAAAAGACCACGATTGCCACCTTGCCTGCGGCAGGGGGTTCTTTGCAGACAGAGCCTCCGGGGGTTTGAGCTGCCGCGGCGCAAGCAGTCCCGGCGGCCGCTCCAGCGTCAGATGATGCCGCGCCGCAGGCGACTCCGGCGGCGGAGGCTATCTCCTCCAGATTGTGGAGGTACTCTTCAAGCGATGTGTAGAGCTTCTGCACGCGGCGCAACTTGGCCGAGGAAACCATCTTCATGGCCTGCGTGATCTTGAGCGTGCTGCTCACCGAGTTGATCCTCGCCTTTATTTCTTTTAGAGACGCCATCTGCGGGGAGATTTATGCATTGAGTATCGAGGTGCACACATTTGCGGCGGCGCTGCGGATGGCCGACTCCGCCTCGGGGGTCATACCCTTGGTGCGTATGGTTTCGAAAGTGTCTCCGCTGGAAAGGGTCTGCAGCAGCAGCTTTTCAAAGTCTGTGACCTTCTCCACAGGTATATCCTTCATTAGGGCGTTGGTGCCGCAGTAGAGCACCGCTATCTGCCGCTCCACCGGCATCGTGGCGTGCAGCGGCTGTATCAGCAGCCGGGTGTTCTTGCGCCCCTTGTCCAGCGTCATCATCGAGATGGCGTCCATATCGCTGCTGTACTTGCTGAAGGCCTCCAGCTCGCGGTACTGCGCCTGATCTATCTTGAGAGTGCCGGCAACCCGCTTCATAGCCTTGGTCTGGGCGTTGCCGCCGACACGTGAAACCGAGATGCCGACATCGATTGCGGGACGGTTGCCGGCGTTGAAGAGGTCGGTGTCAAGAAATATCTGTCCATCGGTGATGGAGATGACATTTGTGGGGATGTATGCCGACACGTCGCCCGCCTGCGTCTCGATAATCGGGAGGGCGGTGAGCGAACCGCCGGCCACCACATGGCCGCGCAGCGCCTCGGGCAGATCGTTCATCATCTCGGCCACCTCCTGCTGCTCTATGATTTTGGCGGCGCGCTCCAGCAGTCTGGAGTGGAGGTAGAATATGTCGCCGGGATAGGCCTCGCGGCCGGAGGGGCGGCGCAGAATCAGCGAAACCTCGCGGTAGGCCACCGCCTGTTTGGAGAGGTCGTCATAGACCACCAGCGCGTGGCGTCCCGTATCCCTGAAATACTCGCCCACGGCGGCTCCGGCAAAGGGGGCATAGTAGCGCAGCGCGGCGCTGTCGCCCGCATTTGCCGCAATAACCACCGTGTAGTCCATCGCCTTGTGGCTGCGCAGAGTCTCTACCGTGGTGGCCACGGTGCTGGCTTTCTGACCGATGGCGACATATATGCAATAGAGCGGCTCGCCCGCCTCATAGAGGGGGCGCTGGTTGATTATGGTGTCGATCGCGATGGAAGTCTTGCCGCTCTGGCGGTCGCCGATTATCAGCTCGCGCTGGCCGCGGCCTATGGGAATCATCGAGTCAATGGCCTTGATGCCGGTCTGCAGCGGCTGGCTCACGGGCTGGCGGAAGATGACGCCCGGCGCCTTGCGTTCCAGCGGCATACAGAAACTCTCACCGCTGATGGGGCCGCCACCGTCGATAGGCTCGCCCAGCGGGGTTATCACCCTGCCCAGCATAGACTCCCGCACATCGATGGAGGCTGTGGTGTGGGTGCGGCGCACCTCGTCCCCCTCCTTCACCGTGTCGGAAGAGCCCAGCAGCACGGCGCCGACATTGTCGGCCTCAAGGTTCATCACCACCGCTTTTTCGCCGTTGTTAAACTCCAGCAGTTCGCCCGCCTGAGCGGCGTCCAGCCCCCAGATGCGCACCACGCCGTCGGTCACTGTGAGCACTTCGCCCACCTCTTCTGTCTTGGCCGAGAGGTCAATCTGCCGGAGCTCATCCAGCAGCACTTTTGATATCTCGCCGGGTTTTATGTTCTCTTCCATTTAGAGTATCCTTTTTTCCTTGGTTTCAAATTTCTTTTCCAGCTCTCTGAGCTGACGTTTCACGCTGGCATCCAAACAGCGGTCGCCCACTCTGTAGATGTAGCCGCCGATGATGTCGGGGTCCACCTTTATGTCAAACTCCACTTGCGAAGCCCCGCAACTGGCGCGGGTGTACTTTTCAAGCGCTTCAAGCAGTGTCTGCGTGGGCTGCGAGGCCACCGTGAGATGGCCCACCGCAATCCCGTTCTGCCGGCGGTAACTGCTGATATAGGTCTGCAGCATCCGCTTGAGATAGCCCTCGCGGCGATGCTCCAGCACCAGGTGCAGGAATCCTCCGAAGGGTTCGCACATATCCGGGAGGGCCTTTTTCAGAAGTTCTTCTTTCTCGTGCGCCCTTTCCAGGCGGTGCAGATACTTTTCCAGTGCCGGCAGCAGGGCGTAAAGCCGCTGCGCATCGCGCATAACGCTCTCTCCCTGCCCCTGCTCCTGCGCATACTGCAGAAGCGCCGCGGCATATCGGCCTGTGATGAGTCCGCTGTCCATTAGAGTTCAGTTTTTAGAGTTCGCATTGTGTGTTCTTTCGCCCGTGGCGCAGTGGGACAAGTCCCCTGTTCAGATTTCGCGGGACAGGGTGTTCTGCAGGGCGTGCTGGGCCTCTTCGGTGTCGAGATTGCCGCGCAGCACCTTGCCGGCCATCTGCACAGCGATGATCGCCACCTCCCCGCGGGCTGAGGCCAGAATCTGCTCTTTCTGCAGTTCGGCGCTCCGCTTTGCATCCGCAATTATGCGGGCCGACTCCTCGCGGGCCTCTTCGCGGGCCTGCGAGATTATCCGGTCCTTCTGTGCGGCGGCATCGGAGAGGATTGCGATCTTCTGCTGCTGCGCATCGGAGACTATCCGCTCCCGCTCCTCATTCAAAGAGGCGATGCTCTTCTCTGCCTTGCGGGCGGCCTCCAGCTGCGTGTCAATGTAGCTGGAGCGCTTCTGCATAGAGCCCAGAATCGCGGGGAAGGCGAACTTGGCCAGCACCAGAAAAACCACCGCAAAGGCGAGGGTCATCCAGAACAGCAGTCCGCCCGATGGTGTAAGGAGTCCCATTAGAGTGCCATAAAGCAGACGACGACGGCGAAGAGGGCCACACCCTCGATAAGTGCCGCCACGATAATCATAGTGGTGCGGATGTTGCCGGCGCTCTCGGGCTGACGGGCAATCGCCTCCATAGCGGCCTGACCGATTTTACCAATGCCGAATGCTGCTCCGAGCACGCAGATTGCAGCGCCGATCGCTGCTCCCAAAGTTCCAAGTTCCATAATTCTTAAAATTTATAATTTGTTGATATTTGTTCCGTTATTCTTGAGCGAGCCCGATGAACACCGACGACAGCATTGTGAATACATACGCCTGGATGTAAGCCACCAGCAGCTCCAGAAAGTTCATAAAAATCATAAAGAACAGCGACAATCCCGTCATTGAGGTGCTCACCGCCGCCCCGAGATGGGCGGTGACGAATATGATGCTGCAAATGCTCAGGATAATCGAGTGCCCGGCCAGGATGTTGGCAAAGAGCCTTATCATAAGGGCGAAGGGCTTGGTGAACATTCCGATGATCTCTATCAGCGGCATAATGGGTATCGCCTTTAGAAACACCGGCACATCGGGCCAGAAGATATCCTTGTAATAGTGTTTTGTTCCGAACAGGTTCACCGCCATAAAGGTGGCCACGGCCATAAAGAAGGTGACGGTGATGTTGCCGGTGACATTGGCTCCGCCGGGGAAGAACGGTATCAGCCCCAGCAGGTTGGCTACAAATATGAAGAAGAAGGCGGTGAGCAGGTAGGGGGCGAACTTCATATAATTGCTCCCCACACAGGGCTTTATGACCCCCTCCATAAGCGAGTCTATCTGCCACTCCATTATGCCGGCAAGGCCTCGGGGAGCGTAGTCCACTTCGCTGTGCTTCTTATAGTAGCGGGCCGTGCAGAGGAATATGCACATCACCACCAGCAGGGCCAGTATTATGCCGCAGGCGGTCTTGGTGAGCGAAATGTCCAGCGGACGGCTCTGCGCCCCGGCGATATCCTCCACAATCTTGTCTTTGTATCGGCCTTCCGTGGCGATGTAGTAGCCCCGGTATTTTGTGCCGGCGGGATAAAGCCTGCCCGAGAGGAAGATGTCCCAGCCGCCGCTGCCGCGCACTATCACCGGCAAGGGGACCGAGATGTCCCGGCCGCCGGCGTGGGTGATTTCCCAGCGGTAGGAGTCGGCCACGTGCTCCATCACCATCTCCTTGGGGCTGAACTCCTCCTCAGGGGAGGATTCGGCAGCCTTCAGGGGAAGGGCGCACAGGGCCGCGAGGGCTATTGCAAGCAGCGAGTGTTTCATCTGTCTATGCACACCGTAACGGTGTCCCCCTCCACTTTTACTGCGCCGCGCTCCACCTGTCTCTCCTGCCTCTTGCCGCCCGCAATGTATGCCAGGATCCCCTTTGAAAGAATGCTGACCAGAGGGGCGTGCCCCTTGAGCACCACAAAAGGGCCTGCAGCGCCGGGGAGGCTCACGCTCGTGACATCCGCAATCGTTGCCGATTCCATCGGCGTTATGATTTTAAGAGTAATCATAGGTCTCTATTTTGCTGCCTCGCCCAGCATCTTCTCGCCTTTGGCTATAACATCGTCTATGCTGCCGGCATTCATAAAGGCCTGCTCGGGGAGATGGTCGGTCTCGCCGTCGAGAATCATTTTGAAGCCGCGCAGGGTCTCCTCTATGGGAACCATCACGCCCGGCACGCCGGTAAATTTCTCCGCCACCGAGAAGGGCTGCGAGAGGAACCTCTGCACCCTGCGGGCGCGGTTCACCGTGAGGCGGTCTTCATCGCTGAGCTCGTCCATACCGAGAATGGCGATGATGTCCTGCAGCTCCTTGTTGCGCTGCAGAATCTGGATGACCCGCTGCGCTATGTTGTAGTGCTCTTCCCCCACGACCTCGGCCGAGAGAATTCTGGAAGAGGACTCCAGCGGATCCACCGCCGGATATATTCCGAGTTCGGCAATCTTGCGGCTGAGCACCGTGGTGGCGTCCAGGTGGGAGAATGTCGTGGCAGGCGCAGGGTCGGTGAGGTCATCGGCGGGGACATAAATGGCCTGCACCGAGGTGATGGAGCCGCTCTTGGTGGAGGTGATGCGCTCTTGCATCTGCCCCATCTCAGTGGCAAGTGTCGGCTGATATCCCACGGCGGAGGGCATACGCCCCAGCAGGGCCGAAACCTCGCTGCCCGCCTGCGTGAAGCGGAAGATGTTGTCCACAAAGAAGAGGATGTCGCGCTTGGCTCCCGTTTCGCTCTCCCCCGCTCCGTCGCGGAACGACTCGGCCACCGTCAGCCCGGAGAGGGCCACTGAAAGACGTGCTCCCGGCGGTTCGCTCATCTGCCCGAATATGAGTGTTGCGTGAGAATCGGCCAGAGCCTTTTTGTCAACTTTGTTCAAGTCCCACTTGCCCTGCTCCATCCCTTTTACGAACTCATCGCCGTAGCAGATGACGCCCGACTCTATCATTTCGCGCAGCAGGTCGTTGCCCTCGCGGGTGCGCTCTCCCACACCGGTAAACACCGAGTAGCCTTTGTAGCGCTTGGCGATGTTGTTGATGAGCTCCATAATGAGCACCGTCTTGCCCACGCCGGCGCCGCCGAAGAGGCCTATCTTGCCCCCCTTTACATAGGGCTCCAGCAGGTCGATAACCTTGATGCCGGTGTAGAGAATCTCCTGGCTGATGGCAAGGGTGTCAAATGCGGGCGGGTCGCGGTGGATGGGCTGCGCCCCGGTGCGGTCCAGAGAGTCCATCCCATCGATTTCATCGCCGGTGACATTCATAAGACGCCCCTTTATCTGGCTTCCTACGGGCATTGATATGGACTGCCCATCGCCTACGGCTTCCATTCCGCGGCTGAGGCCGTCGGTGGAGTCCATCGCTATGCAGCGGACGGTGTTCTCGCCGATATATTGCTGTACCTCTATCACGAGGTCGCTGTTGCCGCTGCGGGGAATCCGCATCGCGTTGTGGATGGAGGGCAGGTCCTCCTCCCTGGTGTCGGCGCTGAATGCAACGTCGATTACAGGGCCGATAATCTGTGATATGTGTCCTTTTGTCATATTCTTTATCAGTTCATCTTATTGTGTCACCGATGTGTCACCGAGGGGGCAAAATTGCAAAAAATATGCCCGCCAAATTCTATGGCGGGCTATCTCTTTTTCTCTTCACCGGCACTGAATAGACCATATAATTCGCTGTCTATCAGGTTGGTAATCGAGAAAAAATCTTCCGGATTTTTTACAAAATCCAGTTCGTCGGCGTTTATTACGATAATGCGCCCTTTGTATTCAGAAACCCACTTTTCGTAGCGGGTGTTAAGGCCGCCCAGATACTCCAGGCTCATCCCCTGCTCATAGTCCCGCCCCCGCTTCTGAATCTGTTCTACAAGATGCGGCACGCTGCAGCGCAGGTAAATCAGAAGGTCAGGCATTTTAACCATCCGCATCATCACCCCGAAAAGCTGCATATACGAATTGTAGTCGCGCTCCGATATGTTGCCCAGGTCGCGGTTGTTCTCCACGAAGATGCTCACCCCCTCCATAAGGGTGCGGTCCTGGATCACCGTCTCGTCAGAGCAGGCAATGTCCAGCAGATCCTTGAAGCGCTGGGTCAGGAAATATACCTCGAGGTTGAACGACCAGCGCTGGATGTCCTTGTAATAATCTTCGAGATAGGGATTGTAGGTCACGGCCTCGTATTTGGGGACCCACCCGTAATGCTCGCTGAGCATCTTGGTGAGGGTCGTCTTGCCCGAACCTATGTTGCCTGCAACTCCGATGTGCATACGCGCCCCCTATTTGGCTGCGGGGAAGCAATCCCCCGTGCCGTCGTTGAACCACTCCTTGTATTCCAGATATCCCTGCGCATTGTTGCGGGCCATTGCGGCGATCTTTTCGCTGCCCTCCTTAACCTTGCGGGCGGGGACGCCGGCATATATTCCGCTCTCGAGAGTCTGATTGCTGAGAACCACCGCCCCGGCGGCTATCACCGTGTTGTCGGGGACTGTCACGTTGTCCATAACCACGGCCCCCATCCCCACCAGAACGTTGTTGCCGATTTTTGCGCCGTGGATAACGGCGTTGTGTCCCACGGAGACGTCATTTCCGATTTCCACCACAGAGCGGTTGTGCAGCGTGTGCAGCACCGCCCCGTCCTGGATGTTGACGCGGTCGCCAAGAATTATGGGATTCACGTCGCCGCGCAGCACGGCAGCATACCAGATGCTGCAGTCGCGGCCCATCTTCACGTCACCTATGATTGCGGCGTTCTCCGCCAGAAAGCAGCCATCGCCCCAGGCGGGCGTAATGCCGTTCAATTGCCTTATTATTGCCATCGGTCAGGAATTTTGCGGGGCGAATTTAATAAAAATCCTGAATTATCGGCCGGTGCAGTAATCTATCATATTCTGGATGGCGCGCTTGCAGACTGGGCAGAAATGCTCGCACTCGTTGATGCGCATACGGCACTCCTGCACGGGGCGGAACACCCCTTTGTTGCGGTAGCCGGCCCCTTCATATACTCCGAGCCCGGTGTTTATCTCCTCTTTCTGCTTGTCGCTGAGGGTGCTCCAGATGCGGCGCAGATCGTAGTTCTTCTCGAGTGCGCAGAGTTCGCTTGGAATCTCCACCCCTTCGGGAAGCATATCCTGCCATTTGCTGCCGAAGTCCACCAGAGTGGTGATGTTGGGCTCCCAGGGTTCGGTGCCGTCGGGATAGGTGGGGTTGAGCGCCTCGCCGCCGTAGGCATATTCATCTGCAAGGCCGGCAAAGGAGTGGCCGAACTCGTGCACGAACACCTCCGGAGAGAAGGGGTGGTCGGCCGTGCTGAGGGTGATGTTGTTGTAGATGCCGCCTCCTCCGTAGCGGGTCGTGTTAACCAGCAATATAATCTGCTCAAAGGGGACCGTGCCGATAATGTCGCACACAGATCGCAGGTTGCTTGTGGTGAGATAGCGATAGGTGTAGAAGGTGTCAAAATGGGTGGCGGCCGCGGTCTGGCGCCAGCCTATCTCCGCCTCCGAGGGCTGGCTGGTGCCGCTCTGCTGCGAGGGGGCGAACACGGCGCGCACGTTAAATCGGCTCTCGTTTTCTGAGAAGGGGGCGTGGGAGAAGAGAAAATCGGTGAGCCGGGCGGCATCGCCGAAGAACTTGTCCTGCTCCGACTCGGTGTAACCTTCGGCCACAATCACAATGTCGTAGTTGCTCTCAAGGGCGCCGCCGCTGCGCAGATCCTTGCGCGGCAGGCCGTTGTCTGCCATCTTGCGGATAAGGATGTCGGCGGGGTCCAGTTCAAACTCGGCGGAGGCGACGCTGCGGCGGTGGTTGTCGTTGAGATTGACCCTCACCGTCACCTTCTCTTTGGGGGCGGGAATCTGCACCGGGCACTCGAAGGCACGGCTGCGGATTGCCGCCTCTTCGGTGGTGAGCCACTCCTGGAATAGCGTGGAGAATCCCTGCACATAAATCAGGTCGCCCGCCTTGGAATATACCTCGACCTGGGCGTTGCCCTTTACCGGCAGCGAGTCCAGATGGGAGCGGCGGCCGGCCCACTCGCCAGTGCGGCAGATGTTCTGCAGATATACGTTTTGGGTGCGGCAGTCGCCGGCAAGTATCAGATCCAGACGGATGGTGCCCCCGTCAAAGCAATCGTTGAAGCATTTAGCGAAGGCCTTGGGGCTGCACAGGAGCAGCACTGCAAGAGCGAGAACACATAGCGGATTCTTTTTCACGATATTGAGGTTTTAGATTGATTTTCGGAACAGGGCGCAGGTGATGGCGGTGGCGATGGCCACATTTAGCGATTCGCTGCCCGCCGCATCGCGCGGATAAGGGGGTATGAACAGCCGGCGGCTCACCAGAGAGGCCATCTTCTCCCCTATGCCGTCTGACTCGGAGCCCATAACTATCAGCCCCTGCTGCGAAAGGCTCTCGCGATAGATGTCGCCTCCGTCGAGAAAGGTGCCGAACACCGGCATCCCGAGCTGCAGAAAACGCTGCGCCACCTGCGGCAGGTCGCAATAGATGACCCTGCGGCGGAATATCGCCCCCATTGTGGCCTGCACCGTTTTGGGGTTGTAGAGCTCCACGGTGCCCCATTCGGCGAATATGGCGTCGATGCCGAACCAGTCGGCGATGCGCACTATGGTGCCCAGGTTGCCCGGGTCGCGCACGCAGTCGAGTGCCAGACACAGCGGGCGGCCCTCTATCAGCGCCTCAAGCTCTTGTGCCGAGGGTTCGGGCCGCTTGCGCACCACTGCCAGCGCCGGCGAAGGGCTCTTGAGCTGCGAGATGCGCGCCATTGTCTCGGCGCCGATGTCGCTCATATAATATACGCTGTCGATTTCAAGACCGCTGGCAAGCGCTTCTGCCACGAGCTTCTCCCCTTCCACTACAAACAGACCGCTCTGGTCGCGCATCTTCTTGGCGCCAAGCGCGCTTATGCGTTTTATCTCTGATTTGGTCATATACTATATTGGCGAGGCTGCCGGCGGCACATCGGTACCTTATAACCGGGCTTAAAAGTCTTACAAAAATAAGAAACTGTTCTGGAAATAATTAAATTTGCAAGAATTTATTCAGAAATGAAGCGCTTGAGACTCCCGATGTTGATTTTGCTGGCCTGCACTGCGGCAGTGGCCAGTTCCTGCGCACACTCACGCCGTTTAAGCGGCTATGTGCTCAAAAAAAACAGCATCGTGGTCACCAACTCCCGCTCCTATCCCAAAAGCGAACTGTCCGCCTATATAAAGCAGAGCGAGAGCGGCAAGTTCAACGGCATCAAAGGGCTCTTTTCCAGTCCGGTGATGTTTGACGAGAGCCTCATA
The DNA here is from genome assembly GCA_963662035.1 of Bacteroidaceae bacterium. Classification (GTDB taxonomy): domain Bacteria; phylum Bacteroidota; class Bacteroidia; order Bacteroidales; family UBA932; genus Equibacterium. The sequence continues at coordinate 5,340 of CAVLDO010000013.1, read as the reverse complement.
GAGCCAAGTCTGGAGGGTATGCTTCGCCACCTTGAATATGAGGGCTACTACAACTCCGGCATCGACACCGTCATAACCCGCAAGAGGCGCACCGCAAAGGTCACCTACAATGTCACCCTGGGCAAGCAGTATCCCATCAAGAGCATCGAATACGCCATCGCCGACCCCGCCATAGACAGCATCTACCGCGCCGATGAAGCCAACCACACCGTGAAATGCGGCACCATCCTCTCCGAATCGGCGCTGGAGGGGGAGGCGGAGCGCCTGGCCTCTATGTTGCGCGACAAGGGCTACTACGGCTATACCAAGAACTATATGTTCAACTTTGCCGACACAGCGGCTGTGGCCGACTCTGCGCTGCTGAGAATAGAGCTGCGCAACTACACCCGCAACGAACCACCGGGCGCGGCGCGGCAGCTGACCCCCTACACGATCCGCCGCGTAAGCTACAAGATGCCGCAGGAGCTCAAGGTAAAACCCTCGTTTCTGAGCGGAATCAACCTTCTGGACAGCGGGATGCCCTATAGCGAGACACTCATCAGCAACACCTACCAGCGCTTTGCCGCCAACCACATATTCAACACGGTGAACATAAGCCTGACGCCGGTGGATTCCACGGGCGAAGTGGACTGTCTGATTGCGCTGACCCCCTCCGACCTGCAGAACTTCGAGGTGAATATGGAGGCCTCCACCAACTCCACCGGCCTGATAGGCATCACACCTTCGCTCACCTACAACCACTACAACCTCTTCGGGGGCGGCGAGGTGCTCACGCTGGGCTTCCGCGGCAACTTCCAGTTCAAAATAAACGACAGCGCCCGCAGCAACGAGTTCGCCATCACCACGGCGCTGACCTTCCCAAAGCTGCTGCTGCTCCCCTTTATCGAGAGCCGCACGCAGACCCTCCCCTCCACCAAGGTATCTCTGGCATACAACTATCAGAACCGGCCGGAATATACCCGCAACATTCTATCGGCCACCTACGGCTACAGCTGGGCCGCAAGCCGCAGGCTGCGCTACAGTGCCACGCTGCCCGGGCTGAGCGTAATCAAGATTTTCAACATAGACGAGGATTTCTACCGGAACCTCAACAGCAGCTATCTGCAATATCAGTATCAGGACCATTTCGATCTCGGGGCGGCAGCCTCCATATATTACACCACCGACCCTGCGGTGAACCCCTCCGGCAGCTATTTCTACATCCGTACCGACCTGGCATCCAGCGGCCTGCTGCTCAACAGCGGCAAAAGTCTCTGGCAGGAGAACCAGCGGGGCGAGCGGCTGATCTGGGGCATCCCTTACGCACAATACCTAAGGGCGCAGATAAGCGCGGTGGAGACTCTCCGCTTCGGCTCCGACAACAACTTCGCTCTGGCGGCCCGCCTGCTGGCGGGGGTCGGCTATGCCTACGGCAACTCCTCGTTTCTGCCGCTGGAGCAGATGTTCTACGCGGGCGGCGCCAACTCTATGCGCGGCTGGCAGTCCCGCACACTGGGTCCGGGCCGATCCCCTCTCGACGACCAGTTCTCAATCTACAACCAGGTGGGCGATATGCGTCTGGAGGCCAATCTGGAGCTGCGTTTCCCGCTGTTCTGGAAGCTGAGCGGCGCCCTCTTCACCGATTGGGGCAACATCTGGAATCTGCCCAAGAGCAGTTCCCTCACTCAAGAAGACGAGGATTACGCCCTCTCGGTGTTCTCCCTCAAGGATATGCTGCGCTCCGGCGCGATGTCGTGGGGCCTTGGCGCCCGCCTGGACTTCGGGCTGCTGCTGGTAAGGATCGATGTGGGTTTCAAGGGCTACGACCCCGAGTCGCAGAGCTGGCTTACGCCGCGCGAGTGGGTATCGCAAGACGGCTATGCAGTGCATTTGGGCATCGGCTATCCTTTCTAAACGACCGTTTAATTTTTATAAGATATGAACTTTGTAATTGAAACTTCTGCGCGCCACGTGCACGTGACTCAGGAAACTCTGGAAATACTCTTCGGAAAAGGCTTTCAGCTGGAGGTCAAGAAACCCCTCTCCCAGCCCGGCCAGTTCGCCTCAAACCAGAAGGTGGAGGTCGTGGGGCCCAAATCGAGCCTCAAATTCTCCATTCTGGGCCCGGTAAGGCCTCAGAATCAGGTGGAGGTCTCATTCAGCGATGCCCGCACTCTGGGCATCGCCGCCCCTGTGCGCGAGAGCGGCGACGTAAAAGGGAGCGCCCCCTGCAAGATCATAGGCCCCTGCGGCGAGGTTGAGCTCATCGAGGGTGTTATGGTGGCCAAGCGCCACATCCATATGACACCTGCCGACGCCGATGCTTTCGGCGTGAAGGACGGTCAGATTGTAAAGGTTGAAATCGAGCAGGAGACGGGCCGCAAGACCATCTTCGGCGACACCGTTATCCGCGTGAGCGAGAAGTATGCGCTGGCTATGCACATTGACACCGACGAGGCCAACGCCGCCGCCTGCAGCGGCGCTATCACCGGCCGCATAGTGGAATAAGCATCGCGCAAGGCAATCCTGCCCGGCGCGGCCGGCAGCGGGATTTGGAGCGGGGCCCCGTTATCGGAGCCCCGTTTTCATTGGCTCACGATGCCACAGGGCACCCATACATTGTCGCGACCCGGGAAGGTGAGCAGCACGGTGGCCTCAACGCCGGTTTCGCCGGGGTCGAATCGCAGATTCTCCCGCGAGTCGTCCATCTGTCCAAAGCGGCAGCTGGCCACCTCCAGCGCATCTTCGCCCGGGCACATCCGCACCGAAGTTGAATAGAACAGGTGGCGGTAGATATAATCGGTCATTTCTGCGGCACAGGCGAACACGCGCGGCAGGTTGACCCTGCGGTAAGTCCACCCCACCTTTATCTCAATGTCACCAGGGGCGGTGTTGGGCGCCTGGAAAGTGATGCGGGCCCTGGCATAGTCTCCCGCCCCGCGGCACATCAGAGCAGAGCCGCTTGTGGTGCAGAACACAATCTGATTGAGATTGGGGGCTATATAGCGCAGCTGGTCGGCAGAATATGAGAGCCCCTGCGCATTGTTGCGCGAGTTGACGTTGGCCCCGCTGCCGTCGGCGGCCCAAAAGCGGCGCTGCGGCGAATTGCGGATATCATATTCCCAGTCCTGGATGTCGTAGTCGATATTGCCGTGCCACTGCCCGGGCACCGCCTCCTTGGCATAGTCGCCACCCTTGGAGAACATCGTGGGATAATGCTCGATATTGAAGTTTATGAGGTTGACGCTCTGCGCATATTCGTTGGGGCCGAAATAGGGATAATTTGCAGAGACCTCGTCGCAGCAGTTTATCAGTGTTATCGGATGGCACCACACCCCCACCTCGTGCTTGAAGCCATTGAAAGTGTAGCCGTACAGATTGCCGATGGCCCCCAGCTGGATGCCCACCAGATGCTCGCCGCTGAGGGCGAAGCCCACTCCCAGCCCGACCGCATATATCGACTGCAGAATGGTCTCGCTGCCGTTGCCCGACCCCTGCAGGCCCCGGATGCCGATGCACCCCTCCACCCCGATGTGGAATTCCTGGTCGGGCTCGGGGCTGCGGTTGTGATAGCGCGTCCCCACGCGGGCGCCGCTCACGTTCAAGGCCCCAAGATAATAACCGTCGATGCAGATTATGGGCTTGCGGTTGTCGGGGAGGGTGATGGAAAGGTCGCTCACAGAGAGTTCCTGCGACATTATGCCATCGAAAGACGAATCCTCCGCGCCGCGGATCACCGCACACTGGCGGTCGGAGTCGAGAGCATCGTAGCAGCGGCGGCTCACCTGCAGGTTGGTCCCGGTAACATAGGTCCCGCTCTCGCGCACCGGACGGCCATTGGCGCGCACGGCACCCTGAATTTTTATTTTGGTGGCGGGCTGCACCAGCGGAATTTTAATGGCATAGTCGGGGCCGACATCGCTGTGATGGAAGGTGTCTATGTAATAGTTGCCGGAGGCCAGATGCACGGTGCCGCAGCCGCCGAGAGCCTCCACCGCCCTCTGAATCGCATCCTGATCGTCTGTCCCGGTGCACACGATGTCGGCACGCGCCTTGTCCGCAGCGCGAGAATCGCTCGCCGCCACATAAATGTCGTCTGACTGTTTGAGGGCCTTTTCGCGCGCCTGCGCCGCGCCCGGCATCAGCAGTGCCGCCAAGGCCGCTGCTATCGCTGCTATTGTTTTCATACTCGTAAGAATCGCAAATACAGGGGGCAAGTTAGCGAATTTCCCCAAAGAGCACAAGAACAAACGCGGGGCGGCGCAGGCTGCCGTGCCAGAAACGGCGCTCCTCGGGCACGGGGCGCGGCGAAAACCCCCGGCCGTGCCCAAAACGGGGCTCCTCGGGCACGGGGCGCGGCGAAACTCCCAGGCCGTGCCCAAAACGGCGCTCCTCGGGCACGGAGGGTGACGGAACTCCCCGGCCGTGCCAGAAACGGGGCTCTACGGGCACGGGGCGCGGCGAAAATCCCAGGCCGTGCCCAAAACGGCGCTCCACGGGCACGGAGCCGGGCGAAAATCCCCGGGCCGTGCCCAAATCGGGGCTCTACGGGCACGGAGCGCGGCGAAACTCCCAGGCCGTGCCCGAATCGGGGCTCTACGGGCACGGACATAGATTGTTCCGTGAATTTCCAACTTGGCTGGGACGATGTTGCCATATGTGCCGGAGGATTCTCGTGGATTAACCCTCTGTTGAAGGAACTGGAGGATGGCGCGCATCAGCGCTACGCCTAAAGGGGCTTGGCGGGTAGAAAAAATACCCGCTACGCCCCTTTAGGCATCCGCGACTTTGATGCGCTAAAGCGATTATCCCCCGGCCGTGCCCAAAATGGGCCTCCTCGGGCACGGAACGTGGCGAAACTCCCAGGCCGTGCCCGAATCGGGGCTCCACGGGCACGGAGCCAGGCGAAATTCCCCGGCCGTGCCCGAATCGGCGCTACGGGCACGGGATGCGGCGAAACTCCCCAGGCCGTGCCCGAATCGGGGCTCCACGGGCACGGAACGCGGCGAAACTCCCCGGCCGTGCCCAAAATGGGCCTCTACGGGCACGGGGCGCGGCGAAACTCCCTATCCGTGCCCGAAACGGGCCTCCTCGGGCACGGGACGCGGCGAAACTCCCAGGCCGTGCCAGAAACGGGGCTCCCCGGGCACGGAGCGCGGCGAAAATCACTGGCTGTGCCCCAAAAGGGGCTTCTCGCGCGTAGACATAGCTGTTCGCTAAGGTTGTCCCCTGGATTTACAACTTGGCTGGGACGATGTTTTGAATGTGCCGGAGGATTCGCGTAGATTAACCCTTTGTTGAAGGAGCTGGAGGCTGGCGCGCATCAGCGCTCCGCCTAAAGGGGCTTGGCGGGTAGAAAAA
>CAVLDO010000012.1:9559-52163 GCA_963662035.1 Bacteroidaceae bacterium | reverse complement strand
ACCGCTCAAGCCTGCCGGGCAAGGAGGTCAGCATACGCGCTCCCCCCCCCCCCCCCCATAAAATAGTGAGGGTCAGCAAGATATGCTTCCGGCAGAACAGGAGGCTGGGGGTGTGCGTCAAAGTCATCTAAAAGAATTATTAAGGTATAGTTATGTTAAATTCGTCGTCGAACGACGGATTGACGCCTATTCCGCTGCCTATTTCCATCGTGAGAAAGTCTCCTCTCACCGTGGTGAGCTTGCTGCGCGACAGCGGCACCGCCAGGGGCGGCGTCAGCGCCAGCTGCGTATTCGTGACCTTGTCGTACAGGCCCACCTGCACCGTCACGCTCGACTCCTGTCCGTTCACCAGCACATAGTCAAAGCCCATCAGCACCTCTTTCTCCGATATCGGAATGAAATCAGCATCGAAGCTTACGCCAGAACGCGAGTCCACCGGCTTGTCTTTGAACATATCAAACACGTTGGGCATAAACGACGTGTAATAGAACCGTATGAAGTAATCATCCGGGTTGAACGCCTTCGACGCCGCCACGGCCCCTGCTTCAGCTGCCGTTGCGGCATCATCGCCGGCCCCGGCACCTGCCTCCGCTCTGATGGCGGCCTCTCGCTCGCGCATGACCTTTGTCACCAGCAGGTCAAAGTCCGTTGCTATGAACCTGTATTTTGCCAGCGGACGCTGCATCTCTATTGTAACCTTGTCCGGCTCCTGAGATGTCCCCACGCGGTGCACCGTAACCTCAGCGATCCCCCGGAACGCGTCCTGAGAGTCGGTGTTCTCTATATGATCCTCCAAAATGCTCACGGCCGCAAAGTCGCTCACATCATAGAACACCCCCTCCGTGCTCCCCTGCTTTACATAATCTGTCCAGCAGAGCACCTGATAGCCACCTTCGGGCAGCGACACCGTGATGCTGCGATCCAGATACTGCGCCGCAGCGGCGGTCACCACAGTCGTATAGTCTTTTGCCTCGCTTGATGCGTATCCTCCGCCGGGAAGCGCAGGGTAGAACTTAAGAGTATATCTTATGTCCATATCATCGTCTGCGTGTGAGGTGCCGCCGTTTGCATACTCGGCCCCGGTCTTGCGTGTGTCGTAATTAACCTCCTTGTAGTCAGGCATCTCCTGCGCAAACACCAGCTCTATCTCCAGCTGCGCGGGGGTGCTCTCGTCGGGCCACTCGTGCACGCTGCACGCCGTTGTCAGCAGCAGAGCCGCGGTACACGCCGCCAGAGCTCCCGGCACGGCTCGCAGCATCTTGAAAAGCGCTTTTATCATACCTGTTTTTCCGGTTGCTCTCATCTTCTTGCGCCCCTCCCCAGGTCCAACTCATAGAATATGCTCACCGCCACATTGTCCAAACCCACATAAGTCTTGTTTACCGTATCTACATACGGGCCGTTCTTCTCGTTCACGAAGCGGTCGTAGCAGAACCTGTAGGCTCCGCCGCCCAAAGCGAACTCCATGCCCCAGCGCGGATTGTTCTTGAAGTGCATCCGGTATCCCAGGCTCACGCCGCCGCCCAGCAGAGGCGTATCGCCCGAGCGGTCCTGTATGCGGTAATCGCCGCCCGTTGCCAGGTTGAAATAGGCTATCATAGTGTGCGCACCCACAAAGAGGCCGTCCGTGGGGCGGAAGTTCCACCTGAGCTCCGGCTGCACCGCCAGAGTGCGGAACTTGACCCGATCGGAAAAATAGTCCCATCCGCTGTAATACAGCGGCAGGTGCAGCGACAGGTGCTGCGACAAGCTGAACTCCACCCCCACATTGGCCATCAGAAGGCCCAAGCAGAGCATGTTGCTCTTTAGTGCCAGCTTGTTATGAAGTATCCTCTCCGTGGAGGGTGCCATCGATGCGGGCGCAGGCTCAAACTCCTGTATCAGCGCTTTGCTCTGCTCCTCGGGCTCGGGCTCACATTCCTGTATCAATTCTTCGCTCTGCGCCGCAGATTCGGCGCCGCACTCAATCGCGGCAGCGGTCGGGGCGGAGTCATCGGCCCTATCCACGCTCACCTGCGCGCTGAACGCACGCATCTCGGGCAGGCTCTCTTTTGAAAGCTCCCGCCACCACAGGCCGCCGTTGCCGCTGCGTAAGGCTTTAATCTTCTGCGGGTAGCTCAACGAAGAATCGCCGAGTATGGAGAGCATCTCCTCCCGGGCGCTCTCATTTATAGACGGCGAAGTTTTCACCATCTTTGAGAAGGCTTCCTCGGGATATATGCCTATGACGTCCGCCTCACACACAGCGGCGCTGAAGAAGTCCGCCGCGATGCCGGCCTCTGCAAGGGCCGCTCTCGCGCTATTGAAGCGCTCCCGGCTCAGCTGCATATTCATATCCGCCCCTCCCTCCGGAGATGACATGGCGCTCACCATCACCCTCACCGTGGCCCCAGCCTTGCCGGACCCTGATGACAGGCCGTCAGCCTCCGTCAACGCGTTGAACAGCTCAACGAAACGCGCCACCCTCTCACCGTTGCTTCGGAAAGACGGCTCGTAGCGCGATGACCACACCCTGAAATAGATTTTTATCCCTATGGTGTCGGCGCTACAGGCGGCTTCTTCGGGGCTTGAAGCTATGATGTCTGATTGACAATAGAATATGTCCGGACCGGAACCCGTGGCGTCGCCAACAGGCGATGCATTATCAGAATGCGGCAAGGCCGCCGCAGACTGCCCGGCACGGAGGTCGACCTGCGCCCCTCCCCATAAAATAATGAGGGTCAGCAGGATGCGCTTCCAACGGAGCGGGAAGATGTTTTTATGCGTCAAAGTCATCAAAATAGCGTCTCAAAGGCCCCGGTGGGCAAACATACAAGGCAAAGATAGAAAAACATTTCCGCAATATCAACATTGGGCGCGGCAATTTGGGAAAACTCTCAGTAATGTGCGTAAAACAGAAAAAATGGAGGCCCTGTCGCATCTCTGCGGTGGGGCCTCCTGCTGTTATTATAAAATGAGACGTTACCGTCTCCCCGTGTGTTGCTATTTCTTGTGCTCAACGGCGGCGCGCTCTATCGCAAGGCACTCGTTGTAGTTCTCTATCCAGGCGTTGAAGCCGGCGATATCCTCGGGGCTCGGGGCGATCTCCACCCCGGTGTCCCCGCCGAAAACCACCTTCTCCAGAAAATCGGGCAGCGACAGCCGCTCCGGGTTGTTCACCAGGAACGATGCCAGCAGGGCGATGCCCCACGCGCCGCCTTCTCCGGCAGTCTCCATCACGGAGATGGGCGACGAGAGGGCTGCGGCCAGGATTCTCTGCCCCACACCGGGGGTTTTGAACAGGCCGCCGTGGCCGGTGATGCGCTCTACGGCCACCTTCTCCTCCTTGAAGAGAATGTCGTTGCCCACCTTGAGCACACCTACCGCCGAGTAGAGATGCGCGCGCATGAAGTTGGCCAGATTGAACTTGTCCGATGCGCTGCGCACAAACAGGGGGCGCCCCTCCTGCAGGCCTGTGACGGGCTCTCCCGCAAAGTAGTTGAACGACATCAGACCGCCGCAGTCGGCATCCCCGGTGAGGGCGGCGCCGAACAGCTTGCCGAACAGGTCGTCCATATCCACGGGAATCCCCAGCAGCTGCTGAAACTCCTTGAAGAGCCCCACCCAGGCGTTGATGTCGCTGGTGCAGGTGTTGCAGTGCACCATCGCCACCGGCGCCCCGTCGGGGGTCGTGACGATGTCTATCACTTCGTGCGGCTTTTTCAGATCCTTCTCCAGCACAATCATCGAGAACGAAGATGTGCCGGCCGACACGTTGCCGGTGCGGGGCTTTACGGCATTGGTGGCCGCCATCCCGGTGCCCGCGTCTCCCTCGGGAGGGCAGAAGGGCACGCCCGGCGTCAGATGGCCGGAAGGGTCCAGAAGCCGAGCCCCCTCCTCTGTCAGCACCCCGGCGTAAGAGCCGGCGCGAAGCACCGAGGGGAGAATCTCGCGCAGCTTCCAAGGGTATCCCTTGTCTGCGACAAGACTGTCGAAGGCATCGATGCGGGCCCGGTCAAAGTCGCCGGAGGCCACATCTATCGGCATCATTCCGGAGGCGTCGCCTATGCCCAGCACCTTCTGCCCCGTGAGCTTCCAGTGGATATAGCCCGATAGAGTGGTGATGAAGTTGACATCCTTCACGTGCGGCTCGCCGTCCAGAATGCACTGGTAGAGGTGCGAGAGGCTCCAGCGCAGCGGCATATTGAAGTTGAAGAGTTCCGAGAGAACCTTGGCGGCGGCGCCGGTGTTGGTGTTGCGCCAGGTGCGGAATGGTACCAGCAGCCGCTCGGCGCTGTCAAACGCCATATAGCCGTGCATCATTGCGCTGATGCCAATGGCCGCCAGATGCTCTATCTCGGTGTTGTAGTGTATCTTGACATCCTCTCTGAGGTCGGCGTAGCATTTGCGCATACCGTCCCGGATGGCCTCCAGGGAGTAGGTCCACAGGCCGTCCTGCAGCTGGTTCTCCCACGCGTGGCTCCCCTGCGCGATGGGGTTGTGCTCCCCGTCAATGAGGACCGCCTTGATGCGGGTGCTGCCCAGCTCTATGCCCAGGATGGCCTTCCCGGAGATTATGGTGTTTCTTGCGTCCATGTCATTTGAGCGCTTTGTTCAACATATAGTAAACCTCGTTCGTGCGGAGTTCCTTCTTGAACTCTTCAGTGGTGGTATGCTTGCCGATGTGCACAAACTCGATACCGGTGATTTCGGCAAAGTCATCCCAGTATTCGGCTGTTATGTCGTAGCTGAAGGCGGAATGGTGGGTGCCGCCCGCCAGAATCCACGCTCCGGCGCCGATCTCGAATGTGGGCTGGGGAACCCAGAGGGCCGATGCCACGGGCAGCTTGGGCATCGGTTTGGGCTCGATGCACTCCACATCCTGGGCAATCAGGCGGAAGCGGTTGCCAAGATCCACCACGGTGGCCTTTGTGCCGCGCCCTGTCTTGGAGGTGAACACCAGACGGGCGGTGGGCTGCTTGCGGATGCCTATGCCCAGGAAGTGAACCTCCAGTTTGGGACGGTCGCTTGCAATCATAGGGCAGACCTCCAGCATATGGCTCTGCAGGCAGGAGCTGCCGTCGCCCGCAAAGTTGAGGGTATAGTCTTCCAGGAAAGAGCAGCCCTTGGGCAGCCCCTGGTTCATAACCCACAAAGTGCGGTAGAGGCAGGCGGTCTTCCAGTCGCCCTCGGCGCCGAAGCCGTAGCCCTCCTGCATCAGACGCTGCGACGCCAGGCCCGGAATCTGGTCGAATCCGCGGAAGCCGGGCGCATCCACATCGGTGTCGCCCAGGTCATCGAAGTTGGTGGTGAAGGCGCTCGCCCCCTCCTCTTCAAGCACACGGCGGATGGCTATCTCCGCTTTTGCGGCGTTGAACACCTTCTCCCAATAGACCTTCTCGCCGGTCTCGTCTATCTTGATTGTGTAGAGCTTCTTGTACTCCTCTACCAGAGCCTCGGCCTCGGCGTCTGTAACCTCGCAAAGGCGGGCCACCAGCGATGACACGGGATAGTAGTCCACGTGGTAGCCCAGCCTCTGCTCAAACTCCACGCGGTCGCCGTCGGTCACCGCCACATTGTTCATGTTCATTCCGAACATAAGGCAGCGCACCTGCCTTGCATCGGCTGCGGAGACTGCCACGCGGGCCCACACCGCAATCTTGCGCTGCGCCTCGGCGCTCTTCCAGTAGCCTACGACCACCTTGCGGGGCACTCTCATACGGGTGCAGATATGGCCGAACTCGATGTCGCCGTGGGCGCTCTGGTTCAGATTCATAAAGTCCATATCCATCGTATCCCAGGGAATTTCTGCATTGTACTGGGTGTGGAAGTGCAGCAGCGGCTTAGACAGCGCCTGCAGCCCCTTGATCCACATCTTGGCGGGGGAGAAGGTGTGCATCCAGGTGATGATTCCGGCGCAGCGCTTATCGCTGCTGGCCGCCTTCATTATCTCCTCCACCTCGCGGCTGGAGTTGGCGGTACCCTTGTACACTATCTTGACCGGGATGTTGCCCGATTCGTTGAGGCCGGCCACCATCTCTTTGGAGTGTCCGTCCACCTGTTTCACGGCGTCGCCGCCGTAGAGCAGCTGTGCGCCTGTCACAAACCAGAGTTCGTAATTTTCAAATGCCTTTATCATAATCGTGCTTTTTTAATTTTGTCCATAATAGGCCTTGGGGCCGTGTTTGCGTGAAAAATGCTTCTCGATGAGCAGTGGGTTCATAGTCAGGCCGGGGTTGACGCTCAGCGCCACGAAGGCCATCTTGGCCACCTGCTCCATAACCACCGCGTTGTGCACCGCCTCAAAGCAGTCTTTGCCCCAGCAGAAGGGGCCGTGGTTCTTGACCAGCACTCCGGGAGTGTGCACGGGGTTGAGGCCGCTGAAGCGGCGCACTATCACATTGCCCGTCTCCAGCTCGTAGGCCCCGCCGACCTCCTCTGCCGTCATATCGGCGGTGCAGGGGATGTTGTCGTGGAAATAGTCGGCGTGGGTGGTGCCGATGTTGGGGATGTCCCGCCCCGCTTGAGCCCAGGCCGTGGCGTATGTGGAGTGGGTGTGCACCACTCCGCCGATTTCGGGGAACGCCTTGTAGAGCACCACGTGCGTGGGGGTGTCGGAAGAGGGCTTGTAGCGCCCCTCCACCACATTGCCGTCGAGATCCACTACCACCATATCCTCCGGCTTCATATTGTCATAGGCCACGCCGCTGGGCTTTATCACCACCAGGCCGCTTTCGCGCTCTATGGCCGACACGTTGCCCCAGGTGAAGATCACCAGCCCGTGGGATACCAAATCCAGGTTGGCACGGCATACCTGCCGTTTGAGTTCTTCCAACATACTACCAGAAATAAATATAGAATGCCACTGTAAGACCAAGGATTATCACGGTGTGGATCACATCCCAGGCATTCCAGGAGGCGCGGGTGGCCGCCTTCTGCTCTGCGGTGGCGGTGCCGAAGCAGATGCCGCGCACCTGCTCTTCGCGAGGGCTCCGGGTGAGCAGGGTCACCACAATCGAGAATACAATGCAGAAGAGGAACATCCACACGCAGAACGCGTAAACGTTCATCTCATTGAAGAGATAGGTGAACCAGTTGTGTCCCTCGGGGTTGATGATCATGGTGATCAGGCGCGTAAAGCCGATCACCAGGCCCACGATGAGGGTCCACATTCCGGCCTTGGGAGAGGTCCGCTTCCAGCTGACACCCATCAGGAACACCGCCGCGATGGCGGGAGCCAGCAGGCTCTGCACGCTCTGTATGTAATTGTACAGGCTGGTGCCCATACTCTGTATCACGAATATCCAGAGCACGCCCAGCACAACCACCACCACGGTGGCGATGCGGCCGATCACCACAAGGCGCCTCTCGCTGGTTTCGGGGTGCTTGGGCTTGTAAATGTCCATAGTGAACAACATTGCCGAGGAGTTGAACAGCGAGGCCAGGGAGCTCATCAGAGCGGCCAGTATGCCGCAGATCACCACTCCCTTGAGGCCGACGGGCAGCAGGGTGTTCACCAGCATCGGGAAGGCGATGTCCGGGTTGGCAACCGTGCCGTCGGGGTTGGTGCCGAGGGCAGCGGCCAGGGTGCGTCCCACTTCGGAGTCGGGGGTCTTGGTGAGGGCGAAGGCTATCATTCCGGGGATGAGGAACAGGAACACCGGCAGCAGCTTCAGATAGGCGCCGAAGATGGTGCCGCGGCGGGCCTCAGTCTGGTTTTTGCCAGAGAGGACGCGCTGCACTATGAACTGGTCGGTGCACCAGTACCAGAAGCCGATGATGGCGCTGCCGAAAAGGGCGCCGTACCAGGGGAAATTGGGGTCGCGGGAGCTGCGCATCAGCGAGGTCATAGAGTCGCCGTATTCGTTTACGCTCTGCGCCCCGCAGATTTCCATCATATGATTCCATCCGCCCAGCTCCTTGAGGCCTATCCAGAGGATAACCAGCGAGCCGAGCAACAGAATGGGGGTCTGCAGCACCGATGTCTTGAGAATCGACTCCATACCGCCTATCACGGTGTAGACTGCGGTGATGAGCACCAGCGCGATGGCTGCAACCCAGAAGTTGATGCCCAGCAGGGTGTTGAGGGCCAGGCCGCCCGCCAGCACTGTGACGGAGACCTTGGTGAGGACGTAGCTTGCCAGCGAGAGCCAGGTGAGTATGCCGCGGCTCTGCTTGTTGTAGCGCTTTTCAAGGAATTCCGGCATAGTGTACACCATGCTGCGCTCGTAGAGCGGCACGAACACCCAGCCGAGAATCAGGATGAGCCAGCCCTGGATCTCCCAGTGGGCCTGGGCCATACCTGCAGAGGCACCTGTGCCGGCCAGGCCGATGAGGTGCTCGCTGCCTATGTTGGAGGCGAAAATGGAGGCGCCGATGGCAATCCAGGTGGCGCTGCGGCCGTCCAGGAAGTAGTCGCCGGAGGTCTCCTTCTTTTTCTTCAGCACATCCAGGACAATCCAGACCATCGCCAGAAAGAAGATTCCGATGATGATCCAATCCCAGGAGGCCAGCGATATGCGGTTCAGATCCGCAGTCGCCGCAAGAATTTGAAACTTGGACATTTGTTTAGGTTTTAAATATGGTTATATCTTGAATTTGTCGCATTCGCTGTATTTGCTGCCGTTGAAGCGGTAAAGCGCCGCCCCCCTGCGGGACATTGACTTGTCGGTGCCCCCGGTCTTCTCTATGTAGTCCATCGCCGCTATCCTTTTGCGGAAGTTGCGCTTGTCCAGACTCTCCCCCAGGATGGCCTCGTAGAGCATCTGCAGCTGCGAGAGGGTGAACTCCTCCGGCAGCAGGTTGAGCCCGACCGGCTTTACCGACGACTGGTAGCGCATAAAGCGCAGAGCGTCCGCAACCATCTGCGGATGGTCAAAAATAAGCTGCGGCAGAGAGCTCATCTTGACCCAGCAGGCGTTGTGGGCCTCCACCAGGCTGTGGTCGTAGCGGTTGATGTCCACCAGCGCAAAGTAGGCGGTGGATATCACCCGTTCGCCAGGGTCGCGCCCGATGTCGCCGTAGCTTTTAACCTGCTGCATATAGAGGTCGTCCAGCCCGGTGAGCTCGCGCAGCACGCGGGCGGCGGCGCCGTCGAGGCTCTCCCCATCCTGCACGAATCCCCCCATCAGGGACCACTGCCCCTTTGCGGGCTCGAAATTGCGCTTGAGCAGCAGCAAGCTAAGCTCGCCGGCCTCCAGACCGAAGATTATGCAGTCCACCGCCACATAAAACTTGGGGTGTTGAATATAGTAGTTTGTCAGGGTCATAAAACAAAATTAAAAAATGAAAAGTGTAAAAACAACACTTTTATGAAGAACACCCGTAACTTTTTATCACTATATTTGTTAGAATATTGAACACCATAATTAATAAACAGCATAAGATGAAAAAATTAAGATCAATCATTCTTGCCTCCGCGCTGGTTGCGGCAGCGGCGGCCTGCGCCCCCCGCCAGGCGGCTCTCACCGCCTCCGGACTCAATCCCGCCGACTTCAGCGACATTCGAGGCGGCGCTCCGGTGGCACTCTACACCCTCACCAACCCCTCCGGAATGGAGGTCTGCATCACCAACTTCGGCGGCCGCATAGTCTCCGTAATGGTGCCGGACAAAAACGGGGAGATGAAGGATGTGGTGCTGGGTTTTGACAAGATCAGCGACTACTATCCGGAAAACAACGCCACCGACTTCGGCGCCTCCATAGGCCGCTATGCCAACCGCATCGCGCAGGGGCGCATAGTGCTGGAGGGCGACACCATCCAGCTGCCGCAGAACAACTTCGGCCACTGCCTGCACGGCGGTCCCGACGGCTGGCAGTACAAGGTGTATGAAGTTGTGGAGGCTGACGGCAGCCACGTCAAGATGCTCTGCACTTCGCCCGACGGCGATAGCAACTTCCCCGGCGAGGTCAAGGCGTATGTGACCTTCACTCTCACCGCAGAGAATGCGATAGACATCCGCTACGAGGCCACCACCGACAAGACCACGGTGATAAATATGACCAACCACTCATATTTCAACCTCGCGGGCGATCCCGCCGGCTACAGTGTGGTCGGCGATGTCCTCTATGTCAACGCAAACGAATACACCCCGGTGGATTCCACATTTATGACCACCGGCGAGATTCTCCCCGTGGCGGGCACTCCGTTCGATTTCACAGCGCCGCGTGCGGTGAGCGAGGGTATCGATGCCGACAACGAGCAGATTGCAAACGGCAAGGGGTATGACCACAACTGGGTGCTTGCCACCGGCGGCAGCGACACTGTCGTGGCAGCAGAACTCTACTGCCCCCAAAGCGGCATCGACCTCAAGGTGTACACCGATGAGCCGGGCATCCAGATCTATGCCGGCAACTTTCTTGACGGCAGCGTGACCGGCAAGGGCGGGGTGGTGTACAACCGGCGCCACGCCATCTGCCTGGAGACCCAGCACTATCCCGACACCCCCAACAAGAGCGGGTGGCCCTCTGCAGTGCTGCGCCCCGGCGAGACCTACCGCAGCCACTGCATATTCGCCTTCTCCGTAAAATAACCTCGGCCGGACACGTATGTGGCGGTTAGCAAAGGATAGTCATCTCGGAATACCGTTATTCTGGAGACGAAACTGATTGTAATTGGCGAGGAATCTGCGGAGAGCACACTTCGGCTATGAGCCAAAGAGGCCGCTCGCGCATCAGCGCTCCGCCTAAAGGGGCTTGGCGGGTAGAAAAAATACCCGCTACGCCCCTTTAGGCATCCGCGACTTTGATGCGCTAATACGATTATCCCCCGGGCCGTGCCCAAAACGGGGCTCCACGGGCACGGAGCCAGACGAAAACTCCCGGCCGTGCCCGAATCGGGGCTCCCCGGGCACGGGGCGCAGCGAAAACTCCCAGGCCGTGCCCGAAACGGGGCTCCACGGGCACGGAGCGCGGCGAAACTCCCCGGCCGTGCCCGTAACGGGCCTCCTCGGGCACGGAGCGCGGCGAAACTCCCCGGCCGTGCCCGTAACGGGCCTCCTCGGGCACGGAGCGCGGCGAAACTTCCTGTCCGTGCCCAAAATGGGGATCCACGGGCACGGAGCGCGGTAAAACTCCCGGCCGTGCCCGAAACGGCGCTCTACGGGCACGGAGCCAGGCGAAACTCCCCGGCCGTGCCCGTAACGGGCCTCCTCGGGCACGGAATGCGGCGAAACTCCCAGGCCGTGCCCGAAATGGCGCTCCCCGGGCACGGAGCGCGGCGAAACTCCCCGGCCGTGCCCGAAACGGGGCTCCCTGGGCACCGAGCGCAGCGAAACACCCAGGCCGTGCCCGAAACGGGGCTCTGCGGGCACGGAGCGCGGCGAAACTCCCAGGCCGTGCCCGAAACAGGGCTCCACGGGCCCGGGGCGCGGCGAAACTCCCCGTCCGTGCCCAAAACGGGGCTCCTCGGGCACGGGGCGCGGCGAAAACCCCCGGCCGTGCCCGAAACGGCGCTCCCTGGGCACGGGGCGCAGCGAAACTCCCTGTTCGTGCCCGAAACGGCGCTCCACGGGCACGGAGCGCGGCGAAACTCTCCGGCCGTGCCCGAAACAGGGCTGCACGGGCACGGGGCGCAGCAAAACTCCCCGGCCGTGCCCAAAACGGCACTCCACGGGCACGGAGCGCGGCGAAACTCTCCGGCCGTGCCCGAAACGGGGCTCCACGGGCACGGAACCCAGCGAAGACCCCTGTCCGTGCCCGAAACGGTGCTCCGTACCACAAAATAGGATGACTCTTTTTGGCAATCCCCTGTGAAAATAGCCAGGGTGCTAAAAAGGACAGGCGAAGTGCCTGTCCTTTTTAGTACCTCGGGCGGGAATCGAACCCGCACGGCCCTTCCGGGCCAAGGGATTTTAAGTCCCTCGTGTCTACCATTCCACCACCAAGGCAAAGCGGAGGGCAAATGTAGTAAAAATACCGCTATTTGCCTATAAGATTGCTAAGATAGTCATCCACGACCTCGGGGAAGTGGGCCTGTTCCAGCAGGTGGATCTTGGCCGCAACATCCTTTGCGGTGTCGCAGGGGAGCACCTCGCAGCTGGCCTGGAACAGCGTCTTGCCGTGATCGTACTGCTCGTCCACAAGGTGGATTGTGATGCCGCTCTCGCGCTCTTTGGCCGCGACTACTGCCTCGTGCACGTGCATTCCGTGCATCCCCTTGCCGCCGTATGCGGGCAGCAGGGCGGGGTGGATGTTGATTATACGCCCCGGGTAGGCGTTCACTATGTCGGCGGGGATCATCATCAGGAACCCCGCCAGAATCAGCGCCCAGGCATCGTACTGCCGCAGCAGGGCGGCCACCCGGCCTCCCTCAAGGTCGGCCTTGCAGAAGACCTCGGCGCTCACGCCCAGGCGGGCGGCGCGCTGCAGAACCTGGGCATCGGGCCTGTTGCAGAAAACGGCCGCGATCCGAAAGTCTTGGGAGTCTGCAAAATATTTAATCAGATTCTCGGCATTCGTACCGCTGCCGGAGGCGAATATCACAATGTTTTTCATATCTGATGCAGTGTAGGCGGCAAAGGTAGCAAAACCTCCCGATTTGCTAATCCGAAAAATTCAATTAACTTTGCAGACCTTTTTGGTTAAAAAAGACAAATAACTAATAAAACGGATTAATATGGAAGACATCGCTTCAAAAGTAATCGCCATCATTGTTGACAAACTTGGTGTAGACGAGAGTGAAGTTCGTCCCGAGGCAAGCCTCACCAACGATCTGGGTGCAGACTCGCTCGACACAGTTGAACTCATTATGGAATTCGAGAACCAGTTCGGCCTTTCGATTCCCGACAATATCGCAGAGAAGATCTCCACTGTCGGAGACGCCATCAAATACATCGAAGACAACGTGAAATAACAGGCGGTTGACGATGTAAAAAACAACCCCGCGGCCGATCCCGGCTGCGGGGTTGTTTTTGTGTTCTGAGGATGGTTAGAACTCCCTGATCTTGGCGGGATAAACCCCTGCGGCGATGAGGGCGTTGATCTTCTCCACGGTGAAGGGGCGGTCTTCTTTGTAGGTGACGCCGAACCACTTGGCCTCGCAGTCAAGCACCTTTACGGTAGCCTTGCCGCGCGCGATGAGCTTGTCCACGATGTAGGGGATGAAGAATTCCGCCTTGAGGTTGCCTGAAGCCTTGGCCTCGTCCAGGAACTCCTTGAATATCTCCTCGCTGTATCCGAAATACTCGGGGGTGAAGCCCCAGAAATTCATCGACACGGGGGCGGCGGGGTTCAGCTCCACATCGCATCCGTTCTCGGTGTAGACCACCTTGTCGCCCTTGCGGGAGATGGCGGTGCGCTCGGTGATGGTGGTCAGCAGGCTGTTGGAGTCCTTCTGGCATACGCCGCGCGACACGCTGCCGAAGTCGGAGAGGGTGTTCTGCAGGCGGTAGCCTATCATAGAGTATTTGCCTTCTGTGCCCTCTATGGAGCGCAGATAGTCGGCCATTGTCTGATAGCTCTCCTTGCCGTAGAAGTCATCGGCGTTGATCACGGCAAAGGGCTCGTGAATCACATCTTTGGCCATCATCACGGCGTGGTTGGTGCCCCAGGGCTTTTCGCGGCCTTCGGGCACGCTGTACCCTTGGGGCAGGTAGTCCAGCTCCTGATATACGAATTCGAACTCGACGTCGCCGCCGAATTTCTTTGCCTGGAAGTGCTCTTTGAAGGGTTCGGCAAAGGAGTGGCGTATCACAAACACGATTTTTCCGAATCCGGCGCGGATCGCGTCGTAAATGGAATAGTCGATGATAGCCTCGCCGTTGGGGCCAAGACCGTCCATCTGCTTGAGGCTGCCGTAGCGGGAGCCCATACCGGCTGCAAGAATCAAAAGTGTAGGTTTCATAGGGATGAATGTTTATGTGGTTATATGTCTGATGCAATCAAGCAGCGCCTTGTGCTGCAGCAGATCCTCCAGGGAGATGTCCATCCTGAGGTCGCGGTTGTCGGAACCGGCCACCGGCCGGGGGTGCGAGCTGTAGCAGGCAAGGGCGGTGATGCCGGTCCAGTCTGCCAGAGGCAGCACGGCGCCGGGATTCTGGTGCAGCTCTTTGGACAGAATCGCCTCCGCGACCCAGCTTTCCAGCGTGGCGGGGGGCTCTCCCTCGATGCCGAGGGTGCCGTTGTAATATTTGCGCCGCTGCTCCTGATCAAGGTTCTGCCAGCGCAGGCAGAGCGGCTCTGCGGTGGTGGCGCCGGGGGCGGCTATCTCCAGAGAGACGCCCCTCTCCTTGGCAAAATCATAAGCCTCGGACAGAAGATTGTGCAGCAGAAACTGCACATAGCAGTGGAAACGCAGATCTTCTGAATATTCGTTGATGAAATGTTCGTCGCCCAGCAGCGCAGTGTAGTCGGGCTCCGACCAGTAGCGGTTGTTGCCGGTGCCGTATTTGTGCCGCAGGGTGCAGTAGGTGGAGTAGCGCTCCATCCAGTGCTTGTTTCTGCGCCAAAATGCGTAGTAGGCGTCGGTGCCCAGCACTTCTGCCCCGTCCTGCAGGAATTTCTCGTGCAGCAGGTGCATCTTGATGTTGTGCACTTTTACATAGTCGATTTCGCTCTGGGAGTCCAGCGCGGCGGCCAGGTCGCGGTAGGTGGCCTCCTTGGGGCGGTTCATCAGACGCCCGAGGGCCCGAAGGTCCATATATACCGGGTTGATGGGGAGCGAAAGACGGCCGTCGCACAAAACCGGCTCCTGTGAGGGCAGGTTTATGGAGCGGTCGGTAAGGTCGCTTATCACGATTCTGCCGAGCGAAAGGGCCTCCGCAAGGGAGGCGAGAGTCTTGAGGTCGCCCAGGTCGCCGATGCCGGCGCCGCCATCACCCCGCAGGGTGTACATAGGGGCGGAAATGCCCGCCCGGGAGTTTTTCTGGTCGTGATGACCGGCCACGCTTCCGTGGCTCTGTTCGTGGTGTGTTTCCGTAGTCGTTGTGTGTTGTGTCTCCGCCGGGGTGCCGGCCGAGCGTCGGGTTATGGTATGTCCGTCAAATTCGAGCCAGTTGGCCCCCCGCGACCATTCGTCAAGCAGATAAAGCCTGGCGCCGGAGGGGGTGTCCATCTCGATGTTGCGGTGTATGTGTCCGAATATGAAGCAGTCCACCGGACGCTCCGCCTCGCAGGCGCAGGCAAAGCGGTAGAGCGGACTCTCTTCTGTAAAAACGTATGGGTTGACGCTGTTGTTGTGGCGGCTGGAGCGCGACCACACCCTTGCCAGGGCGTAGATCCACGATGCCGGCACCAGAGCCCGGGCCAGGGCTATCGACACCTTGCCCTTGAGGAATTTCTGGATGGCGCGCTCCTTGAATCCGATGCGGCCCAGTCCGTCGCCGTGGGCAAGGCACAGGCGCCTGCCCTCTATAGTGAGGAACACCGGCTGCGGGCTGAGCACCTTGAGCCCCGTGGCCCGCTCCAGGCCGCCGAAGGTCCACCAGTCGTGGTTGCCCTGCAGGAAATATACCTCCACCCCGCTCCGGACTGTCTGGCGGAGGGCCTTCAGAACGCTTTCGAAGCCCATTTTGCGCCCCCGCTTCTCAAACCAGAAGTCAAAGATATCCCCCAGAAGGTAGAGCGCGGCGGTGTCGGCGGGGAGATTCTGCAGAAACTGCACGAACTCGCTCTCGCTGCCGGCGCCGGATTCGGCTCCCAGGTGCACATCGGAGGTGAAGATATATCGCGTTCTCTCCATTAAAGCACTATGCAGAGAATGCCGACAATTGCGCAGTAGGCCGCAAACCAGCCTAGAGAGGCTTTTTTCACCATGGCAATCATCACCTTGCAGGCCAGCAGACCGCTGACGAATGCCGCCACAAAGCCCAGCGACAAGGGCAAGGCGCCCACGCTGCTGGCGGCGAAATCACCCCCCACAAGGCTCAGGAAAGCCTCGCCCAGAATAGGCACCAGCACCATCAGAAACGAGAACCGGGTCACCTGGTCCCGCCTGACGCCGCACAGAAGTCCGGTGGCGATGGTGGTGCCGCTGCGCGAGAGGCCCGGAATCACCGCAACAGCCTGCGCAAGGCCTATTATCAGCGCGCTGCCGTAGCCGAGATCCTTCTCTTTGGGCTTGACAATCTGGCTAAGGGTCAGCAGGACGGCTGTGACTATCAGGGCGCACCCTATCACGGTGAGTCCGGTGCCGAAAATCGCCTCCACCTGCTCCTTGAAAAACATCCCGACTATGAAAATCGGGACCATCGAAAGGCATAACATCAGGATATAGCGGGTCTCGGCGTTGTATCTGAATTTGAAAAGTCCCTTTAACAGGGCCGCGATGTCGCTCCAAAACGCCACTATCACGCTCAGCACCGTGGCGGCGTGCACGGCTATCTCGAATGCGAGGTCGCCGGTCTCGATTCCGAACAGCGCTTTGGCTATGGCCAGGTGGCCGCTGCTGCTCACCGGCAGAAATTCCGTAAGCCCCTGTATCAGTCCCAGGATTATCCCTTCAAACCAGCTCATACGCTATTACTCCTCCTTGCCGGGCTTCTCTTTTGGGCGGGATAGGATGCCCGCGATGATGACGGCGATGCCCAGAATTATCACGATGGGGGCCACGGTGATGCGGGTGGCGCTGAACATCGATTCGTTAAAGACATTCGGGTCGGAGCTGCCTCCGCCAATCATCAGAATAAAGCCGGCCACCATCAGCACAAAGCCGACAAGTATGGTTCTGACCCCCTTGGGGGAAACTGAGAAATTGCTCATAGAGTCAAATGTAAAGGTCATCTTTGGATATGTCGGCGAGCCTGTTCACCTGGAAAGCCGTGGTAATTATGCATATCAGGATGCCGGCCGCCATAACCGTGGCAAAGATAGGAATTATTAGCTCACCGGAGAAAAATCCGGACATATCCCCCGCATAACCCTTCAAATAGTAGAGCAGCAGGGAAAAGCAGCCGCAGGCGATAAGCCCTGAGACGGCCCCCTGCCAGAAGGCCTGCCGGATAAAGGGGCGGCGGATAAAGCTGCGCCGGGCCCCCACCAGCCGCATCGTGTGGATGGTGAAGCGGCGGGCGAAGATGTTGAGCCGCACGGTGTTGGCTATCAGAGCCACCGAAATCACAAGCAGCAGGGCGATGACCGCCGTGGCAGCTATCGCGATTTTGTCGAGGTTGCTGCTCATGGCCTCCACCAGCGACTCCTGATAGCTTACTTCGCGCACCGCGTCGTTTTTCATAATGGCGGCGCGCACCGCCACAAGCGAATCGGTGTCGAAATACCCGCTCTGCAGGTTGACCTCCAGCGAGATGGGTATGGGGCTGGAGGCGAACACCTTGAGAAAGTCCTTCCCCAGCAGCTCCTCCATCTCCTTCTCCCCCTGCTCGCGGGAGATGAGGGTCACTTTCCTTACAAATCCCAACTTCTCGATTCTTTGCTGCAGGTCGAGGGCGTCGGCCTGCGTGGCGTCGCTTTTAAGTATCACTGAGACTGCGGAGTTCTCTTTGAAGTAGTCGGTGAGGCTTTTGGTGTTGGCCATAACAAATAGGGCGGCGGCCAGCAGCAGAAGCACCAGGCTGATGCTTGCGACTGATGTCAGGTATGAGCGTATCAGTCTGCGTGTCATTCTCTTGCCGCTCTCTTTTTTCATCGCTGTCCTAACTATTATACCGATTTTTAAGCAAAGTTAAAAAAAAATGTTACCTTTGTGTGATTTTTGCCGTATTATGCCAGCAGTTAACACAAAAGAATCCAAGAAAGTTCTGTTCGTCAGCTCGCAGATATATCCCTATCTGCCCGAGTCGGAGCAGGCTATGACGGGTCGTTATCTGCCCCAGGGAGTGCAGGAGCGCGGACGCGAGATACGTTCATTCATGCCCCGCTACGGCTGCGTCAACGAGCGCCGCAACCAGCTGCACGAAGTCATCAGACTCTCGGGAATGAATCTGGTGGTGGGGGCGACGGACCGCCAGCTCATCATCAAGGTCGCCTCGATTTCCGCTGCAAGGATGCAGGTCTATTTCATAGACAACGACGACTACTTCCACCGCAAGGCTGTGGACCGCGACGAAAACGGCAACTTCTTCGCCGACAACGACGAACGGGCGATGTTCTTTGCCCGCGGCGTGCTTGAAACCGTGAAGAAGCTGCGCTGGAAGCCCGACCTTGTGCACTGCCAGGGCTGGATCTCCTATCTGATGCCGCTCTATCTCAAGAAAGCCTACAATCAGGATCCCATTTTTGCCGACACCAAGGTCGTGCTCAGCCTATACAACGATCTGGACGACATCTCCTTCTCCGAAGGGATGGCCTCAAGGGTGCCTATCGAGCCGATAACGGCGGCGGACGTGTCGCTGCTGGAGAAGCCCGATGGCATAAATCTTGCGAAGCTGGCGCTGCTGCACAGTGACGGATGCATCACCGCGCCCGGGGGGGTCAACCCCGAGCTGGCAAGGTTCATCGGCGAGAGCGGCATTCCCACCCTCGCCAGCCCTGCGTTAAGCGCGGAGGATACCTCCTACATTGAGGCGTACGACACTTTTTACGACCAAATTCTTGCATAAGGGATGTCAACATCATACAAAAGGTTTTTTCTGGGCGCCGCGTCGGCTCTGCTACTGATATATTCCCTCTGTTCCTGCGTCAAGGCCAATCAGACCATCGGTTCGGTTTATGTCCCCACCGACAGGGATCTCTCCGTGAAGACGGTCTCCTTTGAGCTGCCCATAGGTATGAAGATGGCCGACACCCTGCAGACCAGCAGCTCCTACCTGGTGCTGGGCAACCTTTATGATGACTTCTACGGCGCCACCAGCGCCGAAATCGCGGCCACGGTGACCCCTCCCGACACTCTGCCCTGGGGCAAGAATCCGGTGTACAAGAGCGCCAAGCTGCAATTCGTGAAATTCTCCACCCAGACCTACGAAGACGGTCAGCAGGAGCTGCCGCAGAATGTGCACGTGTATGCCCTCACCAAGCCGATGGACACCACCACCCTCTACAGCAATTCTTTTGACGAGGGGGACTATTCCGCCGAGGAGATCGGCCTCGGCACAATTATCTACACCGGCGGCGATACCCTCACCATCCCCCTCAAGGCATCGTTTGCAAGCAAGTATATGGAGGCCACGCAACAGGAGCTTGACAGCGCGGATCTCTTCATAAAGCGTTTCTACGGCATCTATGTCAAGGCCGACGAAGCCCTTGGCGGTGGCGCCGGCGGCCGTCTGACCAAGTTCAGCAGCGCGATGCTGCGATTCACCTACAATTCTACCAACGACGCCGGCACCACGCGCGACACCACCGTCACCTTCACCGTGGGCGGCAGCTACGGCACCGAGATTTACCGGCACGACACGCGCGAGCTGGAGGTGGACGGCAACAACAGTCTCAAGACCATCTACTACGAGGGAATGGCCGGCATCAAGCCCCACATAGAGGGGGAGGCCATCCGCGACAGCATTGTAAGGTGGGCCAAGGCAGAGGGAATAGACCTCAACAAGGTGATAGTGGCGAGGGCCTCGATAGAGCTGCCCTACGACATTCCCGAGGGGGACTACTCCGTTGCAGACAACTACCCGTCGAGCCTTTACCCGGCAACCCGCTACAAATATGCATACGGCGCATATCAGTATTATCCCCTCTCCGCAATCTACGACGGCAGCTACAGCCGGGGAGCCATAAACCGCTCGCTGCAGTATTACAAGCCCGACGTGACCCTCTATGTGCAGAACATAATGAATATGATTGCGCAGGACAAGGAGCTGGGCGACACCTGGGACCTCTGGTTTTTCAACTACTACACCGGCGAGGACGAGGAGGATGACAGCAGCAGCTCCTCCGCCTACTCCAACTACTACAGCAACTACCTCTACAATATGTATTACGGAGGTTACGGCGGCTATAACAGCTACGGCTACAGCGATTACTACGACTATTACAATATGATGAACTACTACAACTACTACAACAGTCTCTCCAGCAGTTCATCCTCTACCACCACGGTCTATTACGTGGATTATATCAACTATTGCAAGGGAGCAATCAACGGCAACGGCGCCGACCGCCGTCCCACGATGCAGATCACATACACCGTAATGCAATAGGCACGCGTATGATGATATGCCCAAAGCTCTCGTCATAGGTCCCCGTTTTTACAATTTCAACAGTGCGGCGGGCGCAGCCCTGCAGAAGCTGGGCTATCAGGTTCAGACAGAGAGTTACGGCGTGCCGGTGGATCCTTATGGCTTTGCTGCGCGCCTGCGCTACAAGATGGAGCCGTTCAAGGAGCAGTACAGGGCACGCAACCGCCTCTTTAGGCAGGAGCACTACCGGCGCGTGTTCGATGCCGCCTGTCCCGATGTGGTGTTCATCCTTAACGGGGAAATCCTGCTCGCGGACACTCTGGACTACTTCCGCAGCCGCGCCAAGGTGGCGCTGTGGTGCTTTGACAGCGTGAAGCACATCCCCGTCATCACGGGGCACATTTCGCACGTAGACCGCTTCTACTGCTACGACCGGGGCGACGTGGAGTTCTATGCCGGGCGGGGAGAGAAGGCCTTTTTTCTGCCGCAGGCGGCCGACACCGCGATTTACCGCCCTCTGGAGAGTGTGGCGCGGGACATTGACATACTTTTTGTGGGCGACCTCTACCATTCGCCGCGCCGCAGGGAGTATATCGCGCAGGTGATAAAGGCCTTCCCGCAGTGCAGGATAAAGGTTGCCGGAATCTACAAACCCTGGTATAAGGGGCCGCTGAAGGCGCTGCTGCGCGAGAGGCGGGACATATACACCAACCGCAACATCCCCCCGCAGCGGGTAAACGCCCTCTACAACCGCGCCCGCGTGGTGCTCAACATCCACAACGAGCAGCAGAGCGACGGGGCCAACCCCAAGGTGTTTGAAATCTGCTGTGCCGGGGCCTATCAGGTCTGCGACGAGAATCCCTTCATAAGGTCGCTTTTCCCTGAAGGCGAAGTAGGACTCTACGGGAGCGCCGAAGAGCTCCTGGCCCGCATCAGGGAGGCCCTGGAGGGCGATATGTCGCGAAAGGCGGAGGCGGCGCGGCGCAGGATTCTCTCTGAGCACACATTCTCCGCAAGAATGGCAACTGTAATAAAAGATCTTGAAACATTATGATAACCGGATACGCCACAGGTGTTTTTGACCTGTTTCACATAGGACATCTGAATCTGCTGCGCCGGGCAAAGGAGCACTGCGACCGTCTCATCGTGGGGGTGTCCACCGACGCGCTGGTCTCCTACAAAAACAAGCGGGCCGTAATCCCCTTTGAAGAGCGCAAGGCCATAGTGGAGGCGATACGCTATGTGGATGAGGTTGTGGCCCAGGAGAATATGGACAAGATGGAGGCTTGGCGAAGACTCCGTTTTGATGTGATGTTCGTGGGCGACGACTGGAAGGGGACCGAAAAGTGGAACGGATACGAGCGGCAGTTCCGCGAGGTCGGGGTAAAGATAATCTATTTCCCCTACACCAAAGGAACCTCCTCTACACTGATAAACGACACGCTGCTCAAACTCAGAGAAGACAAATGGTAAACAAGGACTACTGCTGCAGCGCCTTTCTGGCGTTCAGATATATACCGCGCCCCGATGCGGAATTCGCAGAAGGGCTGCACCATCTCAACGCGACCCTGCCACAAGGAGATGATTTGTTGAAGGTGAAGAATGCCGCCGACGCCGACCGCGCGCTGGAGCGGGTTTTTGACGGCATCAGGGGAGAAAAGATTGCCCTGCTGCTCTCCGGCGGGATGGATTCGGCCACGCTGGCCACCTATATGAAGGGGTGCGATGCCTACACCTTCCGCTTTCTGGGCGGCTCTTTCGGCGGCGACGAACTGCGCCGCGCAGAGCGGTTCGCCACTCTCAACAATATGAATCTGCACTATGTGGAGATAAACTTCGAGGCGGTGCAGGAGGTTCTGCCGGCGGTTATGCGCCACCGCGGAGCCCCGGTCCACTCCATAGAGCCCCAGATATACCTGGCGGCGAGGCAGGCCGCGGGCGACGGCATAGAGCGGATGGTGATAGGCGACGGCGCCGACTATGTGTTTGGCGGGATGGACGGCCTTATGGCCAGGGACTGGGGCTACGACGAGTTCATAGCCCGCTACACCTACATCGACCCCGCCGAGGTGCTGCGCAGCCCCGCCTATGTCAACGACCTGTTCGAGCCCTACCGCAGGGGGGACAAAATAGATTTCATCCCCTTTCTGGACGGGCCCAACACCATAGAGAGCTACAGCTCGTATATGAATGCCTTCGCATCGGCCGCGATGCCCTACACAGATCCTTACGAACATCTGCAGCGCGGCTTCCCCTTTGATCTGGAGCGCATCCGCCGGGGAGAGTCTAAATATGTGGTGCGGGAGCTGTTCAAAATGCGCTACGGAGAGAATCCGCCGCAGAAAGTGCCGATGCCCCGCCCGGTGGAGAGCTACTTTGCCGGCTGGAAGGGCCCCGTGCGCCCCGAATTCCGCACCGACATCGATATGGAGCGCTACGACGGCAACCGCCGCTGGCTGATGTATGCCCTGGAGCAGTTTCTCAATCTGATGAACATATGAAAAAAGGGGATCTGCAGCGCGCATTTCTGGCGCCGGCGCGCCTGATTGCCTGGGGTGTGGACGCCCTCAGGCGCCGCGACCCGCACCTTTGGGTGTTCGGGGCGTGGTATGGCAATCTGTACAGCGACAACAGCCGCGCTATGTACGAATATGTGTGCGCCTATCATCCGGAGATCACCGCAGTTTGGATAACCTCTTCCCGGAGCGTATATGACCGCCTGAAGGGGGAGGGGAGAAGGGTGGAATATGCCTCTTCGCGCGCCGGGCGCGCCGCCTGCCGCCGCGCATCGGCGGCCTTTGCCTCCACCGCCGCTTCGGACGTCAACGAGCGCTGCCTCAACGGCTGCCGCCTGGTGATGCTCTGGCACGGCAGCCCCATAAAGCTCATAGGCAACGACGCCCGCCGCTTTATGGTGCGCGACACCCTTTGGAAGAGGGTCAAGACCGCCGCGCGGCGCATCTTTATGCCGTGGGAGTTTATCCGCTACGATATGGTGTGCAACATCTCGGAATTCTTCAACCCCATATTCCGATCTGCCTTTGCCGTGGACGACGCTGCCATAGCCATCACCGGCCTGCCCCGCAACGACGCCCTTTTCGAAGGCGGCGACGCTCTTGTGCGCAAGATAGAGGAGCGCTGGAAGGGGTGTGTCAAAATAGTGTATATGCCCACATTCCGCGACACCGCATCGGGCCGGCGGCGCCCCTTCAACCCCTTCGCCGGCTTTGGCTTTGACGCGGCAAGGCTCTCGGAGATACTCGTGCGCCGGAATATGGTGTTCATCTACAAAGGGCACTACTACGACCAGCGCAACGGCAGCAGCCGCATTGAAGGGGTCTCGGACCGCTTCCTGAACCTCTCCGACGGCGACTACGACAACCTATACAGCTTTCTTGGGGGCATAGACATACTCATAACGGACTATTCGAGCCTGTTTTTTGATTTTATAATAACCGGCAGACGGGTGATACTCGCCCCGTTTGACTATGACGAATACATTGCGCACGCGCGGCCGCTCTATTTTGACTATTCTCTGCTTGAGGGGCCCCGGGCACATAATTGGGACGAACTTTGCGCCCTGCTGGACAACGGCGGCGCCGCCCCCGCCCCCACAGCCTGCGTGAAGCGCTTCAACGCCCACAGCGATGAGCGCAGCCGCGAGCGGGTTTTCTGCGAGGTGCAGACCAGATTTTTCAAAGAATAAAATACGGAATAACATACGCATATGAAAGAATTGCTTTTGCTTTTGGCTTTGATGTTCAACCCCTCTGCGCAGGTTTACACCGGCACCCAGTACAAGACGCTGTGGGCCAAGGTGGACGCCGCAATGGAGGCGGGCAAGCCCCAGACGGCGGCCGCCCTGCTTGCCAATCTGGAGCAGATGACCGTGGACGCCGGCGATACGCTGGAGCAGCTGGCGGTGATGAAATGCCGCTACGAATGTCTGGCCAAATACAACTGGAAGGAGGCCAACAATTACTACACCTCCTACAACAGGCTCAACCGTCAGGTGATGGACAATCTTGACCATTACATAGAGAAATATGTGAACCATCCGCGAGTGGACGGACTTGTGTACGAGAAAATTCTGAAGCTGAAGGGGGCCGAGGATGCCTCAAGGCAGCCGCGCGGGCAGCGCTACCGCGAGATTCGCCGGATGTGCATGAAGGCTGCCGACGTGTTTGCCTCTTCTGCCCGCCGCAAGGATTTCTTCTCAATCGTGAACGCTATGGACGCCAAATACATCGGCATCTATGCAGATAAGAGTTTCGCCTATCCCGGCGACACCCTCAAGTTCACCATCAGCGCAAGCAATATCGGCCGGTGCGAATTCTATGTCTACAGGCTCAACGACCGCTACGACATCTACGGCAGCGACCCCCTGGGGCAGATCTCCGGCAAAGGGAGTCAGATTTACACCTCCACGATAGACTCTTTCGGCAACGAATATAATGTACGCGAGAAGGTGGAGACCGGCTACACCTTCGCCTCTGCAGGCATCTATGCCGTGTTCTGCAGCGCCGAAGGCAAGACCGATATGGCCCTTGTGAATGTCAGCGCCGTGGCCGTGGCGACCCGCGAGCTCAACGGCAGAAATGAGGTGTATGTGGCCGACGCCCGCACCGGCCGTCCCGCTTCAAATGCCACGATATATGCCTGGCACGACGACTATGACAACATTGAAGAGAACGAGCAGAAAGTGTTCGTGCGCCCCTCGTATATCTCGCAGAAAGAGTATGCCCTCAACGGGTTCACCCCTCTTTCGCAGAATCTCTACACCAAGAAGTGCCTCGGCGCCGAAATTGTGGCGGAGGTAGGCGGCGACCGCTGGGCCCCCGCGCTGGGCATCTCGCAGCCGGTCGAAGTCAAGGAGGCAGGATACAGTGCCAGCCAGATGCACTACATCTACACCGACCGCAAGCTCTACCGCGCCGGCGACACGGTGCAGTTCAAGATCATAGCCCTCTCCAGTAATGGAGAGAGCGGCAAAGTGCTTTCTGGCAAGCGCATAACCCTCTCTCTCTATTCTCCGACAAGCGACAAGGCTGCAACAAAAGTGACCCTCAAGACCAACTCGATGGGCTCTGCGGCGGGCGGATTCGTGATCCCAGCCGGCGGCAAAAACGGCACTTGGCGCATCTCCAGCGGCAAGAACGAGGCATATTTCAGGGTCGAGGCCTATAAGGATCCCAAATACGAGGTGGTGCTGGACAAGATAGAGACCCCCTACACCTTCGACGAGGTCATTGTGCAGAAGGGTCAGGTGCGCGGACTCACCGGCGAGGCGGTGGCACAGGCGCGGGTGGAGTACACGGTGACCAGCTACCGCACCCTGCGCAATGCCAAGAGCAACATATTGGCCAGCGGCGAAGTCATCACCGCAGCCGACGGCTCTTTTGAAATACCATTCTCCACCACCGCCCCCGTGGACGCCGCCACATCGGCCTGCCGCATCAGCGTGAAGGCCACCGCCCCCGCCGGCGAAACCTGCGAGATGAGCCGCGTGGTGACCGTGTCCAAGAATCCGCTCACTTTCTCCGCCGAGTTTGACGTCAGCTACAGGATGGACACCGTGCTGCTGGTGGACAAGAGCAAGGCGGCCACCCTCACAATCAAGGCCTTCAATGCCGACGGCATAGAGCAGAAAATACCCGGCAGCTACACTCTGGGCTCCTGCGCAATGCAGTGCGCAAGCGGGGAGTTCACCTTCGGAACCCCGATAAACGTCGATCTGCAGCAGTTCCCCTCTGCGCAATACACCCTCGAATACAAGGCCGCCGTGGCGGGAGCGCAGCAGACCGCCTGCGAGAAGGTGGTGCTGCTCACCCCCGACGAGCGCGACTGCCTCTTTGACTGCGACATATTCTTCTACCCCGTGCAGAGCAGCGACGCCATCGACTTTGTGGTGGGCTCTTCTGCAGAGGATCTCTACCTCGAGCTGGAGATTTTCGACGGCGGCAGGCAGGTTTACCGCCGCCCGCTGCACTTGCAAAACTGCGCGCAGCGCATTCAGTTGGACTACATCAGCCGCTACGGCGACCGGGTGGAGGTGTCGCTATTCGGCATAAAGGATTTCAGGCAGATAAGCGAGCGGCACACCTTCTGCCGCACTGTGCCTTCCGAGAAATTCGACATAAAGATCAGCAGCCTGCGCGATTGCACCACACCGCGCACCCGCGAGAGCTTCACCGTGGAGGCCGAGGCATCGGAGCTGATGGTGTCGATATACGATGTCACCTGCGACCGCTACGGGCGCAACAATTTTACCTTCGACCCCATCCGCCGCAGATGCGCGGGCGGTCCGCACATCTGGACCAACTTCGATCCCGTGCGGCCGCTCTACAAGGCAGCTTCCCCGATGTTTCGGACAATGGCGATATCGGAAACGGCGATGATGGCCGCCTCCGCCGCGAATGATATGGCAGGGCTGTCCACTGCCCCGGACGAGGAGGCGCAGGAGCTTGAAAAGACGCAGGTGCGCGACGACTTCTCGCAGACAATAGCCTTCATCCCCCAGCTGCAGATACCCTCTTCGGGCAAGGCCACAGTGAGCTTTACCACCGGCGACGCCCTCTCGGCATTCCGCATAGCGATGCTGGCCCACACCAAAGACCTGCGCAGCGGCACCGGCGAAGCCCGCATCATAGTGAACAAGCCGGTAAAGATAGAGCTCTTTACCCCGCTCTTTGCGGTGGAGGGGGACCGTCTGGTGATAAAGGCGACGGTCTCCAACGGCAGCGACAAGAGCGTCAGCGGCCGCGCCACCCTTGATTTGAGCGATGGCGACGACGGCCTGCCGCTGCAGATATTCCCCGAGACCAAGAGCGTGAGCCTCTCGCCGGGCGAGAGCACGACCCTCTCCTGGGAGGTCAAGGTGCCCGGCCTGGTCACCAAAATGGACGTGACCGCCGCAATAGATGTCAAGAGCGCCAAAGATGCCGAGAAGCGGCAGATTGCCGTGAGTGAGGCTTCGCGCACTATCACCGAGGCGTCGTCGTTCATAATCGGCGGCGGCCGCAGCAAACAGAGCTGTATCCGCGACCTCAAGGCCCGCTTCCCCTATCCCAACGCGCAGATCCGCTACGAGGAGTACACCACTGCGGACATTCTCAAAGATGTGCTTTGCAAGCCCGCATATCCCAAGGGCAGCAATATGATAGAGTGGCTTGACGCCTTCTACATAAACCAGATGCGCGGCTGCCTGCTGGGCAGCGACAGCGTGGATGTGAACTTCTCCCGCGTGGCGGCATCCAGGCTGGAGCGCCTGCAGCACGCCGACGGCGGCTACGGCTGGTTCCCCGGCAACAGCTCCAGCGACTTTCTGACATTGATGTTCCTGCAGAAGACCTACTATCTGCGCGAGGTGGGCCAGCTGCCCCGCAACACCGCCATCAACGGCCAGATAGAGGAGAGCCTCAAATACATAGAGAAGCGCATAATAGAGATTGCCGGCAAGAAAAAGTGGGACTGGAGGGATTTGACATTCTTCTTTGCCGCCCGCGTGGAACACCCCAACTACACTATGAGCGCCGAGGTGCGCGAAGTGCTCAAGCAGTATCTCAGCAAGTGCCGCGGCAACTGGCAGAACCTCTCCGTGGTGGAGAAGGCCCGCCTGTGCACAGTGCTTGAAGCCACGGGCGAGAACAGCCAGCTGTATGCCGTGATGCACTCGCTGCGCGACCATGCCGTGCGCAACGACAATGTGGGCTGCTACTTCCCCAATGCCGTGATGCCCTACCGAGGCAATTTGCACGCAGAAATCTACGCCCATTCGCTGCTGGTGGTGACATTTGCCGAGATGGAGCAGATGGACATAGCCAAGGGGATTATGAAGTGGCTCCTGCTGCAGAAGCACAACCAGCAGTGGGAGAGCAATATGGCCAGCGCCGACGCCATCTTTGCCCTGCTCAAATACAAGGCTCCCAGCCTCAAGTTCGGGGCGGTTTACTACACTTACACCGCGCCGATGCTCTCTGCCGGCGAGTCGGCCAATCAGCTTGGCGCCAAGCGCAGCTGGTGGAGGAACGGCAAGCGCCTCAGTGAGGGCGACAAGCTGTTTGTGGGGGACAAGATAGAGGTGCGCTACGAAATCTACAGCACCGAGAACCGCTCGTTCGTTAAGATGAAGGCGGGGCGCCCCGCCTGCTTCTACCCGGTGGACGAGCGTTCCTACGGCTCTTCGTGGTTCTACTGCGAGAGAAGCGGGGCCATCACCACATACTACTTCCAGACCCTTGCCGAGGAGAGCACCACGCTGAGCGAGACCTTCTATGTGACTCAGGAGGGGACATTCAACACCTCCCTGGTGGAGATAGAGTCGCTCTACGCCCCCGAATACCGCGGGCACACGGGCGCCTTCAGGGTCGAGGCGGAGAATTTCTGATGAATCTCTACGGCACACTCGCCTCTTCTGCCGCCGCTTTGGGCTTTGCAGGCTTCGGGGCGGCGGCCGCAGCCCCTGCAACAGAGCAGTCCCGCAAAAAGCTGGAGAGCTATCTGGAGAGCGGCCGGTGCGGTGATATGGACTATATGGGCCGCAATCTGCAAAAGCGGCTGGACATAACCCTCCTTGTGGAGGGGTGCCGCAGCGTTATGGCCTTTCTGGCCCCCTACGACCATCACGAGGGGGGGCGCATAGCTTCTTTTGCCTTCGGCGAGGATTACCACAAGGTGATAAAGGATCGCATCCACCTCTTTGTGCAGCGCAATATGGCCGCACTGGAGCAGGCCTGCGGCAGCAAACCGCTCTACCGCGTGTTCACCGACAGCGCCCCGGTGCTGGAGCGGGAGTGGGCGGTGCGCTGCGGAGTGGGCTTTATAGGCTGCAACAATTTTCTCATAAGCCCCACTGCGGGGCTGCGCACCCTCATAGGCATACTTGCCATCAATCTCCCCTTCGAAAAGCTCGATTGCGGGCAGCTGCGCTCTCAGAAAGAGCGGCTGCCACGCGACTGCGGCGGCTGCCTTAAATGCATAAAGGCCTGCCCCACAGGGGCGCTGGAGGCGCCGTACACCATAGACGCCCGCCGCTGCGTCTCCTATCTCACCATAGAGAGCCGGCGCAAAGGCCCCGTCGGGGAGCAGATTTTCGGCTGCGACCGCTGTATGGACGCCTGCCCCTGGAATTGTCCCTATCCCGGCTGGCCCGAATTCAGCAGCAACGAAGAGGCCCTCACGCTAAAC
This sequence comes from Bacteroidaceae bacterium, assembly GCA_963662035.1. Lineage (GTDB taxonomy): Bacteria > Bacteroidota > Bacteroidia > Bacteroidales > UBA932 > Equibacterium. Next base: position 22,984 of record CAVLDO010000012.1, on the reverse strand, counting down.
CCCGAGAATATTTTTAGTATATTTGCGAGAAACAGAAAATAGCCATTATCCGTAATGAAATCCATACTCGGCATAGGTAATGCCCTCACCGACATTCTGGCGGTGCTCCCCGACGACGAAATCCTCAAGAAATACAAGCTGCCCCCCGGCAGTATGCAGCTGGTGGATGCAGAAACGGGCAACAAAATCTGGAACGACCTCAAAGACCGCGGCATCAAGTATGTGGCGGGCGGTTCGGCGGCCAACACAATCTCCGCCGCCGCAATTCTGGGTATGCCGGCCGGCTTCATCGGCAAGGTGGGCAAGGACGACATAGGCTCCCTGTTCAAGTCAGACCAGGTGCAGGAGGGAATCCGCAGCCGCCTCTACCGGGGCAAGGGCCCCAGCGGCCGCTCTATTGTGATAATAGACGAGCGCACCAGCGGACGCACCTTTGCCACCTGTCTGGGGGCGGCGCTGGAGCTTTGCGCGGCCGATCTTGACCCGGCCGACTTCGACGGCTACGACTACCTGCACATCGAGGGTTATCTGGTGCAGAACCAGGAGCTGCTGCGCAGGATTGTGGAGATAGGCCGCGAAAAGGGGATGACAATCTCCCTGGATCTGGCCAGCTACAATGTGGTGGAATCCAATGTGGCGTTTCTGAACGACATCGTGGAGAATTATGTGGACATAGTTTTTGCCAACGAGGCGGAGGCGGAGGCCTTCACCGGCAAGAAAGAGCGCGGCGCCCTGGCAGAAATAGCCCGCAAGTGCACCGTGGCGGTGGTAAAGGAGGGCAAGGAGGGCTCTATGGTGCAGTGCGCAGATCAGTTCCACTTTGTAGATGCGGCCCCCGGCGAGCCCCGCGACGGCACCGGCGCCGGCGACATCTATGCGGCCGGATTCCTCTATGCGCACGCCCTGGGCCAGCCGCTGGAGATCTGTGGCCGGGTGGGCAGCATCATCGCCGCCAAAGTGATAGAGTGCATCGGCTCCAAGATAGACATCCCCCGCTGGAAGGTGGCAAAGGCCGAAATCAGACAACTTATCGGAGAAAACAGATGACATTCAAGATATCAGCGACCGATCCGGGCAGCAACGCCCGCCTGGGAGAACTGGTCACCGACCACGGCACCATCCCGACCCCCATTTTTATGCCTGTGGGCACGGTGGGGAGCGTCAAGGGGGTCTATCACCGCGACCTCAGGGAGGATGTCGGGGCCCGGATAATTCTGGGCAACACATATCACCTATATCTGCGTCCCGGACTCGAAATCCTGCGGGCGGCGGGGGGCTTGCAGCGCTTCACCGCCTGGAACGGCCCCATGCTCACCGACAGCGGCGGCTTCCAGGTGTTCTCGCTCGCCCAGAGGCGCAAAATCACCCCGGAGGGATGCACCTTCACATCCCACATAGACGGCAGCCGGCACACCTTCACACCGGAGAACAATATGGACACGCAGCGCATAATCGGCGCCGACATAATGATGGCGCTGGACGAGTGCTGCCCAGCAGACGCCTGCTATGCCTATGCAGAAAAGTCCCTGGCCCTGACTCAGAACTGGCTGGAGCGCTGCATCAGGCGCTTCGACTCCACAGAGCCGCTCTACGGCTACCGCCAGTCGCTCTTCCCCATAGTGCAGGGGTGCGTATATCCCGACCTGCGCAGGCGGGCGGCTGCGCACGCGGTGTCGTTTGACCGCGAGGGGTACGCCATAGGCGGACTGGCGGTGGGCGAACCCACAGAGAAGATGTACGAAGTGCTGGAGCTGCTGCATCCGCTGCTCCCTTACGACAAGCCGCGCTACCTTATGGGCGTGGGCACCCCCGCCAACATTCTGGAGGGCATAGCCCGCGGCGTGGATATGTTCGACTGCGTGATGCCCACCCGCAACGGCCGCAACGGAATGATTTTCACCTGGCAGGGGACCATCAACCTGCGCAACGCCAAATGGGCCGACGACTTCTCCCCCCTGGATCCTGAAGGGACGTCGTTTGTGGATCGCGCCTACACAAAGGCCTATGTGCGCCACCTTACAATAGCCGGGGAGATGCTTGCGGCGCAGATAGCCAGCCAGCACAACCTCGCCTTCTACCTCGACCTCGTGACCAAGGCGCGCGAGCACATAGAGGCGGGCGACTTTGCTTCGTGGAAGAATGCGGCGGTAAAAAAACTCGAGACAAGATTATGAGCCGGATATCACTCAGACCCAAGAAACTCGACTGGTACATAATCAAGAAGTTCATCACCACCTACCTGATGTCGCTTCTGATTGTGGTGGCCATAGTCATAATCTTTGACATCAGCGAGAAAATCGACTCCTTTGTGGAGCGCGAGGCCCCGCTGAGGGCGATAGTGTTTGACTACTATCTCAACTTCATCCCGTTCATACTTAATATGTTCAGCCCGCTGTTCGTGTTCATCACGGTGATATTCTTTACCAGCAAGCTGGCTGCCAACAGCGAAATCATCGCCATCCTCTCCAGCGGCATAAGCTTCCGGCGGCTGCTGGTGCCTTATATGGTGAGCGCCGCCTTTGCGGCGATACTCTCGCTCACGCTGGGTATGTACGTGATTCCGCCGGCCAACTATCAGCGGCTGGAGTTCGAGCAGAAATACATCAAAGGGTCGCGCTTCTTCAACACCAACCACAACATCCACTACCAGCTGGAGCCGGGGCTGTTTGTTTATGTGGAGTCTTTCAGCTCCTGGAACAACAGCCTCAACCGCTTTACATTGGAGACGATAGAAAACAACAAGCTGGTGAGCAAGATGACCGCGCAGACCGCCTCGTGGAACGAGGAGACGGGGAGCTGGAACTGCAAAAACTACTTTATCCGCAGCTACGACGCCTTCGGCAACGAGACCATAGAGAGCGGGGCGGAAAAGGACACCCTCATAGCCCTCACGCTCGACGACTTCTACCGCCGCAAGAATTCGGTGGAGACCCTTCCCCGCAAAGAGCTCAACAACCTGATAGATATGCAGAATATGCGCGGCGACAGGATGGTGGTGCACGCCCTGATAGAGAAGCACACCCGCATCGCAACCCCCTTCTCCGCGTTTATCCTCACGCTGATGGGCGTGGCCTTCTCCTCCCGCAAAAAGCGCGGCGGCCTGGGCATAAACATCGGCATCGGCATCGGCCTCAGCTTCTCCTACATCCTGTTTATGAGGTTCAGCGAGATGTTTGTGATGACCGGCACGCTGCCCCCCTGGCTGGCGGTGTGGCTGCCCAACATAATCTACGCCATAATAGCGCTGTTCGTTTATCGGATGGCTCCAAAATAGTTCAAAACCCCGCTTATGAAAAACAGCAATATCACCTTCAGACTGATTCTGATGAACTTTCTGGAGTTTGCAGCCTGGGGCGCCTATCTGACATCGATGGGCAGTTTTCTGGGCCGGGCAGGTCTGGGCCCTCAGATCTGGCTCTTCTTTGCCACGCAGGGCTTCGTGTCAATCTTTATGCCCGCCCTTATGGGGATTGTGGCCGACAAGTGGATTCCCGCGCAGAAGGTTCTCTCGCTGTGCCAGGGCCTCGCCGGCATCTTTATGCTGGCCACCGGCTGGTACGCAATGGGGCACGTGAGCCTCGCCGAGGGGTCGTATGTGGTGTCGGAAGGGTTCAGCTTCGCAGCCTTCTACCTCTTTTACCTGCTTAGTGTGGCCTTTTTCATGCCCACCATCGCCATCTCCAATTCAGTGGCCTACAGCGCCCTTGAATCGGCCGGCAAGGATCCCGTGAACGACTTTCCCCCCATCAGGGTGTTCGGCACCGTGGGCTTCATACTCACGATGCTATTTGTGAACTTTGCCACAAACGGCGACGGGTTGCAGTATCAGCACACCTACAACCAGTTCTTCGTTTCCGGCGCGGTGAGCATAGCCCTCTGCCTGTATGCCCTCACTCTGCCAAACTGCCCCTGCAAGCCCAAGAGCGAGGGGCGGCAGTCGTTTGCCGAGGCCACGGGCCTTAGCGCATTCAGACTGTTCCGCCAGGGGCAGTTCGCCATCTTCTTCATATTTTCGATGCTGCTGGGGGCGGCGCTGCAGATAACCAACGGCTACGCCAACACCTTCATAACCTCTTTCCAAGGCGACCCCATGTTCGCCGACACCTGGGGGGCCAACAACGCCAACGCCCTCATCTCCCTTTCGCAGCTCTCCGAGACCCTCTGCATACTGCTCATCCCCTTTGCGATGAAGAAGTTCGGCATCAAGAAGGTGATGCTGATAGCTATGTTCGCCTGGGTGTTCCGCTTCGGCCTATTCGGCCTCGGCAACCCCGGAAGCGGCGTGTGGATGTTTGTGCTCAGCTGCATAGTGTATGGAGTGGCGTTCGATTTCTTCAACATCAGCGGCTCGCTCTATGTCAATGAAAACACCGACAAGAGCATCCGCAGCAGCGCGCAGGGCCTCTTTATGCTTATGACCAACGGACTCGGCGCCACCATCGGCACCTGGGCCGCCGGCAAGGTGGTGAATCATTTCGTGTACAACACCGCAGAACCGTCGTGGAGCACCGCGTGGTACATTTTTGCCGCTTATTCGCTGGTTGTGGGCGTGATGTTCATGCTCCTGTTCAAGGATCCGTCAGAGGCCGGGCCGGCCAAAAATCAGAGGCAGGGGTTGCAGAAATAGACCAGATATATAGAATCATTGCCGGGGGCGAGGGTGAAACTCTCGCCCTCTGCCTTGTTGAGCGTCGCCTTCCAGAGGGTGTCAAACACCACGTGGCCGGTGGGGTACTGCAGCCCGGTGGATATTATGCGCAGTTCCCTGTCAAAGGCGAATATGCTTATCTCCTGCCCCGGGATGCAGCAGAAAGTCCGCTCTCCCCTGCAGGCTTCGAAGCGGCCGTAGTCGCTGGTCATATCAATCAGGCAGCCGTCGCCCGCCTCCCTTCTGTAGTCGGCCAGCAGGGATATGTTGGCCAGCGTGTGGTCTTCCCTGCGTCCGGTGGCCCCCAGTATGCGGATGCTGGCGGGCCGGTATTCCATAGCGGCGTGGAAAGCCTTGGTAAGGTCGTTGTCTTCCTGACCGGTGCATAGCCTCAGGCGGTCGGCAAAGCGCTCCCTTAGGGCGGGGGAGAGCGAGTCCAGGTCACCCACTATGAGATCCGGCTCGACTCCGGCGGCAACGAGGGTGTCGGCCGCGCGGTCGCAGCAGATCACCATATCGGCCTGACTTAAGATCTGCATCGCCGCCGCCGAGGCGGGAAAGTCGCCGTCGGCCAGAATTACTATGTTCTTGGGGGTCACGGCCGTCTCCTATAAGAATTTGCAGTCGTCGGCAGCGTGCCAGCCGCGCAGGAAATCGGCAATCTGCATCCGCTTCTTGCCGGATAGCTGCACATCCAGCAGCCGCACCGTGTAGCTGCCGCAGGCAACGCCCAGGAAACTCTTGCCGTCGGTGTAGATGCTCCCGGCAGGCTTGGGCTCATCGTCCATATAGACATACGCCTCGTAAATCTTCATTGTGGTTTCTGCGCCGCCGTTCACAAGGCAGGTGAAGGCCGCCGGGGCGGGGGCGAGGCCGTGGACAAGGTTCACTATCCGGTAACCCTCCGCGTTCCAGTCGATGCGGCAGGTCTCCCTTGTGATCTTGGGGGCGGGGATGAGATTTGCATATGGGTCCTGCTCCTGAGGCTTGGCCTTGCCACGCGCAATCGCATCGGCGGTCTTGACCACCAGGGCGGAGCCCAGCTTCATCAGTTTTTCCGCCAGAGAGCCGGCGGTGTCATACTCCTCTATCAGGCAGGGCTCGCTGTAGATGATGCGGCCCGTGTCTATCTGCTCGTCTATCATAAAGGTTGTGACGCCGGTCTGCTTCTCGCCGTTGATTATGGCCCAGTTGATGGGGGCGGCGCCGCGGTAGCGCGGCAGCAGCGAGGCGTGCAGATTAAAGGTGCCCAGGCGCGGCATCTGCCATACCTCCTTGGGCAGCATTCTGAATGCCACCACAATAAACATATCGGCCCCGAGCGCGGCCAGCTGCGAGAGAAACTCGGGATCCTTGAGCCTTTCGGGCTGCAGCAGCGGCAGATTGTGCTCCAGCGCATATTTTTTCACGGCGCTCACGCCTACCTTGAGGCCGCGTCCGCTCTGGCGGTCGGGGGCGGTCACAACCCCCACAACCTCATATTCGCTTTGCATAAGGGCCTCCAGCGGACCCACCGCGAATTCGGGGGTGCCCATATAAACCACGCGGACCACGCCGCCGTTCTTCTTGAATATGCCGGTAGCCTTGCGCATAACCTTGCCTGCTTTCTTGAAAAATAGATTGAATTTGTACTTGATCATACTCAAGTCCACCGACTTCTCGCTCACGGCCAGCCAGGTGAGCAGCATTCCCAGCGGCAGCAGCACCGCAGAGGAGACGAACGCCCCTTCGAAAGGGGACACCGCGCCGTCGCGTGCCAGCTTCTTGCCGCTGATGTCCACCACCCAGTATAGCAGAAATATCAGCGCCGAAATGATGGTGGGGGTACCCATACCCCCCTTGCGCAGAATGCTGCCCAGCGGCGCGCCGATAAAGAAGAAGAGCAGGCAGGCCAGCGAAAGGGTAAACTTGCGGTGCTGCTCTATGGTCATCTTGCGGATGGGGGAGACGTAGCGGTAGGTGTTGCGGTCAAAGTCAGAGAGGGACTCCCGCTGCGCCGCGGCACTTTCTATCGCCCGATCGGTGAGCTCCAGGTCGCGGGCGCTTGTGGTGGTCATCACCGAATCGCGCCAGGCCTTGAAATCCCAGCCGGGAGCGGTGCCGAGCCCCTTGTACATAATCAGAGTGGAATCTATCTGGTTTATGTATTTGTAATTGCCAGAGAACACAAACCGGCGCACCGTGCCGGGGCGGTCTATGTTGAACTCGTTGCTGAGTGAATCGCGGTCGTGCACCAGGGTTTTGAGATCCTTGGCCATGACCTCGTTGCCGAAGCGCTCGTCGTCGCTGCGCTCAAAGCTGTAGTCGTCGCGCGGCACCATCATAGTCTGCTCGTCAAAGGTGATTATATCCTGCTTGAGGGTCGTGTCCCGCGCCTTGATGGTGTTCTCTTCGCTGTATGAGGTGCCGTTGTAGAGCTTGAAAATAATCAGCGAGCCGTCGTCGCTCACCCGTATCATACCAGAGTCGGCCACCGTGAGGCTGGTGTTGCCCTTGCCGCCGGTGTGGTCGTACACTATGATGTCGTGCATCTGCCCCGCCTCGTCGTGGCGGTCGACCCGCAGCATATACCCCTCGATGCCGTCGTAGAATATGCCGGTGGGGATTTTTATCACCTCCTTGGTGCGGCCGATGTCATCGCGCAGCGCATAAATCTTCTTGTAGGCGACCGGAATCAGGTCGTTGGAGATGAAGAAGGCGCCGATTGAGATGAGCACCGCCACCACCGTGATGGGCCGCAGCACGCGGGAGAGGGATATGCCGGCGCTCTTGATGGCCAGCAGCTCGTTGTTCTCTCCGAGCCCGCCGAAGGTCATAATGGAGGCCAGCAGAGTGGCCAGCGGCAGCACCATCGGCAGCAGCGTGGCGCTGCCCCACGCCATAAATTCCAGAATTACCCGCAGCGACAGACCTTTTCCCACCAGCTCGTCTATGTAGAGCCAGAGGAACTGCATCACCAGAATAAACAGCACCACCGAGAACGTCAGTACAAACGGTCCCAGAAATGATTTGAGGATGTAGCTGTCGAGTTTCTTCATTCAGGCCGGTCAGTTTGTGGCCAGGGTTGTGAGTTTGCCGAGGGCGTCTGGCAGGCCTGCAATATTCTTGCCACCGGCGCTCGAGAGGAACTTCTGGCCGCCGCCTCCTCCCTGGATGAATTTGGCCGCCTCGCGGATGTCGCGGCAGGCGTCCTTGCCGTTTGCCACGAGGTCATCGGTGTACATCAGCACCAGGCAGGGCTTGTGGTCGGCCGATTCAAACGCGGCCACGAATGCCGTGGCGGTGCACTCGCCGTGCAGCTCGTGGGCTATGGTCTTGGCCATCTCCATCGCGGGGCACGCGGTGAGGGTCATAAGGCAGACGCCCCCCACACTCTTGGCGTTCTTCTTCACTGAGGCCTTGAGGTCGGCCGCCTGATCCTTGCGGATACCCTCGATGGTCTTCTTGTACTGCTCGTTCTCCTCTATCATCCGGGTGATGGTTGCTGTGGGATCGACGGCCCCGCCCAGCACTGCCTTGACCTTGTCCAGGATATCTTCCAACATATCCACCGAAATCTCGGCATTGACGCCTGTGGTGGCCTCGATGCGCCTTACGCCTGCGGCCACGGCGCTCTCGGAGATGATTCTGAAGTAGCCTATATTTCCGGTGGCGGGGGTGTGGCAGCCGCCGCAGAGCTCTATCGAGTCGCCAAACTTGATCATGCGCACCTTGTCGCCGTATTTCTCTCCGAAGAGGGCCATCGCGCCGCGTTTGCGGGCCTCGTCAATCGAGAGGTCCCGGAACTCCTCCAGAGGGGCGTTGGCGCGGATAAGGGAGTTGACCAGGCGCTCCACCTTGTCCAAAGACTCTTTGGAGACCTTCTCGTAGTGGGAGAAGTCGAACCTGAATGAAGCGGGGCCTACATACGAGCCCTTCTGCTCCACGTGGGTGCCCAGAATTTTGCGCAGTGCAAAGTGCAGCAGGTGGGTCGCGGAGTGGTTGTTCTGGATGTTGATGCGGCGCTGCGGATCTACAATGGCGCGGAAGTCTGCGGCGGGGTCGCCCGGCAGCTTGTCCACAAGATGTATCGAGAGGCCGTTCTCCTTGATGGTGTTGAGCACCTGCAGATGCTCGCCCTCGCCGGAGACCAGCTCTCCGGTGTCGCCCACCTGGCCTCCCATCTCGGCATAGAAGGGGGTCTTGTCCAGCACTATGTGGAACTGCTCTTTGCCCTTGACTTTGACGGTGCGGTATTTTACGATGCGGGCGTCGGCCTCGGTAAAGTCGTAGCCCACAAACTCGCATCCGGAGCCGCTCAGAAGCTCAACCCAGTCGCCGGCCTCGATGGCGGTGGCGTGGCGGGCGCGCTCTTTCTGCTTCTCCAGCTCCACGTTGAACCCTGCCAAGTCAATCTTGAACCCGTGCTCGGAGGCGATGAGTTCGCTCAGGTCTATGGGGAATCCGAATGTGTCGTAGAGGGTGAAGGCGTCCACGCCGCTGATTGTCTTGCTATCAGAGGACTTCTCCATAATGGAGTCCATCAGGCGGATGCCCTTCTCCAGAGTGCGCAGGAAGGCTTCCTCCTCCTCCTTGATGACCTTGGTGATGAGGCTCTGCTGAGCCCTTAGCTCGGGGTAGGCATCGCCCATCTCGGCCACCAGCGTGGGCACCAGCAGGCAGAGGAAGGGCTCCTTGAAGCCGAGGAAGGTGTAGCCGTAGCGCACGGCGCGCCTTAGGATGCGGCGGATGACATAGCCCGCCTTGTTGTTGCTGGGCAGCTGGCCGTCGGCAATGGAGAAGCTGATGGCGCGGATGTGGTCGGCAATCACGCGCATCGCCACCCCCGCCTCGTCGCTCGCGGTGTAGCTCTTGCCGCTGAGCCCCTCTATGGCGGCTATCATTCCGGTGAACACGTCGGTGTCGTAGTTGCTCTTCTTGCCCTGCAGCGCCATACACAGGCGCTCAAAGCCCATACCTGTGTCGATATGCCTTGCGGGGAGGTTCTCCAGGGAGCCGTTGGCCTTACGGTTGTACTGCATAAACACCAGGTTCCAGATTTCGATGACCAGCGGATGGCCGGCGTTCACCATTTCGGCGCCCGGCTTCGCGGCTATTTCGGCCTCATCGCGCAGGTCAATGTGAATCTCGCTGCAGGGGCCGCAGGGGCCGGTGTCGCCCATCTCCCAGAAATTGTCGTGCTTGTTGCCCAGAATTATGTGATCCTCGGGCAGATACTGCAGCCAGTAGCCCTTGGCCTCGCTGTCCATCTCCAGGCCGTCGGGGGCGTAACCCTCGAACACGGTGGCGTAGAGGCGGTTCTTGTCAAGCTTATAGACTTCGGTCAGAAGTTCCCAGGCCCAGGCGATGGCCTCCTTCTTGAAGTAGTCGCCAAAGCTCCAGTTGCCCAGCATCTCGAACATCGTGTGATGGTAGGTGTCGTGCCCCACCTCTTCCAGGTCGTTGTGCTTGCCGCTCACGCGGAGGCATTTCTGGGAGTCGGTGGCGCGGTTGTATTTGGGGGCGGAGTTGCCCAGGAACCAGTCCTTGAACTGGTTCATACCGGCGTTGGTAAACATCAGCGTGGGGTCGTTCTTGACCACCATCGGCGCAGAAGGGACTATTGTGTGACCTTTGGATGCGAAAAAGTCCAGAAATGTCTGGCGGATTTCTTTTGAAGTCATTTAAGCTATATGTTGATATGTTATTACGCTAATTGTGCAAACAATCCGCAAAGATAACTTATAAAATCATTTTTTGTAATTTAGCATAAATTTTGCTTAAGGCAAATCTCCCGATGACACCCGATAAATATATCTATAACACCTCCACAGAACGCTACGAAGTGCACAAAACCTCGGTTGCGAGGCGTTTTGGTGACATCGGAATCTGTCTGGCCATCGGAATACTGCTGCTGGGCCTCTTCTTTTTTCTCAACGGAAAGCTCTTCAAAGTGCGCACTCCCAAGCAGATAGTGCTGCAGTCGCGCAACGCGGGCCTGATGGGGGACATAGCGTATCTGGGGCAGAAGACCTCCCGGCAGATGGACAGGCTCTGCGAGCTGGAGCTGCGCGACAACAAGGTTTACCGCCCCATCTTCGGGATGGATGAGATTCCGTCGGCGGAGCGCAATGCCGGCTACGGAGGCACCGGACGCTACGATTTCGTGCGGCAGTTCCGCAACTCCGCCTTTCTGGCGGATGTCCTGCGCCGGCAGGATGTGGTGGAGCGCAAGGCGGTGCTGCAGTCCAAGTCATACGATGATGTGGAGAAGATGTCGGGCCATATCGACGATATGGCGAAGTGCGTCCCGAGCATCTTTCCCGTGTGCCCGGGCCCGGGCATTCACATAACATCCCCCTTCGGATACCGCCTGCACCCGATATTGCAGCGAGTCTATCTGCACAGCGGCACCGACATAGGCGGGCCCCGGGGCACCGCGGTCTATGCCACGGCCGACGGCATCGTCACCGACGTCAAATACAGCACCCGAGGCTACGGCAACGAGATCGACATAGACCACGGATTCGGCTATTCCACCCGCTACGCCCATCTGCTTGCCACCAAGGTGGTGCGGGGGCAGCGGGTGAGCCGGGGCGACCAGATTGCCACTATGGGCAGCAGCGGCCGCTCGACGGGGGTGCACCTGCACTACGAGGTGCTTTACCGTTCGCAGCAGGTCAATCCGTGGAGCTATTTTGACAGGGACATCAGTCCCAAAGAATATATGACCCTCGTGACTGCTGCAGACAATGTAAAGCGATGAGACGCAAAAGATACATATTCAACCGGCTGACGCAGTCGTTTGAGGAGCACAGGCCTTCGGTACTGCGCAGGGCGGCTTTTCTGCTCAAATATCTGCTGGGAGGCGCGGCGGCCGCGGTGCTGCTCTACTGCGTGGTGGCCCTCTTCTATAGCGACGGCAGCGAGAAGGCCCTTATCTCGGAGAACGAATATCTGCAGGAAAACTACCTCAGCCTGCTGCAGCGCAGCCAGATGGTGGACGATGTGCTGGAGGGGCTCCGACTGCGCGACGGGCGCATCTACAACAGCATTTTCGAGACCGACCCGCCCCAAGTGGACGCCCTCTACAGCGACGATGGCCCCGACGCCCTTGAAAAGCTCTACGGAGGCAGCGAAAGTCAGATGATAAGCGAGTCCGCCTCTGCGCTGCAGAGCCTTCAAGAGACGGCCGCCGCAGTGGACCGCCGGATCCGGGCCATAGAAGACCGCCTGGCTGATGAAAATTTCAACAAAGACAATTTCCCCTCTGTGATACCGTTGAGTAACTTTACAATAGCTCAGACGGGGGCTACGGTGGGGGAGAAGGTCAACCCCTTTTACAAGACGCTGCGCAGGCACACGGGCATCGACCTGATGTCGCCATACGGCACCCCGGTGACGGCCACGGCCGGCGGCGTGGTGGTGGAGGTTATCCGGCAGAACAAGGGGCTGGGCAATATGGTGGTCATAGACCACGGCGGATCGTTGCGCACGGTGTATGCCCATCTGAGCGATGTGGACGTGGCTATCGGCAGGAGGGTCAAGCGCGGCTCGGTTATCGGCAAGGTGGGCAGCAGCGGCGCCTCTTTCACCGCCTGCCTGCACTACGAGGTGCAGAAAGGGGGCAGGGCCGTGGATCCGGTCAACTATTTTTTCGCCGTCACGAGCCCTTCGGTTTATGCGGAGATGCTGCTGGTGGCCGGCACCACCGGGCAGTCGCTGGATTAGAAACCAAATACACAGAAGATATGGAAAAAGTTTGTTACACAATCGGCGAGGTGGCCTCCATACTGGGGGAGAGCACCTCTCTGGTGCGTTTCTGGGCAAACACTTACCCCGACCTTGTGAACCCTATGCGCAACAAGAAGGGCAACCGCCTCTTCTCCGCTTCGGATGTGGAGGTGTTCAAGAAGCTGCACTTCTACATAAAGGAACAGGGGATGACGCTCGAGGGCGCCGGCAAATTGATGAGGACAGGCGCAAGCGGGGATCCCCGCACCGATGTGGCGATGCGCCTCAAGGGGGTGCGCGATATGTTGGTACAAGTCCGCGATCAGATGTAGGCTGCCATGAAAGCATCAGAAGTAGCCCGCATAATCGAGGAGTTCGCCCCCATTGACACGGCGGCCGGCTGGGACAACCCCGGCTTCTGCATCGGCAGCCCCGACCGGGAAATCCGCGGGGTTCTGGTGGGTTTTGACTGCACCCCGTCCCTGGTGCGGGAGGCCATCCGCCGGGGGGCCGATATGATAGTGACCCACCATCCACTGATTTTCCACGGCGTCAAAAAGATAAATGAGGAGACCTTTCTGGGGGAAGTCATCACTCTTGCCATCAAGCACGACATTGTGATTTACGCCGCCCACACCAATGCCGACAAGGCCGCCGGCGGGGTCAACGACCTTATGGCAGACCGGCTGGGGCTGCAGCGGCGCGCCCCCCTGAGCCAGGAGGGATTTGGCCTGACGGGCTTTTTGGAGCATCCGATGGGGGCGGAGGAGTTTATAGAGTTTGTCAAAAGGCGGTTTTCGCTCAAAGTCGTGCGCACTTCCACCCCGATTCCGGGATCGGTGCAGAAGGTGGCCCTTTGCAGCGGCAGCGGCGGCTCTATGCTTGAGACGGCCCTTTGCAGCGGCGCCGACGCCTACATCTGCGGCGATTTGAGCTACCATCAGTTTTTTGCCGAGAAAAACTTCTTAGTGCTTGATATAGGGCATTTTGAGAGCGAAATAGACATAGTTGACAAACTATTTTCGCTTCTTAGTGAAAAAATCAGTACATTTGCGCCCTTACGC
>CAVLDO010000012.1:0-9549 GCA_963662035.1 Bacteroidaceae bacterium | reverse complement strand
CTTACGCACAGAAAAAGACTTTAATCCAATACATTACTTTTGATATCCGCTTATGGCAACAACAAAGAAAAAGGCATTAGTTACCCCTATCGACGAAAGGGAAACTTTCGTCTCCGTGGCACAGGTGGAGTCTTCCGCTTCCGACGGAATCTCTATGGACGAGAAGCTGCGCACTCTCTACCAGATACAGCTCAAGGATATGGCCATCGACAAGATACACCTCCAAAGAGGTGAGCTCCCCCTTGAGGTGCAGGATATGGAAGACGAGATAGAGGGGCTCAAAACTCGCATCTCCAATGCCGAGGCGGAAATCGGGACTCTCACGGCCAAGCAGGCCGAGTACCGCCACTCCATCGCCGAGGCGGGGATGCTCATCGAAAAATACACCAAGCAGCAGGACAACGTAAAGAACAACCGCGAATACGAGTCCCTGAGCAAAGAGATAGAGTATCAGACCCTGGAGCAGGAGGTGTGCGAGAAGCGCATCGGCGAGTGCGAGAAAAATCTGGCCGCCCAGAAGAAGGAGATAGAGGAGACCAAGAGCCGGCTCGCGATTTTCGAGGCCAATCTCGAAGAGAAGAAAAAGGAGCTCGAGACCATCATAGAAGAGACTGCAGCCGCAGAAGAGAAGCTGCTCGCCGAGAAGACCTCCCTGGAGGAGAAGCTTGACGAGCGCATCCTCGTGGCATACGAGCGCGTGCGCGGCGCCGCAAAGAACCACCTTGCGGTGGTGCCCATCGAGAGGGATGCGTGCGGCGGCTGCTTCAACCAGATTCCCCCGCAGCGCAAGCTGGATGTGATGCAGGGCAAGAAGATAATCGTGTGCGAGTATTGCGGACGCATTCTTGTCAATCCCGACTATAAAGAAGACTACAAGACGGAGGAATAATCCGTGCCCGCCGCAAAGAAACATAAACGGGCGGAAGTCTCCCAGATTTCTGCCGAAAGCGGACGCAAACCGCCTCAAGCGATTGAGATCGAAGAGGCGGTTCTTGCCGCTATGATGCTCGAGAGCGAAGTGGTCTCGGATGTCCTGGACCAGCTCAACGAGAAATGTTTCTACAAGGAGAGCAACCGCAAGATATTCGAGGCCATCCGCGACATAGCCTCGCGCACCGACCCGGTGGACATACTCACGGTTGCCGACGAGCTGTCCCGCAAGGGTCAGCTGGAGGAGGTGGGCGGAGCTGCCTACCTGAGCGACATAACGATGCGCATCAGCGCCGCAGCCAACACCGAATACCACTGCAAGATTCTCCTGCAGAAGTATATTCAGCGCGAGTTGATCGCCATCTCCTATAATATACAAAAGAACGCGTTTGAGGACACCCTCACGGTAGATGACTTGCTGCATACGGCCGAGCAGGATATTTTTGAGCTCACCGACAACAATATGCGGCACGAGACCTCGCCCGTGAGCTCTGTGCTGAGCCGCGCGATAGACGAGATACAGTCGGGCCAGGATCGCAACGACGGCCTTTCCGGCGTCCCAAGCGGCTATCGCGGCATCGATGCCGTGACCTACGGCTGGCAAAAGTCGGATCTTGTGATAATAGCCGCCCGCCCCTCCGTGGGCAAGACCGCCTTCGTGCTCACGATGGCGCGCAATATGGCGGTGGACCACAACATTCCGGTGGCGCTCTTCTCCCTTGAGATGAGCGAAACGCAGCTCATCAAGCGTGTGCTGGTGGGCGAGACCGGACTGGAGAGCAGCAAGATATGGGGCGCCAAAAAGTTCCGCGACCCCGAGGACTGGAACACTCTCAACGAGCGCATCACCCGCCTCTCGCGCGCTCCGATGTGGATAGACGACACCTCCGCCCTCTCGATTTACGAGTTCAGGGCCAAGGCCCGCCGCCTGGTGCACACCCACCACGTGCAGCTCATCATAATAGACTATCTGCAGCTGATGACGGGGCCGCCCGAGCTTCGCGGTATGCGCGAGCAGGAGGTCTCCTCCATCTCCCGCAGCCTCAAGGCCATCGCCAAAGAGCTGGACATCCCCATCATAGCCCTCTCGCAGCTGAGCCGTGCGGTGGAAAACCGGGGTGGCAACAAGCGGCCGCAGCTCAGCGACCTGCGCGAGTCGGGAGCCATAGAGCAGGATGCCGACATAGTTATGTTTATCCACCGTCCCGAATTTCTCGGGGTGGAGGGGCCGGAGACTTATCCCGGCTACACAGAGCTCATCATAGCCAAGCACCGCAACGGCGAGACCAAGGATGTGGAGATGCGCTTTATAAAAGACGAGGCCCGCTTTGTGGATGCCGGCGATATGTATTCCGGAGGCGATGCGGCAATCGAATATGAAAATGTGGAATCGAATTTGAATACTTCCTCCGCAAATTACGATTTTGACAATGAGGCATTCTAAATTCCTTTTGGCGCTCCTGATTTTCCCGGTGCTGTGCTCTCAGATAGTTCAGGCCGGGAATCTCCCTTTCAAGGGGGGCGAGCGCGTTTCCTACAAGATCCACTACAAATGGGGTTTCATCAACGCCGACATCGCCGAGCTCAATGTCAGGCTCACCGAAGAGATGTACGATGGAATACCATGCTTCCGCCTGCAGACCAGCGGCGGCACCAGCGACTTCATCAAGAATCTGGTGAGGGTGCATTACTCCTACGACAGCCGCTTTTGTGCCGAAACCCTCGAGCCCCTGCTCTTTAAGCGGGAGCAGAGCGAGGGGGACTATTGGGCCAAGAACTTCTACACCTGGAGCGACGGCGGCCGCACCCTCAAGGCCCACGTGGACAAGAGCACCAACGGCCCGCGCGACACCGTGATGAGAGCCGGGCAGCCCATCTACGACGTGATCACCGTGCTCTACGCACTGCGCGCCGCCGACCTGGATGCGGTGAAGAAGGGGTCCAAACTGCACTTTGTGGTGGCTCTCGACCGCAATATGGACGACATTTATGTGACATACGAGGCCACCGAAATCAAGAAGAGCCGCGAGATGGGCGAGCTGCAGGCCGACAAGTTCTGCCTGAAGGTCGTCCCCAGAAAAGGGAACGAGAATCTGAGCCGGGAGAGCGTGGTTTCCATCTCCAATTCCGACAACGACAAGCTCTCTCCCGTGTATATCTGGCTTAGCAGCGACGACAGCCACCGGCTGCTGTTCTTCTCCACACAACTCTCTGTGGGGAGCATCAACGGCCGCATAACAAAAGTTGAATGAACATTATGAGCAGAATGCCTTCAAAGATAGAGCACCAGGGGCGGATAGTGGAGATGGACGCCGACTGCATAAGCGTGGAGATCGTGAGCAAGTCCGCCTGCGCCGCCTGCCACGCCAAAGGGGTCTGCGGCGCGGCCGAAGAGCAGGTGCGCACTGTGGTGGTGCCGCATACGCTTGAAACTGCCGCCTCAGGCCTCAAGGTGGGGGACAGCGTAAAGCTGGTGCTTGCCTCGAAGCTCGGGATGAAGGCCACCGTCATAGCCTACGGCGTGCCGCTGCTGGTGCTGCTGGCCGCCCTTATGATTTTTTCCGCCCTCAAGCTGGAACAGCTCTATGTGGGGCTGCTTTCTTTGGCATCAGTTGCCGTTTATTACATAATTATTGCTATCTTTCGTGATAATTTGGACAAAGAGTTTTACTTTACTATAGAACTATAACTTATACAGAGTGAATCCGATAATTATTACTGTAATCATTCTCACTGCGATTGGGTTGCTGGTTTCGGCAATCCTTTTTGTCGTGGCCAAAAAGTTCAAAGTGGAGGAAGACGCCCGCATCGACGATGTGGAGGCGGCTCTCCCCGGTGCCAATTGCGGCGGTTGCGGTTCGGCCGGCTGCCGCGATTTTGCTACCAAGCTGGTGGCTATGGACGATCTGGGCGGCGCCCTCTGCCCTGTAGGCGGCAGTGAAACAATGAACAAGATCGCTGCCATTCTGGGCAAGACGGCGGTTGCACAGGCCCCCAAGGTGGCCGTGGTAAGGTGTAACGGGACGTGTGCAAACCGCCCCAAGACCACAAACTACGAGGGTTATCCCTCCTGCAAGGTGAAGGCGGCCCTCTACAGCGGCGACACCGCCTGCGCATATGGCTGTCTTGGTTGCGGCGACTGCACCCGCGTGTGCAAGTTCGACGCCATCTCGATGGACCCCGAAACGGGTCTGCCGGTGGTTGACGAAAGCAAGTGCACCGGCTGCGGGGCCTGCTCGAAGGCCTGCCCCAAGGGGATAATCGAGCTCAGGCCCAAAGGCCCCCGAGGTCTCAAGGTGGTGGTGCTCTGCAGCAGCAAGGATAAGGGCGCGGTGGCCCGCAAGGCGTGCGCTGCGGCCTGCATAGGCTGCGGCAAGTGCGCCAAGGTCTGCACGCACGAGGCCATCACGGTAGAGAACAACCTGGCCTACATCGATGCCGACAAGTGCCGCCTGTGCACCAAATGCGTGGACGAGTGCCCCACCGGCGCAATCCACAAGTTCAACTTTCCCGTAAAGAAGGCATCTGCTGCACCTGCTGCCGGCGCGCCCGCAGCCAAGAGTGCCGCTGCGCCCAAGGCGGAGCCCGCAAAGCCTGCTGCGCCCGAGAAGCCGGCGGAAGCTGCGAAACCCGCAGAGCCTTCCAAGCCGGCTGCTCCCAAGGCCGTTGAGGTTTCCAAGAGCGCCGCTGCACCCAAGGCCGAGCCCGTGAAGGCGGCCGAGCCCGCAAAGCCTGCCCAGGCGCCCAAGCCGGCTGAACCCGCAAAACCCGCAGAGTCTTCCAAGCCGGCTGCGCCCAAGGCCGTTGAGGCTCCCAAGAGCGCCGCTGCACCAAAACCGGCGCAAGCTGCAAAGCCTGCGGAGCCCAAGTCAGAGCCCGCCAAGCCTGCGCAGTCGCCTAAGCCTGCGGAAGAACCCAAGGCAGAAACGGCCTCCGGGGCAGAGCCCGGCAATCTCTCCGAGCCAGCTACAGCCACTGCAACGCGCCGCAGCCCCCGCAAAAAGCCCGCAAAGAGCGCCGAGCCTTCCGACGACCGCGAAGATGTCATTGAACTCGATTTGTTTAGTGGAGGAATATCCGAATGAGATATAGAACCTTTAAGATGGGAGGCGTCCACTGGGACGACCACAAGATAGCCGCCACAGCGGCCATTGAAACATTCCCCCTGCCCGCCAAAGTGGCCATCTCTATGGCGCAGCACCTCGGCGCCCCCGCGACGGCGGCCGTGGCCAAGGGCGACAAGGTCAAGGTAGGCACAGTCATAGGCACTCCTACCGGCTTTATGTCGGGCTATGTCCACTCTTCTGTGAGCGGCACCGTGACGGCCGTGGAGCCGCGCGCCGACATCATCGGCAACAAGGTGATGCACGTCTGCATAGATGTGGAGGGGGACGAATATGAAGAGAACATCTTTACCTCGGACCGTCTGGAGCGCGAAATCAAGGGCGCCCCGGAGGATCTGCTGGAGAAGATAAAAAACGCCGGCATCGTGGGTATGGGCGGCGCCACTTTCCCGACCCACATCAAACTTGCCCCGCCCAAGGGCAAGAAGGCCGACATCCTCATCATAAACGGCGTGGAGTGCGAGCCTTATGTGACTGCCGACGACCGCCTGATGCGCGAACATCCGCACGAGGTGGTGCTGGGCGCCCGCATAATGGCGCGCGTGCTGGGGGTCGAAAGCATTGTGATTGCAATTGAGGAGAACAAACCCGAGGCCTATTCTGCCATCAGCGAAGCATCGCTGCGCTATGTGGGCCTCGATGTTATGATGCTCAAGAAGAAATACCCGCAGGGGGGCGAGAAGCAGCTCATCGACGCCGTCACCGGCCGTCGGGTCCCCAGCGGCGCCCTGCCTATTGACACCGGCTGCGTGGTGCAGAATGTGGCCACCGCCTTTGCCGTATATCAGGCAGTGCAGAAAAACCGTCCCCTCTTCGAGAGGGTGCTTACAGTGACGGGCGAATGCCTGCAGAGGCCGCGCAACTTCAGGGTGCGCATCGGCACCCCCATCTCCTCTATAATAGAGGCGGCGGGAGGCCTGCCCGAGAGTGCCGTGAAGGTGATTTCCGGCGGCCCGATGATGGGCAAGGCCATCGCCAATCTCGATGCCACCACGCAGAAAGGCACCTCCTGCCTGTTGATGCTCACAAGCGCGCAGACCAGCCGGGATGCCGAGGGCGTCTGCATCCGCTGCACCCGCTGCGCCGCCGCCTGCCCTATGGGGCTGGAACCATGGCTGCTCAACCGCTACGGCCGCATAGGCGACACCGCAGTCCTGGAGGCCAACCGCATCTACGACTGCATCGAGTGCGGCTGCTGCCAGTCGACCTGCCCCGCGCACATCCCTCTGCTGGACATAGTGCGCACAAGCAAGGCAGATGTAATGAAAATAATCCGTGCGAGAGCCAAAAAGCAGTAATAGACTATGTCAAGACTTACAGTTTCTCTTTCTCCGCACATTCAGAACCCCGTCACTACCAAGGTTCTGATGAACGACGTGCTCATTGCGCTGGCACCCGCCGTGCTGGTTTCGCTCCTGTTCTACGGGTGGAACTGCCTGCTGCTGCTTGCCGTGAGCGTGGCGACGTGCGTGCTTTGTGAATTTCTCATCGAAAAATATCTGATGGGGCGCAAAATCCCCTGCGTGCAGGCGACTGTGCTCACGGGTGTGCTTCTGGCGCTTAACCTGCCCCCGGCAGCCCCCTGGTGGATTGCCTTTATGGGCGCCATTGCGGCCATTGCCGTGGCCAAGATGTGCTTCGGCGGCCTCGGACAGAACATATTCAACCCCGCTATCTTCGGCCGCGTGTTCCTTTTGGTCTCATTCCCCGCGATTATGACCACCTGGGGCGCTCCCCACGGCTGGATAGGGGCCGATGCCTTCAGCGGCGCGACCCCTCTGGCGCAGATAAACGAAGGTTTGAGAGCCGGCATCCCCGCCAGTGAGATAGTGTCCGGGGGCAATCTGAACGGCTGGAATATGCTCTTTGCCCGCGCAGGCGGCTCAATGGGCGAGATTTCGGCCTTGGCGCTGCTTGCCGGCCTGGTATATATGCTGGTGAAGAAGGTTATCCGCTGGCACATCCCCGTGGCCATAATCGGCACCGTGGTGGTTCTCACGGCCATCTTCTCGGCGGCAGACCCCGCCCGCTTCACCGGCCCTGTGTTTAACGTGTTCAGCGGCGGCCTGCTGCTGGGCGCCATATTTATGGCCACCGACTATGTCACCAGCCCGATGACAGAGAAGGGGATGCTGATATACGGCGTGCTCATAGGTCTTGTGACGGTGCTCATCCGCTACTTCGGCGCATATCCCGAGGGCGTTTCCTTTGCCATTCTCATCGGCAATATGGTGACCCCTCTCATCAATAAATATTGCAAACCCAAACGGTTTGCCGCATAAGGAGGAGCGCAGCAATGGAATCGACACTTAAAAATATGTTGTTGTCGCTGGGCGGAATCTGCCTGGTGTGCGCGCTGCTGCTGGCAGTGGTGAACTATCTGACCGAGAGGAAGATTGCAGAGGTAAACCGCAGCAAAACTGCGCAGGCCATCGCGCAGGTTGTCCCCGCATTCGAGGGAGAGCCTGTGGATACCACGATAACCCTTGACGGCGAGCAGTTTGCCGTGCACAAGGCTATCTGCGGCGGCAGTGTGGTGGGTTATGCCATAGAGACATCCCAGGTGGGCTTCGGCGGTCCGCTGAACCTGATGGTGGGCTTTGACTCTGCGGGCTGCATCTGCTCCACGGCGGTGATCAGCCACAGCGAAACCCCCGGCCTGGGGGCCAAGATTACTGATGGCGCAGGTCCTTTCCGCACTCAATTTGCCGGCAAGAACCCCGCGCAGTACAATCTCTCTGTAACCAAGGATGGCGGCGATGTTGACGCCATAACCGCATCCACCATCACTTCCCGCGCATTTTGCGCGGCGGTGGCAAAAGCATACAAAGTATATCTCGCTGTGACGGGCGCTTCCGCCGCAGAACAGGCGCCGCAGGCCGGCGAAGGAGGCAGTGATGAATAAGTTAGAACTGGTTAAGAAAGGCATTATAAAGGACAACCCCACCTTCTCGCTGGTGCTGGGTATGTGCCCCACGCTGGGCACCACCACATCGGCAATCAATGGTATGGGTATGGGCCTGGCCACAATGGTGGTGCTGACCCTTTCCAACATCGGGATTTCCGCTATGGCGCGCTATATTCCCGACAAGGTGCGCATCCCCGCATACATCGTGATAATATCGGCATTTGTGACCATCATCCAGCTGCTGATGCAGGCTTACCTGCCTTCGCTCTATGACACGCTGGGGCTGTATATACCGCTGATTGTGGTCAACTGCATAGTGCTGGGCCGCGCCGAGGCCTTCGCCAACAAGAACACCGTGGCAGACTCCGCCTGCGACGGATTCGGCATCGGGCTGGGATTCACCCTTTCGCTCACCGTCATCGGTCTCATCAGGGAAATCCTGGGAAGCGGTACCTTCTTCGGGATGCACTTCCTTCCCGGCGACGGCATCCTGATGTTCGTGCTCGCACCCGGCGCATTCCTTGTGCTGGGTATGCTGATGGCTTTGTTCAACAAACTTACAGGTAAGAGGAGCTAAGCTATGACTATATTTCTGATACTTATTTCGGCGATATTCGTCAACAATATCGTATTGTCCCAGTTTCTGGGAATCTGCCCTTTTCTGGGCGTAAGCAAGAATGTTAATACCGCCGTGGGAATGTCGCTGGCCGTGACATTCGTGATGGCCCTCTCCACCTGCGTCACCTATTTGGTGCAGTATTACATACTTGTGCCGTGCAACATAGTCTATATGCAGACGGTCGCCTTCATTCTGGTGATCGCCGGCCTGGTGCAGATGGTAGAAACCATTCTCAAGAAGACCAGCCCCGCGCTATATCAGTCGCTGGGCATATTCCTGCCCCTTATCACCACAAACTGCTGCGTGCTTGGCGTGGCGCTGATGGTGGTACAGAAGCAGTTCGGCTTCGGCGGCCGGATGCATATGCTCAATCTGGGCGAGTCGGTGGTTTTTGCCGCCGCCTCCGCCATCGGCTTCGGCCTTGCCATCACACTGTTTGCGGCAATCCGCGAGCAGCTGGAGATAGCCGATGTGCCCAAGCCCTTCCGCGGCATCCCCATCGCCCTTATCACCGCCGGGATTATGGCGCTGGCCTTTATGGGATTCTCCGGTATGGTATAGAGAGTTGAAAGTCTAAAAAAAGAGGGTGCCCCCTTTTTGATGTGAACCCCGAAAGTTGGACAAAAAACTTTCGGGGTTCACATCATTTTTGCCTGGTTCCGTGCCCGTGGAGCGCCGTTTTGGGCACGGCCGGGGAGTTTCGCCTGGCTCCGTGCCCGTGGAGCGCCGTTTTGGGCACGGCCTGGGGTGTGTCGCTGCGCTCCGTGCCCGTGGAGCGCAGTTTCGGGCACGGCCGGGGGAGTTTCGCCTGGTTCCGTGCCCGTGGAGCGCCGTTTCGGGCACGGCCGGGGAGTTTCGCCGCGCCCCGTGCCCTGGGAGCCCCGTTTCGGGCACGGCCGGGGTGTGTCGCCTGGCTCCGTGCCCGTGGAGCCCCATTTCGGGCACGGCCGTGGATTTTCGCCCGGCTC
>CAVLDO010000011.1:0-56122 GCA_963662035.1 Bacteroidaceae bacterium | reverse complement strand
CTTACTGGACTTTCTTGACTTGAAGTTGCCGAGTATGCAAAAATAGCAAATTTTACAGACATAGGAGAGCGGAAAAATCAGTAACTTTGTAAGATAGCAATAAACACCACATCGATTATGGCTAAAGAACCCGGCTATGTTTACATACTGACAAATCCCAGTTTCCGCGAGGACTGGGTCAAAATCGGGAAAAGTGCTCGTCCCGTAGATATCCGTTCCAAGGAACTGGACAATACTGCCGTACCTCTCCCCTTTGAGATCTACGCGACGCTCAAAACCGAAAAGTATGACATCGTGGAGAAGAAGATTCACAAGGCTATTGATCGTCTGACAGACCTTCGAATCCGCCAGAATCGTGAATTCTTTAACATTAAACCGGAACTCGCCCTTGAAATTTTCAAAGACGAGGCGATGATTCTTGATGATGCAGTCATCACTATGTATGAGAACAACCAGCCGATAGTTCCAAAGACGAGCGACACGACATTGCTCACTAAACCCGTTAACTCGCATCGTCCCCGATTCAAGTTCAGTATGGTAGGCATTCCCATCGGTGACGAGTTGACTTTTACCCCTACCGGTGTCAAAGTCAAGGTCGCCAGCGATGACCAGATTGAGTACGAAGGCCGCATATTCAAGCTCTCCCCTTTCGTCGGCACATTCATGCCTGTTGACAAGCGCAACACCTCCGGTGCCTACCAGGGAGCAAAATACTTCACTTACAAAGGGGAAGTTCTTGATGATATCCGTTCCCGGATTGAATCCAATGAACACAAACGTTTGATCTGCGATTACTGCTGATTCTCCAGCCTTTGTCTGGGATTTTCGGTGATAATTCCTACCTTTGCGGGATTTATCATTGCAGGTATGAAATGCCTCGAAAGAGCTGTCGCAGTCTTGTCACTTCTGTTTTCCCTCATTTCGTGCACGAAAGAGGGGAATGTCATCTACATCGATATCGACGCTGACGACCAGGTGCACGACCTGGTCTATTTCGTCACGCGCACGGGGGCTCTGGGAGATGTCGGATATATGGATGATATGTACCGGGGCGTGGTGAGAGGCGCGCAGGACTACGGCCTTCCGCTCTCGCTGGTAGAGCTCCCGTCAGACACTCTCAAGGCTGTTTCCACTATCGAGTATATGCTTGACTATATGGAGAATGAACGGCCCTGGTGCAGGGCGCTGATAATCCTTGCAAACGACAGTCTTGAGCCCCTGCTCCACCGCAACGAGTCGCTGCTCACACGGGCGTCCAACGTGGACTTCCTGCTTGCCGAGTCGGACGATGCGACCCTGCCGGTATATACTCTGAAGATTCTCCAGTACGGCATTTATTATCAGGCCGGAAGGCTCGTTGCCGATGGTCTTGGCAACGCTGATAAAATACTTATAACCAGCGCAAATCCGGATATACCCGGGCTGGACGGCATGATCGCGGGGTTCTCTGACGCAATCGCAGACAGCGGCTCGGACGCCGAACTTACCCACATCAGTTTTTCCCAGACCACAGGCGGCTACGATGACGCTGCTGCCGCCTACAGGATGTCCTATTCTCTGGACGGGTCTTTCGATATGGTGATGCCCCTCTGCGGTGGCACCGCTCAGGGTTTTTTCCGCTATAACAGAGAGAATCCGGAAAGTTTCTACACCCTCGGCATCGACTGCGATATGCAGCTGTACTCCCCGCTGGTGCCGTTTTCCATTGTAAAGCATATCGGCAATGCGATGCAAGACTGGATAGGCGGCTGGAGCAGAGGTGAGAAAATGCCTTCGCGCAAGGTACTCGGCCTGTCCTCCGGCTATCCGGAGCTGGTGGTCTCGGACTCATACAAGGGCACTCTGGACGGCATAGCAGGGAAATATTACGACAAGGCGCTGGAGGAGGAGCGCAGGTATGAGGGCCGTTAGAATTCTTCCCGCATTGTGTGCTCTTGCCGTGTGCCTGCTCGCCGCCTGCATCAGGGACGACAGGATAGAATACATCTCCAGGTACAAGACTACCCCATACAAAATCGCGGTGGTGCTGCCTATGTATGAGAGCGGGGAATATGTGGCCCGGCTGGAGAATATCGCCGGCAGCGCCCTCTCCAATATGCGCAAGGCGCAGAGATATCTTTGCGACGCGGGGGACACTCTCGGAGTGGACCTCGATATCGAGTGGTACGATGAGGACAGCGTGGATCTGGATTCCCTCTCATGCGCGCTTGCCTCACGCGAGGATCTGCTGCTTGTTGTAGGGCCTCTGCGCAACCACAATGTGGACGTGATGGCCCGCGCCTGCAAACCGGCCCGCAAGCCTATGATCGTGCCTGTGGCAAGCAGCGAGAATATCATCCGCCGCTATGCCGTCACCAAATCGGGCGACAAGGCCGAGAAGCCATTCCTCTGGTCGCTCTGCGAGACCGATGTCAGCCAGAGCGAAGTTCTGCTTGCAAAGGCCTGGGAATCGGGGGCCAAGAGCGTCGCCCTGCTCACGCCGGAGGATGACTACGGGCAGACTTTCTACGAATGGATCCCTTTCCTCGCCACCGAATTGGGACTGGAGCTGGCTGCGGACAACATCTACCGATATTGCGATGATCTTGCGGACAATGCCGCAAAAGCGCTGCAGTCCGGGGTGGACTGCCTTATATGTGCCGTCAACTCGGCAAAGGAAGCGCAGACAATACTCGAAGAGCGTAAACGGCTCAAAGACAAGACTCCGCAGATTCTCTTCTCCAACGGTGCACTCTCGGCCTATCTGCTTCAGATGGGCGACCTTGCCGAGGGTGCGGAGGGCATTGCCCAGTATGCCGACCCCACCACCGGCTTCCAGATAGCCTACGAAGAGAAATACGGCTACTCCCCCGCCGGAGCCGAGGCCCAGGTCTACGATGCCCTGCTGCTGGCCGGTATCACGGCATTCGTCAAGAACCACCTTGCGGAGGAGACCGATGCCAACGACATTATCCGTCAGATAACGTCCCTCGGGACAGAACCGTACCCGATATGGAGCGAGCTGGGCATGCGGTCTCTGCTGGCCCTGCTCTCCGGCGGCGACAACTATGTCAAGATAGTCGGCGCAAGCGGGGTTCTGCGCTTCGACAGCGAAGCCTGCACAAGCCTGGTGCAGAGCACCTATGTGCATTGGATGGTGTATGACGGCGAGCTGATCACCCTCGACTATATGAGCAGCGACGGCAGCAACCGCATCGCCTCCACACTTGCCTCCTGGAACTGGAAAGTCCGGGTGACGGATGACATCGAGGACAAGGACAGCCCCGTCGGCTACGGGGAGCTTGAAGACTGCCGGGCGATTCTCGTGCAGGGTTCGAGCGGCTGGGCCAACTACCGGCACCAGGCCGATGTGCTCAATGTCTACCGTATGCTCAAGCGCAACGGCTGGGACGACGACCACATCATTCTAATTGTCAGCGACGAGCTTGCCAACAACCCGCAGAACACCTTCCCCGGCGAGGTCCGCTGCTCTACCTACGGAGATGACCTCTACCGGGGAGCGGTCATCGACTACAGTAGCGACACGCTGAATGTCAGCGACATCCGTGACATATTGCTCGGCAGAAGCAGCCCGCACCTGCCGACTGTGCTTAACTCTTCGCAGAAGACCAATGTGCTGCTCTTCTGGAGCGGGCACGGATGTCTTGCCAAAAGCAAAAAGTCGAACGGATTCCTATGGCGCGATGAGGAAAATATCTTCTCGGAGGGCGACTTCCGCCGCACTCTCGAGCAGATGTCATCCGATGGGAGCTACCGCAAGATGCTCCTGCTGCTCGAGCCGTGCTACTCGCGCAATATGGCTCTGCAGGCCACCGGAATCCCCGGAATCCTCAGCATCGCAAGTGCAGGAGCGGGAGAATCCTCATTCGCCGATTTCCACTCCAGCGAACTCAACATATGGATGAGCGACCGCTTCTCCAACAACCTCGTCGGCACGCTCTCCGACAAGCCGGAGCAGACCTACAGGGAGCTCTACGAATATCTTTACACCCATACTCTCGGTTCGCACGTCCACGTGGAGAATTCCTATATGTTCGGGAATCTCTGCAAGAGCAGTCCTTATGAATTTTTGTTTCAATCTAACTGATTTATAAAAAAATGAAAAAGATCAACCAACTACTTTTAATTATTCTCGCAGCTGCAGGAATGGCCTGCTTCGCCTCCTGTTCGAAAGACAACCCCGATGTTCCCGGCGACGATGATGATATCGTAGTCGAAATCGGAGAGATGCAATACTACACTCCCGAAGAGGTGGCAGACAAAGTGTTCGGGCCGGAAGGCTCCAACGCCGACGAAACGATGGCCGAGGCACGCGAACAATTCCTCGCACTCGCCAAGAAAAAGGAAGCCGAACTTCAGGAGGAATTAGGCGCCAACGGCCTGGCGCTCGAGTATATCTCCTGCAGTTTCAAATACTACAGCCAAGATGTGGACGGCGGTTCACTCCCCCTTACCGGCCGTATCGCCTGGGGCGGATACTGGCTCTTCGGCCATCACAATCTGGATCCCGACAATATCTACCTTTTCGAGCACTATACCATCACCTCGAATGCCGAATGCCCTTCCGAGGATGGCGCTACTGAATGTTTCCTTGCCACGGGAGACAACCTGCTCATAATGCCGGACTACATCGGCTACGGCTCCACCAAACATATGGTGCATCCTTATCTGAACCACGAAATCACGGCCATCAACTCCATCGATGCCCTGAAAGCGGGCTACAAGGTATGGAAAGAGAAAGGCTCCGGCACTATGGAAGATGACTGGAAGCTCTATGTCCTGGGCTCGTCCCAGGGTGCGGGCAACGCTCTTGCAGTGCACAAATACCTTGACACCCACGAAGAGCTTGCGAAAGAATGGAGATTCGCCTACTCCTACTCCTGCTGCGGCGCATATGACCCGGCCCTCACTATGGACACCTATTACAAATGGGGCAAGACAGCATATATAGGAGCGATCCCGATGACCATCAAGTCTATGCTCGTGAGCTACCCGGACATACTTTCCGGCTTCAAGGAGGAAGACTTCTACTGCGAAAAATACCTTAAGATCAAGAGCCAGGTCGATGCCATACTCGAGCAGAAGAAGACCAACACTACCGATCTCAACCACAAGATGAAAGAGCTTCTCGAGACGCAGGATCCCAAACTTGAGGATATTTTCAGCGCCGATGCTCTCAACAGGGAGTCGGCGCTGTGCAAGGCATTCTTCGAGTGTCTGGAGAAGAACAACCTGACCGTAGGATGGACGCCGAAGCATCAGATCAAGATCTGGTGCACAAAGGGCGACGACATCGTGCCTTGCGCCAATACGGAAGCCGTCGAAAACGCATTCGGAGACAAGGTTACTGTCACGTGGGACACATGGAAGAGAACGCACGTGAACTTCTGCACGGCCTGGTATCTCTCTATTCCCTTAACCAACTGGTAATATCAAAGGCCGCACAGACAACGGCATTCTCAACTTTGTGTGCTTCGAAATTTCGAGGCACACAATTTTTTTTCGGGTGGAGAGAAAAATGATACAGGACTGATATCCTACCGGTAGGTATGCGCCGAGCGGCCCCGGGCGGAGGGGAGATAATTGATGCCCCACCAGCACATCTGCAGGCACACGAAGGCTATCAGCAGCAGCGCGCAGGCCATCTGGCGATCGCCGGGACGCGCCTTGCGAAAGTGCACATACACCAGATAGCACAGCCAGGTGATGGCGGCCCACGTCTCCTTGGGATCCCAGCTCCAGTAGGTGCCCCACGCCTCCTTGGCCCAGAGCGCCCCGAACAGCATCCCGAAAGTCAGGAATGCAAGGCCCACATACACCAGATTGTCGGTGAGCCCCATCTCCCGCCGGGAAGGCTCGCGCCGCACGAAAAACAGCAGATAAGCCGCCATCACCGCGGCCGCCCCCAGCAGAGCGTAAGAGAACATATACACAATCACGTGGGGGGCGAACCAGGGACTCTGCAGCGCCGGCATCAGCGTGGTGGAATGAATCTCCGGCTTGAAAAGATTGATGCATACAAACACCAGCGAGAGCATTGTGCTGAAGCTCAGAATCCACTTGTAGCGCCAGCGGCTGTAGATGAAAATGCCCGCCACCGGGAGAAAAAACGAATACCATAGTCTCGTTTCTCCCATCGTGCGCAGCGGCGGACGCTCCAGAGAAATCCACATCCCCGCTATGTAGGCAAAAAACAGCGCGATGCCGGTGAGGGTAAAGGCATACACCATAGGGCGGCGCCCCTTCCAGGCAAAATATGCCCCGGCGGCCCAGAGGGCCACGCTGGGCAGCGCAAACCATATAAAATCGTTCCAGCTCATCACTCTTTAGCTTCAGTTGCGGGCTTGGGGGCGCAGACAAGCATCAGGCACAGCGCCCCGGATAGCATCATAAATATTCCGGCATACACCGCCCCCAGCCAGGGGTCGCGCACCACCTGAAAGGTGCTGTAGCGGCTTTCTGCCCCCAGTCTCTCGTCGTATCCATACTGATATATCTTCCAGCCCGCGACTTTCATCGGATGGTTGACCTCAACCGTGCCGAAAATGCTCGCGCCACTTTGGCGGTGCACCGTGACATTGGAGGCGAAGCGCCGGGGCGAGCCGTCGGGGTAGGTCTCCATTATGAACTTGTGCAACTCTATGGCAATGTCTATCTCCTGCATACGGCCATCGCCGCGCACCGCCCTCCACTCCGGAATGTTGCGATACGAGATTATGCGCAGATCCTGCCGGTCGGCATTGCCTAAAGCTGCAGCGGCAACCGCCACCACCACGCCGAGATGGTTGAGTATGAAGGGGATATTGCCCACCTTGAAATGCACTATACGATCCAGAGTCGCCAGGGCGGCGATGAGCAGCATCCAGCACCACGATAGCACAAAAGGCCAGAAGCAGAGCATCTGCCCTATCACCGGCGGGCCGTCTGCCCCCTGCGCGGTAAAGCCCATCAGCAGCGTCAGGCCCAGGGCATACACCAGAGCGGGCACGGCGGCGCCGTAGTGCATCATCCAGCCGAAAAGATAGACCTTGCGGCGCAGAATGTACATCAGAGCCACGGCGCAGAGCAGCAGCACCAGCGCAATGATATTCACCGGAAAGGCCATCAGATGCCAGGGGACGCTTCCTGCGGCAAGCTGCAGCACAAGCCCTGCCAGCACCACGGCTCCGCCTATGGCAAAGCCCTGCCGGATAGTCCACGGCTTACTTCTGCCCGCCGTCATCGCAGATAAGCTCCATCGACGTGTACTGCGGCTTCATCCCCATAGCCTCGTAAAAGGAGCGGGCGCCTGGATTGCACTCCCACACGTGCAGCGTTATGTTGTAGCATCCCTCGCTGCGGGCGAACTCGCGCACGTGGCTGAACAGGCGGGAGCCTATGTGGCCGCCCCGCTCGGCGGCGTCCACGCAGATGTCGTCTATGTAGAGGGTCGTCATCGGCTTCAGATTGCCGGCCGCCACCCTCTCCAGTGCGCAGAATGCGTAGCCCACCACCCTTCCCCGCCTCTCGCACACGAACACGGGGGTGTCGGGATTTTCAAAGATTATGAGCAGCTCGTCGTCGGAGTATTTCTTGCGTCCTGCGCAAAAGAGGTCCGGGCGCCCCTTGTGGTGCACTTCAAGCACCTGATAAAGCAGGCTGTCCACCGCCTCCAGGTCGGAGGCCGTCGCCCTGCGGATGTTGTATTCTTCCATTATTCTTTCTTATTCTTGTCAGCCTCCGAACCCTTGCCGGAAGCCCTCTTGCGAGCGTCGTCGCCCCGGAAATTCTTGTAAAGGAAACGGCGGATCTTCTGGGTGGCCGTCTTCTCGAACGGCTCCTTCATAGCGTCCACCTCGCCGATCTTGGAGTTTTTGCCCACGGCCTTGTTGACCCACTCCAGCACCGCCTTCTTGCGCGCCTCCAGATTCTCGAAGAACTGATCCTCGGAAGCCTGGTTCCAGTCGAGCACATTGTCGTTGAACTTGACCAACGCCACAAGATGGCCGTCGCGCTCCATCACCAGCGACTCGTCCACACCCTCTATGTTGTTTATCACCTGCTCTATTTCCTCCGGATAAATATTCTCTCCGGAGGCGCCCACAATTGTGTTGTTCAGGCGTCCCTTTATAAAGTAGTAGCCATCCTTGTCGCATAGGGCAATGTCGTTGGTGTGGAACCAGCCGTCGTCGTCAAGCACGCTCATTGTGCGCTCGGGATCCTTGTAGTAGCCCAGCATCACATTGTCGCCGCGGCACACTATCTCCCCCTCGCCCGTCTCGGGGTCCACATTGTCCAGCCGCACCTCCACCTTGTAGGTGGGCACACCTATGGAGCCGACCTTCTTGCGCTTGTTTGTAAGCACATTGCACACCAGGGGCGAAGTCTCGGTGAGGCCGTAGCCCGGCGCGTAGGGAAAGCGGCAGTCCAGCAGGAACTTCTCCACCACGGGATCCAGCTTGGCCCCGCCGATGCCAAAGAAGCTCATCTTGCCGCCGAAGGTGCGCATCAGGCGCGCCCCGATGAGCCGGTGCAGCAGCTTGGGGGTGTGATGATCCATCCAGGTAAGCACGCGGCTGCGGCGGATGGTGGGGAACACGCTGTTCTTTACCACCTTCTCTATCACCAGCGGCACGGAGAGCATCACCGTGGGGCGGATGTTCTTGAGGGCGGGCAGCAGCACCGACACCGCCGCCGGCTTGTGCAGATAATATACGCACGCGCCGCAGTAGAAAGAGTAGATGCTGGAGACCCCCATTTCGTAGGTGTGCGCAATGGGCAGGATGCTCAGGAAGCGGTCGTGCCTGCTGCGCGGCTGCGCCTTGTAGGAGGCCACCAGGTTGTGGCAGATGTTGCGGTGGCTCAGCATAACCCCCTTTGCCCTTCCGGTGGTGCCGGAGGTGTAGATTATGGTGGCCAAATCGTCCGGGGCGGGCTCTTTGACCCAGCCGTCGCACTGGAAATCCTCCTTGTTCTTCTTTATGAATTCGAAGGTCTCTATGTCGATTATCAGGGTGAGGCGCTCCTTTATGGTGTCGCTCAGCTTGCCCAGCAGCTTTTTGGAAACAAACATCGCTTTGGTCTCGGAGTGCGACAGTATGTTGTCTATCTCGTTGGTGCTGCTGTCGGGCAGAATGGGGACCAGCACCCGTCCGAAGGCGGTGACGCTGAAGAATGCCACCAGATAGTTGGGCATATTCTGCGAAAGGACCGCCACCTTGTCGTTGCAGCTGATACCGTAGCGCGACATCCGCTGCGAGAGGCGCTCCACCGCTTCGCGGAAGGTGCCGTAGGTGTACGCCTGCGAGCCGTCGACATACTGCGTGGCGCGGCATCGGCTGTATTTTGTGGTGGAATACTGATATACGCGTCTCAAGGTGGTGTTGTTGACCTCGCGGGCCTTGAGCCGCTGTTTATAGGG
Organism: Bacteroidaceae bacterium; assembly: GCA_963662035.1. Taxonomy (GTDB): domain Bacteria; phylum Bacteroidota; class Bacteroidia; order Bacteroidales; family UBA932; genus Equibacterium. The sequence continues at coordinate 46,722 of CAVLDO010000011.1, read as the reverse complement.
GGATTTGGGTTTCTTTGCCATTGCTTGTCGTTTTGATGGACGGCCGGCCCGCCCCCGAATCGGCGTTTGGTGCCGCAGTCGTAGCGGAAAGGGAAACTCTGCAACCCTATTGCCGGCCGGGCAAATATAATGCTTTTGCACTTCTGTCACAAAAAAAGCCCCGCAGACAATCTGCAGGGCTTTTTGCATCAAAGGCTGACGGATGCCTACCAGTTGAGGATTTTCTTGAAATCGTACTCCTCGGGATTTGCCACATACGCCTTCGCCGCCTCGTAATCGGCAGATGTGATGTAGTGGCAGATGTGGTTGTAGTAGTTCTGAGCGGTGCCGCCGTCGATAGCCACGCGGCGCGGGGGAATCTTGCCCTCGGCGTTCTGCAGATCCTTCAGGTAGAGGGGATGCGCATTGCCGTCGGCGTCAACATACACCATGCAGCCGGTCTCTCCCTTGCTGAAGAGCTCGTATGCACCCATTGCCAGCTCGCTGCAGTAGGTAAGGTCGTATGCGATGGGATCCTGGCAGCGGACATCGTAGCCGATCTCCACGGGGCGGGTCTTGATCTTGAGGCCGATCTTCTTGAACTCGCCATCGAGGATATCGTTGAACATCACGGCCTTGCTGATTTTGCCAAGCTCGGGGTGGCCGTGCTCGTCGTATGTCATATGCACGCCGGTGGACTTGAGATCCTCGGGGGCGAGGTCGTGGAACACGCCCTCGGCAACCACCACGGTGCCGTAATGGATGCCCAGAATCATACGCTTCACGATTGTGGAAACGGTGAGCTTGATGATCTTGTCGATGGTGATGTCAGTCTTGTTGAACATCTCGGGGATGATGGTCATAGGGCAGTGGGTGGCCTCGCCTATGCCCAGCGCCAGATGGCCTGCAGAGCGGCCCATTGCGGAGATGAGCAGCCAGTTGCCCGACGTGCGGGCGTCCTCGTACACCGTGCGGGCAATGTGCGCGCCCTCGTCCTTGGCGGAGTTGAAGCCGAAGGTGGGGGCGTTGCCCGGGAGCGGCAGGTCATTGTCGATGGTCTTGGGGATGTGAATGTTGCTGATGGGGTAGTTCTTGCTTGTGAGGAACTTGGCGATGCGGTTGGCAGTGGAGGCCGTGTCGTCGCCGCCCACGGTCACCAGCAGCTTTATGTTGTTGTCCTGGAACAGGGAGAGGTTGAAGTTCTTCTCAAAATCCTCCTGAGTCGGCTTGTAACGGCTCATCTGCAGATACGATCCGCCGCGGTTGAAGTAGGCGTCGGCCTTGAAGAAGTCGAGGTCTTCGGTGCGGGGGTTCTTGCAGAACAGCCCGGAATAACCGCCGTGGAGGCCGATTACGCGGTACCCATTGGAGAGAAATGTTTTTGCTACTGAACATACGACGGTGTTCATGCCCGGAGCCGGGCCGCCGCCGCAAAGGATAATGATGGAGTCTTTCATATAACGTTTTTGTAAGGGGTGGCAAAGTTAGAAAAAAAGCCGATTTTTTGAGTATATTTGCGGTTTACATTTTCCTGTCTATGGCAAAAATTTCCAAATCGGTTGCAAAAGAGCGCATTGCCGCTCTGAGCGGGGAGCTCAGGATGCATAATTACAATTATTATGTCCTGAACCGCCCCGTGATTTCCGATTTTGAATTCGACCTCAAGATGCAGGAGCTGCAGGCTCTCGAGAAGCTCTATCCCGACCTGGCGATGAGCGATTCGCCCACCCGGACGGTCGGAAGCGACATCGCGGCAGCGCCGCAGGCCCCGCTTCAGGGAGCAAGACAGAGCACAAGACAGGGCGGCAAGTTCGCCCAGGTGGCGCACAAATATCCGATGCTCTCGCTGGGCAACACCTACAGCCGGGAGGAGATGCAGGCCTTCTGCAGCAAGATAGAGGCTGAAAACGGCGGCGCGGCGGAGTATTCCTGCGAGCTGAAGTTCGACGGGGTGGCCATCTGCCTTACCTATGCCGGCGGCCGTCTGGTGCGGGCCGTGACCCGGGGCGACGGCATCAGGGGCGACAATGTAATCGACAACGTCCTTACGATACGCTCAATCCCCAGAGAGCTCTCCGGCAGCGGCTGGCCCGGGGAATTCGAGATACGCGGCGAGATTTATATGCCTTATGCCGCCTTCGATGCCCTGAATGCGGAGAAGGAGGAGATTGGCGAGCAGCCATTCGCCAACCCGCGCAACGCCGCCAGCGGCAGTCTCAAGCTGCAGAGCAGCGAACAGGTGGCCGGGCGCGGCCTGGAGTGCGTGCTCTATCATATGTTGGGCGAGAATCTCCCCTTCGAAACTCACAGCGAGGCCATCGCGGCCGCAGCGGGCTGGGGCCTGCCCACCAGCAGCCTCTCCAGAGTTGTGATGGGAGGGGCGGAGGTGATAGGCTTCATAGAGGAATGGGACAGGCGCCGCAAGAGCCTCCCCTACGCCACCGACGGCGTAGTGATAAAGGTGAACGATCTGCAGATGCAGAAGCGGCTGGGATTCACCGCCAAGTCGCCCCGCTGGGCCACGGCATACAAGTTCAAGCCGGAGCAGGCGCTCACACGTCTGCTTGGCATAGACTATCAGGTGGGGCGCACCGGGGCCGTGACTCCGGTGGCCAATCTGGAGCCGGTACCCCTCTCAGGCACTGTGGTCAAGCGGGCCTCGCTGCACAACAAAGACCAGATGGATCTGCTGGACATACGCCTCGGCGACTGGGTATATGTGGAGAAGGGGGGCGAAATCATCCCCAAAATCACGGGGGTCGAGAAGAGCCGGCGCACAGGCGATGCCCGCACGCCCGACTTCCCCACCCTCTGCCCCGACTGCGGCACCCCTCTGGTGCGCGACGATGACGAGGCGCGCCACTACTGCCCCAACCGCACCGGCTGCCCCACCCAGATCAAGGCCGCGTTCGTGCACTTTGCCAGCCGCGACGCTATGGACATCCTGCTTGGCGGCGCCACTGTGGAGCAGCTCTACAATCTCTCGCTGATCCGCCGGCTGAGCGACCTCTACACCCTCACAAAGGAGCAGCTGATGACCCTCGAAGGGTGGCAGGAACGCTCCTGCGACAATTTTCTCGAAAGCATCGGCCGCAGCCGCGGCGTCCCCTACTCCAGAGTCCTCTACGCGCTGGGCATCCGCCACATAGGCAAGACCACCGCCAAGGCTCTCTCCAAGGCATTCCCCAACATCGACGCCCTTGCGGCCGCCTCCGCAGAGGATCTCTCCGCCACCGAAGATATCGGCCCGATCGTGGCCGCATCTATAACGGAATATTTCTCCGATGGGCAGAACCGCCGCCTTATAGCAGATCTCAAGGCCGCCGGGCTGCAGTTTGCCGGCGGCGGCGCCGATGTGCTCTCCAATGCCCTCGCGGGCAAGTCGATTGTGGCCTCGGGGGTGTTCAGCATCTCCCGCGAAGAGCTCAAGAGCCTCATAGAGGCCCACGGCGGCACTTCGCCGGGCAGCGTCAGCGGCAAAACCAGCTACCTTCTGGCGGGCGACAAACCGGGCGGGGCCAAGGTTAAGAAGGCCGCCGCCCTGGGTGTGGAAATAATAGACGAAAACCGTTTTTACGAGCTTATCGGCAGATGAACCCCCTTTTCGAGAGCATACGCAGCACCGTCAAGCGGTGTATAGATGCGGTTCTGGATCTGCTGGAGTTCCTGACCTACGACCTCTGGCGCCTGGACTTCTCAAAGCCGCTGCGCCTTAGCGAGAATGTGGCGCACCGCATACAGGTGGCCACGCTCACCGCGTCGCGCTACTTCACCGGCCGCATCGGCCGCGAATCGGTGTTTTTGAGCTACTTTACCGCAATGTCCTTTGTGCCGCTGGTGGCCGTGGTGCTGTTCGTCTCGCTCAGTTTCGGGCTGGACGACACCCTGATCGAGATGCTACAGCCCTATCTGCGGGATAACAAGCATATGGCCGACACCATTTTGAGCTGGGCTCAGAACATCGTGGGGCAGACCACAAAAGGGGTGTTCGGCATAATCAGCTTCCTCACCTTCCTGTGGATTATAATCCGTCTGATGCTGAGCATAGAGGACACCTTCAACCACATATGGAACATAAAGCGCTCCCGCACCTTCGTAAAGAGCGTCGGGGTGTATCTGCTGATTCTTGTGCTGATCCCGTTCGTCCTGCTTTTCTTTCTCTACGGCGCGGGCTATTTCACATCGTTCATCAGCGCCCTGGAGAAGCTGCCGGTGATCCGCTTCTTCGCCTCGAGCCTCTACTGGGTGATTTTTTACGGGGTGGCGCTTCTGGTGTTTTCGCTTATGTACAAGTTCATACCGCACGTCAGGGTGCGCTACTACGACTGCCTCAAGGCGGCTCTGTGGACAGCTCTGGCATTCGTGTTGCTGCAGTACATCTACCTCGAAACCCAGATGATGGTGACCAAGCTCAGCGGCGTCTATGGTGCCTTCGCCGCCATCCCGCTGATGTTTCTGTGGCTTAACTACAGTTGGCAGATAATCCTTTTCGGAGTGTATCTGACATATTCATACGAACACATATCGGACTTTGACCCCGACAAAGACGAACTTTTCAACATCCGCCGCGACCGCCAGAAGGCCCGTCGCAAGGCCCTGCTATCCAAGATAGAGCGGGTCACGGAGCAGAAGAACGACCAAAACAGCAACGACAGACGATGAGCAGCAGCACATTCAATCAGGAAGACGAACAGATAATCCGCCGCGAGTTCGAGAAGCTCCGCCTATCCAGCCTCAGGCGCTGCGCCGACCAGCAGCAGTACGAGCTTGTGCTCAAGGCATTTGACTTTGCCAACGAAGCGCACCGCAACGTGCGGCGCTGCAGCGGCGAGCCATACATAATCCACCCGATAGCGGTGGCCAAGATAGTGGTGCAGGAGATAGGCCTCGGCTGCAAGTCGATCTGCGCCGCCCTGCTGCACGATGTGGTGGAGGACACCGAATACACGGTGGAGGACATCCGCCAGCTCTTCGGCGACAAAATCGCCAGCCTGGTAGAGGGGCTCACCAAAATCAAGAGCGCCCTGGACAACGACAGCCTCAAGGCCAAGGCCACCCGCAGCCTGCAGGCGGAGAATTTCAAGCGGATTCTGCTCACCCTCAACGACGATGCCCGCATAGTGCTCATCAAACTGGCAGACCGCCTGCACAATGTGCGCACCATAGAGTATATGCCCAAATACAAGCGGGAAAAGATTCTGAGCGAGACGATGTACATCTTTATCCCGCTGGCCCACCGGCTGGGTCTCTATAATATAAAGAGCGAGATGGAGGATGTGTGGATGCGCTTCAACGAGCCTCAGGAGGCCAGGCGGCTCGACGGCGAGCTGCAGCATCTGGTGGAGACCAGGGGGGGCGAAATCGAATCGTTCGTGGGGGAGGTGGACTCCATGCTGCGCAAAAGCGGCACCACTGCCCGCATCCTCAAGCGCCTCAAGAGCCCCTACTCCATCTGGCGCAAGATGCACACCAAGAACATCCCGTTCGAGCAGATATTCGACATCTATGCGGTGCGCATAATCTTCGAGCCGCGCGAGGGGTTCTCTGAGCGCGAGCAGTGCTGGCAGATATTCTCCCAGATTACCGGCAAGTACCATTACAACCAGAACCGCGTGCGCGACTGGGTCAGCGAACCCAAGGTCAATGGCTACGAGAGCCTGCACGTGACGGTGATGTACAACGGAATGTGGATAGAGGTGCAGATCCGCTCGGAGCGGATGAACTCCATAGCCGAACGCGGCGTCGCGGCCCACTGGTCCTACAAGCAGGGGCAGATGAGCGACGACTATATGGATCGCTGGCTGAAGTATGTGCAGGACATTCTGGAGAATCCCGATGCCAACGCGCTGCAGTTCCTGGACGATGTGCACAAGGAGCTGCTGGCCTCGGAGATATTCGTGTTCACCCCCACCGGAGAGTCGCGCAGCCTGCCCAAGGGCTCCACGGCGCTGGACTTCGCATTCAACGTCCACAGCCAGATAGGCTGCCACGCCATCGCCGCCAAGGTCAATATGAAGCTGGTGACCCTCTCCACGGAGCTGCGCAACGGCGACCAGGTGGAGATCATCACCTCCGACTCGGCCCGCGTAAAGCGCGAGTGGCTGGAGTTTCTCAAGACCACGTCGGCCCGCAATGCGGTGCTGGACGCCCTCAAGGACATGAGCAAGGACAATGTCAACCGGGGTATGGGGATGCTGCGCGACGCCCTTGCCGAGCGCAACATCCAGATGCAGACCCGCGTGCTGCGCAAGCTCCTTGACTTCTACAAGATTTCAGGCGGCAAGGACGAGCTCTACAACAAAATCGGCATCGGCCTGATTGACCTGAGCGCCGACCTGGACACCGCTCTGACCACCAACGCCAAGCGGCGCAATGTGCAGATGTGGGGTTTCAAGCTGCCCGCCAGCAATTCCGGGAAAATTCTGGACAAGCTGGATCTAAGCAACATAACCTACAACACCAGCGACTGCTGCCACCCGATTCCGGGGGACAATATCGGAGGTGTGCTGGAAAACGACAACAGCATCACCATCCACAAGACCAGCTGCCCCACCTACACCAACCTGGCCGCCACGGCGGGGGACAGGGTTGTGGACGTGCGCTGGAGCCACCACTTTATGATGTCCTATCTGGCCCGCATCAAGTTCGGCGGCATCGACCGGATGGGGGTGCTCAACGATATCACCTATCAGCTGTCGGGCAAGCTGGGCATAAATCTGCGCAAGATTTCTGTGGAGGCGCACGACGGCATCTTTGAAGGCTTCGTTGACATTTATGTGCACGATACGGCCGACCTGGACAAGACAATTGCCTCGCTGGGCAAGATAAACGGAATAGAGAAAGTAAACCGGGTGGAGATTGAATGAAATTATCGGCGCATCTGATGCGCAATTGTAAAGACAGAATATAGAGATGAATAAAAATTCGATACTGGCGGCGGGGCTGATTGTTTGCACCGCGATATGCTGCGCGGTGTCACACTCCTGCGCCAACACCAAGGCCTCCCCGATGGGCGGCCCCAAGGACACAATTCCCCCCGTGCTGATTGCGGTGACCCCGGCCAATGGAGACACCTCCTTTCCCCGCACCGGAGGCAGCGTGCGCCTGCGCTACAACGAATACACCGTGGTGAAAGATGCCTCCGGCATCCTTCTCTCCCCTCCCCACAAAAAGAAGCCCAAGGCCAAGGTCAAAGGCAAGGAGATAGTGGTCACCTTCCAGGACACCCTCAAAGAGAACACCACCTACACCATCGACTTCGGCAGCGCCCTGGCAGACAACAACGAGGGCAATCTTGCCCCCAAATATGTCTACACCTTCTCCACCGGCACCGAAGTGGACAGCCTCTACATCACCGGCACCGTGCTGGACGCGGAGAATCTGACTCCCGTGAAAAAGGCCCTGGTGATGCTCTACAGGCAGTGGCGCGACTCCTCCTGCATCCTGACCCTGCCCGACGCTGTGGGCCGCACCGACGACTGGGGCTTCTTCTCCATCCGCAACATAGGCGAAGGCCCCTATTGGATTTATGCCTGCAGCGACGACAACGGCGACTATCTCTACAATCTGGGAGAGGAGCGCATCGGCTTCATTGACACCGCAATCACTCCCAAACTGGTGGTGCGCGACTCCGTCTACGAGCTGATGGGCTTTGATATGAAGGATACATTGGCCTGCCAGGCGCGCCGCAGCACCTACGAAATCTCCATCTTCAAGGAGTTCCAGAGCAAGCAGTATATCAAGGACAAGGGGCGCAAGGCGGCCAAGACCGGCTATGTCACCTTCTCCGCCCCCGACGTGGAGATAAGTTCCTTCCAGATTCTGGGGGTCGACTCCACCGACATCATTATGCAGTTCTCCCCCAAGCGGGACAGCTTCGACTTCTGGCTCAACACCGCATACCCGCCGGAGGACAGCCTTTTTATGACCGTCTCCTATATGAAGACCGACAGCACCGGCCATCTTGCACTCACCACAGAGAACATCTCCGCCGCCATCAGCAAAGAGCAGGCGGCCAAAGCCAAGACCGAGGAGGGGCGCAAGGCGGCCGAGGCCGACACCCTCACCGACCTCAAGATAACCCTTGAGGAATCGAATGTGGAGCAGGACGGCATCACGCTGGAATTCTCCTGCCCCGTGGTGGATATGTGCCTGGACTCGATAGTGCTGCTTTCCACCAATGTCCGCAACCAGACCGACACCGCCTCGTTCACCTTCACGCAGGATTCCACCAACATTATGCGCTATCTCCTGCAGAACTCTGAACCCTACCGCCCCGGCTACAAATACACCCTCTCCATTCCGGAAGCCACATTCCGGGATGTATATCACCGCAAGAACAAGGCCTCCAAAAAGGACTTCCAGCTGCCCAACACGGAGAATCTGTCCACCATCACCCTCAACATCAGCGGCACCGGCGGGGGACGCTTCATCGTGGAGCTCACCGACGAGGGGCGCAAGAAGGTGTACCGCAAATATGAGGTCCTGAGGGACAGCACCTACTACTTCCCCTACCTGAACGAAGGCAAATACGCCATCCGGCTCACCGAAGACCGCAACCACAACGGCCTGTTCGACACCGGCAACCTGCTCAAGTGGAAGCAGGCGGAGCGCATGAAGCTCTTTACCATCGCCGGCGGCTCCACCGTGATAGAAATAAAGGAACAGATGGACATTGTGCAGGACATCGACCTCAAGCAGATATTTGAATAGTTATGAGCAAATCTTCTTATATATTGTGTGCGGCGCTGCTGCTATGCCCCTTGTGCCTGAAGGCCCAGACCCCGCAGGAGAGCGGTGAGGCGGCGCAGGACACCGTGTTCACAATCCCCGACTACAACGCCGACCTGCCCACCGGCACTGATATTCTTGCGCAGGATGTCAGCGTTAAGCCCGTGAAGAAGTTCCACAGCACCCATATGATAGGCATCCGCTACGGCGTAAACTTCTCCACGGCCCAGATAAGCCCCGACGTGCTGCCCGGCAGCGTAGTCTGCCCCAACAACTTTGGCCTGGTGTACACCTATTACAACGACCTCTGGGATATGATGGACAACTTCGGCACCCAGGTCATAGCCCGGCTGGGGCGCGAAGGATTCACCGCAGAGTACATCCCCGGCGTCCAATACACCGTGGCGGAGCTGGATATGATGTGCAACCTGCGCTTCAACTTCAAGGCGTTCCGCCTCTTTGCCAACGTGGGACCTTATGTCGGCTACCGCATCGGCAACAACCGCGAGGGGGATCAGAAATGGTTTTACTACGACAACCGCCCCGACTACGGCCTCATCTTCGGCGGCGGCCTGGGAGTTATGTTCGGCCCGTTCGAGTTCCAGCTTGAGGCCAACTACAAGTGGGGCCTGAGCAGCTACTTCCACACATATTACTACAGCGAGGAATACTGGCTGTTTGCCTATCCGCGCGTGGTTATGCTCAGCGGAACTTTGTATTATAAATTCTGATGAAATACATTACCTGTAACATAGGCGGCGTGACCATCGGTCACGGCCACCCCATTGCCGTGCAGTCTATGTGCGACACGGACACTTTGGACATAGAAGGCAGCGCAGCGCAGTGCCGCGCCCTCGCCGCTGCGGGGTGCGACATAATCCGCCTCACTACCCAGGGGATGCGTCAGGTGGAGGCTCTGGGGCGGATCCGGGACATTCTGCGCTCGGAGGGAATCGCCACCCCTCTGGTGGCCGATGTCCACTTCTGTGCGGATGTGGCGCTGGCGGCGGCCCTTGTGGCCGATAAGGTGCGCATCAACCCCGGCAACTTCTCCAAAGACCACGAGGTGGCCGTGCAGAAGCTCTCGGAGCTGATCGATGTGTGCCGCAAAAGGGGCACCGCGCTGCGCATCGGCCTCAACCACGGCTCGCTGGGAGAGCGGATAACCTCGCAATACGGAGACACCCCGCTGGGAATGGTCCGCGCCGTGATGGAGTATCTGAAGGAGTGCATCCGCAATGATTTCTATAATGTGACCATATCGCTCAAGGCCAGCAACACCACGGTTATGACGGCCGCCTACAGGCTGCTCTACCGCACTATGGCAGATGAGCTGGGGGTGATTTTTCCGCTGCATCTGGGCCTCACCGAGGCGGGGGCCGGCGATGCGGGGCGCATCAAGAGCGCCGTGGGCATCGGCACTCTGCTTGGCGAGGGTATCGGCGACACCATACGCGTGTCTCTCACCGAGAATCCGGCAAACGAGGTGCCGGTGGCCATCAAGCTGCGCGCTCTGGCGCAGAGCGACCCGCAGCAGTGGGAAGTCCGGCAGGCTTCGCAGCCGCGCAAACCCCACTACAGGGTGCAGGCGGCCGACAGGGAAGATTTTCTGGTGAAGGCCTCCTATGTAGCGGGCCCCTCCCTGCTGGACTGCACGTCAGACGACTTCACCATGGAGGCGACGGTGGGCGGCCGGACGCTCGAAGATTCGCAGATCGACAGTTTCAAGGATGACCTGCTGCAGGCCTGCCGCCGCCGCTTCTCCAAGCCCGAATACATCGCCTGCCCCGGCTGCGGCCGCACCCTCTACAACCTGCAGAGCCTGCTATCCGAAGTGATGGAGGCCACAGGCGAGTTCGCGGGGGTCAAGATTGCCGTGATGGGCTGCATAGTCAACGGCCCGGGCGAAATGGCCGACGCCGATTTCGGCTATGTGGGGGAAGGGGGCGGCAAGGTGACCCTCTACAAGGGGGCGACCCCGGTTATGCGCGGCATTGCACAGGAAGAAGGGGTCGAGAAACTTGTAGAACTTATCCGCAGCAGCCTTTAGATGAAAAGGTCCGCCTCACGCTTCGCCGCTCTTGCCGCCGCCGTGCTGATGATGCTCCCCTTTGGCGCCTCTGCCCAGAGCAAGCGGCAGCTGAGGAGCTGGTTCTCCCCTATGTGCGTAGAAATCAAGGAGCAGATAGCAGACCACAGCACAATGAGCGGGAGGCTCACTGTGGACAAGGTGGCGGTGCAGGGTAAAAAGCTGCATATCTACTTTTCCCGCTACATAAGCGACCGCACCCTCAGCAGCGACGACCTGCTGGAGATAAACGATATAATATCGCGGCGGATGCCTGAAAAATACCGCTCTTACCGCAACAGCTTTGCGGCATACTCGTGCGGCACCCCCCTGGAAGAGCTCGTCGGGCGCCATTCCAGCGGCCTGGGCGCCACGGAGGCGCATCGCGCAGTCCTTTCAGCCCCCGCACCGCAGCCGCTGGTGCGCAACATCTCCAGCCCGGTTCAGGCGCCCCTTTGCGGCCGTCACATCGCCCTCTGGCAGAGCCACGGCCGCTACTACAATCAGGAGGAGGGTATCTGGAAGTGGCAGAGGCCCCGCCTGTTCACCACCTGCGAGGACCTCTTCACCCAAAGTTATGTCCTCCCCTTTCTGGTGCCTATGATAGAGAATGCCGGCGCCGTGGTGCTGCTGCCCCGCGAGAGGGATATCCAGTGGCGGGAGCTGATTGTGGACGGCGACGGACCCATCAGCGATGGCACCTACACAGAGACCTGCGGCCGGCACCCCTGGGAGACCCTTCCAGGCAGCGGGTTCGCCCGTTTGAGAGAGATTTATACCGATGGACAGAACCCCTTCGAGGAGGGGAGCTGCCGCGCAGTGGCCTCCTGCAGCGACAGCCGCAGCGCCTCCACCGCCGTCTGGACCCCGGCCATCGAGGAGGCGGGTGAATATGCGGTGTATGTATCCTACGCCACCACGGCGCGCAGCACTGCAAACGCCCGCTACAGGGTCACCCACAACGGCGGCGACACCGATTTTCTGGTGAACCAGACTATGGGGGGCGGCACCTGGATTTATCTGGGCACCTTCGGGTTCAGCCCCGGAGCGGAGGGGCAGGGAGTCACCCTTACCAGCGACACCGGACGCCAAGGGGAGACAGTCACTGCCGATGCGGTGCGCTTCGGGGGCGGTATGGGCAACATTTCGCGCCGCCCCACCGATGCCGATGCCGACGGCAAGCCCCGCTCATTCGAAAATGAGCCTGTCACCGGCACCAGTGGAATGCCCCGCTGGTGCGAGGGTTCCCGCCTCTATCTGCAGTGGGCCGGGATGGTGGACACCATTTATAGCACCACATCGTTCTTCGACGACTATTGCGACGACTACAAGAGCCGCCCGCTGTGGGTCAACGCCCTGTTGGGAGGCTCCTCGCGCGCAGCCGGCACTCCCGGCTACCGCATCCCCGTAGACCTCTCGTTTGCTCTGCATTCAGATGCCGGCATCACCCCGGGCGACTCAATCGTGGGCACTCTGGCCATCTACACCAAGACCAGCGACGGCAGCGATCTCTATCCGGGAGGCGGTCCGCGCGCCGTGGGGCGCGAATTCGCCGACATCGTGCAGAGCCAGGTTGTGGACGATGTCCGCGCCACGATGGAACCCGACTGGAATCGCCGCAGCATCTGGGACAAGTCTTACTACGAAAGCCGCGTCCCTTTTGTCCCCTCAATGCTGCTGGAGATGCTCTCGCACCAGAATCTGGCCGATATGAGGCTCGGGCTGGACCCCGTCTTCAAATTTACCGTGTCTCGGGCGGTGTATAAGGGGATGCTGCGCTTTATGGGCTATCTTGCCGGGGAGGAATATGCAGTAGCGCCGCTGCCGCCCGCCGCTATGGCGCTGGAGGTGGACGGCGGGGTAGCCCGCCTCAGCTGGAAGCCCACCCCAGACCTTCTTGAACCCGGCGCCACTGCAGAGAGCTATATGGTTTACACGCGCATCCTGCCCCTCTCTGAGGCCGGGTGCTACGGAGGCGACCCAGAATCGGGGCTGGACGGCTTTGACAACGGCACCCCCGTCTCTGGCGAGCGGTTCGAGATGACGCTCGAGCCGGGCTATGTGTACAGCTTCAAGGTGGCGGCGGTGGGCGAAGGCGGACGCAGCCTCTGCGGCGAGACCCTTTCCGCCGGGATTGTAGAGGACGGGGGCGATGCCGACGCCATAGTGATCAACAATTTTGACCGCCTGGCCCCGCCCGCCTGGTTTGCCGACTCCACCTGGGGACTCCCCTGCGCCGGACTCGATTTGCCCGACACTCTGCCGGCCAGCACAGTTTATGCAGGGTTCAACACCGCCCTCGACTGCGGAGTGGCCTATATGCGGGACATCTCCTACGCCGGGCCCCAGTATGAATTCAGCCGCTACAGCGCCCCCTTAAGCCCCGAAGAGGCTACATTCGGCTCCAGCAGCGGCGAGTGGGAAGACCGCGTTATCGCAGGCAACACCTTTGACTATCCGCTCAAGCACGGCGCGGCCCTGATGAAGGCGGGGTACGGCTTTGCCAGCGCCTCGCGCAGCGCCATTCTCGGCGGGGATGTGAACCCGGGCCGCTACGCCGTCTGCGACCTTATCTGCGGCAAGCAGATCCGCACCCCCCGCGCCGGGCAGTTCGCCTACAATATCTTCCCCGAAGGGCTGCAGAGCGCCCTGCGCAGCTTTACCGACGGCGGCGGCACACTTATAGTGTCGGGAGCATACATCGCCACAGACAGCCGCGAACTCATCTACAGCGCTCCGGCGTCTGCTGCCAATCTCGCAGAGATGGAGCGCGAGCGGCAGTTCACCGAGGAAGTCCTCAAAATCACCCGCGTCCGCCCCCGCGCCAGCGCGGAAGGGACTCTGCGCGGCACATCAGCAGCGCTGCAGGGACTCAATTGGTGCTTCTTCAACATCCCCAACATCTACAGCTACTGTGTGGAGTCCCCCGACGGAATAACCCCCATAGGCGGTGCCTGCTGCATAATGGAATACGACGACACCGGCATCGGAGCCGCAGTGGCTTATGAAGGGGCCGACTACCGCTGCTACACCTTCGCCTTCCCGCTGGAGACCCTCTCCAGCCAAAGCTCGCTGGACGCCCTGCTGGCAGCCATCCTGAAGCAGTAGTATCGATGTCCGCAACGGGCAAGACAACAAAAAAGGCGGCTGCAAAGCCGCCTTTTTTGTTTGCCGTCTGAAGACCTACTTAGCCTCGGCCTCGGCTGCGGCAATCATAGCCTCGTTGGCGGAAATATAAACCTCCACGCGGCGGTTCTGCGCACGGCCCTCTTTGGTATCGTTGGAAGCCACCGGCTCGTTATAAGACTTGCCGGCGCTCTCCATACGGCTGTTGGCGATGCCCAGAGAGTTGAGATAACTCTTCACGGCATTGGCCCTCTCAAGAGACAGGCGCTCGTTGACAGCGGCGCTGCCGGTATTGTCGGTATGACCCCAGATGGTGATGTCAGTGTCGGGCATATCGGTCATCTTGCTTGCGAAATCCTTCAGAGACTTCTTTGCAGATTCGCTGAGGGCAGACTTGTTGGTATCAAAGAGAATACCGCTGTCAAAAGTCACCTTCACGCTGGTCAGATTGTTGGCATCGGTCACGGTCTCCACGGTCGCACCCTCGATGGCAGCCAGCTGCTCTGCCTTCTTGTCCATCTTGTCGCCGATAATGGCACCCGCGCCTGCGCCCACGATAGCGCCGATAGCAGAGCCGACTGCGGCCGATTTCGAATCTTTGCCCACAAGGGCACCGATGCCTGCGCCTACGGCCGCTCCGCTGCCGCCGCCGATTGCAGTGCCTTTTGCAAGATTAGACCAATTTCCACAGCTGGAAAGAACCATTGTGGAGCACGCCAGAAGCAATACGATTTTTTTCATTTTCTTATTGTTTTTTGTTGATGATATTTGCAGCATAAATATTCAGCACCCTGTCATAAATCTCCGCCGGCATCCCTTCGCACTCCTTTTTAATGTGGGAGACCAGATTGTCCCGGTCCTGCAAAGTGTACCTGCCTTGCTTGAGATAAGCATCGCCGCCGCTCAGAATGTCCGCCGCCGCATAGTTGGTGGGCCAAAGTCTGAACGAAGAGGCGATTCGACTATCCAAAATGCTTGCCAATTTACGGAATTTATCGTTACGGTTTGCACTGTCGGCCTCCAAAAGTTCATCCTTGGTCAACGGCTTGCAGAAATCGACGTGGATGCGCCCCTTGTGCTGGATAAAGCCCTGCAGCATACTGTTGGCATCCTCCCCAGGCTTCTTGCGGTAGAACCCCTGTTTCTCCTTGCAGTAAAGTTCAAAAGCCTTGAGAGCGGCGCACGTTTCATATTCATACGAGATGGTCACCGGCATTATATCAAGCGCAGCGAAACTTTCTACAAAGCCACCTTCTCCACTCATATCCAGCATCTTGAGCAGCCCCTGCTCGGTGCGGTCGCAGCCATCTTTGGTGCGGCCGCTGCGGTGGGCTATCCAGAGCGACTTCCCGCCAGTGGACACCTTGCTGCGGATGTATGCCGACAGGCGGCGCGACGTGTCGTAAACCACCCTTGCATTGTCGCTGCGCACCACTTTCACCATCCTGTTGGCGCGCATCACCATAGCCACTTCCGGATTGTCCAGCAGATTGTCGCCGGCCGCGATTTCGGTGGTGGGCATATGGTTCAGAAACAGTGTATATTGCACCAGCGCCGGATCCAGCACTATGTCGCGATGGGTAGAGAGCATCAAGAAGGTCCCCACCGAACCGTCACTTTTAATAAAGTTCTCCAGGCCGCTGTAAGTCAAACTGCTGTGAGAAATCTCAAGATCCATCCCAACCACTTTTGAGATGACCTTGTCTTGAAATTCGTCTACCGTGCGGCAGCCTGCTATCAGCTTCTGCAGCACATCCGGACTCTGCCCGGGGAACAAAAACTTGCCGGCGGCAGCCACCAGCTTGCTCTGCGATAAAACAGGCAGCACTTTAGCCACCTCTTCATCGGTGTAAGGTCTTATATCGGCGAAAATATCCTCCATCCTACTCTTTTCTAACTGTTAACGACACAAACGCCGCAAGCGCCAGCGCCACCGCTGCTGCGGCAGGAACCACGCAATAGAGCTCGTTGCAACTGGCCGCAGCCAAGGCGCGCGAAAGTGTCAAAAATGCAAAAGCGGCAATGGCGATAGCGGCGGCTGCATACCACACACGCGGCAGAAACAGCGACCCCAGAGACAGCGCCACAGCGGTGAGGGCCACGCCGCACATCGGCAGCCAATAGAGCGGATGACCGCAGGCAAGCGCCAGCGCCGCTGCTGCGGCAGCCACCGCCGACAGGGCGAAAAGCCATCCTTTTGCAAAACGGGCGGCCGCCGCAGGGCCCGCGCTCTTGCGCAGAGCATTGGCAGTGGCGGTGCGCACCTGAGCGCGCATACCTCTTACAAATATAAAAAGCGCGGCAAAAATGGCAGAAACCACCGCCGCGTAATAAATCACCTTGCTCCAAATGCCTTTTGCAGGTATCAGAGAGAGCAGAAAGCCGCATAGAGCGCACCCCGCAATCAGCAGCAGCGCCCTGCACGAAGTGCCGATCACGCTGCGCGCAATAAGATTGCCACGGGAAACCGAGACGCACAGCACTGCACAGGCCAACGCCAGCGCAATTGAGCACAAAAGCAACATCGGTCCGTTGCCAAGAGGCGCCTTGTCCAGAAATTCAACCATCATATTTCTTTTAAAAGAATGCAAATATAGCTAATAAACATTCATTCCGGCTACCTGCGCTTAAGAAGTGACGAATCGCCATAACTCAAGAAGCGGAAGCCGTGGTCCAGCGCAAAAGAGTACATATCGCGCCACCCGCCGCCTATAAGCGCGGTGATTAGCAGCAGCAGCGTGCTCTTGGGCTGATGGAAATTGGTGACAAGATAGTCGACCAGGCGATATTCAAAGCCAGGGACAATAATTAAACTTGTTCTCGCGATTATCTTTTTTAAATCGTTGTTGTTTAAATATTTGATAATTGCAGATATTGCTTCTTTTGCAGAGTATGGATAACCTTCGTCGCGATACGGCTCCCACTGCTGCACATCTTCCGCAGAGCCCCTCTCGATGCAGTGGACCCCTAAATAATAAAGCGACTCCAGAGTCCTGGTGGATGTAGTGCCCACCGCTATAACATTTCCATTACCGAGCCTGTCATTCAGGCTATTGAGAAATTCAAGCGAAACTTCGAACGGTTCGCTGTGCATTGTGTGCTCCGACACATTGCGGCTCTTCACCGGTAGAAAAGTCCCTGCCCCTACGTGCAGAGTCAGATACTCTATATCTATCCCTTTGGCCGCTATCTGCTCCATTTCTGCAGAAGTGAAGTGCAGGCCGGCCGTAGGAGCGGCCACCGAACCCTCCGCTCGGGCGTAAGTTGTCTGGTAACGTGTATAGTCTATCTCCTGAGTATCACGGTTTAAGTAGGGAGGAATGGGCATATTCCCGCAGAGCGACATCACCGCAGAAAAAGAGAGCCCGCCATCCCATGAGAACTCCACGATGCAGGTGCTCTCCCGCCGTTCCACCATCTCTGCTTTGAGACGGAGGGCGTCTGCCGCGGCGCGGTCTTCGCCGCCACAGTGTTCGGTGACCAGCGAAACGACCCCTTTGAAGCGCTTTAGATTACCCACAATACACTTAAAGCGACAACTTGAAGTAGAGGCAAAACAAAGTTGATAGTCAGAAGGTTCGTATGGCTCAAGACAGAAGATTTCTATAAGTGCGCCGGTATCCCGCCTGAAGAAAAGCCGGGCGGGAATCACCTTGGTCTGATTAAAGACCATCAGAGAGTCAGAGGGAAGAAATTCTGCAATCTCGCGGAAACGCTCTTCACGCGTAGTACCGTCTATGTTTACCAGAAGCTTTGAATCATCTCTGTTAGGAAGGGGGAATTTTGCTATCCGGTCCTCCGGAAGAGGGTAGTCATATTCGTTTATATCAATATCCGGAATCATCGTCACATTTTAATTTGAGACAAAGATAAAAAATGTGCAGGATTCTGCGAAAAACAGGTGGTTGAAGTGTTACTTTAGGTATTAGCTTTGTAGACTTTTGTAATTTACATTTGCCACATTGTAAACTTATCAAAAATTCGGATTGATTTACATAAGTATAATGCCGTGGCGTGCCAATAATCGACAAGTGTTTCATAACAAAATGTTATCACTTACATAGGCTGCAGTTTTTGATTTATTAATCAGTGGTTTAGCGGCTTTACTTGATTGTTGGCATTAAGCATAAAATGGTGCAAATTGTAACCAGCCCGCCAAAATGGGGTACATTTGCCCGAATCGAGACCGTAACAAAAATACACTACCCGCAAAATCAGCCAATTGGCAAAAATACCTAAAGCAAAACATCAACGCCGCAGCACTATTTTTAATCAACGTTTTATTCTCGCTGTTGCAAACATTTGTAATTTACATTTGTAATTTACAACTTTGATTTGCGCTTTCGAATTCCGTACACTACATTTGTAAAAATCAGTTTACAATTCTTTATGGAAGAGCGACTCAAACTTTTCCTCTCTATGGAGGGGCTCACGCCGAGCCAATTTGCCGACAAGCTGGGCATCCAGCGCTCCGGAGTGTCGCACCTGCTCGCCGGGCGCAACAAGCCGAGCTTCGAATTCATAAACAAGATGCTCCTCGCCTTTCCCAAGATCAATCCCGACTGGCTGATACTCGGGACCGGCAAGGCATACCGCGACCAGCCCGCTTTCAGCGGCAGTTCAGCACCCACCGCAGGCACACCCGCCGCAGCACCCTCACCCGCTGCTGCAGCGAGCGCTCCTGCAGCGGCACTTGCCTCAGAAAAAGCGGTCTCCGCCCCCGCTTCACTTGAAGCAGCGCCTGAAAAGGCGGCGGCAACTTCCACAGAACCAGATTTGTTCTTTGGCGCACAGCTGTCGGATACAGCGGCTCTCGAACCACTTGACGGCCCTGCCGCAGCCACAGAAGAGACTGCTCCGGAGCCAAACCGCCTATCTGGCGTTACATCCGGTATACCTTCTCAAAGTTCTGAGCCAGACCCCGTTGCAGCCAAAAACGGGCGGATTTACCCCCGCGAGAATCCCGCGGTTCGCCCGGCAGCGGCACCCGCACGGGAAAAACGCATCGCACAAATCACCATATTATATACCGACGGAACCTATGAGGTGAGATAAAATTTGTACATTTGTGCTTGTATGTACAAATTGCTGATCAGACCTCTGCTCTTTCTGTTTCCGCCGGAAAAAGCACACAATATAACCCTCACCCTGCTCAAGGCGGCCCGTTATATTCCGGGCTGCCGGCTTTTGATCCGCCTTGTGTGCAAGCGGCGCGGCAGGCAGCTGGAAAGGGAGCTTTTCGGCATAAAATTCCCCAATCCGGTGGGCATTGCTGCTGGCCTGGACAAAAATGGCGAGTGCTACAACGACTTTGCGAACCTTGGCTTCGGCTTTATGGAGATAGGTGCCATAACCCCCGATGCGCAGGAAGGCAACCCCGCCCCGCGCCTGTGGCGCCTGCCCAAAGACCGCGCCCTTGTCAACTGCATGGGTATGAACAATGTCGGGGTAAAGGCTGTGCTGCAGCATTTAAGAAAGGATCACCCTAACCTGATAATAGGTGCCAACATCTCCAAAAACGCCTCCACGGCCAATGAAAAGGCCTACAAGGACTACAGCTACGTTATGGCGCTGCTGTATGACTTCGTGGACTTTTTTGTGGTGAATGTCTCCTGCCCCAATGTGAAGGATCTGGACCGCCTGCAGGAGGATGGACTGCCCAAAATCATAGAGAGCGTGATGGAGGTGGTGCGATACAACGAAGTCAGCCGTCCGGTGCTGCTGAAAGTCTCTCCGGATATGACGCACGATCAACTGGACCGCATAATCCACCTGGCCCTGATAAACGGCGTGGACGGCATTGTGGCCACGAATACAACCCGCAGCAGGGAGAATATCACAGCAAAAGACCCCTCCGCCCCGTATATGGTCAAAGGCGGCCTTAGCGGCGCCCCGCTCTATGAAAAATCGCTGGAAGCGGTAAAATACATTCACGAAAGCAGCCGCGGTCTGCTGCCCATAATAGCATCGGGCGGCATTATGACCCCTGCCCAGGCAGAGGAGATGCTTGCTGCGGGCGCCTCGCTGGTGGAGGTTTACACCGGTTTCATCTACGAGGGGCCGCTATTTGCGAAACGGATAATACGCCATCTCAAAAAAATCGACAGAAAATGAAAAAAGGGGCAATTTGCGCCATTGGCGACGAGATTCTCATAGGTCAGATAGTGGACACCAACTCCTCCCACATAGCGCGGGCGCTGGAGGATATCGGGGTGCAGGTGCAGAACATCTCCTCTATCGGAGACGACCGCGCCGCCATCCTGAGCCATCTTGACAATCTGCTCAAAAACAACGATGTGGTAGTGGTTACCGGAGGTCTTGGTCCAACCAAGGACGATATCACAAAGGAGGCCCTCGCCACCCTTAGCGGCGCCACAGCAATGGTGCACAACAGCGACCAGGAGGCGATAATAGTGCAGATACTCGCCCGCCGCGGCATCGAGATGCTGGACATAAACCGCGCGCAGGCCGATGTGCCCGACACGGCTAATGTCATTCTCAACCATTTGGGCACTGCCCCCATAATGGAATTCCGCTTTGAAGAGTCCCGCTACGGCCACAGCGCCCTGCTCTATTCTATGCCCGGCGTCCCCTACGAGAGTCTCGGGGCGTTGGGAGATGTGCAGAAGGCCATCTGCAGCCACTTTTCTCTGGAGAGCATAGTGCACCGCACCATCTGCACCTTTGGCCTGGCGGAGTCGGTGCTCGCCAAGATGATAGAGGGCTGGGAGGATTCCCTGCCCGATTTTCTGCATCTGGCATACCTGCCCAACGCCATCTACGGCGTGCGGCTGCGCCTGTCCTGCTACGGGGCCGATGCTCCGGAGCGCAGGCAGGCCCTTTCAGACGCCGTGGAGAGCCTCCGCCCGATACTCGGCACATATATATACGGCGAGGGTTCGGACACTCTGCAGAGCATTCTGCCCCGTCTGCTGCAGGCTCCTCCGGAGCTTACCCATCAGGAGACGATAGCCGCCGCCGAGTCGTGCACCGGCGGGCTTGTATCCAATCTGATAACCTCCGTCCCCGGCAGCAGCGTCTATTATAAAGGCAGCGTAACAAGCTATGCCAATGAGGTAAAGCAGAACTTGCTCAATGTGCCGCAAGAGGTGCTCGACACAGTCGGGGCGGTGAGCCGCGAGTGCGCAGAAGCTATGGCGCGCGGCGTGGCCATACTGCTGGACACCGACTGGAGCGTGGCCACCACTGGCATCGCCGGCCCCGGCGGCGGCAGCGAAGACAAGCCCGTGGGCACCTGCTGGGTGGCGGCCGCCCACCGCAACCCCGAAACCGGCACCACGGAGGTCGTATCGCGCAAAATAAGCAGCATGTCCCCCTCCCGCGAGGTCAATATGCAGCGCTTCGCCTCCGGCGCCCTGAACCTGCTGCGGCAGATGATGCAACAGAAACTTTTATAATTTATATTTTTATATAAAATGAAGAAACTTTTATCAATTATCGCGTGCTTGAGCGTCGCCACGCTCACTCTCGCGGCTCAGGAGCGTCCCGAGCCCCCCAAAGAGAAGGAGTACACCTTTACCGTGGTCAAGGAACTCCCCATCACCTCCATCAAAGACCAGGCAAGCAGCGGCACCTGCTGGTGCTATTCCACCCTCTCCTTCCTGGAGTCTGAAATACTGCGTATGGGCGGTCCCGAAGTGGATCTGTCCGAGATGTTCGTGGTGAGCAAGGCTTACAGCGATAAGGCCGAGAAGTATATCCGCCTGGACGGTATGCTCAATTTTGACCAGGGCAGCTCTTCCGAGGATGTCCTGCACGTATGGAAAGACTACGGCATCGTGCCCCAGAGCGTGATGGAGGGTCTCAACTACGGAGAGAAGCGCAACAGCCACAGTGAGATGGCCGAGGGTATGAAGGGCTATCTGGCAGCCATCAGCAAGAACCCCAACCGCAAGCTCTCCACCGCCTGGAAGAAGGGCCTGCAGGGAATTCTGGACGCCTATCTGGGCCCCTGCCCCGAGGAGTTCGAGTATGAGGGCAAGAAGTACACCCCCAAGAGCTATGCCGAATCGCTGGGCATCAACCCCGACGACTATGTGTCCATCACCTCTTTCACCCATCATCCGTTCTACAGCCAGTTTGTGATTGAAGTTCCCGACAACTGGCGCTGGGACTACAGCTACAATGTTCCCCTGGATGATATGATGGAGATTATGTACAACGCCATCGACAAGGGCTACACCATCGCCTGGGGCAGTGACGTGAGCGAAAAGGGCTTCACCCGCAACGGCATCGCCACCAACCCCGACCTTGCCGCAGTGACCGAGGCGGGCAGCGACGCTGTCCGCTGGACCGGCGTCTCTGCAGAGGAGAAGGCCGCACAGCTGGCCAAGATGCGCGAGGAGGCTCCCGAAATCGTTGTGACCCAGGAGCTGCGCCAGGAAGGCTACGACAACAAGACAACTACCGATGACCACGGAATGCAGATTTACGGCATCGCCACCGACCAGAACGGCACCAAATACTTTATGGTGAAGAACTCCTGGGGCGAATACGGCAAGTACAAGGGCATCTGGTATGTTTCCGACTCGTTCGTCCGCCACAAGACAATGAACATTATGGTGCACAAAAATGCCATCCCCAAGGAGATCCGCAAGAAGATGGGCATCAAATAATCCCGTACAATCACTTTTGAAATGAAAAAATACCTCCCCGACCTGCTGACACTGTCAAACCTGATGTGCGGCGTCTGTGCCGCAATAATGGCCCTGTGGGGTCTCTTTATCGAGGCCTACTGCTTTATAATGGCCGGGGCGGTATTTGATATTTTCGACGGCGCGCTGGCCCGTCGGCTGGGGGTTTCCTCCCCTATGGGACGCGAGCTGGATTCGCTTAGCGATCTGGTGAGCTTCGGTCTCGCCCCCTCTCTTATGCTGTTCTGCTGGTATTATAAGATAAATTGCGGCGGCGAACCCCGTTTTTTTGCATTCGTGCCGCTGCTGATGGTGGCCTTCACCTCGGTAAGGCTGGCCCGCTTCAATATCTATCAGAGCGGCGAAAAGGAGTTCCACGGACTCGCCTCCCCCGCCAGCGGCATTCTGGCCGCCTCGGCTGTGGGCTACGGCCACTGCTGCACAATTGCGGGCGCAGAGGGCACGGTAGCCGCCCTTCTGGGCTCGGCGTGGTTCATCCCATCTCTGTCCGCCGCGCTCTGCATCCTACTTGTGTGCAACGTGAGGATGTTCTCCGCAAAGAGCAAACCCGGCTTAAAGCACATTCTGCTGGGGGTCGGCGCCGCAGCTATCCTGATTTTTGAAATTGCGGCAGCCCCGCGCGGCCTGCATCCCGCAGCCTACGCGGCTCTCTTTACGCTGCTGCTGTTCGGCTGCTACATTCTGATATCCCTGCTGCCGCTGCGCAGCCGTAACTAACCCCTCTTGAGCTTGTTGTATTCGCTCTCGGCGCAGACCTTGTCTATTATGGCGCGCAATAGGGCATACATCCGCCCGCTCTCGCGATAGTCGGCGGGGGCCGCCAAATTCACGCGGTTCTCCTCCAGCAGCTGGCGGGCCAGGGCTACTCCCCTATCATCCGACTCGTCATAAACCGCTATGGCGTTGCCTCCGAACATATTCACTATCTTCATACAGGGGATGTCGGTGGTGCCGTCTCCAAAATAGATCATATTGCTGAACGGTACCGGCTTCTCTCTGTCTGGGACGCTCTCGTTTACCCGGCGGTTGTCGGCGATGTCCATAATCCCCTTGGTGATCTTGAACAGGAACTGGGTCTTGCCTGTAAAGTCTATGGCCACGGCGGGCCACACGGCGCACCCCGTTTCGTCGTAGAAAAAGCTGCTGGCGAATATTTTCTTGAAATATTTCGCGATGGAAGAGCCCTCTATCATCTCGGTGAGGCCGGAGGAGATTATGTAGTGTTCCACCACCACCCCCCGGCTCCTGCCATATTCATTGACCAAAGCAAACCACTCCTGCACACCGGGATATAGCTCAATGTTGCGGCCGAAGCCGGCAATCCACTCCCTGGTGAGGGGAATGGAGCGCCGTGCCGCCTCGTCGCGCATATATTTCATATAGGCAAGCACCCCGTTCATATCGTGGCGCTCGCCATAACTGTTGCTATCGCTCCAGAACTCGTCGGGGGTTTTGCCGAGCGCCTGAATCAGGCCGTACTCCTGCATATTGCCCGGCGAGAGAGTGCCGTCAAAATCGTATATAAGGGCTACCTTGGTGTGCCGGTTGTACATAGGCCCTATGCAAACTGCTTCTTGAGTGCCTCCAGCCGCTCGTCAGCGTTGTCTCCACGCACTCCAAAGTAAAACTTTATCTTGGGTTCGGTGCCGGAAGGGCGCACAGAAGTGATGGTGCCGTCCTCGCAGATGAACTGCAGCACATTGCTCTTCTGCAGCCCGGTCTTATCCGGATAGAGGTAGTCGATAACCTTTACCACCTTGCTGCCGGCCAGCTCTTTGGGAGGGTTGGATCGGTACTCCTTCATAATGTTCTCTATTTCTGCGGCTCCCTCCTTGCCCATACGGTAGATGCTGGTGAGACCCTCCTTGTAGTAGCCGTATTCGGCGTAAATCTCCTGCAGATAGCCGTAGATGCTCTGGCCGCGGTCCAGCAGGTATGCAGCGCACTCGGCCAGCAGGCCGCAGGTCACCGCAGAATCCTTGTCGCGCACAAAGTCCCCGGCATTGAAGCCGTTGGACTCCTCTCCGCCGCCGATATAGACCCTCTTGCCCTCGTTTTCGCGCACCACGCGGGCTATGTTTTTGAAGCCCGTGAGCACATTGTAGAGCTGCACGCCATATTTCTTGCAGATGGCCGCCATCAGCTCCGTGGTCACTATGGTCTTGATCATATACGGGTCGCCGCTCTTCAGCTTGCCCAGCGCGCTCCAGCGCTCCAGCATATAGGCGGTGATGACGGTGACAATCTGATTGCCGTTGAGCAGCACAATCCGCCCCTTGTCGTCGCGCACCGCCAGACCGATGCGGTCGGCGTCGGGATCCGAGGCCAGCACTATGTCGGCCCCTTCCCTGTCGGCCAGCTCCATGGCCATCTTCATAGCAGTGGGCTCCTCGGGATTGGGAGAGACCACCGTGGGGAAATTGCCGTCGTTTACATCCTGCTCGGCCACGTGAATCACATTCTTGAAGCCGATTTTTGCAAGGAAAGGATACACGGTGCGGCTGCCGGTGCCGTGCAACGGGGTATATACTATCTTCATATCGCTGTGGCGCGCCACCGATTCGGGGGAGAGCATCAGCGTGCTTATGGCATCCAGAAAGGCCTTGTCCACCTCGGCGCCGATGTATTCCGGCTTGAGGTCGGGGTCATCGTTGAAGAGGACCTGGCTCGGGTCGGTAATCTTGCCCACCTCGGCGATTATGTTCCGGTCGTGGGGTTCCACAATCTGCGAACCGTCCTCCCAGAACACCTTATAGCCGTTGTATTGCTTGGGATTGTGGCTGGCGGTGATCATAATGCCGGCATTGGTGTGCAGATAGCGGCAGGTGAAGCTCAGCTGGGGCGTGGGGCGTATGTCGCTGTAGAGATACACCTTGATGCCGTTGCGCAGCAGCACGCCTGCCGTGATGTCGGCAAAATAGCGGGAATTGTTGCGGCAGTCGTAGGAGATGGCCACCGACCCAGGAGCATCGCCGTAGAGCTGCTTCAGATAGTTCGCAAGCCCCTGGGTCGCCATACCCACGGTGTATTTGTTCATTCTGTTGGTGCCGACTCCCATCACGCCGCGCAAGCCGCCTGTGCCGAACTCCAGCGTGCGGTAAAAGCGGTCTTCAAGCTCTTTGGGATCACCATCGATAAGTTTTGCCACCTCGGCGCGGGTTTCTTCGTCAAAGCTGGCGCCAAGCCAACTCTTGGCCACATCCATATAATTCTTTTCCATAATCATCGTTTTTAAAATCGTTTATCTGTTTTTCAAAATTTCGGGCAGTGGCGCCTCCAGCAGGTATTCATACCAGAACCGGTAGTTCTGCATCTCAAACTGGCGCTCCTGATAGCCCCGGTAGCCGTGCATTCCGCCGGGATAGAACATCAGCTCAAAATCCTTGTTGTCGCTCTGCAGCCGGTCTATCAACTGCAGGGAGTTCTGCAGGTGGACGTTGTCGTCGCCTGTACCGTGGGTCAGCCGCAGCATATTGCTCTTATCCCCCCTGTATTTTGAGAGGCGGTCGAACACCCGTGTCTGCGCATACCCCTGCGGGTTGTCCTTGGGACGATCCATATAGCGCTCGGTGTAGTGGCTGTCGTAGAGCTGCCAGTCCATCACGCCGCTGCTCGCCACGGCATACTGGAAATAGTCGTTGCCCTCAGTGGCGGCCAGAACCGACATTGTGCCGCCGTATGAATAGCCCTCGATGCCCACCTTCTTAGAATTGATGTAGGGCAGCGAGTCAAAATACTTGATGCCGTCTATAAGGTCCTGCAGTTCCACAACATTCAGCTTGCGGTAGATGGCGTTGAGCCCATCGCGGCCAAGATGACCGGCAGAGCGGGTCTCGAGGGTCACCTGCACCACGCCGTGGTTGGCCCACCACTGGGTCTCGAAGCCGCAGCCCGCATAGCGGTCATATACCTGCTGGCTGTCGGGGCCGCCGTAGATATCCACCTTCACGGGGTATTTCACGCTGCCGCTGCGATCCATCCCTACGGGCCAGATCACCGATGCGGGGACCTTTGCGCCGTCGCGCAGGGTTATCCACACTATCTCGCGCTCGGCGATTTCGTAGTTGTCGTATTCAGGTCCTTTGGAGTCGAAGAGAACCTTCACGTTCTTCTCCTGCACATCTCCGCTTGCGGGAATCCTGATTTCCACCTGCCTGTAGGGGGTGTGGCAGTTGGACATCATCGCGGTCACTGTGCGCTCGTCGTCGCCTATCCTGACCCCTGTGAAGTCATACTCTCCGAAAGAGACCCTCTGCACCGCCCCGCTGCGCAGCGTCACGCGGTAAATGTCGGTGCGAGTGGATGACTCGCCGCCGCGCGCGGTGTAGAAGAGGTATTTGTCGCTAAGCTTGAGCAGACTGATGCCCCAGTAGTTCTTGCGGTCGCTGGCATAGCGGAACTCCTTGCCGTCGTATGAGAGAAAGTAGATGCGCTGCCACTTCTCGTAGTCGCGCACCATATAAAAGCCCTTGTCGCTGAAGAGCATCTGGGAGGGCCACTCCACCCAAGTGTCCTGATGCTCGCTATAGACCTGCTCCTTGACGCCGTAGAGCGGATCCACGGAGTAGAGAATCATATTGTCCTGGCTGCGGTCCATCCAGGGGACTATCAGCCGGGTGCCTTTCGCGTCCCAGAAAGGGGTGCCGAAGTACTGATCCTTTTTGGGGTCGAAGTCGGCCCACACGGTGGCGTTGCCCTCCACCGACACGAATCCCACCTTGACCTCGGGGTTGGGGTCGCCCGCCTTGGGATAGCGGGTCTCGCGCAGCGTGCCGTGCTGTCCCGCCGCATCGTAGATGGGGAACATCGGCACCTTGCCGTCGTCGAATCGGTAGTAGGCTATCACCTTGCTGTCTGGCGACCACCAGAACGCCCTGTAGCGGCTCGCACGCCCCAGAATTTCTTCGTAATAGACCCAGGAGGCGTAGCCGTTGCTCACGGTCTTGCCAGCATCGTCTGTATGGCGGTTGATCTTGCGCGTGGAGACTTCTATCGAGTAGAGGTCGCCGTCTTTAGTGTATGCAATATAGCGCCTGTCGGGGGAATATGTGGGGTTCTCCCACCCTTTCACCAGCTCCGGCATCTTCTCGCGCGGCGGCCTATTGAACGGTTCTTTGCCGGGCTCGAAAGAGTTGCGGATGCCTGCGGGCAACTCTCCGGATACTATCTGGGCATCTGTCAGGCGCATCTTGGTCTGGGCGCAGAGGGGTGCGCACATCAGAAGCGCCAGAAACGGTATGCAAATCTTTTTCATAAGCTATTCGCGCCGTCCGCCGGCAAAAATCATAATGTAGTAAAACAGGGTCGCCAGAGAAGAGAGGGCCGCCACCACATAAGTATAGGCGGCGCTGCGCAGAGCCTTGTGGGCATACTGGTCGGTGGAATAGTCGGTGATGCCGGACCTTTCAAGCCACACCAGGGCGCGGCGGCTGGCGTCTATCTCCACCGGCAGGGTCACAAAGCTGAAGAGCGTGGTGATGGCAAAGAGGACGATGCCCGCCAGCATCAGCTGCGGGTACACCTTGATGAGAGCCATACCTGCAAGCAGCACCCATATCACAATCTTTGAAGAGAAGCTCACCACCGGCACCAGCGCGGAGCGCAGCCTGAGAAAAGCGTAGCCGGTGGCGTGCTGCACCACGTGGCCGCACTCGTGGGCCGCCACAGCCGCCGCCATCACCGAATTGGAGCGGTAAACCCCTTCGCTGAGGTTCACTGTCTTCCTTGTGGGGTCGTAATGGTCGGTGAGAGTACCCTGTATGCAGGTTATCTGCACGTCATATATTCCGTTGTCGTGCAGCATTTTCTCCGCCACCTGCGCCCCTGTGAGGCCGCTGGACAGGGCAATTTGCGAGAACTTTCTGTATCTGGCCTGGAGCAGCGCCTGCACGGCGTAGCTCAAGAGCGAGATGCCGATAAATAATACCCAATACATAATCTATCCTGATTCTTAAAAACAATTATCGGGGAAATTTACTAAAAAAACCTTTTCGGTGGCACGGGTCACCGCAGTATAGAGCCATTTTAAGTCGTCGACCGTGATGTCCTCCCCCCAGAAGGGGTTGTCGATGTACACGCAGGGCCAGCCTCCGCCCTGCGACTTGTGGCAGGTTATCGCGGTGGCATATTTCACCTGGAGGGCGTTGTAGTAGTGGTCCTCCCGCACGGCCTCGTAGCGCTTCTTTTTGGTGGGAATGTCGTCGTAGTCGGCCCATACTCCCTCGAAAAGGGCCTGCTGCTGCTCTTTGGTGAGGGCCGGCGCCTCGCTCTGGAGGGTGTCCAGCACAATCTTGGCGGTAATCTCCAGATTGTCGTAGTCAGCAAATGAGATGGTCGCCTGGGCAAAGTGCAGCCCGTAGCGCTCTTCAAACTTGGAAATCTTTACCAGCCGCCCCATATCGCCGTTGGCTATGAAAAAGTCCCCGTCGTCCAACTTCTCCAGAAACTGGTAGCAGTTTTTCACCACCATCAGCTTGTCGCCACGCGAGAGCTGCTCTTCGCGGTAGAGCACCGTGGCGCGGATGCCGGCGTTGTAGCGGTTGGCGCGGCGGTTGCTGCGGGTCAGCACCACCACATTGTCCTGCCCGTATTTGCCGAAGGCGTCGGAAAGGCTCTCGATGAGCTCCCCGCCGCTCACCCGGCAGATATCTTCAAAGCCCTGCAGCTCAAGCCGCGGCATGGAGAGGTTGCCCCCGCAGACCATTTCGCGCAGGATGGTGGCGTTGTGCAGTATCCCCGACTCCCGCTGCTGGCGCAGCACGCTCTTGAGCGAGGCGGTGTGCAGGTCGCCGTAGGTGCTCCGCATAAAGTCCAAATCCAGCGCCGGGCTCTCGTCCATCCCCACCGGAGGGAGCTGGCCGCGGTCTCCCACAAACACCATTCTGTTGCCCGGGGCGCTGCGGACAAATCTCACAAGATCGTCCAGCAGGTCGCCGCTGCCGAACACGTTGCCGCCGCTGCCCGTCCCTATGGTGATGAGCGACGCCTCGTCTATTATAAAATAGGTGTTGCGGTTCAGGTTTACATCCAGCGAAAACTTGGCAAAGGCCTCGCCTGTGCTCTTCTGCCGGTAGATGCACTTGTGGATGGTGTATGCGCCATAGCCGGCCAAGCCCGAGAGCACCTTGGCGGCACGCCCCGTGGGGGCCAGCAGCACCACCTTGCAGCGGTAGTGGCGCAGCGTTTTCACGAACGCCGCGATGGCGCTACTCTTGCCTGTGCCGGCATAGCCCGACACTATCATCATATCCGAAGCCGGATCCTGCCCGAAAGCCTCCAGCTCCGCAAAAAGGGCGCTCTGGTCGGCCGTGGGCTCAAAACCCAGATAACCCGTTATCGTCTCCGAAAAACTCTTGAGCGCCATCGTCTAACTCCTTTTTGCGAACAAACTGAAGAACGCGTAGATTCCGAGCCGGCTCACAATCATTTCAAAGCCCATCACCACCTTGGCCGCAATGGGCGCGCAGGCGTAGGAGCCCATCGACCCGGCGGCGCCGTAGGCCGGGCCGACATTGCCCACCAGGGCCAGACTGTCGGCAAGCGAGTCTGAAAGGCTCATTCCGCATACGGCGTAGAAGGCTGCGCATACGAACATTATCATAAAATAGAGCAGCGTGTAGGCCGCCACCGACGATATTACTCCCATATCGGCCGACTGCGAACCCCACTTTATGCGCACCACCGTGTTGGGGTGAATGGTGCTAATCACCTGCGCCTTGACTGCGCGCGCGAGCAGCCAGATGCGGTCGACCTTGAGTCCGCCGGTGGTGGAGCCGGAGCAGCCGCACTGCACGGAGAAGTAGAGCAGCACCACCACCGCCAGCGCTGGCCAGGCGGAGGTGTCGGCAGTGGCAAGTCCGGTAGACGAGCCGGCCGATATCACGCAAAAAGCGGCCTGCCATAGTGCCTGCAGCGGGTCAGAATAGGTTCCACAGAGCATCAGCGAGGCAAATGTAAGCACAATGCCCACCCCTATGGTCGCAAAGAAAAACCTCACTATCGGGTTGCGGAATATCCCGGCGTTGCGCCCCGCCACAGAGGAGTAGATCTGCCCGTAGTGCAGCGAGCTTACCAGCATAAAGAACATTGCTATAAGCTCTATCCAGCGGGAGCCGTAGGCCCCCAGAGAGGCGCTGCGGGTGCTGAAGCCGCCCGTGGCCACCGTGCTGAAGGCGTGGCACACCGCATCGTAGAGGGGCATCCCCGCCACAAAGTAGAGCAGCGCGCAGGCGAGCATCATAATCAGATACACCGTGAGCACCACGCTCACAATCTTGTTGGAGCGGAAGTTATAGTCGCCTGCGGAGATGTTGGAGACCTCCAGCCGGCGCATCCTGAGCTTGACGGTGCCAGACGACGGAAGGATTATCAGCATAAACACCACCACTCCCAAGCCGCCGATGAACTGGGTGGAGTGGCGCCAGAACTGCAGCCCGCGCGGCAGCCCCTCCACATCCTGCAGAATGGAGGCGCCTGTGGCGGTAAAGCCCGATGCGCTCTCGAACCAGGCATTCTCAAGGGAAAACTCCCCGCCGTAGAGGGCGTAGGGCAGCAGTCCGAACACGCACGAGAGCATCCAGGCAAAAAAGAGTATCAGCATCCCGTCTTTGGTGGTGATGCGCATCTGCCCCTTGCTCACGAACACCAGGGGGAGGATGGCCACCATCAGCGTCAGCAGTCCGGAGAGCAGCAGCGGAGAGAAGGAGGCGTCGAACCGGTAATAGGCCGCCACAGCCGCCGAAGCCAGCATAAAGCCGGCATCCAGCAGCAGCGCCAACGCTATGTTGCGGGTTATCGCGCGCAGATTCATCACTTTTTATCGCCGGAGCCTTTCTCTATGGATTTGTAGTCCTCTATCAGATTGCGGACATTATCGTTGAGCTGCGAGAGTTCGTCGCCGTTGTTGTCCACCTCTACATTGTATTCCTTGCGGTACTTGCGGTAGCTGCCGATGCCGCCGCTGATTCTTATCAGGGGCTTTATGAAGTAATAATTCAGGAAATAGTTGAACAGCAGCACCAGCAGCAGTCCCACGGCCACCGAGGCGATGGCGGGGGTTATGCTGCGGTAGAATGTGGCGTCCACCTTTTGGGAATTGGCGATGAGGGCCTCCTGGCTGGCGTTGGTCAGGCTCTGGATATAGTCGCGCAGCTTCAGATAATAGGGCTGCAGCCGGTTGAAATACCACTCCTGCCGCTCGGTGGCGTCCTGGGAGAGGATCTCGCGCCCCTCGTGGAGCACGTGCATATATGCGGTGTAGGCCAGCAGCACGCTGTCGGCATAATTCTTCTCGCTGAAGGTGCTGCGGGCGGTAAAGGACTGCCGCATCTCCTCCATCGTGCTGGAGAACTGCCTGATGAACTGCTCGTTGTGGGCGCTGTAGAGCCGCTGGTCAAAAGAGCCGGCCGGCGAAGCGTCGGGGGCTGCGGCAGAGGCCGGTGCGCCGGCGCTGATTGCGTTAAGAACCCCCAGATTGTAGTCCTCGGTGAGCACGATCATATCGCGGCCGATGTTCACGCTGTTCACATTGTCGCTTATCTGGCGGGTTATCACCCTGTTCATACGGGTGAACTCGAACAGCGACACGATGCTGGAGAAGAAGAGTATGAGGGCAATCAGCGCAAATCCGGTGCGGACCTTGGTTTTAATGCTCCGCACCCGCACTTGAGATTTATCTTTTCGCTCCATAGGCGCAAAAATACATATTTTATATTACAAAAGCTCCTGCAGCATCCTGGCGGCAAAGCGGTCGGCGGCGCCTCCGCTGCCAAGAGCATCGCGCAGGCGCGCATAATCGGCAAGCATTGCGCTCCGCTGCGGCCCTTGCTCCAGCAGACAGTCCATCTGTGAGGCGATGTTCTCCGCCGTGCAGTCGTTCTGCAGCAGCTCCTTGAATATCCACTTGTCCTGAATCAGATTGGCCAGGCTGATATACTTCACCTTCATTATCATTTTGGCGATGCGGTAGGTAACGGGGTTCATCCCGTAGCAGACCACCTGCGGGGTGCCGATGAGCGCAGTCTCAAGCGACGCAGTGCCGCTGGCCACCACCGCAAACCCGGAATATTTGAGCAGCGTATAGGTCTGATTGTACACCACGCGGATGCCGCTGCCGCCGAAATAGTGCTCGTACACCTCCCTGCTTATGCCGGGGGCGGCCGCCAGCACCAGCTGCGGGGCATTGCCGCGCGAAGATAGCAACCTGGCGAAAGCGGTCATTCTGGGGGCGAGAAAACTTATCTCCTGCAGCCGGCTCCCCGCCAGCAGGGCCACCGTGGGGCGGTCCTCCAGGCCGCAGGCAGCGAAAAACTCTGTCCGCGAGGGGGCTGCGGCCAGCGCGGAATCCACGCAGTCGAGCAGCGGGTTCCCCTCATAGACGGGCTCGATGCCCTTGCTGCGGAAATATTCCACCTCAAAGGGGAATATCACAAACAGACGGTCAACATAGCGCCGCAGCTTTTCCACGCGCCTCTCGCGCGAAGCCCACACTTTGGGGGCGATGTAGTAGAACACTTTGATAGAGTGCTCGTGGGCAAAACGGGCTATCTTGAGGTTGAAGCCCGGGTAGTCTATCAGAATCACCGCGTCCGGCTTCCAGGATAGGATGTCCGCCTTGCAGAAGGCCAGGTTGCGCCGCACGCTGCCCGCCTTGGAGAGCACCTCCACCAGCCCCATCACGGCCGTGTCGCGGTAGTCGCGGGCCTTCTCGCCCCCCACCGCCTCCATCTTGTCGCCACCCCAGAAGCGGATCTGCGCACTGCCGTCGTGCCTGAGCAGCCCCTTCATCAGCAGCGAGCCGTGCAGTTCGCCCGAAGCCTCGCCTGTTATGATGTAATATCTCATCTATTCAAAGTCCCACAGGGAGGAAAGGCGCTCCAGCTCGGCATAATCGGTAGAATCCACCTTGCGGGGAGCTATTGTTATGTAACCCTCCTTGTTGAGGATGTGGTCATCGGTGCTGTCATCGCCGCCGGGGGCCAGATTCAGAAACTCCCCCACCATCCAGTAAATCTCGCTGCCGCGCGGAGTGCGCTCCTTCACGAACTCCTTGTGCCAGCGGCCCCTCCCCTGGCTGGCTATACGGATGCCGCGCACCTGCTCGGGGGCTATGTCGGGGAAGTTTATGTTCAGATAGACATCCTTTGACGGCGGGAAGGCGAAAAAGCGCTCCATAATGTCGTCCACATAGGCGTCCACCACCGCAAAGTCGGGGTTTTCGTCGTGGCAGTCAAGGGAAAACCCGATGGAGGGGATGCCGTAGAGGGTTGTCTCGGCGATTGCGCCCAGCGTTCCCGAGTAGAGGGCTGCCACAGAGGCGTTGCTGCCGTGGTTTATGCCCGAGACGGCCAGGTCGGGCATCCGCCCCTCGTCCACAAACATATTGACCCCC
The DNA here is from genome assembly GCA_963662035.1 of Bacteroidaceae bacterium. Taxonomy (GTDB): domain Bacteria; phylum Bacteroidota; class Bacteroidia; order Bacteroidales; family UBA932; genus Equibacterium. The sequence continues at coordinate 12,755 of CAVLDO010000011.1, read as the reverse complement.
ATCTTTGCGCAGTCGGCAGGGGTTCCGTCAAACGAATACACGCGCAGCTCGCCCAAATTGCCGCTTGCGGGGATTGTCTCCAGCTGTTTTAGCGTAAGGGGGCGATCCATAGTCAGTGCGGCCGATTTTGCCGACTGCGGGTCTTTGGGCGCCACGGCGGTCACATCGCCGTAGCGACGGAATATCTGCGCAAGGTGGCCGATTCCCGCCGCATTCACGCCGTCGTCGTTCATCAGAAGTATTTCCCTCATCATATCAGTGTGCTTTAGAATCTGTTTCGAATCCGCTAATTTAGCAAATTTGTATTTCTAATGCACGGCCCGCTTGGAGAAGTTCACCAGCAGCACGCCGCCCAGCACGGCGCAGGCCGCCAGAATCTTGCCCCAGGTGAGGGTGTCCATCCCTATGCTGATGCTGATGGCGATGGCAATGATGGGCTGCAGATAGGAGTAGAGGCTCACCAGAGTCGGACGGATATTCTTCTGTCCCACCGGAATCAAGAAATATGAGACGAAGGTGGCGAACACTATCAGGTAGCCCAGCTCCAGCAGAAAGCTGCCGCCGGCGCTGCCAAAGTCAAAGAGCACCACCTCCCCGGCAGCAAAGGGGGCGCTCATTACAAAGGCGAAGAGAAAAATCCACTTCATAAAGGTCACCACGCTGTAGCGCTCTATCACCGGGCGGAAAATGCCCAGATAGAGAGCGAAGCTCAGGCCGTTGACTAGCGCCAGCACATACCCGAGCGCAGAAGAGGTCTCGGGCCCTGACGATGAGCTCTTGCTGGTGAGTATCAGAAACACTATGCCGGCAAAGCTCAGCAGCACTCCCCCCGCCTTTTTGCCGGTGATGGGCTCTTTGAGCGCAATGGCCGCGATTATCATAGTAAAGATCGGGGTCACAGAGCAAATTATCGACCAGCTCATGGGGGTTATCATAGGGCTGGCCACCAGAAATGTCATCTGGGTGAGAAAAAAACCCAGAAACGAGGCCAGAAGTATTTTGGGGAAATCGCGCCGCTCCACTTTTTCGGCCGGCCTGAAAAGCGAAATAATCCAGAACAGCAGCCCCGCTCCCAGCGACCGCAGCGAGAATATCGCCAGCGGCGAGAGCAGGTGGCTCGAAGTCAAATCCTTGGTGGTGATAATGTTGACCCCGAAGATAGCGTAGGCCACAAAGCAGGCGGCGTGCCCGACCAAAGCATTTTTGTTTGCCATATCCATATATTAGAAAAGCGGCGCGAAGATAGCAATTCCCCTGCGAGATTTGCTACTTTTGCGCAATGAAAAAGTTTTTGAGCAGCCTTGCACTCACGGCGGCAATCATCGCGGCCGCGTGTGCTCCGCTACGGACAAGAAGCGGGCGCCCTGCCCCGCACAGCGGCCTGCAAGCAGCGCAATCCGGCGTCCGCTGCAGGCTTTTTACAGAAGAGCCCTCTGCAGAAGGGGTGCTTCCGCTGCAGATAGTGATTGCCGCGCCATATCGCAGCACCCTTCTGACCTCAGAAAACTTTGCTGCGCTGGAGGCGGGCAGTTCTGCAGCAAAGGACTCCGCGCAAGTTTACGCCGCAATGCTGGGGTTTGAAATCGTGCAGATCGTCTCCGATGCCGGCATCTACAAAGGCGCTGCCGAACTCAGCCGCACATATATACTCAAAGGTGCGGATCGCGCCACTGCAGACCTCTTTGCCTCGCTTATGGCAGACCTTGGCGCAGAGCCCCAGGAGAGCGTTATCGCGCTGGATTACGGCGGCTGCGACACCCCCTCCGGCAACGTGCCGCAAGACTCGGCCGCAACGGATTGCGCCGGATGCGGCAACGCCTGGGAGCTGACTTTCAGGCTGCTCTCCGATGTCCGGATAGAGCCTGTGGCGGCAGAGGTCGCCGGCGGGGGAACTTTCTCCCCAAAGGACTCCACGCTCCGCATCCTGTGCTTTGACTCCCGCAGCCGCGACAGCCTCGGCTCGGCATTCGCCAGCCGGCCGCAGTATGAGATGCTCGGCTGCCGCAGCGTCTGCTGCCGCCTTCTGGAAAAATCTGACAGGCAGCGGATTTACTCCGGCGCTCTATCCGAAGAGGCCCTGCCGGAGGCTCTGCATAGCGCCTGCCTCCGCGCCCTCGAAGTCTGCCGGTAATCGGCTGTAGCCTTCCCTAAAAACAGGACAGTTCCGGTGGGTGTGGATAAGAGCGATCAGAGCGCCTTGATCCAGGATATCATCTCTGAGAGGACTTCATAGGAGAAGGTCTCATCTATTTCCTTATATTCAGAGAGTTCGCCTGTGCTGCAGTGTTGGAAAAGATGGTTTAGGCCCTCCTCGGCACGGATGACATTCCTGCCGTCAGAGTGGAGGCCGGCCTTCAACGCCTCCAGATTCCTGCCGCACTGGACTTGGGTGTCCTTAATCCCGCATAGAGCCATCACCGGGCAAGTGACGGCAGGCAGCCTGCGCGATATGTCCAAGCCCAGGAAATATTCCATATATGGCGAGCTGAACTGCTTTAGAGCCACATTGTAATTCTGCTTCAAAGCGTCGGATATGTCATAATCGTCTGCCGAAGGCAGCGGTGACTTGGCCGTTATGGCATCGAACGCATCGCAAAGAAGACGGCAGTATGATTCGACTTCGGCTTCCGGCAGCCCCGCCGCCAGGCAGGCGTGTCTGTTCTGGGCCGTCAATGTCTCGGCTCCGGAGACTACCATCCCGGCCAGGCTTATGGCGAAGTCCACCCGCCCCTCGGCCGCGAGCATCAGCGCGATAGTGCCGCCCTCGCTGTGCCCGAGAACTCCGACATTTTCAAAACGTTCCCTCAAAAGTTTTACACCCTGCAGTGCATCGTTCTTGAAATCTTCTGTCGTGCACAGGGCAACGTCTCCTGTCGATTCTCCGAACCCACGGTCATCGTACCTGAACGTTGCTATACCCGCCCTTGCGAAAGCATCGGCAATAACAGCGAACGGCTTGTGGCCAAACAGCTCCTCGTCCCGGTTCTGTAGACCGCTGCCGGTGACCATAATCAGCACTGGGGTCTCCCGGTCACAGTCTTTGGGGAGAGTCAGCGTCCCTTTCAGAATTGCATCTCCATTGGTAAACGAGACCTCCTCGGTGGTGTAAGGGAAAGGACCGGCCGGAGTCTGCGGCCGCCTGAGCCCGGGCGCTCCCGGCGTGAGTGTCATCGGCAGCGACACCCCGCGCTGGGTAAAAGTGCCGCTTATAAGCTCTCCGTCCCACAATCCTTTGAACGAGGCGCCTATCGCCGGCACATTAAGCGTGACGCCTCCCTCAGTGTCCCTCGACACCTCAACAGGAATATCACTTGCCCCCTGGTCCGGAACATCAAGTGTGGCGGATTCTTCCCCGATGTCGAATATCAGCGAAAGCTCCGCGCGGGAAACATTGAGTTTGCCGCTCCATTTTCCCGTCTGTGCGCTGAGCGCCAGCATCGGAAACACCATCAGTAATATGGTGATTATCAGATTCTTTTTCATATCACAAATCTACACAAAATTGTCCTTTTATGAAATATTTTGTAGTTTAGAGGAGTTTATGCCCAAAGCTATGTTTAAATTCAACCCGACTAAATGTGCGTTTCTATCTTTCCTGTCGGGGTTCGCAACCTTGCTTGTTAACGGCTGCAAGGTCGATGACCGATATTCGATAGACAATATCAAAGACGTCAACACAGAAGTTACCGTTTTCGAAAACGGACTGACTCTGCCTCTGATTCAGAGTACTGCAAGAATCTCCGTCGATTCCATCCTGAAGAAGGCGGGGGTGGAGGAATCCTCCTTCGGGGAGTACCTTGCAAAGGACTCTGACGGGGCCTATTTCATAAGTTACGCCACCAGACTTTCACTTCGCGAATCCATAGATGAGCTGGATCTGAAGGACATCCTGGATATTTCCCCGGTAAACTTCTATCGGGAGTTCAGCTGCGAACTCAGCTCCACGGACGTTTCTGCATTAAAAACTGAATCTCAAGAATTCGCCGCAAGTGGCAGTTTGAATGTCATCAGCATAGACGCCGGGAATATCGATCCTATCAGCCATCGCACCGTTCTTCTGGAGAAAAACACCATAAAGGATGCGGCGGATGTCGCTTCAATGGCCGGGAAAAGCTCCGTAACACTCCCGGCGGTGAATCTGGCAGTGGATTCCCGCGATGCAAAGATCTGCGGCGCAGAAATTTCCGATGATATCGCAAGCATCGATGAAATAAATTTGAAGAAGGGCTCCATGGTAAAGGTTGAGGTGAGTGTGCCCTATCCCATCTTCAGCGCAGGCGAGATCACCCCTGATGTAAGAATAGACCTCGGGGACATCCTGACATTGGCCGACGGGAGCGTCAGCCTCGACTGCTCGTCGATGGTGCTCAGCCCGTCGAACTCATTCTCAACCTCCGAGACTTTCGAGGTGTCGAAGCTCAATGCCGAGAAACTCACGCAAGAACGCTCCGTGGGTGTGAACGGGACTATACGCGCAAAGTCGCTCTGCGCACCGGTGGCCAAAGCATCGGCGATAAATTCGGACGCAGCGGTTGAAATACGCGTAAGTTTCTTGAATTTCGAGATCGAGAGCGTGTACGCAAAACCAAAGACTGTAGATTATAAGCTTGCGAAAGAAGGAGATATAATCACCTTCGAGCTGCCCGACGAGGTGAAAAATTTCGGCTCGCTTACCATCATCCCGAAGGGCGAGCCGTTTTTGACGCTTGAGGTCTGCGTGCCGGAAATAGACGGCATCACACTTGACACGCAGGACGGCTTAAAGCTGGAGATTCCGGAATTCATCAAGCTCGGGGCGGTGCCGGAGGGCTGCGAATACAACAAAAATACAAATACAATCCGCATACAGAGCGTTAAAACGGAGACTTACAAATTTCCGGTCGACAGGATAGCGGTGCAGCCCAAGATGCTCAATGGCAGATACGTATCTCAGGGCCGCTACGCAGTAGAATTGTCCCTGACGCTCCCTAACGAAAGGGTGGACATCTATAAACTGGCCCAGGCGGCAGAGATGGGTTACTCCGTCAATTGCTCACTGCCGGAAATCAGTGCCGGGGAGGTCATAGTCGACGAACTTTGCGTGGCAGTGGAAGAGCAATCAGGATTCGAGCTGATTAAGGCTTCGGACATCCCCGATATGGTAAAAAGCGTGGGCGAAATCAGGCTCGACGGAGCCACCGCACAGATAAGTGTAAATCTGCGCAATCTGCCTGACATCGGCGACGGAACTTACTTTCTGGATCTCACGGCGCAGCTGCCCGACTTCGTGACACCTTCTCTTATCAGCATCAGCGGCGAGGTTAAGAACGGGCTGTTCTCCGAGAGCGTAGAAATCGAGAAGCTCGACTTGAGCAAAACTGACCTCGCGAAGCTTCGCCGTGAAGGCGGGAGCATAGGCGGAGATATTGCGGTCAGCGGATGCATAAAAGCGGCCAATCCCTCCATAGATGTGGAGCATCTCTCGCAAGCCATCAGCGGCGAAATCGTGCTTAAGATCGCCTCGTCCAGCGGCAAGGTCAATATCGACGATATTGCAGCAAGAGTGGATTATCAGCTGAACAGCTCTCTCACCATGGACTTTTTCAAGCTTCCAGAAGACTTGCAAGAGAGCTGTCTGGACCTTCCGAACGCAGAACTTGTCGCCACGGTGGCATCGAATCTCGCGATTGAGATGGAGGCGGAACTCGACATCAACGGCGGAATGTATGATCTCGATGTGAAATTCCCTTACAGTGAGGATCCCGGGCAGATCAAGACTCTCGAAAACAGGTATTCCCTGAACCTGAATCCGCTGATTTCAGAGGGAAAGGAGACGCTGCCTGTAGAGATAAGCATAAATGTTTCAGACGAGAAAAACAGCCACGTCCGCCCGGATGCGGATTATGATATGAATATCGACCTTGGATTCAGGATTCCCGTAAAGCTCGGCGAAAAATGCAATGTGATATATTCTGATGTCCTGGATCTTGGCAGCGACGCTTCGACCATCGCAAAACTCCTGGAAAAGAATGCGATACAGATATTCGGCACGGCCGAGAGCACGATGCCTTTCAGCGTGGCGGCAAAGGTAGAACTGCTGAGTTTGAGCGGCGGCGCCTATACCGTGATTCCTACCGCAGAGCCTGCGGAGACCATTCTTGTGCAGCCTGACGGCAAAAATAACTTTGCCGTAAATGTACATACGGCTCCAGAGACCGACGTGGAGGGCCTCAGCCACCTCAGATTCTGCTTCACCCTCGGCGCCGACGGCTCACAGCTGATGGCAGACGACTATATTCTGCTCGAAGGGCTTGGAGTCAAGGCCCCGGAAGGCGTCACACTGGATATTTCCGACTAAAGATTATTGCGATGAGAAAAATAATATTCACAGCGATTGCCCTTTTTTCAAGCCTGTGGGCATTTGCCCAGATTCAAAGTACATATTTTCTGGATAACTATACATACTCTTACAGGCATAATCCAGCCAATATGGCTGACCGGAATTTCATCGGCGCGATATTCAGCAATATCGAAGCCGGTGGCGGAAGCAATGTGGGACTTTCCAACTTCCTCTACCCCTCCCCAAGCGGCAACGGGCTTGTAACCGGTTTAAATTCAAGCGTTTCATCCGAGGAATTCTTGTCCGGCATCAGAGACCGCAACTCGCTTATGGGCAATGCCAATCTGAATATCATCAGTGTCGGGCTCCGCTTGCAGAATTCTATGACTACCATCGAGCTTAACGCCAGAGTCCTCAGCGATGTCTCAATATCCGGGGACCTCTTCCGCTTTCTCAAAGAAGGCGATCAGAACTGCGCATACGACCTCTCCTCCACAGAGGTCGGAGTGAAATCCTATATAGAATTGGCGGTTGGCCGCAGCCGCAGAATCAGCGAAACGCTCTCTTTCGGCTACAGGGTGAAGGGACTGATGGGCATTACTGGCGCCTACGCCAATCTGCAGGGTTCGCAGGCGACGCTATCCGACTCGCAGATTGCCGTGCGCCTGAAAGGCAGCGCCGGCCTTGCGGGCTCGATGATGGCTTTTAGCACCGATTCCGACGGCAAGATAGACGGCATAGAAAGCGGGTCGGGCTTCAGTCCGGCAGGCTTTGGAGCGGCAGTCGATGTGGGCGTGAACTGGGAGCCTGTCGAGGGCCTGACGCTGAGTGCCTCTGTGGCCGATCTCGGCCTTGTCAGCTGGAAGTACAACAGTCTCGCAGAAGGTGACAACACGGTAAATTACAGCGGTGTGGACCTTCGCGACGCAAATGCAACGCTTGGCGACGAGCTCGACAAGGTAATGGACGAAGTTAAGGATCTGGCGGACTTCAGGCCGAAAAGCGGCTCTGAATCCAAGGCCGAGATGCTGCCGCTGCGCTTGAACGCCGGCGCGCGCTATCGGATTCCTACAGTGGAGCAACTCAGCGCTATCTTGCTCTTTTCTTATCAGAATGCCGTTGCAAGTGGCGTAAATGTCAGAGCGGCGGCAACTTACACTCCGGGTAGATGGGTCAGCCTGACAGGCAATGCCGGCGGGGGCAACTTCGGCTTCGTCTGGGGCGGCGCGCTGAGCCTGAACACTCCACTGTTTAACTTCTTTGCGGGTTGCGACGCCTTTGCCGGCAAGAGAAACTCCGACTTCGTCCCGCTCGACAGATTCGACTTCAAGCTGAACATCGGCCTCGTCTTCCGCTTCGGAGATCTGTTCGAGTAGCATTTCCGCCACTGTTCACTTAAGGTCAATCGGGCAGAGCGAGCGGATCTTCTTGCCCCGGGAGAGGGCGTAGGCAATCTCCCGCGAGGTGCTCTCTCCGACATAGCCGCCGGGGTTCACTACGAAAATCTCGTCTGCCATATCAATCTTGCTCAGGTGCATCTCATCGAGCATCTGCTTCGTCCCCCCCGTCCAGACCTCATCGTCGCCGCTGTGCCCGAAAAGCCCGACGGAGATTACGATATTGCCTTCCAATGTCAGACGCTTCTGCGCCTGAATATATTCGTCCCTGAAGCGGGTGCTGCCGCAGAGGGTGATGACTTTAAATCTGCCTTGCATACCGGGTTGGTTTTTGAAGTACCTGCTACAAGTTGAGGTCCACAACCTTCCCGAAAGGAGCCAGCGAGAGCCCCGCCATCTTGAAATGCTGCCTTGCGAAGGGGATGCCGATAATGGTGATGCAGAGCAGCAGGCCAAAAAGAATGTGCATCAGCCAAGCCCAAAGACCTCCGCACACTACCCAGAGGATATTGAGCGGCACACGGATGCAGCCAGAGGGGCCGTCGGCGGAGTCGCTCACATCTGAACCGAACGGCCAGAGGCACAAAAGTCCTATTTTGAATGTCTGAAGGGCGAACGGTATGCCGACGACAGTGCAGGCTAACGCAAGACTGCCCGTAAAGTAGCCGACGGCCGCCTCGAGTCCGCCGAATACCCACCAGAGGATGTTTCCCAGAATTTTCATAACTGTACCCGTATTTTTGATTTTCCGCTATTTGAGCGCCTTGCCGTCGCAGAAGGCATTCCCGACCCTTTTGCCGAGCTCCACATAACCGTTGCCGGCAGGATCGAATGTTATCAGTTGCATCTTCTCCACATCCGGCTTGCCGTCGCAAGTGAGATAGCGCTCGTCGCAGAGAACATTCACTATCTCGGCAATGATATAATACCCGGTTTCGCTCTCGTCAAGCTTCCTTGAAATCCGACACTCGAGACTCATCGGAAAGTCGGTGAACACGGGGGCGTTCACATTCTGAGACTTCACTGCAGTCCAACCTGTCTTTTTAATCTTGTGCGGATCTTTGGCGGCGCTCGTTATCCCTACAAAATCCGCCGCCACAAGCGTCTGCCTTGTGGCGAAGGCCACTGTGAAGTCTCCGTTGGCATTGAGATTCTCAGTGGTGGCGTGGCGTCCCATCGAGATCATTATCTCGCCGGCATCCCACTGCCCGGCCCAGGCCGCGTTCATCGCATTTGGTTCTCCATTCTTGTCGTATGTGCCTATCACCAGCACCGGCTGCGGCAGAAGCCACGCCTTTTTTCCGAAACTTTTCATATTATCATTTTCAAATTCAAAACAGCACAAATTTACGAATTGCAGGCGATTTTCGCCATATTTGCGGGCGCCAATAATCACGATGCAGAAATGATAAGATATGAGATAGGCGGCCAAGTCGAAGCCTTTACAGCAGGCAGGGAAGAAGTTCTGCCCTATCCTGTGGTGCAGGCCCACCAGGTGCATGGCTGCAAAGTGGCCGTAATCCACCGCCCGGGGCTCACCCGCGAGAATCTGGAGGGATATGACGCCCTTGTGACAGGCCTCCCCGGGGTGGCGATAGGGGTCAGAACTGCCGACTGCATCCCCATTCTGCTGTATGACCCCGTGCGCAGGGCGGTGGCTGCGGTGCACGCCGGCTGGAGAGGGACTCTGGCCGCGATATCCCGCAGGGCGATATCCAAGATGCGGCTGGAGTTCGGCACGGCTGCAGAAGATCTAAAGGCCATTATCAGCCCCGGCATCTGCAGGGAGTGCTTCCAAGTAGGGGAAGAGGTTGCGGACGCCTTCTCAGAGGCCGGATTCCCTATGGAGGCCATCTGCAGATGTAACGGCCCGAAAGCCGGCAACGACATCAGAAGCGGCCTCCATATAGACCTGCCCGAGGCCAACCGCATAATTCTGGCGCAGGAGGGCGTCAGGCAGGAGAACATACAGATCATAAATGTCTGCACCTACGAAACCGCCGCCCTGTATTCCGCCAGAAGGGAGGGCGGCAAATGCGGCCGCAACATCAACTCCATAATGCTGTTGCAATAGTTTCTTTGCGCCACATCCGCCGAGTCATCCTCCCCGTCGGGGATCGGGTATGGAAAATAACGGCCGGCCTGTGCAATAATTCCGTGCGGGCCGCTAACTTTGCAGCCGGAATCTCTGCAGGAATATGAAAAAGAGCTTTGCCGACATACTGGATTCGCTGGAGGTGGAATCCGCCCGCAAGGCCGCGCGCAAAATGCCCGCCTGGAGCGTGGCGTCCCGGCGCCGCATGGCGCAGGGGCTTGAGCCGCTTGAAATCCCCACCGCCCTCTCTCTGGAGCAGTGCTCGTCGGAGGAGACGGCACGCTACAAATGCCGCCTCTTATCCGGCCTTTTCCCGGAGGGTGCCGGACTGCTGTGCGATTTGACCTGCGGCCTTGGAATCGACACCCTGGCATTCTGCTGCTTCGCCCGCAAAGTCATCAGCTTCGAGCGTTCGCAGGAGCTTGCGGCCGCCGCGAGGCGTAACTTCGCCCGCCTGGGTGCCGGCAACATCGAAGTCCGCTGCTGCGAGGTCGGCCCGGGAAGCGACCTGCCCGAATGCGACATCATATTCGCCGACCCGGCCCGGCGCAGTGTTGTGGGCAAGAAGGTCTTCCGCCTGGAAGACTGCTCTCCCGACATCCGGGCGATGCTGCCCCTGCTGCTTTCAAAAGCGCCCGTCGTGCTGCTGAAGCTCTCCCCGATGGCAGACATAAGCCTGCTGGCCTCGGAGCTGGGAGCAAATTTGAGCCTGGTGCACATCGTGAGCCTGCGCTCGGAGGTCAAGGAGTTGCTCTGCCTGCTGCAGAGGGGGCACGCGGGAGGCTTCGGCATCGTCGCCACCGAGATAGCCACAGGCGGCGCCGAGGCTTCGCTTAGTTTCTCCCCGGATGAGGAGAAGGAGGCACGGGCACGGTTCTCCCCCGCCCCGCAAGCCGGCCAGCTGCTGCTGGAGCCCCGCGCCGCACTGATGAAGTCGGGGGCCTACAAGCTCCTCTGCAGCCGCTTTTCCATAGCCAAACTGGCTGCTTCTACCCACCTTTACGTCTGCGGCGCCGCCGACCCGGAGCCTTTCCGAGGGCTGTTCAAGGTGTTCCGCATTGTTAAGACGCGCCCCTTCTGCGGCCGCGAGGCGCAGGCCGTGGGGCGGCTCTATCCCGATGCCGAGGTCAGCGCCCGCAATCTTCCCCAGAGCAGCGACGCCCTGCGCAAGAAAATCGGCGCCTCGGGGGGCGGACGCCACCACATCTTCGGCTGCGGCACTGCGGCCGGCCGGCTGCTGATTGTCTGCGAATCGCTCTGAGATTTTTGCCACGACTGCGCTGCAGCGAGAGGCCATCAGGCAACCGGCGCTATAGAATCGGGTTCCAAAAAGTTTAGAGTTTCACAAAATTTATTACCTTTGCGCGTCAGTGTTATAGGCACGAAAGTTTTTTATTAATCAACATACAATTATTACACACAATGATCAAAGTTGGTATTAACGGTTTCGGTCGTATCGGCCGTTTCGTATTCCGCGCTGCCCAGACCCGCAGCGACATTGAGGTAGTAGGTATCAACGACCTCTGCCCTGTTGACTATCTCGCATATATGCTCAAGTATGACACCATGCACGGTGCATTCGATGGTACCATCGACTATGACGTAGAGAACAGCAAGCTCATCGTTAACGGCAAAGAGATCCGCGTGACTGCCTGCAAAGACCCCAACGAACTCGCTTGGGACAAGGTAGGCGCAGAGTACATCGTGGAGTCCACCGGCCTCTTCCTCACCAAAGAGAAGGCACAGGCCCACATCAACGCCGGCGCCAAGTATGTGGTTATGAGCGCACCTGCAAAGGACGACACTCCGATGTTCGTGTGCGGTGTCAACTTCGACAAGTATGTCAAGGGCACCCAGTTCGTTTCCAACGCTTCCTGCACCACCAACTGCCTGGCTCCCATCGCCAAGGTGCTCAACGACAAGTTCGGCATCAAAGAGGGCCTTATGACCACCGTTCACTCCACCACTGCCACCCAGAAGACCGTTGACGGTCCTTCACTGAAAGACTGGCGTGGCGGCCGTGCCGCTTCCGGCAACATCATCCCCTCCTCCACCGGCGCAGCAAAGGCTGTAGGCAAGGTCATCCCCGAGCTTAACGGCAAACTCACCGGCATCTCGATGCGCGTGCCCACTCTGGACGTTTCTGTAGTTGACCTCGTTGCCAACCTTGAGAAACCCGCCACCAAAGAGGACATCTGCAAGGCTATGAAAGAGGCTTCCGAGGGTGAGCTGAAGGGCGTTCTTGGTTACACCGAGGATGCAGTCGTTTCCAGCGACTTCTTGGGTTGCACCCTTACTTCCATCTTCGACGCAAATGCCGGCGTTTATCTTACCGACACTTTCGTGAAGGTCATCAGCTGGTACGACAATGAGATCGGCTACTCCAACAAGGTGCTCGAGCTCATCGCACATATGGCAAAGGTTAACGCCTAATTCTTTCACAAACAAAAAGGCCGCCTCGTTTTTTGGGGCGGCTTTTTTGTTTTTCAGGCCCACCCGTCCGCACCGCCGCAGTGCAGCAAGGCCGCTTCGGCGCTCCGTGCCCGTGGAGCGCTGTTTCGGGCACGGCCCAGGAGTTTCGCCGCGCTCCGTGCCAGGGGAGCCCCGTTTCGGGCACGGCCGAGGATTGTCGCCTGGCTCCGTGCCCGAGGAGCGCCGTTTTGGGCACGGCCGGGGATTTTCGCCGCACTCCGTGCCCGTGGAGCCCCGTTTCGGGCACGACCTGGGGTGTGTCGCCACGCTCCGTGCCCGTGGAGCGCCGTTTCGGGCACGGCCTGGGATAATCGCATTAGCGCATCAAAGTCGCGGATGCCTAAAGGGGCGTAGCGGGTATTTTTTCTACCCGCCAAGCCCCTTTAGGCGGAGCGCTGATGCGCGCCAGCATCCAGTTCCTTCAACAAAGGGTTAATCTACGCGAAACCTTCGGCACATTCAAAACATCGTC
>CAVLDO010000010.1:12775-57569 GCA_963662035.1 Bacteroidaceae bacterium | reverse complement strand
TATCGCAACGGTGCAGTTGTCGGCTCGGTATGCCGGGGTGAGAGCAGCGAAGCTCTGATGGCCGATGCGCAAGGATACTTTCCCTTTTACGCGCTGCGGCGGTAGGAGGCGATGGCCCAGAGTCCGAAGAATACGGCGAAAAGGGAGAGTGCCCCTATCTGACGCCACATATCGATAATGGTGCTCCCCTTGAGATAGACCATCCGGATGCCTTCCACAAAGTATTTGAGCGGGTTAAAGGCGGCGATGCACTGCCCCCAGCCGGGCATACTGGACACGGGGGTGAATATGCCGCTCATCAGCAGCAGAATCATAGTGAAAAAGTACATTATGAACATCGCCTGCTGCATATTTGTGGCGGCGTTGGAAATAATCAGACCGATGCCCGACACCACCAGTATGTAGATGCTCGAGAGCAGCAGTATGGTCCAGATGCTGCCCGCCGGGGCGAGCCCGTAGACCAGGTAGGCAGCAATCAGGCAGAAGGCGAGCACCAGCAGGCCGATGGCCCACTGCGGAATCATCTTGGAGAGGATGAAGTCGATTTTGCGCACCGGGGCCACGTTCATCTGCTCTATAGTGCCCCTCTCCTTCTCGCTCACGATGCTCATCGCAGGAAAGAAGCCGCAGATTATCGTGAGCACCACCACCATCAGGGCAGGAATCATAAACACCTTGTAATCAAGCGTCTTGTTGAATTTGTAGAGAGAACTTACGGTGAACGGTTCCGCAGCGGAAATGTCGGCACCCCGGGACGCTTCTTTCAGCACGGTGGAATTCTCCATCATATTGAGCATATAAAGCGAGCCTAGCGTCCCCTTGGTGCTGTTCACGGCATTTGCCGAGACCATCGCCGAGGTCCCCAGCCCGTTCACGAGATTTTTCTCGAAACTGCCGGGGATTTCCAGAATCATATCGGCCTTGTCGGACTCTATGGCCACCATCGCATCTTCGTGCGTGGCAAGCAGGCCTGCGAGGTCAAAATAGGCGGAGGCGGCCAGCTCCGACGAGAGTTTCTGCGAAAGGGTGCTGCGGTCGTGGTCCACCACCGCCACCCTGATATTGCGGATTTGCTGATTGGCAGCCCACGGGAAGAGGAACATCGTCATCAGCGTGAGGGCGACGGTCATTCCTGGTACTATCTTTCTGCGGCCAAGCTGCTTGAACTCTTTTTCCAGAAGAAACGACAACATAATCTACTCGAGTCTTGTTTTGAAATTGATCAGACACAATGCTACATAAACCGCCGTCATCAGCGCCAGCACTCCCATCTGCGGCAGTATCAGCCCTATCGGGGAGCCCTGGATCATAACCATACGGCAGGCCTCTATATACCAGCGGGCGGGGACTATAGCGGAGACCCACTGCAAAAACGCAGGCATACTTTCGATGGGGAAAATCAGCCCCGAGAGGAGTATGGTGGGCATCATAAGCCCCATTCCGGAGCCTATCATAGCCGCCATCTGCGTGTTCACTAGGGTGGATATCAGCAGCCCGAGAGCAAGGTTGCAGGCCAGAAACAGCACCGACAACAGGCACAGGGTAACCAGACTGCCCGCAATCGGGACCCCCATTACAAACACCGCGCACAGCAGGGTCAGGGCCAGAATCACAATCGACAGCACCATATAGGGGGCGGCCTTGGAAAGGATGATTCCGACAGGCTTGACCGGGGAGGCAAGCAGCACCTCCATTGTGCCGCGCTCCTTCTCCTTGGCGATGGAGATGGCGGACATCATTGCGCAGATGAGCATCAGCAACATTCCCATCAGCCCCGGCACAAAATTGTAGGAGCTCTTGTTCTGCGGGTTGTAGAGCATTCTCACGGTGGGGGTGATTGTGGAGGAGAGGTTGCCGCCGCTGCTCTTCAGTTCCTGCTTGTAAGAGTCCAGTATGCTGCCCATATAGGCATTTATCAGCGAACTCTGGTTGGGGTCGGTGCCGTCCATTATCAGCTGCAGCGACGCCCCGCTGTCGGGTGCGTCGGAGCCGGCCCGGGCAGAGAAATTGTCGCAGAAGGCGATCACCAGAGAGACCTTGCCCTCGCGGAAGACATCGTTTATGCGGGAGATGTCGGTGATGCGCTCGCAGACATCGAAATAATCGCTGGAGCCAACCCGCTCGATTATGCGGGTGGTCATCTCGTCGTTGGAGGGGTCGAACACCGCCACCTTGACATTGCGCACCTCGGTGCTCAGGGCATAGCCGAAGAGCAGCAGCTGGATTATCGGCATCAGCGCTATTATCAGCAGCGTCCATTTGTCGCGCAGGATATGCTTGTACTCTTTCTGCCTGAAGGCAGTCATTCTTCTGTTTTTCATACTCGCAATCTCATCTAATCACCGGTGCGCTCGGCCTCGCGGGCCAGACGGCGGAACACCCTGTCCATACTGTCCACCCCGAACTGCCGCTTGAGCTCCGTAGGGGTGTCCAGGGCGCGGATGCGGCCGTCCACCATAATGGAGACCCTGTCGCAATACTCCGCTTCGTCCATATAATGTGTTGTAACAAAAATCGTTATGCCGCCGTCGGCCGCCTTGTATATCAGCTCCCAGAACTGCCTGCGGGCCACCGGGTCCACGCCGCCTGTGGGTTCGTCCAGAAACACTATCTGCGGATGGTGAAAAATCGACACGGAGAAGGCCAGCTTCTGCTTCCAGCCCAGCGGCAGTGAGCTCACCATAGTATCCTTCGCCTGCAGAAAATTAAGCTCGGAGAGCACCCTGTCGCTCTTCTCTGCTATTTCCCTGCGGTTCATACCGTATATGCCGCCGAAAAGCCGCAGATTCTCCGCCACGGTGAGGTCGTCATAGAGCGAGAATTTCTGACTCATATAGCCGATGTGGCACTTGATGGACTCCTGCTGGCGGGAAATGTCGTAGCCCGCCACGCGGCCGACGCCTTCGGTGGGTATGCTCAAGCCGCAGAGCATCCGCATCGCGGTGGTCTTGCCCGCCCCGTTGGCCCCAAGAAAGCCGAACACCTCCCCCCGGTTGACGTCAAACGAGATGTGGTCTACTGCGGTAAAGTCGCCAAAGCGCTTGGTCAGGTTTTCGGTATGTATCACATAATCGCCTTTTTCCATAACTGAACTTAGTTTTTTGCAAGCATTGCCATAAAACAGTCTTCTACAGAAGGGTCGGTCTGCTCTATCACTATGTTTTCGTGCCCCCTTCCCATAAGATAGCTGCGCAGACCATCGATGTGCGATGCCCCCTGCGCCGAGAGCGACAGGTGCACCGATTCGCCGAACGAGAAGGCGCGCACCGTGTCGGGATAGCCGCGCAAATCAGACAGCAGCGCGTGCATCCCGCTGCTGCGCACCGCCAGCAGGGTGTCGGGGAAAGATTTGCGGATTCCTTCGGGGCTGTCGGTGGTGAGAAACTTCCCGTCCTTGATAAGAGCCATCCGGTCGCAGCGGCCCGCCTCGTCCATATAGGGGGTCGACACCACTATGGAAATCCCATCGTTTTTAAGTCTGGCGAGCGTGTCCCAGAATTCCTTGCGCGACACGGGGTCCACGCCTGTTGTGGGCTCGTCCAGAAAGAGAACCTTGGGCTTGTGTATCAGGGCGCAGCAGAGGGCCAGCTTCTGCTTCATCCCGCCCGACAGGTTGCCGGCGCGGCGCTCCTTAAACGGCTCTATCTGGCAGTAGATGTCTTTGATCAGATGGTAATTCTCTTCTATCGTGGTGGCGAAAAGGGTGGCGAAGAATTTGAGATTCTCCTCCACCGAAAGATCCTGGTAGAGAGAGAAGCGGCCCGGCATATACCCTATTATGTTGCGCACCTGCCGGTAGTCCTCCGCCGTGGAGAGTCCCTCGACGTATGCCCTGCCGCGATCGGGCAGAATCAGCGATGTCAGAATGCGGAACAGGGTGGTCTTGCCCGCCCCGTCTGGGCCGATTATGCCGAAAGTCTCGCCCCGCGCCACGCTCAGCGAGATGTCACTGAGCGCCTGCACCTTGCCGTAGCGCTTTGATATGCGCTCCGCCAGAACTGCGCAGTCTCCCCGCCCGGGGATGCTTATGCTGCCTTGCCGGTTGCCCATAGCCGCCTAAAATTTGACTTCTCCGTACATTCCGAGCTTGATGAGGCCGTCGTTGGGCACCGCAATCTTCACGGCATACACCAGATTCGCCCGCTCGTTGCGGGTCTGGATGGTCTTGGGGGTGAACTCCGCCTGCGAGCTGATCCACACCAGCCGCCCCTGATACTCCTTGCGGTCCCGTGCGCCCAGGTCGGCATACACCCTCACCTTATCGCCGAGTTTGAGGGTGGTGAGCTGGTCGGCCGTTATATATGCGCGCAGCCTGATATCATCCACATCCGCCACCTTGAACAGGGCGCGGCCGGCGGCTGCAAGCTCCCCCGCCTGGGCATATTTGGCCAGCAGCGTGCCGCTCACGGGACTCTTTATGATGCACTTTTCTATCCGGTCATCGATCTGCGCGATTTGCGCCTCAAGGGCCGCCTCCTGAGCCGATACAGCCCGGTTGCCGCTGTTGAGCGTCTCCTGATGGGCCGCGAGCTGCTTCTGCAGCACATCTATCTGCGCGCGGATGTCGTCCACATTCTTGCTGCCGCTGGCTCCGGCCTCCGCCAGACGGGTAAAGCGCTCCAGCTCGCTCTGCTGCTTGGCTATCTGCCGCTCAAGCGAGGCCACCTGGCGCTGCACATTGCAGCGGCCGCTGCCCACCGCGCTCATATTTGCCTCCAGCTGCACTTTTGTAAGATGGAGCTGGACCGTGTCGATGCAGCCTATCACCTGCCCCGCCTCCACGCGGTCTCCTTCGTTAATATCAAGCGCGATGATTTTTCCCTGCCCCTCCGCACAGACCACGATTTCTGTGGTCTCGAACACTCCGGAAGCATCGTAATTCCCTTTGTCTGCGCTGCAGGAGACCATCAGAAGGGCCGCCCCAGCCAATGCGATTGTTCTTTTCATTGTATTGCGTGGTATTTGTTTTCGATTATTTCTCTCCCCGGACATACGCCAGATTATACATTGCCATAAGCAGCTTGACCTCGTGGGTATTCTTTACCTGACGGGCCCGCAGCAGGTCGTCCATAAAGCCGGAAAGTTCGCTGCCGGAGATGGTTCCCTCCGCGATGTTGGCCTCATTTGCGCGCAAGAGAGACTCGCGCAGCGCGATTATTTCGTCGTCGTACTGCATCAGCTCGCGCAGGGTCTCGATTTCGCCGCTGCGGCGGCTGCTGTCAAGGCCGGTGTTCAGCAGAAAAGCGTCCCGACGGCTCTCGGCAGAGGCCTTTTTGGTCTCCAGCAGCTGGCGGTTGCTCTTGGCGTTGTAGAAGTTGCCGATGTTCCAGCTCATTCTCACGCCCCCCATAAAATAGGGCCGGAAGCTGTTGTCCAGCATATTGAGGCCGGGACGGCCATAGCCGCCGGTGGCATAGAGGCCGAATTTGGGGGTGAGCGAGGCGCTTATAAGCTCGTTCTGGGCATCTATCTGCCTTATCTGCGCATCGAAGGCCGCCAGTTCGGGGCGGGTGTTCTCTTCGGCAAAGCTTTCTATGGCCGCAGGGCGCTGCAAGGTGCATCCGGGCTCAATTTCCAGCCCGGTGAGCAGCGAGAGCATCTTCACAAACGCTGCGCGGCTGCCAGAGAGCTCGCTAATCTGCTGCCTGGCATCGAGCAGGTGGATTTTGAGGGCGTCCACATCGGCCTGCCCCACTACACCATTATTTTTATAGGACTCCAACCGCTCCAGATTGGTCTCGAGTCTGGATATGAGAGTGCCGTACTGCTCCAGATTGGCATCCAGTAGAATAATGCCGAAGTAGAGCTCGTTTATCTTCTCCCGCAGGCCGTAGAGGCTGGCGTCCAGCTCGCTCTCCTGCGCCTGAGCCTCTGCCTTGGCGACAGTGCGCTGTGCCTTGACCACACCGCCGTCCCAGATGGTCTGGGTCACCTCCAGCGCCGCCCCGTACTGGTCTTTGCTGATTGTGGGAAAGAGGCCGTTGAGATCTTCGGCGCTGATCATAGCCGCATAGGGGGTCTGGGAATACTTCTCATCGTCTATGCTGAACTTGGTGACATCGGACTGCCAGCCGGCCTTGGCCGAGAGGGTCACCTGCGGCAGATAGGCGCGCGCTGCGTTTGACAGCGTATAGTCCCGCGCCTTGTTTATCAGGCCGTACTGGCGCACAAGCGGATAATTGCGCTCCGCCGCGCCATAGCACTCCTCTATAGTGAGACTGCCCCGGCCCTGCTGCGCAGCAAGCTGCACCGATGCCAGAAGCGCCACTGTTATGACTGCAAAAACATTTTTCATATCATATCCACTTTATTTGTTGTCTGACTTGCCTGAAGGCCTTAACGCCGCCACTATGAAATCGGCGTTGCTGCTGCGGCGCTGCCTGTAATAGGCGTCCATATCGGCCGCCGGATCCAGCTGGTTGAAAATCATCGCTGCCGGAATGGAGCAGAGATTTATCGACACCACATCGGCAATCAGGTCGTGGAGGTCGATGTCGCGGATTCTGCCGGCAGACACTTCGGCACCGAGCCTCTCATTGAATTTGCGGTAATGGTCTTTCACGGCGGGCGCGGCCACCGCCACCACCTCGGAGAGGTTCTCCCTGTTGCAGAGCACCTCCCGCATCACAAAGAGCACGAATTTGCTTTCGGAGCGCATAAGGTCAAACTGATTGCATACAAACTGCCGCACCACTTCCGTAAAGTCGGACCCTTCCAGATCCAGAGTATCTATCATATCGGTGATGCGGTGAATCTTCTCTCCGAATATCTTTTTGAACAACTCTTCCTTGGAACGGAAGTAATAATGCAGCATCGAGTGGCTCACCCCCGCCTTGGCGGCGATCGAGAGCATTCTGGCCTTGCCGAAGCCATTCTCTATGAATTCATCTTCCGCCGCCTTGAGAATTTTGGCGGCCGTGTCATTGGGTTTCTCCATATAGACAATCTTGTTGAACAATTTTGTTGAACAGCCGTGTCGACTTCAAGAACTATGCCAGACAAAAACACTGCGCCATATTGCAAAAATGCCACAATAATTACTATTTTTACGCACTGGCATACTCTTTGGAGAAGATTTGCTCCGTAGTTTGAACTACTTATTTACAATTTATAACTTTATCAACATTTAAAATTTTTTAATCAGATGAAAAATTTAGTTAAAACTGTAGCAGCGGCTATGCTTCTGCTCGTCGGCTCTCAGGCTTTCGCCCAGTCATTCGGCGCAGGTTATGTAAACTCCACCGCGACCACCAAAATCAACAGCAACTCTACATCCACCAGCGCAAACGGCTTCTATGTAGGTGTCAACTACAAGGCGGAGCTCGCTCCCGGCCTGAGCTTCAACCCCGGTATCTACTATGAGTTCCTCTCCTCAAGCGAAGGCATCAACTGGGGCATCGCCAAATCTGACGCCACCGTTAAGGAGCACTATGTAAATGTACCCTTCCACGTAAGCTATGCGATGAACTTCACCCCCGACTTCAAACTCTTCGTATATGCGGGCCCCACAGCCAATGTCGGCATCGCATCCAACACCAAGTACACTGTAAGCACCATCCTGGGCGGCGGCAGCGAAACTATCAACAACTACGACGATGATTACGACTACGCCCGTTTTGACGTGATGCTTGGCGGCGGCATCGGCGCCGAGCTTATGAATATGTTCCGCGTGAATGTCGGTTACGACTGGGGTCTGGTCAACCGCTACTCAAGCGACAACGTGTCCCTGCACCGCAACCGCCTCACCGCAGGCATTGCATACGTTTTCTAAACCATATTTGATATTTCCGATTTTGGCGGCTCCTTCCTTCGGGAAGGGGTCGCCATTGTTTTTGCAGTTTTGCTATCTTTACGGCGCAAAATCATCAAGAAATGAAAAGAATCCTTACCATCTGCATCGCTCTGCTGGCAGCGACCGGCGCCTTCTGCGGCGACGGCTTTCTCAAAGGCTACCGTCAGGCCTCAAGAACACCCGTGCGCGGCACCGAGAGCAGCTTTGAATGGAGCGGCTACACAAACTGGTGGAACAGCATCTACTTCAAGCAGATGCGCTACGGCAATCTCTACAAGATAACCGTGCCCGATGCCGAAAAGATGTTTGCCCAGGCGCGGCGGGACATCGCCACCGACCTTGGACTGACAGGTCTGCAGATGGAGGAGGGCTTCATCAACGCCCTGGCATCCGCTCCCTACACAACCCTCACCGACCCCGACGAGCCCACTCTCAAGGAGGCGCTCAAGGCGGGCGGCAATGTTCTGGTGCTTGCCCGCAGAGACTCCGAACTGGGCGGCAGGCTCGCCTCTAAGGGGAGCGTGACTCTGCCCCAGGCCCCCAGTTACCAGACACGCGGCGGCCTTAAGAACCCGCTTGACGCCTTTGTGTTGAGCAAGGGGCGCAGCAAGCTGTTTGTGGCGGTGGGCCGCGGCGAAGACCTGGCACGCTTCGCCAGCCTTGTGGAGCAGACCGTGAACCTGATAAAGAGCTACGACCTCAAGCGGGGCTGGTTTGCCGTAGGCACCGACTACCGCACGGTAACCTGCCAGCCCGGCACCCCGCTGGAGGTGATTGCCGCAGGCATGGACGAGGGCAACAGCTGGTTTGTGTTCTCCGGAGAATACGAGCGGCTTGGCAAAGCCGACTTGGACCGCTGGATCGATGATATGGGCCACATTGTGGAGGCTGCCGTGGGAGCCCACACCCTCTACGACTGCGACAACTGGGACGGATTCCAGGAGCAGCTGATGAACGACGATATGCAGCTCTACGCCAAGGAGCGCGATGCGCGCCACGGCTACCTGTTCCGCCCCGTGGCCGATATCGGCGACTTTGCCGGCACAGGGTATGATCTTTACGACGGTCTGCTGGCGCAGCCCGGCTACGAGCCCAAGATTGACACCTGCAGCAAGCCTTTCGCCCTTGAGACCGGCAAGTTGGCAGACGGCGCGGAAAACTGTATGATACTCTTTGTACCCAAGGGGGAGCCTTTCAGCCGCAAGGCGATGTGGAGCGCCATTATGGAGCGCCGCGCCGTAGGTATGGAGAAGGGGGGCGTGCTCATCGGCCCCGAGAGCTTCCGCCGCCCCGTGCAGATGCTTATGCTGGACAGCGAATGGATCGGGGACTGCTTCGCAGACCGCGTCAGCATCAAGGCGTATGTAGAGGGAACCACCCTCAAGGTGGATCTGGCCAATATGGACGACTGTGCCAAGAAGGGCGCCTTTTCCCTGGGATTCCCCGCAGGGGTGGCCGCATCGGGCAGCATCCCGCAGCAGGTCACCGTCCCCGCTTCAGGGGTTAGGCATCTTGAGATAGAACTCTCGCTGCAGGAGAGCGCAATGGGCCGTAGAAGCCCGATCGTTGTGGGCTACGACTGGGGCAAATCATCCAAAAAGGTGATTGCCGAGCTGGATATGCCCCAGGCCGTGGCGACCCACCGCCTGCTCTACGGCACAAGCCATAGCTGCGAGTTCCCCGTGTCGGTATTCAACATCACAGGAGCACAAAAGCCGATAGAGGTGAAAGTATCGGTGGCAAAAAAAGAGGCCCCCGGGGAGCCTGTGGCAGTCCTCTCGCAGAGCCTCACCCTGGGCAAGGCCGAATCGGGCAAGCTGGTCTTTGACCTCAAGCTCCCCGAGGGCAGCTACACCGCCACGGCAGAGGCGATGGGAATCTGCGCCACAACCCAGCTGGGCATCGGCGGCGAGAACAGCGGCGTGAGCGTGCGCCGCGAGGACACCGACGGCGATGGAATCGACGAATATATTATGGAGAACGCCAGCGTGCGGGTCACCCTGCTTGCCATCGGCGCCCGTGTGATAGAATATTATGTTAAGAGCAAGGACGACAATGTTCTGTTCAAAAACTGGCCCGAGCTGCCCTACGACACCGACCGCCCCTACCGCCGTCGCAACTTCTGGCCCTACGGCGGCTTTGAGGATTTCCTGGGACAGGCCAGCGTGGAGACCCACGAGGTGTTTGACGCCGAGATTGTGAAGGCCGGTGGCGACTGCGGCGAAGTGGTGATGCGCGCCGACTTCTACGGCAACATAGTGGAGAAGCGCTTCACCCTCTACGGAGACACCCCGCTGCTGGGCATCCGCTTTGCGCTGGATATGGTAAACCCCGAATTCAATGTGCTCGGCCCCCAGCCGATTCTGGAGGTGGGCAAGGCCCACGACGAGCAGGACCGCGTGATTGTGCCCGAGGCTGAAGGCCTTGGAGAGTACACTATGCGGCGCGACGACTACTGGGGCAAATTCCTCTACCCTGTACAGGGGTGGAATGTGGACTACGACACCGTGGAGGATCTCTACTTTGCCGGGGCGTTTCCCGTGGACCAGCCCTTTACCCTGCATATGTGGCACAACCACCCCCGCAACCGCGACACCCGCTTCTACTACTGCGAGCTGCAGACTTGGCTGGATGTTTTCCGCCACAACACCACCTATTTCTCTTATTATATGTGGGCGGCGGGCGGTCCCTATCAGGAGGGCATCGAGGCCCTGAGAGAGCGCAATCTGATTACAGAAACCCAAAAATAACATTATGAAAAGCAGATTATTCACGGCTGCGGCGGCCTTGGCGGCAATTGCCTGCTGCGCTGCGTGCCAAAGCGGCCCCAAAGAAGAAACAACAGTAAACCAAGAGGCGATGAAGCACAAAATCTACTCCATATCGATGAACAAGATATGCAAGGAGTGGGACGGACAGTGGCAGGGAATGACAGTGGCAAGCGACGGCAACTGCTACTTCGGATCTTCCACGCACTCCAAGAGCCACGGCGCCGGATTCCACAAGTTTGACCCCCGCACCTATCAGCACACTATGATAGAGGAGGATATGACCTACCGCTGCGGCGAGCAGAACCTGCCGTTCCAGCAGGGCAAGATCCACAGCCCCATAGTGGAGTGTGATGGCTGGCTCTACTTCACCACCCATCTCTCCAACTACTGGAAAGAGGGCATCGAGGCCTACCCCGGCGCGCACGTGTTCGGCTATGAGCTGGCCACCGGCGCCTGGCGCGACTTCGGGATAGTGAAGCCCCGCTACTCGATCTACTCTGCAATCGGAGTCGACCCCGACCGCGGCAAGCTGTATGTGTTCCTGGTGCCCTTCGCCGCAGACCTCTATAAAAACGACGGCTGCCATCTCTACAGCATCGATATTGCCAGCGGAGAGAAAGAGGATCTGGGCAAGGTGGTGGACGGCCGGCTGGGCGCCTCCTTCTGGTTCTATGTGGATTGCGGCGGCAACGTGTGGTTCTCCCTCTGGAAGCGCAACTACTCCTATGCCGACGACTGCGGCAACCTCTATGTTTACCGCCCCGACGAGCACAAGATCACCACATACAGCGACGTCCTGCCCAAGGGCCGCCTGATAGACGGCACCCGCGTGAGCGAATTCCAGGACACCCAGCGCGCCTGGACCTGGATTTCCCCTCTCAAAGACCGCAGCAAATGCTACTTCACGATGGGCGCCCTGGGGGGCGGCGACGAGCACCTCTGGCTCTTCGACCCCTCCAAGGACATCGCCTCCGGCGAGGCTTTCGAGCAGGTTGCGGCCATCGGCTCCAACTACTTCCAGACTGCGGTGGGCGGCGACCGCCTCTACTTCGTGCAGTACGAGAGCCTCGAAGACGAGCGGAACCTCTTCTCTGAAGACGAGCGTGAGGTTGACCCCGACAGCCCCGGATATGTAGACCGCAGACTGCACCTGCGCAGCATCTCCCTTGCAGAAGGGGCCGACCACAACGCCATCACCGACCACGGCGCGCTGGTAGACCAGGACGGCCGCTTTGCCAAGATGATAATGTCAATGTCGGCCGACGACTGCGGGCACGTGTTCGTGTACGGCAGCTGGAGCGTGAAATCATTTAAGGAGGCCACTTTGCAGTACCTCCTCTTCGATTATCCCAACGGAGACCTCTACCGTCTGCTCAAGAGGGGCGAGTTCTTCGCGGTTATAGATGTCAACAAATAATACGGATCAGTCTATCAGGGCGGCTACCTTGGCGTAGTTGTCCTCGATGGACCCGTCCGGGTCGGTGATGACCTCCACATATTTATTCTGAGCCTTGTAATAGTTTATTACGGGCTCAGTTTTTTCGTGGTAGGTTCTGATGCGGTTGGTGATGGTCTGGTCGTCGGCATCGTCGGCGCGGTTCTCGATTAAGGCGCGCCCCTTGATGCGCTTGCGCACATCAGCGTCGCTGATGTAGATGGAGACCACGCGGTCCAAGGCCGCGCCCCGCTCCTTAAGCATCTCGTCCAGCGCCTCGGCCTGGGCCGTGGTGCGGGGAAAGCCGTCCAGCAGAAAGCCGCGCACGCCGCTGTTGGAGTCGAATTCGCTGCGGATCATACCGCACACCACCTCGTCGGGCACAAGATTGCCCTTCTCGATGAGATCCTTGGCCTGCCGCCCCAGCGGGGTGCCGGCCGCGATCTCCTTGCGCAGCAGATCGCCGGTAGAAATGTGATAATAGCCTCGGTTGTGCACCAGCAGCTTGGCGAAAGTGCCCTTGCCGGCTCCGGGAGGGCCAAAAAGTACATAGTATTTCATAAGCGTTTTTTTAGTTTTGCCCATTATTATGCCTGCTCGGCAAGGACATAGATCCCGTCGAGATTGCGGCCCAGCTGGTCATAGTCCAGCCCCCAGCCCACCACGAACTTCTCGGGCAGATCCATCGCCACATAGTCTATGGGGAAGTCCAGCTTGTATACGTCGCGCTTGAGGGAGAACGTGCACACCCTGATGTCGGCCGCCCCCCGCTCCTTCAACCTGCTCACGAGGCTCTCTATGGTGAAGCCTGTGTCCACTATATCCTCCACAATCACCACGGTGCGCCCCGTAACGTCAATGTCAAGCCCCATCATTTCGCGCATCTTGCCGGTGGATTTTGTCCCTTGGTATGAGGAGAGCCTGATGGAGGCTATCTCAAGAGGGAAGTTGAGACGCGGCAGCAGATGCCCGCAGAAGACTATCGAGCCGTTGAGCACGCACAGCATCACCGGAACGGTATCCACCCCCTCAAAGTCCTTGTTGAGTTTGGAAGCGACATTTTTTACCGCCTCCATGATTTTGTCGTTGGAAATATAGGGGACGAACTCCTTTCCGTTGATTGTGACTGACTCCATTTTGAGAGATTCTTTAAAATTTATGGTTGTTTGCAATTCCGCGAATTTAAAACTATTTTTGTTTAATTTGAAAAAAACGAAAATGACACCTCTCGTAAGCATTATAATGGGCAGTGTTTCCGATATGCCCGTGCTCAAGCCCGCCGCCGATTTTCTCAACGAAATGGAGATCCCCTTCGAAATCAACGCCCTGTCTGCGCACCGCACGCCGGAGCAGGTGGCTTCTTTTGCAGAAGGGGCGGCATCGCGCGGCATCAAGGTCATCATAGCGGCAGCCGGCGGGGCGGCCCACCTTCCCGGCGTGATTGCCGCCTCCACCCCCCTGCCCGTAATCGGAGTGCCCGTCAAGTCCTCCAACTCTATGGACGGCTGGGACTCGGTGCTCTCCATTCTGCAGATGC
Source organism: Bacteroidaceae bacterium (assembly GCA_963662035.1). Taxonomy (GTDB): domain Bacteria; phylum Bacteroidota; class Bacteroidia; order Bacteroidales; family UBA932; genus Equibacterium. Next base: position 44,034 of record CAVLDO010000010.1, on the reverse strand, counting down.
CCTCCGGCATCCCGGTGGCCACAATGGCCCTGGACGGCGCCCGCAACGCGGCTATCTACGCCCTGCAGATTATAGCCACGGGCGACGGCGCCCTCGCCGCAAAGATGGCGGCCTACAAAGCCTCGCTCAAGGATAAGGTGGCCAAGGCCAACGAGGAGCTCAAAAAAATCGAATACAAGTTCAAGACTAACTAATAAACCACATCCATCATGTCCGAAAAACTGTTTGCCGAATTCCCTCCGGTTTCCACCGAGCAGTGGGAAGAGGCGATAAACAAAGACCTCAAGGGGGCCGACTACGACAAAAAGCTTGTCTGGAAGACCCAAGAGGGCTTTTCTGTACGTCCGTACTACCGTATGAACGACCTCTCAGGCATTGAGTCGAAAGATTCCAGGCCGGGAGAATTCCCCTATGTGCGCGGCACCCGCAGCTGCTGCAACGACTGGCTTGTGCGTCAGGACTACTCCCTTGCCGACGGCATCGGGCAGGCCAACAGCCTTGCTCTGGACGGCCTTATGAAGGGCCTCGGCTCCGTAGGCTTCCGCTTGGACGGCGTCAAGACCCTCGGCGAAGAGGAGATCGCCACCCTGCTGCACGGCATTTCGCTCCCCGCAGTGGAGGTCAACTTCTGCGGCTGCTGCCCCGGCAAGAGCTTCTCCCTGCTGGAGAATTTTCTCTCCTATATAAAAAAGCAGGGTATCGCCCCCGCCGACGTGCGCGCCTCTTTTGACTTCAGCCCGCTGCACGCCCTCACCGTCAAGGGTCACTACTGCGCCGATGCCTTCGAAAAGCTCAAGAAATGCGTGGAGGCGGTCGCAGAATACCCCTTCATACGCGTGATAAACGTGGAGGCGTACGACTTCAACAATGCCGGCGCAAGCATCAGCCAGGAGCTGGGATACGCCATGGCCGTCGCAAACGAATATATGAGCGCGCTCACCGGCCTCGGCCTGGAGGCGGAGAAGGTGGCAGAGCGCATCCGGTTCACCTTTGCCGTTGGCGGCAACTATTTCTTCGAAATCGCCAAGTTCAGGGCCGCACGCGTGCTCTGGGCCAACATAGCAAAGGCATACGGCGTGCAGAACCCCGATGCGCAGAAGATTCAGTCGCACGCGGCAACCAGCAGCTGGAACCAGACGGTATACGACTCTTATGTAAATATGCTGCGCGACACCACCGAGGCTATGAGCGCCGCCATTGCCGGCGTGCACTCTCTGCTGGTGCTCCCCTTTGACCATCCCTACCGCAAGGCGGGCGAATTCTCCAACCGCATCGCCCGCAACGTGCAGTCCATCCTCAAAGAGGAGGCTCACTTCGACAAGGTGATAGACCCTGCCGGCGGCAGTTATTATATAGAGAACCTCACCGAAAGCATCGGCAAGTCCGCCTGGGACATCTTCAAGGGGGTCGAGGCCGAGGGAGGATATGTTGCCGCATTCAAGGCCGGCAGCGTGCAGAAGGCCATCAAGGAGATCTCTGCCAAGAGGGATCTGAACATCGCCCGCAGGCGCGAGACAATTCTGGGTACCAACCAGTACCCCAACTTCCTGGAGACAGCCCCGGACGAGATAACTCCCGAAATGGTGACCCGCGGCGCGCTCAAGAGCACCTGCAAGTGCGACAGGGAGGCCGAGCCGCTGGAGGTTTACCGCGGCGCACAGGCATTCGAGGCGCTGCGCCTGGCCACCGACCGCAGCGGCAAGCGTCCCACGGCGTTTATGCTCACCTTCGGCAATCTGGCGATGTGCCGCGCACGCGCGCAGTTCAGCTGCAACTTCTTTGCCGTGGCCGGCTTCAAGGTGGTGGACAACAACCGCTTCTCCACTATAGAAGAGGGGGTCAAGGCCGCCCTTGAGTCGGGTGCAGAAATCGTGGTGGCCTGCTCGGCCGACGACGAATATGCCGAGGCTGTACCGCAGATCGCCGCGGCCATAGGCGATAAGGCCGTCGTGGTGGTTGCCGGCGACCCCGAGTGCCGAGGCGAGCTCGAAGCCAAAGGAATCACCAATTACATCAACGTCAGGTGCAATGTCCTTGACACCCTCAAGGAATATCAGGCAAAGATGGGCATCGAAACACTCTAAACTTTTATCGCAATGAGACCTAATTTCAAAGATATAGATTACAAGGGTGCGGGCGCCCCTTCGTGCGGCTGCCCCGAAAGCCGGGCAGAAGTCTGGCACACCTCAGAAAAGATAGATGTCAAACCGCTCTACACGGCCTCTGACCTGGAAAACCTTGAGCACCTGAACTATGCCGCAGGCATCGCTCCCTATCTGCGCGGCCCCTACTCCACAATGTATGTGATGAGGCCGTGGACCATCCGCCAGTATGCGGGTTTCTCCACTGCCGAGGAGTCCAACGCATTCTACCGCCGCAACCTGGCTTCGGGCCAGAAGGGCCTCTCTGTGGCCTTTGATTTGGCCACCCACCGCGGCTACGATGCCGACCACCCGCGCGTTGTGGGCGATGTGGGCAAGGCCGGCGTCTCCATCTGCTCGGTGGAGGATATGAAGGTCCTCTTTGACCAGATTCCTCTGGGCAAGATGTCCGTCTCTATGACTATGAACGGCGCCGTGCTGCCGATTATGGCCTTCTACATCGTGGCCGGCCTGGAGCAGGGCGTCAAGCTGGAAGAGATGGCGGGCACCATCCAGAACGACATTCTCAAGGAGTTTATGGTGCGCAACACCTACATCTACCCCCCGGCATTCTCGATGCGCATAATCGGCGACATCTTCGCCTACACCTCCAAGTTTATGCCCAAGTTCAACTCCATCTCCATCTCGGGCTACCATATGCAGGAGGCGGGCGCCACCAACGACATCGAAATCGCCTACACGCTGGCCGACGGTCTGGAATATCTGCGCACAGGCATCAAGGCGGGCATCGAGGTGGACGCATTCGCTCCGCGCCTCTCCTTCTTCTGGGCCATCGGCATGAACCACTTTATGGAGATTGCCAAGATGCGTGCGGCTCGTATGCTCTGGGCCAAGATAGTCAAGCAGTTTGACCCCAAGAACCCCAAGAGCCTTGCGTTGCGCACCCACAGCCAGACATCCGGCTGGTCGCTCACCGCACAGGATCCCTTCAACAATGTGGCGCGCACCTGCATCGAGGCCATGGGCGCCGCTCTGGGTCACACCCAGAGTCTGCACACCAACGCTCTGGACGAGGCCATCGCCCTCCCCACCGACTTCAGCGCCCGCATCGCCCGCAACACCCAGATCTACATTCAGGAGGAGACCTCCATCTGCAAGAGCGTGGATCCCTGGGCAGGTTCTTACTATGTGGAGTCGCTCACCAACGAGATAGCGCACTCCGCCTGGAAGCACATTCAGGAGGTGGAGGAGCTGGGCGGTATGGCCAAGGCCATCGAGACCGGCATCCCCAAGCTCCGCATCGAGGAGGCCGCAGCACGCCGTCAGGCCCGCATCGACTCCGGTTTGGAGAAAATCATCGGCATCAACGAGTATGTGCTTGACCACGAAGACCCTATCGAGATTCTGGACGTGGACAACACCAAGGTCCGCGAGAGTCAGGTGGCACGGCTCAAGGAGCTGCGCGCAAAACGCGACAACGCCGCCGTAGAGGCCGCTCTTAACGCAATCACCAAGTCTGTCGAAACCGGCGAAGGCAACCTGCTGGAGCTGGCGGTGGAGGCGGCCAAGGTGCGCGCCACCCTGGGCGAAATCAGCGATGCCTGCGAAAAGGTTGTAGGACGCTATAAAGCAGTTATCCGTATGAATACAGGTGTATATTCTTCAGAAATCAAACAGGACGCCGAGTTTGCCAAGGCCAAGGAAATGGTCGCATCCTTTGCGAAGAAAGAGGGTCGCCAGCCCCGCATTATGGTGGCCAAACTTGGCCAGGACGGTCACGACCGCGGCGCCAAGGTGGTGGCCACCGGCTATGCCGACTGCGGCTTTGATGTGGATATGGGGCCTCTGTTCCAGACCCCTGAAGAGGCGGTGAAGGAGGCGGTGGAAAACGACGTGCACGTCATAGGCGTCTCCAGCCTCGCCGCCGGCCACAAGACTCTTGTGCCCCAGGTTGTTCAGGAGCTAAAGAAGTATGGCCGCGAGGATATCATAGTGATTGTGGGCGGCGTGATTCCGCCTCAGGATTACGACTTCCTCTACAAGGCGGGCGCGGCAGCCATCTTCGGCCCCGGCACCCGCATCGCCAAGTGCGTGATAGAGATTATGAAACTCCTCGGCGAGCAGGAATAGCTCCTCCCGGGAGATTGTAAAACAGGCGGCCCCGAATTTCGGAGCCGCCTGTTTGTGCTCTCCCGGCGCAGAGCGCAGCGTAGAAAAGCCCTGGCTCTCGGCCGCGCCTTTTTTGTTTCAGAGCCGGTCGAGAATGTTTTCGCGGTAGTATTTGACCGCTTGGAGACTGTCGCGCATCTCAAAGGCGCGCTGCATAGCCTCTTCAAAGGCGGGCATCTTCTCTTTGGAAAGAGGTTCGGCGGGGGGAGTAATCATCTTGAGCGGATTCTGCGGCACATTGTTGTACCAGATGCGGAAGTCAAGATGCGGCCCTGTGGAACGCCCGGTGGAACCGACATAGCCTATCACCTGCCCCTGGCTCACGTGCGCTCCCGCCTTAATGCCATTGGCATACTTTGACAGATGCAGGTAGGCGGTGCGGTAGTTCTGTGCGTGGCGGATGCGCACGGTGTTGCCGCCCGCCCCTTCATACTTGGCCGACTGCACCACGCCGTCGGCCACGCTCACCACCGGAGTCCCCTTGGGGGCCGCATAGTCCACCCCGGTATGGGGCTGCACGCGGCGGGTGATGGGGTGGCGGCGGGCATAGGTAAAGCCCGAGCTCACGCGTGAGTATTTGAGCGGCGCCTTAAGGAATGCCTTGCGGGAGCCTTCGCCCTTCTCGTTCCAGTATTTGTTGCCCCCTTTGGCGCCGGCATCGAAATAATATGCCTGATACTCCTTGCCGGCGTGGTTGAAGGAGGCATAGTAGATGTTGCCCACAGAAACCACATTCCCATCGCACTGCTCCAGTTCATAGACCACCTTGTACGAATCCCCTTTCTGCAGGCCAAAGAAGTCTATGGACCAGGCGTATATGTCGGAGAGCTTGATGGCCAGCAGCGGCGTGCAGCCCGCCTTCTGAGTGTCGTACCACAAGGAATTGCCGATTACGACCTCGTCGTAGTGGAGAGTCGTCTGCACATCTTTCTCATTCACATACACCCTCGGCTGATCCTCCAGGGAGAAGACCACCACGCTGCGGCGGTCGCGGTCGTAAACGAAATATGCCAGATGGTTGTCGCCGGTGGTGTCGGGCTCGTAGTAGGCGTGGTACTGGTTGCCCACGCGCATGCTCTTCACGTCAAAAATCCCCTTGCCGGCCTCTATCAGGTTGTTGGCAACTGTCCGGGAGACCCCGAGACGCTCCATTATCACGGAGAAGTAGTCGCCCTCCCCTATCTCCCCTATCTCCTCTGAATACATATCCACGGGGATGCCGTGCTCGTATATGTGGGCACAGCTGTCCATCTCCGATGCAGACTGCGCCGCAGCCCTGCCGGCAGGCCTTTCCGAGCTCTGCCGCGCCCCTTTGCCAGAGGTGCAGGCGGCCAGCGCCAACAGCGCCGCTACCACCGGTATAATTGCTCTTGATTTCATATCACAACTCGTTGCTTAAGGCAAATTTAGTAGTAAATGTAATTTTCTGGAAATTTTTGTAAAAAAATGTAATTATTCACGAAAAGTGTTTTACCTTTGCTACACACATCACTCTACATTATATGATCAATTTTATCGGCGAATACACGGCTAAGGTTGACGACAAGGGGAGGCTCGTTTTCCCCTCCGCCTTCAAGGCCATTTGCGGGGAGAACCTCCGCAAAGGATTCGTCGTTAAAAAAACCTTGTTCGCAAACTGCCTCGAGATGTACACCTACGAGTCGTGGGAAAAAGAGTCCGAGGCAGTGCGGTCAAGACTCAATCTTTTCAACAGGGACGACGAGCGCTTCTGGCGTGCATACACCAGCAACCGTTCGTTTGTGGTCCCGGACGAGAAAATCGGCAGGATCTCCATCCCCAAGGCTCTGCTGGAGTCGGTCGGCATCACCCGCGAGGCCGTCTTCTGCGGCAGGGACTTCAAGATAGAAATCTGGGCCAGGGAAAATCTTGACGGCACGGCCTTATCCGAAGAAGATTATGTAGCACTCGCAGAAAAGACGCTGGGTTAAAAGGAGGTTTCGGATATGTCTGAATATCATACACCTGTTCTTCTGAAAGAGAGTGTATCCGCCCTGCAGATTAAACCAAGCGGCATCTATGTGGATGCGACGTTCGGCGGAGGCGGCCACAGCAGGGCGATTCTTGAAGCCCTCTCGCCCGGGGGGAGGCTGATAGCCTTTGACCAGGACGCGGAGGCTCTGTCCAACGCCCCCGACGATGGGCGCCTGATTCCGGTGCATTCAAATTTCAGATTTATCCATAACTGGGTCCGCTACCACGGATTCGGCGGGGTGGACGGAGTGCTGGCCGACCTCGGGGTCTCTTCTCACCAGTTTGACACCGAAGAGCGCGGATTCTCTTTCCGATTCCCCTCCGACCTGGATATGAGAATGAACTCAGAAGCTGCCCTCAGCGCCCGGGAAATAGTGAACGGATACAGCCGGGAGCACCTGGAGCGCATCTTCAGAGAATACGGAGAGGTGGACTGCAGCCGCAAGGCGGCCGCGCTGGTGTGCGAGGCCCGCACCCAAAGTCCCATCCGCACCACGCAGCAGCTGAATGCCGCTCTGCAGAGGGTCACCCCCCAGGTGGCGCCGCACAAGTTTCTGGCAAAGATTTACCAGGCGCTGCGCATCGAGGTCAACGACGAGATGGGCGCGCTGGAGCGCTTTATGCCGATGGCCATAAAGTCGCTTAACGATGGTGGCATTCTGGCGGTGATAACCTATCATTCGCTGGAAGACAGAATTGTAAAGAACGCTATCCGCGACGGCGTCGGTGCAGGGCTGCTCAAGAAAGTGACCTCAAAGCCGGTGCTTCCCGGGGAAGACGAGATAGCCCGCAACACCCGCGCCCGCAGCGCAAAGCTGCGCACGGCCAAACGCACGGAGGTGGAATACAGAGCACTGCCATGAGCATCAAGGCGCGTTTAAGAGATTGGTTCACCGGCCTTTTGGGCGGCGAATATATTACAAAGAAAGGCGTGGACAGACAGCTTCTGTTCATCTTTTTCTGTTTTATACTCGTAAGTCTGTGGCTTATGTGGGGGCTGTGGTCGGAGGCCCGTATGGCCGAGATAGGCGATAACGAAAGAATACTCAAAGAGCTTAAGATTGAATATAACGAGAAGAACTTGACCCTCACCGGACTGGATCAGCGCACCAAGATAGAGGCGATGCTCTCCAAGAGCGGCAACAGCGCCCTGCACGCCCCCGCTGATCCGCCCAGAAGGCTTGTGATAGAATAGCGAATGAAACAGAATGTCCTCAAAGTGGCCGCATTTTATGCGATATTTCTTGTGATAGCCGCCACGGCCGTCGCAAGAATCGTGTATCTGCAATACTTCGACAAGGAGGTAACCCGCGAGGGAATCGCCAAAAAGGACACCCGCGACGATGTCACGATGCCGATGCGCGGCAGCATACTGGCCGCCGACGGGCGGAATCTGGCATTCTCCACCCCCGAATACTTCATCGCGATGGACTGCACGGTGGCTGCCGACTCCGTGTTTGAGGCAAACATCCGCCCGCTTTGCGAAGCGCTCGCCACAGGCTACAAAGAAAAGAGCGCCGACCAGTACGAGACCATTCTGCGCGAAAAGCGCAGAAACGGCAAGCAGTACACCAGGCTGCTGCGCCAGCACGTGAGCCACTCGCAGATGCGCGAGATAAGAGAGTACCCCCTGCTAAGGGAGGGGGCGCGCCGCGGCGGCCTCATAGTGGAGGAGATAGACCACCGCGAATACCCCTACGGCAATCTGGCCTACCGCACGCTGGGCTATCTGCGCAGCAGCGAAGACCGCCCCAAAATCGGGGTCGAGGGAGCCCTGGACTCGATTCTGCGCGGCAAGAGCGGGTTGCGCCCGATGCGCCTGATAGACAAGAACAACTGGATTCCGGACGCCCGCAAGGAGGAGATTTCTGCCGTAAACGGCGACGACGTGCAGATTTCCATTGACATAGATATGCAGGATATCGCCCAGAAGGCTTTGCTGCGCAAGATTGAGGGAGAAGATGACCTCGAAGCTGGCACCGTGATAGTTATGGAGGTCGCCACCGGAGAAATCCGCGCAATGGTCAATATGGAAAAGGACGAGAAAGGCCGCTTCACCGAGCAGTACAATTATGCCATCGGCCGCCTGGGCGAACCCGGCAGCGTGTTCAAGCTGGCGACCCTGGTCACCGCGCTGGAAGACGGCAAGGTGACTCTTGACACCAGGCAGCCGGCCGACGTTATGTGGCACTATTACCGCGTGAAAAAGCCGTTTGAGGACACTTACCTGCGCAACTACAGCGATATCACCGTGCGCAAGGGGCTTGAGATCTCTTCTAACAACGTGTTTCGCCGCATTGCGGCCGAGAAATACGACAAGAACCCACAGGAGTTTGTGGACAAGCTCAATAACGAGCGGCGCATCAGCTACAACTACGATTTCGACATCCCCGGAATGGGCAAAGCCCGCATCGCCAGCCCCAAAGACAAGCACTGGAGCTGGGCCGACCTGCCCCAGATAGGTATGGGATACGCCGTGCAGCTGACTCCGCTGCACATTTTGAGTTTCTACAACGCCGTGGCCAACGACGGCGTGATGGTCAAGCCCCACCTGTTCGTGAACCGGCAGCGGGGCGGCAATGTGGTGTACACCTACCCCATCGAGACCGTGGGGAGGGTCTGCTCCAAGGAGACGGCCGCCAAGGCAAAAGAGGCGCTGCGCGGGGTCGTGATCGGAGAAAACGGCACCGCCCGCCGCGCATTCAAGGATTGCAAGGTGAATGTGGCCGGCAAGACCGGCACCGCCCGCATCGCCCTCCCGCAGGGGGGATATATGGACTCTTCTGGGCGCAAAAAGCATCAGGGCTCGTTTGTGGGCTTCTTCCCCTACGAGAACCCCAAGTATTCCATCATCGTGGTGGTCTATTCCCGCCTGGCAGCCCGCAACTTCTACGGCGGCACCTGGGGCGGCCCCGTGGCTTGCGAAATCATAGACAACATATACGCTTCGTCGCCCGAGTGGAACACTCCGGAAATTTCGTCGGGAGCAATGCCCGAGATAGCCGGTAGCCACAACGCCGCCAAGAACGACACCATATCCGGAGTGCCCGACGTGATTGGAATGGGGCTCAGGGAGGCCGTCTACACCCTTGAATCGCACGGCTACAGGGTGAGCTCTTCGGGCAAGGGCAAGGTCACCGGCCAAAGCCCCGCGGCAGGCGAGAGGGCGGATATGGAAAAAGACAGTGTAACGCTTTTATTGTCAGAAATATTATGACAGCAGAAAATTTGAATTTCGAATCCCTCGGGATCCGCTCCATAGAGACCGACTCGCGCAAATGCACTCCCGGCAGCCTGTTTGTGGCAGTTGCCGGAAATGCGGCCGACGGCCACAAGTTCATATCCAAGGCGATAGACAACGGCGCCGTGGCGGTCGTTTATCAGAACGAAGGCTCGTTCGAGAAGCGCAGCGGCATCACCTACATCAAGGCTGCATCGAGCCGCAGGGCGCTCGCCACCCTGGCGTCGCGCTTCTACGGCGACCCCAGCACAAAGCTCAACCTGGTGGGAGTGACCGGCACCAACGGCAAAACCACCACCGCCACCCTGCTCTACCGCCTCTTTACCTCGATGGGTTATGCCTGCGGGCTGATTTCCACCATCGCCAACTATGTGGGGAGCAAGAAAATCCACACCGAGCACACCACCCCCGACCCGCTGGAACTCAACGCCCTGCTTGCCGAGATGGTCGCCTCGGGCTGCGAATACTGCTTTATGGAGGTCAGCAGCCACGCCGTGGACCAGGACCGCGTGGCGGGCCTCAAGTTCAGGGGTGGCATCTTCTCCAATCTGACCCACGACCACCTAGACTATCACAAGACCTTCGCCGCCTACCGCGACTGCAAAAAGGCCTTTTTCGATTCGCTGCCCGCCGACGCATTCGCGCTGGTCAACATAGACGACGCCAACGGCGAGGTGATGGTGCAGAACTGCAAGGCGCACATCTACCGCTACTCCTGCACCAGGATGGCCGACTTCAAGTGCCGTCTGATGGAGGAGACGATGGACGGAATGCAGCTTACGATAGACGGCACCCAGGTCTGGACCCGGTTCATCGGGGCCCACAACGCCTACAATCTGCTGGCGGTGTATGCCGCCGCTATGCTGCTGGGGGCGGGCAAAGATGAGGTTCTGACCCTGCTGAGCGCGATGAAGGCCGTGGAGGGGCGCCTGGAATATATCAAAGGGGGCGACAATCTCACCGCCGTGGTGGATTACGCCCACACCCCCGACGCCCTGGAAAATGTGCTCAAGACGCTGCGGGATGCCGCCCGCGGCGAATATCTGATATGCGTGTTTGGCTGCGGCGGCGACCGCGACAAAACCAAGCGCCCCGAGATGGGGCAGATTGCCGCGAAATATGCCGACCGCGTGGTGGTTACCTCCGACAACCCCCGCACCGAACAGCCCGAAGACATAATAGCCGACATCCGCGCCGGAATGTCGGCGGCCGACCGCGCCAAATCGGTGTTCATAACCGACAGGGCCGAGGCCATCCGCAGCGCGCTGATCTTCGCCCCCAAAGGGGCCGTGATACTGGTGGCCGGCAAGGGGCACGAAGATTACCAGATAATCGGCACAGTAAAACATCACTTCGACGACAAGGAGGTAATCCGCGAAGCATTCTCATCAATCCAGAAATAGCCCGTTATGATATATCATCTTTGCGAATATCTGCAGTCGAGAGGCATTGAGTTTGCCGGCCTGAGACTGATGAACTACATCTCATTCAGGGTGGTCTGCTGCGCCCTGGTGGCCATTGTCACCGCCCTGTGGTCGGGCAAGGTCATCATAAAAAAGCTGCAGGCCAAGCAGATCGGAGAGGAAATCCGCGACCTCGGCCTTGAGGGGCAGCTGAGCAAGAAGGGGACTCCCACTATGGGAGGTATGATCATAGCCCTCTCCATTCTGGTTCCGATACTGCTCTTCGGCGACCTGACCAATATGAACAACATTCTGCTGATAGGGGCGACGCTGTGGATGGGCTTCATAGGCTATCTCGACGACCACGCCAAGATAGCCCGGCACAACAAGGACGGCATCTCCGGCAAGAAGAAGATTCTGGCGCAGGTGGTGCTGGGACTGGCAGTGGGACTCACGATGTGCTTCAGCGACCAGCTGGGCTTCCGCGTGGGCAACAAGGGGGGCGTGGACGGCTACGGCAACAGCGAGCCCGCCACCGAGATCGTTATGGAAAACAGCGCAAAAACCACCATCCCCTTTGTGAAGGACAACGAGTTCGACTACTCCTGGCTCTCGCCGTTCGAGGGCAAAGCAGGGCAGTGGTGGACCTGGATAGTGTATATACTGGTGATAATCTTTATCATAACCGCCTGCAGCAACGGCGCCAACCTTACCGACGGAATGGACGGCCTATCGGCGGGAGTGGCGGCCATAGTGGGGATAACGCTGGGGGTGCTGGCCTACCTCTCGGGCCACGTGGGCTATGCCAACTACCTCAACATAATGTACATACCCTCCAGCGGCGAGATTGCGGTGTATATGAGCGCGCTGGTCGGGGCCCTGCTGGGCTTTCTGTGGTATAACACCTTCCCGGCCAAAGTGTTTATGGGCGACACCGGCAGCCTGATGCTGGGCGGCGTGATAGGGGTGTGCGCGGTGCTCATCCGCAAGGAGCTGCTGCTCCCCATACTGTGCGGAGTTTATCTGGCCGAGAGCCTCTCGGTTATCATCCAGAGAGCCTACTTCAAATACACCAAAAAGAAATATGGAGAAGGGGTGCGGGTGCTGCGTATGTCCCCCCTCCACCACCACTTCCAGAAAGAGGATCCCAAGGCGCTGATTCAGCACCCCAAGGAAATCCAGCCCGAGGCGCGCATCGTGAGCCGCTTCTGGATTGTGTCCATAATTCTGGCGGTGCTCACGATTGTAACACTCAAGATAAGATAAAATGGACAGAATAGTAGTATTGGGAGGCGGCGAGAGCGGCGTGGGAGCTGCGGTGCTTGCAAAGAAAAAGGGATTTGACACATTCCTCTCGGATATGTCCACCCTCAAGTCGGAACACAAAAAGACTCTGGAGGAATACGGCATCCCCTTTGAGGAGGGAGGTCACACCAGTTCTCTTATACTGAACGCCACGGAAATCATCAAAAGCCCCGGCATTCCCGACACCGCCCCGATGGTGGCGCAGGCCATCGCGCTGGGCATCCCCATAATCTCCGAGATAGAATTTGCCGGACGCTACGACAAGGCCAAAAAAATCTGCATCACCGGCAGCAACGGCAAAACCACCACCACCTCACTTATATATTATATGCTCAAAAACGCCGGGCTCAACGTGGGTCTTGGGGGCAACATCGGCCGCAGCTACGCCTTTGGGGTGGCGACCGGGAATTTTGACATATTTGTGCTGGAGCTCAGCAGCTTCCAGCTGGACAACATGTACGACTTCAAGGCCGACATCGCCATTCTGCTGAACATAACCCCGGACCACCTGGACCGCTACGGTTACAACCTGCAGAACTATGTCAACGCCAAGTTCCGCATCACCAATAATATGGCGGCAGACGACTGCTTCATATTCTGCTCCGACGACGAAATCACCATAAAAAACCTCAACCAGATTGTGGTCAAGGCGCAGATGCTGGCCATCAGCCAGCAGAGCGTGGTGGAAAAAGGTGCCTACGCGCTGGACGGCCGCCTGCACATCAACTACGGCGGAGAGCCCTACGAGATGGCCCTGAGCGACCTCTCGCTCAAGGGCAAGCACAATGTGTACAACTCTATGGCGGCCGCCCTCACCGGCAAACTGATGCACATAACCGACGAGAACATCCGCAAGGCGCTCTGCTCGTTTGCTCCGGTGGAGCACCGTATGGAAAAGGTGCTCAGCGTGAAAGGGGTGCTGTATGTAAACGACTCCAAGGCCACCAACGTAAACTCCACCTGGTATGCCCTGGAGTGTATGACCACCCCGGTGGTGCTGATTCTAGGCGGTAAAGACAAGGGCAACGACTACTCGCCGCTGTTTGACCTCGTGCGGCAGAAGGTGCGCGCCATTGTGTGCATGGGCGTAGACAACAAAAAAATCCACGACTGTTTCATCGACAAGGTGGCCACAATCGTGGACACCCTCTCTGCCGACGATGCAGTAAAGCAGGCGAGCCTGCTGGCAAAGGAGGGGGACACAGTGCTGCTCTCTCCCTGCTGCGCAAGCTTTGACCTGTTCAAGAGCTACGAAGACCGCGGACGCAAATTCAAGGAGGCAGTGCGCAATCTGTAGCAGGTATGGGACGCTTCAAGCTCAGACTAAGGGGAGACCGGGTGATATGGTTCATAGTGGCCATGTTCGCGATGATATCTGTCATCGCGGTCTATTCTGCGGGTTCTTTCCTCTCCAGGAACAACCCCGACATAATGGACCGGACCTCCATCTATGTAAACCAGCTGGGCAGCGTCGCGCTGGGGCTGGCGGCCCTCTTTATCTGCTACGCCATCAATTATACCACCTACCGCAAGTTTTCGCCCTACGTGTTCGGCATCACGGTGGTGATGCTGCTGATGCTGTTTGTCCCCGCCTTTCAGGACAAGCGCAACGGCGCAGTCCGCGGCCTCAAGATTATGGGGCACACCATACAGGTGTTCGAATTTGTAAAGGTGGGCCTGATAATGTTTTTAAGCTGGTCTATGGAGCGCTACTCCAAGCAGATCCGCACCTTCAAGGGCTACTGTCTCGCGCTGCTGGTGTGGGTGGTGCTGGTGTGCCTGTGCGTTATGATGAACAGCTTCTCGTCGGCCCTGCTGCTGGCGCTGGTGAGTATGATGATGTTCTGGTTTATGGATGTGCGCCTCTCCCACCTGGCGATTACGGCAGGCGGTGCGGCGGCGGCCATAGCCCTGCTGTTCGGTGTGTACCACGCCGCGCTGGCCATAAGCCCGGGGGCGGCAGAGGCCAAAATCTTCTCCCGTGTAAGCACGGTGGAGAGCCGCTTCAAGAGCTTTGTCAAGTCTGAGGGCGACTCCACCCTTGACTTTACCAAGCTCACCCAAGAGGAGCTGGACAAGATGGACCAGGACCGCCGCCAGAGCGAAAGCGCAAAAATAGCCATCAAGGAGGGGGGATTCCTGGGCAAGGGAATAGGCAACGGCACCTGCCGGCACTACCTCTCTATGGCATTCTCCGACTTCATATTCGCGGCGATTGTGGAAGAGGGGGGGATGCTGTCGGGCGTACTGATAATTATTCTGTACATAATATTCCTCTACCGGTGCATCAGCATAGCCTTCAAGTGCCCCGACGCCTATTCTCAGTCGCTGGTGCTGGGGCTCGGATTTCTGATAGTGACGCAGGCGATGCTGCACATTCTGGTGAACGTGCGGCTGATACCCATCACCGGACACACCCTGCCGCTGATAAGCCACGGCGGCACGGCCTATCTGATGCTGAGCGCGGCGTGCGGAATGATACTCTCGGTGAGCCGCACGGTGAACAAGCTGCAAGAAGAAAAGCGCGCGGCCGAAGCTTCTGCAGCCGCTTCAAATGGGGCGGCCTTATCAGACTCGGCGCCGGAGCAGGACTCCTTGGACAATGGCGCATCTGAGAGCCCGAGAGGCGGCGCGGCGCCTAGCGGAGAATCCGGCGGCAAGGCGGCAACAGGGGCAAGCGGCGCGGCCGGCAGCCAGCAGCAAGCCGACGACGGCGAGATTGTGCTGATGAGCGGCGGCTGCGATGCCCCAAAGCCCGCAGGGCGGCGCGGCCGGGGCCGTATCACTGCCCATCAGGCGGAGATTGACGAGCGAAACGACCGCGCCCGCGCCGCACTGATAGAGCGCGCAATGAACGATAACGACGAACCTTTCTAAAAGATGAAACGGATAATAATAAGCGGCGGCGGGACCGGCGGCCACATATTTCCCGCGATTTCAATCGCAGACGCCCTCAAACGGAGCGGCACCGAATGCGAAATACTGTTTGTGGGGGCTCTGGGCAAGATGGAGATGGAGCGGGTGCCCAAGGCTGGCTACAAAATCATAGGCCTGCCCACGGCGGGGCTGCAGCGCAAGCTGTCGCTCAAGAATCTCGCGCTCCCCTTCAAGGTGCTGCGCAGCATAGGCAAGGCCCGCAGGATAATACGCGATTTCAAGCCCGACGTCGCGGTGGGCGTGGGCGGATATGCCAGCGCGCCGCTGCTTTGGGCAGCATCGTCGATGGGCATCCCCTGCCTGATTCAGGAGCAGAACTCCTTTGCAGGCCTCACCAACAGAAAGCTTTCAGGCCGGGTGCAGAAGATTTGCGTGGCATACGACTCTATGGAGAAGTTCTTCCCAAAAGAGAAGATAGTCTTCACCGGCAACCCCATCCGCAGCGACATAAATCCCCCCACAGAGGCTCAGAAGGCAGAAGGGTATGCATTCTACAACCTCGACCCCTCCAAAAAGACCATACTGGTGGTGGGCGGAAGCCTGGGGGCGCGCACTCTCAACGAGAGCATGCAGCGCTGGATCATAGAGCGCAGCGCTTCTGCCAGCTGTCAGATACTCTGGCAGAGCGGCAAGTATTATCAGGGCGAAACCGAAGCCTTTCTCAAAGAGCACCCCGCAAAGAATGTCCGCAACCTGACATTCATCGAGAGGATGGATCTGGCCTATGCTGTGGCTGACGTGATAATCTCGCGCGCCGGCGCCGGCACAATTTCGGAGTTGTGCGTTGCCGGCAAGGCTACTATATTTGTACCCTCTCCCAATGTGGCCGAAGACCACCAGCGGCACAATGCGATGGCGCTGGTAGAGAAGGGGGCGGCGATGATGATAAGCGATGGCGATGCGCGCGAAAAGCTGCTTTCCACGGCGGAGGAGCTGCTCGATGACGGCATCAGGATAAAGGCTATGGAGCAGGCCGCCCTGCGCCTCGGCAGAAAAAATGCGGCCGACGACATCGCCCGCGAAGTATTGGATCTGTGCAAAGAGTCCGCAAAAAGATAGAGATGTACGACAATTATTATTTTATAGGTATAGGGGGCATCGGAATGAGTGCCCTGGCCCGTTATTTCAAATATATCGGGAAGAACGTCTCGGGATACGACCACACCCCGAGCCGTCTCACAGAGCAGCTGATAAAGGAGGGGATAGAGGTCCACTACGACGACCGCCCCGACCTGGTGCCCATCAATGTGGCCAAGACTTTCGTGATCTACACCCCCGCCATCCCCGCCGATCTCGGGGAGCTGGTTTATGTGAGACAGAAGGGCTACAGCATGTGCAAGCGCTCCCGCGCGCTGGGGCAGATAGCGGCAGACAAGGACTGCCTGGCGGTGAGCGGCACCCACGGCAAAACCACCACCTCCACCCTGCTCGCCCACATCTTAACCTCGGCCGAAAAGGAGGGCTGCACGGCATTTTTGGGAGGCATTTCCAAAAACTATCACAGCAACCTTCTCATGAGCCGGGGCGATGTGCTCGTGGCCGAGGCCGACGAGTTCGACCGATCGTTTCTGCAGCTGCGCCCCAAGATTGCGGTGGTCACTGCGGTGGACCCCGACCATCTTGACATATACGGCACTCACGATGCGGTGAAGGAGGCCTTCCGGCAGTTTGCCTCACAGGTCGCCCCCGACGGCTATGTAGTATCCAAGCTGGGGGCGCCGCTGCCCGCCGACGGCGTCAAGGCAAAAATCCTGCACTACAGCTACGATGATCCCTGCGACTTCTACGCTTCCGACATCAAGCCGCTGCAGGGGGGATATTTCTCATTCACCCTGAACCATCCCGGGGGCAGACTCACCGGCTGCACGGTGGGCGTGCCCGGGTGGGTCAATGTAGAGAACGCGGTGGCCGCATCGGCCGTGGCGCTGCTCTACGGGGCGGACCCTATTGACATCAAGAGCGCGCTGGCCACCTTCAGCGGGGTCGAGCGCCGCTTTGACATACACGTCAACACTCCAAAGGTGGCCTACATAGACGACTATGCGCACCACCCCAGGGAGATTGCCGCCGCCATCAGCTCGATGCGGGAGATATTTGCGGGGCGCAAGCTGCTGGGAATATTCCAGCCCCACCTCTACACCCGCACCCGCGACTTCGCAGATGAGTTCGCGGCGGCGCTGAGCAAGCTGGACAGCCTGATAATGCTGCCCATATACCCGGCCCGGGAACTCCCCATAGAGGGGGTGAGCTCCGAGATGATCCTGAGCAAGGTGACCCTGCAGGACAAGGTAATCGTGCCAAAGGAGAAGCTGATGGAGACCCTGGAGAGCCGCGACATAGAGTGCCTGGCGACCTTTGGCGCAGGCGACATAGACCGTTTTGTACCGGTAATAGAGGAGTGGCTCAAGAGTGTTTAGAAAGATTATGACCATAGCGGGCCTGCTGGCCGCCTGCGCCGTGTTCAGCGGCTACTTCTACTGCGTCAACCGCTACGGCGCGCAGCAGACGGGCGACCTTTGCTGCCGCGACATAAAGGTGATGATCACAAATCCCCAGCCGCAGAACTTCATAAGCGAAGAGCAGGTGGCCGCGATGGTGCGGGACTATGCGCTCGGCAGCCGGATAGACGACCTCAACATCCACTCTCTGGAGAATCTGCTCTGCACCTCAAGCGCTATATGCGCCTCGCAGGTCTATATAGAGGCGCCGGCGACCCTCACCCTGGAGGTGACGCAGCGCAACCCGACGGTGCGGTTCCAGACCCCAAGGGGGGGCTTCTACTGCGACAGCAGCGGCTTCATACTTCCTCTGCTGGGCAGGGTGACGCTTAACCTGCCGACGGTGGCGGGCAGCCTCCCCTTCAGCGTGCCGGAGGGCGGCAGCGGCTACCCCGACGGCGGGCTGGAGAGCCTGCGCGCTCTCATCGGCCTCTGCAATGCCATCCGCACCAACGCCTACTGGAGCCGGGAGGTGGAGCAGATCTGGATAGAGCCCAACTCTGACATAGTGCTCTACACCAAAAGCTGCAGCGAGAAGTTTATTCTGGGCAGTGCAGACGATGCACAGTCCAAACTCAAGAAGATGGCGGGCTACTACCGCACCATCCGTCCGCAGGCCGCAGCCAATGGAAAGACCTACTCAACAGTTAACCTCAAATTCAAGAATCAGATAATTTGCAGATAAATATGAACGACTTTTTAGTAGCAGTAGAACTTTGCACATCCAAGGTTGCGATGGCTCTGGCAGAGCGCTCCGGCAGCATCGTGAAGGTGATCCACCACAAGGTTGTGCCAATCACCAAAGGGATGTCCCGCGGCGATGTCCTCAATTCGCAGCGCATCATCGAGGCCCTCTCACGCTGCAAGCGGGAGATCGAATCGGAATTCGGGCAGGACATCACAGATGTGGTACTGTGCAGCGGCAGCAAGGATCTGCGCAGCAGCGAATACACGCTCCGAGTGCAGCGCAGCGGCAACTCCTACATAAGCGCAGACGAAATCAGTTCCTGGCGCAATGCCGCACTCGGCGCCGACGTCCCCTCGGGCGAGATGGTGCTGGACGCGATACCCCAGACATACAACATAGACGACAGCATCGGCAACCTGCCCGACAATGTGGAGGGGATGAACGGCCGCTATGTAGAAATCAAGTTCCTGCTGATTCTGGGCAAGGTTTATTCCGACCGCAACAAGCGTGACGTCGTGGAGAAGTGCGGGATGAACGTGATGCGCTCGGTGCTCTCTCCGATAGGCAGCGCCCTGTCTGCCCTCAACGAGAACGAGATTGAAAACGGCGTCGCACTGCTGGACATCGGCGCCGGCACCACCGATGTCGTGGTGGTCAAGAACCGCACGGTGCGCTATGTCGGGGTCATCCCCTTTGCCGGCAACACCATCACCGGCGACATTCGCTACCACACCTGCCTGACCACCGACATTGCAGAAATCGTGAAGATGAAATACGGCAGCTGCATAGACGAGGGGCTCAACGAAAACAAAAAGCTCGTGATTCAGGGCGGCGGCCAGGGAGAGACCAAAGATGTCTCGCTGGATCTCCTGCAGCAGATTGTGGAGGCCCGCGCCAGCGAGATTCTGGAGGCGGCCTACTATCTGATAGAGCAGTCGGGGCTGATAAACAAGATCCCCACCGGACTGGTCATAACCGGCGGCACGGCCTATCTGGAGCATATCCGCGACCTGGCCCGCGCCATCACGGGGATGCACGTGCGTCTGTCCAATGCGCAGGGCAACATTGCCGACTCGTCGGCCGTGAGCAGCTTTGACACCGGCGCCGCATCGATTGTGGGGGCGCTGATAGACGGCTTCAACCACGAGAGCGAACTTGGCGAGGGCAATATCCACCGGCTCGAGAGCTCGATGCCCAAGCAAGACCGCTCTATATTCGAGGGTCAGGACATCACGCAGCTGACCCGCCGCGAGAAGGCCCGGCTGGACAAGGAGGAGAAGAACCGGCTCAAACAGCAGCTCAAGCAGGAGAAGGAGGCCCGCAAAGAGGCCGAGCGCAAGCGCAAGCTGGAAGAGGAACTTGCCGAAGAGGAGGAGGAAGAAGATGAGGTTCAGCAGCAGGAGGAGGAGCAGCAGCCCCAAAAGCCCAGCAAGTGGAAGGGTTTTATCGAAGACCTGTTCAGCGTGGGCGGCAACAATTAATTCATAAAAGAACAACTGAAATGAGCAAACTGCAATACGACTCGATCATTCCCGAAGACTGGAACGAGAAGAGCAACATAATAAAGGTGATAGGTGTAGGCGGCGGCGGCACTAACGCCGTGAACTATATGTACGAGCAGGGGATGGACCACATCGACTATGTGGTGTGCAACACCGATTTCCAGCACCTGAGCTCCAGCCCCGTGCCGCAGAAGCTGCAGCTGGGCGGCGTGATCACCAAGGGCCTGGGGGCCGGCACCGACTATCTGGTGGGCAAGAAGGCCGCCACAGAATCGATCGACGACATCAACAACATACTCACCGGCACCAACGAGATGGTGTTCATCACCTGCGGCATGGGGGGCGGCACCGGCACCGGCGCTGCGCCCGTGATTGCGGAGGCGGCCAAGAGCAAGGGGCTGCTCACCGTGGGCGTTGTCACCATCCCCTTCCGCGACGAGGGTTCCGAGGCTATGTACCGCGCCACGGAGGGTATCCGCGAGCTCAGCCGGCACGTGGATTCGCTCCTGATCATAGACAACCAGCGCCTCTACGAGGTCTATCCCGACCTTGAATTCTTCGACGCGCTGGACAAGGCCAACGAGGTGCTGGCCACTGCGGTTAAGAGCATCACCGACATCATCTCCTGCCGCGGCCTGATCAATGTGGACTTTGCCGACGTCAAGAAAATAATGAAGGACAGCGGAATGGCCTTTATGGGCATCGGCAGCGGCGTGGGCGGCGACCGCGCACGCGACGCGGTGGAGTCGGCCCTGAGCTCGCCGCTTATGAGCAACTGCAACATCACCAAGGCCAACAAGGCGCTGGTGAACATCACCGCCAGCAAGATGCGCGCAGAGGAAAAGCAGCAGATTATGGACTATGTGACAAGCGCCACCGGCGGTGCCAACAGCTTCAAGTGCGGAGTGGTGCGCGACGATGCCGTGGGCGAAGAGATTCACGTGACCATCGTGGCCACCGGTTATGATATGACCGACCTGCCGCAGGTGGATGTGGAGCAGATAAACCGCGACAAGATCATCGTGGTGGACATCAGCAGCGAAGACACCTCGTATGTGCGCCACGGGCTGCCCATCAACACCGGCGATCTGATTTCCATACCCAAGAGAGACCGCTACGCCGGCAAGCCCGCGCTCATCGTGGACAACTCCGAAGACCTGCAGAACAAAGAGAGCGAAACCGCATTCGACAGGCGGGACAAGATGCTCCGCAAGCAGCGTCAAGAGCAGATTATGCAGAATATCGAAAAACAATCAGAACAATAATAAAATATGGAAACCGTAGGTATAGCCAGCGACCACGCAGGCTTCGAACTTAAAGAGCATATCAAAAAGGTGCTTGCCTCCAAGGGCTTTCAGGTGCGCGACTTCGGCACCGGCTCCACAGAAAGTATGGACTATCCCGACACGGCCCACCCGCTTGCTGCGGCCGTCGAGGCTGCAGAGGTGGATTTCGGTGTGGCGATGTGCGGCAGCGGCAACGGCATCACGATGACTCTCAACAAGCATCAGGGGGTGCGTGCCGCCCTCTGCTGGAAGCCCGAGATAGCCGCGCTGGCCAAGCAGCACAACAACGCCAACATAATCACGATGCCCGCCCGCTTCATCAGCCGCAAGATGGCCGACAGGATTCTGGAGGCCTACCTCTGCGCCCGGTTCGAGGGAGGACGCCACCAGAGGCGCATAGACAAAATCCCCTGCAGATAGATGATAAAGGCCACAGTCATCGACCGCAACTGGAGCGGACCGCTCGCTTGCAGCATCGACGCCTACCCCGACGGGCTGGTGCTGCCGGTGGACAAGCCTTACCGCTGGACCAGCGCCGACGCGGTGCGCAAAATCAAGTTTGCGCTGCAGAAGCACTTCCACAACCGCCACATAAAGGTGGGGCACGCCGGCACCCTGGACCCCCTGGCCACCGGGCTGCTGGTTATCTGCGCCGGACGTGCCACCAAAATAGCCGAGAGTCTGCAGGCCGGCGTCAAAGAATATGAAGCCACCATCGAATTCGGGGCCACCACGGCGAGTTACGACCTGGAAAAGGAAATCGACGCTCTCTACCCGCACGGGCACATTACCCGCGAGGCGGTGGAGCGCGCTCTGGAGGGCTTCATCGGGGAGCAGGAGCAGGTTCCGCCTATTTTCTCTGCCAAGATGGTTGCAGGCAAGCGGGCCTACGAACTGGCGCGCGCCGGAGAGAGCGTGCAGCTGACATCTTCGCTCATCACGATAGAGCGCATCAGCCTTGACGATTTTAAAATCGGAGATTCGGGCAGACCGCAGGCCGACGTGACCATACGCTGCAGCAAGGGGACCTACATCCGCTCCTTTGCCCGCGATTTGGGGCTGAGTCTATGCAGCGGGGCGCATCTGACTGCCCTTAGGCGCACATTATCAGGCGATTTTAAAATAAATAACGCCATTTCTTTGGATTTTTTACTTTCTTCAGATAATTTTGCAGGTTCACACTCAAAAGTGACGAGATGAAACAAAAAGAATTCGAATTCCCGCTAACTTTAGACCAGATCGCAAAATACCCTTCGCAAGAGAGAGATGAGTGCCGGATGATGGTCCTCCACAAGGACACCGGAGAAATTGAGCATAAAATCTTCAAGGATTTCATAAACTATGTTGACGAGGGCGACCTCTGCGTGTTCAACGACACCAAGGTCTTCCCCGCCCGTCTCTATGGCAACAAGGAGAAGACCGGAGCGGAGATAGAAGTGTTTCTGCTGCGCGAGCTCAACCGCGAGCAGCACCTCTGGGACGTGCTGGTGGACCCCGCGCGCAAAATCAGAATCGGCAACAAGCTCTACTTCGGCGACGACAACTCCCTGGTGGCGGAGGTGATAGACAACACCACCTCCCGCGGCCGCACCCTCCGCTTCCTCTACGATGGCCCCTACGAGGAATTCAAGAGCGCCCTCTATTCCATAGGCTCGCTGCCCATCCCCAAATGGCTGCGTCCCAGGGCCGAGGAGATAGACAAGGAGCGCTTCCAGACCATCTACGCCCGTCACGAGGGGGCCGTGGCATCCCCAGCCGCCGGTCTGCACTTCAGCAAAATCCTGTTCAAGAGGCTGGAAATCAAGGGAGTCGATTCGGCCTTCATCACCCTGCATATGGGCAACGCACACTTCCACACAGTGGATGTGGAAGACCTCTCCAAGCACAAGATGGACAGCGAGCCGCTGATAATCACCGCCGAAACTGCCCGGAGGGTCAACCAGGCCAAGCGCACCAACCATAGAGTGGTTGCGGTGGGCATCACCGTGCTGCGCGGACTTGAGACATTCGTCACCACCACCAACGAGATAGAGGAGTACGACGGCTGGACCAACAAGTTCATCTTCCCCCCCTACAAAGTCTCCATCCCCACCGCGCTGATATCCAACTTTCATCTGCCAAAATCCACAATGCTTATGAACGTGGCCGCATTCGGCGGATACAACAATGTGATGCACGCCTACGAGGTCGCCCTCAAGGAGGGTTACCGGTTCGGCACCTACGGCGACGCCATGCTGATCATCTGATTTTGAAATCAGAAATTTTACGGCAGAAATCCCGGCATTTGGCGCCGCAGAGAATCCCGTCTTTTTATCTTGCGCAGAAAAACGCGACAGATGAGACGGGATTTTCTTATACGGGCCGCAGCCCTGGCAGGCTGTTTCACCCACCGGATATCGGAGGCGCGGCAGCTGATCGAGACTGCCGGGGGCATCGACGCCATATTTTCCCGGCCGCCGGAGCAGCTGCAGCAGATGATGCGCGAGCGCCACGGCCAGGCGTGTGTGATTTCCGAAAAGCTGTTTTCCCAAAAGACAGCCGCCGACGCCGCGCGGGATATAGACTGGGCATCTGAGCACGGCCTGGAGATTGTGACGATAGAAGACAGCAGCTATCCCCGCCGGCTGCGGGAGTGTCCCGACGCCCCCATCGTTCTCTACACAAGCGGCGGTTTTGATCTGAACCGGGAGCGGCTCATAGCCATAGTGGGCACCCGCGCCGCAAGCGAAAACGGGCGGCGCTACTGCAACTCTATCGTGGAGGGGCTCTCACGTTGCTCCCCCGCCCCGGTGGTGGTGAGCGGACTGGCGCTGGGCATTGACACGTTTGCCCACACCGCCGCCCTCAAATACGGCCTGGACACCGTGGCGGTGATGGGGACCGGCTTTGAAACCATCTATCCTCCCTCAAACCACAATCTCTCGCAGCGGATTCTGCAGCAGGGGGCTCTGGTGACCGAGTTCACCCCATTCACCCCCTCCTACCCGGTGAATTTCGTGCGGCGCAACCGCATAATCGCCGGCCTGTGCGACTGCACTCTGGTGGTGGAGTCCAAGAAGAAAGGGGGCGGGCTGACCACGGCGCAGCTTGGAATGGACTACAACCGGAGCGTGTTTGCAGTGCCCGGCCGCATCGACGACAACACCTTCAGGGGCTGCAACGACCTCATAGAGCGCAACATCGCCGGCATAGCCACCGGCCCCGACTCCATTATAAAGGCTATGGGCTGGGAGTCGGGAACCTTGCCGCTGTCTTTCGCGAGCCCGCGCGGGCGCCGTGAGGGGGGAATCGCCGGCGACATCCTCCGTTTTCTGCAGAGCAGCACCGCCGACGCCGACACCATCGCCGCCGCCCTCAAGCGCCCGGTGAGCGAAATCGCCCTGCCTCTGCTGGAGCTTGAGATGGATGGCAGAATCTACCGCATTTCGGGCGAGAGGTTTGGCGCAAATTGATTAAATTTGCGCCGCAAATGATAGACACCCACTCCCATATCTACGACGAAGCCTTCAAGGAGGACTTTGACGATGTGGTTTCCCGCGCAAAAGAGGCCGGGGTGCGAAAAATTGTGATGCCCGGCATCGATTCCACCTCATTCTATGCAATGTGCCGCGCCGCCGATGCCCTGCCCGCTTTTGCATACCCCGCTGCAGGGCTCCACCCCACCGAAGTCGGGGAAAACTGGCGCGAAGAGCTGCAGTTCGTAGAAGACCACCTCGGAGATCGCCGCTGGGCCGCCATCGGGGAAATCGGGATGGATCTCTACTGGAGCCGGGAGTTTGAACAGCAGCAGAAGGAGGTCTTCTGCCGGCAGCTGAGCATTGCCGCTGAGATGGACCTGCCGGTGATAATCCACTGCCGTGAAGCCCTGGAAGAGACTCTCGAGTGCATACGCAAGGTGGGCGGCACTCTGCGGGGAGTGTTCCACGCCTTCACAGGCAGCTTCGAGACCTACTGCCGGATACGCCGCGCCGGGGAGTTTATGGTAGGCATCGGAGGTGTGGTGACCTTCAAGAATGCGCACGTGGCCACGGCTCTGGAGCGCATCCCGCTGGAGGACATCCTGCTGGAGACCGACTGCCCATATCTGGCCCCCGCCCCTTTTCGCGGCCGCCGCAACGAGAGCGCCTATGTGAAGTATGTCGCCGATAAAATCTGCGAAATCAAAGACATACCGTTTTCCGCTCTGGAGGCCGCTACAGAGCACAATTCCGAGAATTTATTTAGGATTTTAAAAAATTTGTCTTAACTTGCACCAATTATTGCAGACAAGCAAAAACTAAATATTTTTTATAATCAACTAAAAACCTATGAAAAAAGTTTTCATGTTTTTGGCAGTAGCCGGCCTTCTGACCTTCACTGCTAACCAATCAACTTTCGCACAGGATGATGCCTCTGCCACAGAGGCTGTTGAAGCTGCTGCCGACGAGGTTGCTGCGACTCCGGTTGCAGCTCCCGAAAACCCTTTTGCAGCTTCCGGAAACGATGAGCCCCTCCACCAGCAGCTCAAGACAAAGTTCATCGAAGGTGGTGCAGGCTTTATGGCCACAGTGCTCATCTGCCTTATCCTCGGCCTGGCTATCGCAATCGAGAGAATCATCACTCTGAGCCTTTCCCAGACCAACACCAAGAAGCTTCTTGAGAGCATCGAGGAGGCATTGAGCAAAGGTAATGTAGAGAAGGCCAAGGACATCTGCCGCAACACCCGCGGCCCTGTTGCAAGCATTTTCTATCAGGGTCTCATCCGTATGGATCAGGGTGTCGAGAATGTGGAGAAGGCTGTCACTTCCTACGGCTCCGTGCAGATGGCGCAGCTTGAGAAAGGCCTCTCATGGATCGCCCTCTTCATCGGTATCGCACCTATGCTCGGATTCCTCGGTACTGTGATCGGTCTGGTTCAGGCATTCGACGCAATCGAGGTTGCAGGTGATATCTCCCCGAACCTGGTTGCCGGCGGTATGAAAGTCGCCCTCATCACCACAGTCGGCGGTCTTATCGTAGCCATCATCCTTCAGTTGTTCTATAACTACCTCGCTTCAAAGATCGACACTATCGTCGCTCAGATGGAAGACGCTTCCATCAGCTTCGTGGACCTTCTGGTAAAATATCAGAAATAAGTCTGTTTAAAAGGTATTTATATTAACAATTGAAAGAACAATAAAATGAAACTGGCTAAATATTTAAAATGGGTCCTTCTGGGAATCTCTGCAATATTGCTGGTTCTCTTCTTCGTGATGCCGCACCAGAATGCGAGTGACCCTATCCTGGATACATTCCTCATCTGGTCATACGTTCTGGTGGCAGTATCGCTGGTGCTGGTTATTGCCTTCCTGCTCATTGATGTAAGCAAGTCCAAAAAGAGCATGCTTACATTTCTGGCGCTGATTGCGGGCACGGCCGTGCTTCTGGTGATCTGCTGGGTGCTGGCTCCCGGCGGAGAGGTTCACACCAATGTGGAATACACCCCGATGGTATCCAAGGCAACAGATGCAGGCCTGTATCTGACATATATCCTTGTAGTGGTCACCTGTGTGGCCCTCATAGGCGCAGGCATTCGCAATGCAATTAAGAATCGTTAATAAACATTAGGATATGGCATCAAAAAAGACTCCTGAAATAAATGGAAGCTCAATGGCCGACATTTCTTTCATTGCGCTGATATTCTTCCTGATGGTAACGACAATGGACCAGGAGAAAGGCCTTCCCCGCCGCCTGCCCCCTATGCCCGACGAGAATATCAAGCTGCAGAACGAGAAGGTCAACCGCCGCAACATCGTGATTGTGAAAATCAACGTGAACGACCGCGTGTTCGCAGGCGACCAGCCTATAGATGTCAGCCAACTGAAAGACAAAATCGTAGAGTTTCTCACCAACCCTATGAACGACCCCAACCTTCCCGAGAAGGTGGTCAAGGACATCGAGGGTTTCGGCCCCTATCCCGTTTCGAAGGGTGTGATTTCTCTGCAGAACGACCGAGGCACAACTTACGGACAGTATATCGCCGTACAGAATGAGCTTGTCAAGGCCATAAACGAAATCCGCGACGAATTCTCCGTGGCAAACTACGGCAAGAAGTATGCGCAGCTCGACGACGACAAACAGAAAATCGTGCGTAAATGTATCCCGCAGCAGATTTCCGAAGCCGAGCCCAAGGATACCAGACTACAGAAATAGGAGGTTATCAAAATGGCAAAATTCAAAAAAAGCAGCAAAGGCGGCATTCCTGCAATCAGCACCGCATCGCTCCCTGACATCGTGTTCATGATTCTGATGTTCTTCATGATTACCACGAGCATGCGCCAGACGGAGCACCTGGTGATGGTTTCGCTTCCCGCCGCAAGCGAGATTGCCAAACTGGAGCGCAAGGATCTTTCTTCATACATTTATGTGGGAACTCCGCTGCCCAAGTATCAGGGAAAATATGGTACCGACAGCCGCATCCAGCTCAACGACTCCTTCCGTTCCGTAGATGAGATCCGCGACTTTGTGGCTGCTGAGCGCGAAAACCTCAGCGAGCAGGATCGTCCGTTTATGACAGTGTCTATCAAGGCTGACAAGACTACCCGAATGGGTATCATCACCGACATCAAGCAAGAGCTTCGCCGCTGCAACGCGCTCAAGATTCTCTATGGCGCAAACGCAGTCGAATAGGCTTTCAAGACAGATTATTGAAGAAATGGGTGGCATATTATGTTACCCGTTTCTTTTCTAAAGAATAACACACCAATGAAAAAGTTAGCGACACTATTGACTATGGCTGCAGCGCTTGTGCTGGCATCCGCCTGCAACAAGGGGGATCGTCCGGCAGAGGTGATCGGCACGGTAAGCTACGATGGCCGCACGATCAACGGGGTCGTGGTGACCTACACCGGCGAGGCCGCAACCTATGAATGCACCACCGAAAGGGAAGGCAACTACATCCTAAGGGACGTAGCTCCCGGCGACTACACAGTCTCCTGCACCTACAACGGCAAGAGCATTGTGATTTCTCTCGACAACTACGAGAAGGCGGAGAATCCTCTGCTGGTAACTGTGGAAGACAACGGCTATCATCTGCGCAACATCACCATCAGCCTGAGCGAAGACATCGATGGTGACGGCGCCGACGAGTAACGGCGCGATGCAAAGCGACGTCAGCGACACACATTCAAACGAAATTGCAGGGAGGGGTCCGCATTCCGGGCTCCTCCTTTAAAACTTTAAAAATGGATCAGAAACTTCGTTACAGCGGACTTTCTGCCGCAGAGGTAGAGGAGAGCCGCGCAAAATTCGGAGCCAACGTGCTTACTCCGCCCGTAAAGGAGACCGCCTGGCAGAAGGTCAGGCACTGCCTTAACTTCTGGCTGCTGAAGCTCTATCTGGCGGTATTTGCACTCAGCGCTCTATCGGCCGTCATCCTTCCCGCCACAGGCCTCTATAGCCACAGCGGGCTCTGGATCGCCCCCTCTATGGTGTTTGTGCTGTTTGCGGTTACCTATCTCGTGGCCTATCTGGGAGGCGAGTGGGACGGCGAGGCGCACAAATTCAAGATGGATCCGCTCTTTACCGTGCTGCTGGCGGCGCTGCTGCTCTCGGGCGGCATCTCCTTTTACGAGGGGGTATATGGCGGCGCCGCAGGGTGGCAGCCCTACCTCGAACCCATCGGCATAGCGGCGGCGTTGCTGCTGGCTACAGGGGTGGCCCACATTCTGGAATCGCAAAACGAGAAAACCTTCCAAAGCCTCAACGAAGTGAACGATGACACCCCGGTGCGCGTGATACGCGGCGGCAACGTGTGTCAGGTGCCCCGCAAAGATATAGTTGTGGGGGACATCGTGCTGCTGGCATCGGGAGAAGAGGTCCCCGCCGACGGCGAGATTCAAGAGAGCATGAACCTGGTGATAAACGAGTCTTCGCTCACCGGCGAGCTGCAGTGCTCCAAGTTCACCGACCCGGAGCAGTTTGACCCCGATGCCACCTACCCCTCGAACCACGTGCTCAAGGGGTGCACGGTGACAGAGGGCGAGTGCGTGGCCAGGATTTTTGCGGTGGGCGACGCCACTGCCTGCGGCAAAGTATTTGTCGCGGCGCAGGTCAAGGAGGGCGACTCCACCCCGCTTAGCGAGAAGCTTGACAGTCTGGCAAGGCTCATCACCAAGGTCAGCTACCTGATAGCTGCCGCCATTCTGGTGGGACGCATTGCGATATTCGGAATCCGCTACGGCTTCGCCTTTGCCGACACTGCGGCGGTTATGAATTTTGTGAGCTATCTGCTAAGCTCGTTTATGATTGCTGTGACGCTGGTGGTGGTGGCGGTGCCCGAGGGGCTGCCTATGGCGGTGACCCTGAGCCTGGCCTTCAGCATGAAGCGCCTTATGAAGCAGAACACTCTGCCCCGCACAATGCACGCCTGCGAGACTATGGGAGCCGTGTCGGTGATATGCTCCGACAAGACCGGAACGCTGACCCAGAATCAGATGAGGGTCGTGGATTCGCACTTCCCTTTTCTCAAAGACCAAAAGATAGACGACAGCCGCCTATCGCACCTGCTCAAGGAGTGCATCGCTGTTAACACCACGGCCCACCTGGACTATTCCGACGCAAACAAGCCCGCCACCGTGGGCAACCCCACCGAGGGTGCGCTGCTGCTGTGGCTGCACTCCAACGGAGAGGATTATATGGCGCTGCGCACCGACGCCGAGGTTGTAGACCGCATCCAGTTCACCACCGAGCTTAAATATATGGCCACGATAGTCACCAGCAAGATAACGGGCGGCTATGTCCTTTATGTGAAGGGGGCTCCCGACATTCTGATGAAGATGTGCGCCCTGCAGCAGGGAGAGATTGACGCCTACAACCGCAAGCTGGCCGAGTATCAGGGACGCGCCTGCCGCACCCTTGCATTCGCCTACAAAGAGCTGGAGGGCATAGGCGGTGTAATAGAAGAGGGCAAGCTCAAAGTAAGAGACCTGAACCTGATGGGCGTGGTGGCCATAGAGGACCCCGTCCGCGCCGATGTCCCCGCCGCTATTGAGGATTGCCGCAACGCCGGCATACAGGTAAAGATAATCACCGGCGACGCCCCCGGCACCGCCAAAGAGATCGGCCGCCAGCTCTCGCTATGGGAAGAGACCGACACAGAGCGCAACCTCTGCCTGGGCAGCGACATCGCCTCTATGAGCGACGAGCAGCTGCGCGAGCGTCTGCCAGAAATCAAGATAATCTCCCGCGCCCGCCCGGGCGACAAAGACCGCGCAGTGCGGGCCCTCAAGAGCCTGGGTTATGTGGTGGCGGTGACCGGCGACGGCACCAACGACGCCCCCGCCCTCAATGCCGCCAACGTGGGCCTCTCTATGGGCGACGGCACCGCAGTGGCCAAAGAGGCGAGCGATATGACCATTATGGACAACTCGTTCGCCACAATAGCCAACGCCGTGATGTGGGGCCGATCGCTCTACAAGAACATCAAGCGCTTCATACTGTTCCAGATGACGGTGAATGTCGTGGCCTGCCTTATTGTGGCCATAGGCGCCTTCCTGGGCACCGAATCGCCCCTTACGGTGACACAGATGCTGTGGGTCAATCTGATTATGGACACTATGGCGGCGCTGGCGCTGGCCTCCCTGCCCCCCGACAAGAGCGTGATGAAAGAGCAGCCCCGCCCCATCACGGAGAATATCCTCAATGGGATGGGCGGTCTGATACTGGGCGTCGGAGCCCTCTTCACCGCCATTCTGCTGGGCATCCTGCTCTTTTTCCAGCACGCCGACGTCACCTCCCTTGCCGACATCTTCTGCGGCAGCACCGTTTGGGGGGCCTACGACGGCCTGTCGCCCTACGAGCTGGGGCTGTTTTTCACCATATTCGTGATGCTGCAGTTCTGGAACCTCTTCAACGCCAAGGCGTTTATGACCGGCGGCTCGGCTTTCAGACATATGGACTGGAAAAACGCCAAAGGGTTCATAATGATTCTGCTGGTGATATTCTTCGGGCAGGTGCTCATAACCGAGACCCCCGGCCTGCAGGAGATGTTCAACGTGGCGCAGGGCGGCATCAAGTTTGCCGACTGGGCCATAATCGCCGCCGCCACTTCTCTGATACTCTGGGCGGGCGAGCTCTTGAGACTTTTTCAGAAGCGCATAGCGTAAGGTCTTAGAGCC
>CAVLDO010000010.1:0-12731 GCA_963662035.1 Bacteroidaceae bacterium | reverse complement strand
TACACTTTTTTATTGGAAGCCGGCGGTTCGGCGGCCGCCCCTTATCAGAATCGGAGGCGGCTGAAGGTCAAGCGCCCCATAGAGCGCAGATAGCGCAGCACTATGCTGCCGTAGTAGAGCCCGATGTCGTTGCTCTCATCTTCGAAAGAAGATATCTCCACATCCTTGCGCAGGCGCCTGAAGTCGCGCTTTGCCTGCCACACGGCCTTAAAATAGCTCCATTTGCCCGCGAAAAGGTACACAAGCGAGCTGCAGCAATCCATAATGCCGCGCACCAGCAGCACACGCCGCCTCTGCTTGAGAGGGAGGTTCTTGTGCAGCATCAGCAGGCTGTTGCGGTAATTGAGATACAGCTTGCGGGGGCTGGCTGCATCCAGGCTGCCCGCTCCCACGTGATAGATGGCAGATTCGGGCACCGCCCACACCTGATGGCCCGATAGTTTGGCCCGCCAGCAGAAGTCAATCTCCTCCATATGGGCGCGGAACACCTCGTCCAGCCCGCCGAGATGGTGATATAGCGAGCTGCGCACCATCATACAGGCGCCGGTGGCCCAGAAGCACTGCACCGGCTCGTTGTACTGGCCGCAGTCGCGCTCCACATTGGAGAGGATGCGGCCGCGGCAGAAGGGGTAGCCGTAGCGGTCCAGAAAACCGCCCGCCGCCCCGGCATATTCAAAATAATCGCGCCGCTTACAGCTCAGAATCTTGGGCTGGCACACCCCCGCTTCTGGGTTGTCTTCCATAAAGGCGACCAGCGGCTCAAGCCACCCTGGCGCCACCTCCACATCTGAGTTGAGCAGCACATAATAGTCGGCCTCTATCTGCTGCAGGGCCCGGTTGTAGCCCGCAGCAAAGCCGTAGTTCTGATCCAGTTCTATTATTTCCACCTCCGGGCAGTTGGCCTGCAGCCAGGGTATGGAATCGTCGGTGGAGCCGTTGTCGGCCACCACCACAAAAGTGTTTTGAGAGGGGGTATTGTGCAGCAGAACCGGCACGAACCGCTCCAGGAGGGAGCGGCCGTTCCAGTTGAGTATCACTATTGCAACATCCATAGATTAGCACTCCGCCGTGGCGGCGTTGATCTTCTTGAGCATTGCGAACATAATGGCTGCGGCAATCAGGCAGAGTCCCATCAGGATGCCCCAGTTGGCCCACAGAGGCACTTTGTTCCACAACAGGCCCGGAATGGAGCTGAGGTAGTTGCCCACTGCGGTGGCGGCAAACCACAGACCCATCATAAGCCCCTTGACTTTGGGCGGAGCCACCTTGGTCACGAAGGAGATGCCCATCGGGCTCAGCAGAAGCTCTGCGAATGTCAGCACCAGATAAGTGCCCATAAGCCACTGCGGCAGCACGGGATCGGGGGATACGGTGCCCTGCAGCTCGGCGGGAGAGGGCTGCCCCTTGGAGGCGAGTATCATAATCAGATAGCCGGCGGCGGCCACAAGCATTCCCAAGCCTATCTTAAAAGGGGCCGAAGGTTCGCGCCCAGCGGGGTGCCTGTCATCTTTCTTTGCCGCCAGAGAGCTGAAGATTGCCATCGAAATGGGGGTCAGCGCCACCACAAAGAAGGGGTTGAACTGCTGGAAGAGCTGGGGCTGGATGCCGAGCTCGGCGTCCATACCCTTGTAGAGCAGCAGCGCGCCGCCCCAAAGTATGGCGGTAACCACACCGTTGGCTATCTTGCCGCCGGCTTTTTCAGACTGGAAAATGCCGAACAGCGTGTAAACCGACACGGCTATCATCGCCAAAATCCAGATGTTGAAACCCAGGCGGGGCCAGCCGGTGACGGTGGCCTGCGTGTAGTCGCGGGCAAACCAGGTGAGCGACTGACCGTTCTGATGGAATGCCATCCAAAAGAAAATCACCACCGCAAACACCATACAGAGGGCCACGATGCGATCCTTGGTCTGCTTGGGGGTAAGTTCCATAGCATTCTCGGCGCCGGCGCTCTTCTGCTGCTTGGCATTGACGTCGGCGTGCGCAAACCAGCTGCGGGTGCACATATAAATCAGCATAGAGACTATCAGCGACACGCAGGCCACTGCGAATCCCATATTGTACGACGATGAAAGATGGGTGATATAATACTGGCAGAAGTCGCCCAGGGGCATCGAAGCCGCCTCGCCAGGCATCTGTGAGGCCAGATTCTGCAGCACGGCAGTGTTGTCGGCAGAAATGGTGCCGCCAAGATACTGGTGCGCCAGAGCGGGGATGTCAGCCTTGTAGATGAGGCCGGCCTTTGCCATAAAGCGGTTGGTGATGGCTGTGGCGGCCGCGGGAGCGAACATCGCGCCGATGTTGATGGCCATATAGAAGAGACTGAAGGCGGAGTCGCGCTTTGCGGCATACTTGGGGTCATCGTAGAGGTTGCCCACCAGCACCTGCAGATTGCCCTTGAACAGGCCGGTGCCCACCGCAATCAGCAGCAGGGCGCCTATCATAAGAGTCACGCCAAGCGCATTGGCGGGAGTGGGTATGGAGAGGGCCACATAGCCCAGGAACATCACCGCCACGCCGGTGACAACGCATTTGCCGTAGCCTATCTTGTCTGCAATGATGCCGCCGACCACCGGGAAAAAATACACCAGGGCCAGGAATACGGCATAAACCGTGCTCGCAAGGGAGCCCTGCCAGCCGAACTTGGCCTGCAGAAAGAGCATAAAAATGGCGAGCATCGTGTAGTAGCCAAAGCGCTCGCCGGTATTTGCCAGCGCCAGGGCAAACAGTCCTTTAGGTTGATTCTTGAACATATCTCTTTTTCTTGTTGGGGATTACTGTTTTTCAGGAACATTTTCGAGCACTTTGACCACAAAGTCCCAGAACTTGCCCACCGACTCCACGTTCACGCGCTCGTCGGGGGAGTGGGGAGAGCAGAGGGTCGGGCCTATGGAGACCATATCCAGCCCCTTGTAGGTGGCGCCTATGATGCCGCACTCAAGGCCGGCGTGGATGGCCGCCACAATGGGGTCCTTGCCGTACATATCGTGGTAGACCCGCTGCATCACCGCCAATATGGGCGATTTCATATTGGGCTGCCAGCCGCTGTAGCCGCCGGTGTATTGCACTTTGGCGCCCGATAGCTCCATCACTGCACGCATACTCTCCGCGAGATAGTCCTTGGCGCTGTCCACCGAGCTGCGCAGCAGGCAATCGATGTCGATGCTGCTGCCGTTGGAGCGGACCATCGCCAAATTGCTGGAGGTTTCTGTGAGGCCGGGGACATCGGCGCTCATACGTATCACATTGTTGGGGCAGCCTATCACCGCCTTCACCATCCTCAGGGCCACGTCACCGCTCATAACACTGGCGGCGGCAGTCTCGCAGGCGCATATTTCCACGCCGGGGTCAATGCTGCCGATTTCGCCTTTTATTGCCGCGAAAGTCTCGCTCACGATGCTCTGCAGCCTACCTGCCTGATCGGCGGGGACAGCCACCACGGCCACGCACTCCCTTGGAATGGCGTTGCGCAGTGAGCCGCCCGATATCGACGCCAGACGGCCGCCGCAGTCGCGCAGCAGAGGCAGCAGCACCCGGGCCATAGCCTTGTTGGCGTTGCCGCGCCCCTCTGCGATATCCATACCCGAGTGGCCGCCGCGCAAACCCTTGACGGTGATTTCAAAGAATCTGCTGTCGGAGGGAGCCGTCTCAACGCTGTAGGGGAAGCTGTAGTGCGCATCCTGGCCTCCGGCGCAGCCGACATAAATCATTCCTTCCGTTTCTGAATCGAGGTTGAGCAGTATTTCTCCCTGCAGCTTGCCGCTCTCAAGGCCGAATGCACCGGTCATTCCGGTCTCCTCGTCTATGGTAAAGAGGGCCTCTATGGGGCCGTGCCGCAGATCCTTGGCCTCGAGAACGGCCATTGCGGCGGCCACGCCCATACCGTCGTCGGCGCCGAGGGTCGTGCCGCGGGCCTTGACCCACTTTTTGCCGTCGATCTCATATTCGTATGCCTCCACGGGATCCTTCTCCCAGTCGTGAGGGGTGTCGGCGTTGTTCTGCGGCACCATATCCAGATGCCCCTGCAGTATCACCCCCTTGCGGTTTTCCATTCCGGGAGTGGCCGGTTTGCGGATAATTATGTTGCCCAGCGGGTCGCGGTAGGTCTCCAGACCCAGGCTGCGGCCAAACTGTTCTGCGAAATCCACCGCCTTTATCTCCTTTTTGGAGGGGCGGGGCACCTGTGTGAGAGCGTAGAAGTGCTTCCAGACTCTCTCGGGCTTAAGTGATGCTATGCTCATACTATTTCTGTTTGGTTATTTGACGGGGAAAGATAATGTCTCGCCCAACTGGTAGATGGGGATGCGGGTCTGCATAAGCATACTCTCGCCATCCATCACCCGCGCCGTTGCGGTGCGGGGCACGCGGTAGAATATGCCGCCGCTCTTGTCAGAGGCAGAAACGGCCGCAAGGTCGTCCAGCTCCAGATCCAGCACTATGGGGCGGCCCGAATAGTCGCTCGCGGGCAGCAGGCCGTCGGTGTCGGAGAGGCGGAAGGCGACATATTTCTGCTCTTTGCGGTCGGCCAGGGGCACTACGTCAAAGTTCATTGTCTGCACCGACTCCACGGTGGTGCCGTAAAAGAGGCTCATATACTCCTGCTCCATGCGCAGCAGCTCCGCAATGGCGGCCTGCATCGCCTCGCCGCTGTAGGTGGCGTCGGTGTCGCCGGTCACAATGGCCATACGCATACTGCGCAGGCGGAATATAGTGGCGGCCGTTTCGCTGGCCTTCTTCTCTGCCGATTTTTCCACAACCTGACTCTGCGAGACTGCCACCTGCTCGTATCCGGCGGCTGTCTTAACATTTTTATAGAGGGTTGTGGTGGTGGTGGAAAGATTGTCTTCTGCATCCTTGCCCGCAAAGCGGTCGGCACCCGCAAGGGAGGGGAAGCGCCAGAGCTCCTCCTTGCCCGTGTAGGCGTCGGAGGCCACCACCAGCCCCTGCGAGCAGAGCTGCAGGAAGCTATCGCCCGAGCCCTTGAGGTTCACCGAATAGCGCACGGTGGGGTCGGCCTCGAGATAGGGGGTCAGCCGGATCGACTTAAGATAGTAGGTCACCTCGTTGGAGGTGCGGGCCTCGCTGCCCATATACTTCTTGGCATACTGGGCGTAGGGGCCGGCGACAAAGTCCTGACGCACCGCATCCACCCTGAAGGTGATGGCGGTGACGGGGAGAGAATATACTACAGAACCGGCGGGGGCGCTCTTGCCGCCGGAGAGGGCCTGCGCCTGCGCGGGGATTGCAGACGCTATGGTCAGCGCCGCTGCAATAAGTGTCAAAGTGCGTTTCATATCTGTTTTTGAATTATTTTGCGTTGCGTTCACAATTATAAGACCACAGGTTTTTCCAGCGGCGATGGCTCCAGAGCCAGTTTTCTTTGCGGTTTCTTATGTCCTGCTCAAGGAGGGATGCATAAGTGCCGGTGACGACACCTTTGGCCTGCAGCGAAGCATCAGAACAAATTTGAGAAATTTTGATGACATATTTGCCTCTTTGCGGCCTGTCGAGATAAACATATAACACCGGAAGGTGCAGTTTGCGGGCGATGGCCTCGGCTCCGCCGACCCATTCGGTGTCCAGCCCCAGGAATTTGCAGGTATGCTCCGCCCCGCCGTAGGGGTACTGGTCGGAGATGAAACAGTAGACGCGCCGCTCGTTTTTATGCCCAAGCATAAAGCGCAGTATCTTGTGCGAGGGCACAAGGCTCTCCTCTTTGTGGAGCCTGACGCGCCGCAGCACCAGAAACAGCTGCTCGCTGAGGGGGTCGTGGAGCTTTTGATAGGCCACCGTCATATCTTCGCAGCCAAAGGCGCAATGGCGCATATAGAAGGGGAGGTCGCTGGCCAGCTCCCAGTTGCCGGTGTGCGAGAGCAGCACCACCACGCTTGAGGCGCTGCTGTAGGCCTCGTTCATAGTCCGTTCGCTTGCGGCGTCGATGGAGTAGAAGCCCCGGCGGCAGATGTGGCGCCCGCTGCGGGTCATAGACCACACCATCTCGCATATCAGGTCGGCGAGGTACTGATAGTAGCGGCGCGCAATCTGCCTGCGCTCCCGCTCCGGCATTTCAGCAAAGGCCCCCTCAAGGTTGGTCATAATCACATCCCGCCGGTATTTCAACACATCGCGCAGCAGAAAGGCTATTATGTCGGCAAACAGGTAGTGCACCCTGAGCGGCAGCAGGCTCAGCAGGTAGAGCGGCAGGGAAATCAGTATCGCAAAAAACCGGTGCATATCACTTGATGAGCGGCGGGGCGGCCGCATCTTTGGCGCTGAGTATCACTTCACAGGGGTCCAGCATCCATTCTATCCCTATGGAGGGGTCGTTCCAGCGGATGCTCCCCTCCGACTGCGGGTCGTAGTAGTTGTCGCACTTGTATTGGAATATCGTGCCCGGCTCAAGAGTGGCGAAGCCGTGGGCGAATCCCCTGGGGATGAAGAACATGCGTCTGTTGGCGGCGGAGAGCTCCACCGAGACATACCGTCCGAACGTGGGGGATCCGGGGCGGATGTCCACCGCAACGTCCTGCACCCTGCCCTGCACCACCCTCACCAGCTTGGCCTGGGCGCTCGCCCCCTTCTGAAAATGGAGGCCGCGCAGCACTCCGCGCTCCAAGGAGAACGATTCGTTGTCCTGCACAAAGGTGGCGGGGGCGACGCGCTCTGCAAATTCGCCGGCGCGGAAGGTCTCCATAAAGTATCCCCTGCCATCGCCGAACACGCGGGGTTCCAGTATCACCGGCCCTTCTATATCTGTCTTGATATATTCCATTAATGCCCGATCATATTATAAACCCCCAAATTTACGAAATATTATAAATTTGCACCCAGTTAGAGTTTAGAGTTGTATGCAAAAGACCAACGCGGCGCGGCTGCTGGATGCCGCTGGCATAGAATACGGCCTCGTCCCCTACGAGGTCGACGAAAACAATCTGGACGCGGGGCACGTCGCCTCGCAGTTGGGAGAACCGCTGGAGCAGGTCTTCAAGACGCTGGTGCTGCGCGGCGACAAAAACGGCCTGTTCGTGTGCGTGATGCCGGGCGATATGGAGGTGGACCTGAAGGTGGCGGCCAGAATCTCGGGCAACAAGTCGTGCGCGATGATCCACGTAAAGGAGCTGCTGCCGCTCACGGGCTACATCCGTGGGGGCTGCTCCCCCATCGGGATGAAGAAGCCGCTGCCCACATTCATCTACGAATCGGCCCTGCTCTACGACCATATTTTCATAAGCGCCGGGGTGCGCGGCCTGCAGATACGCATAAATCCGCAGGATCTGATC
Source organism: Bacteroidaceae bacterium (assembly GCA_963662035.1). Lineage (GTDB taxonomy): Bacteria > Bacteroidota > Bacteroidia > Bacteroidales > UBA932 > Equibacterium. The sequence goes on along the minus strand of CAVLDO010000010.1, from coordinate 5,451 downwards.
AGGTTTGTGGGGGCCGGCATATATCCGCTGTAATTGAGTATCTATCAGCTGTAATTCAGCCTCTTAAGCCGCCGCGCCAAAGCCCCCTATCAGCAAACTACCGCCCCGCAGAGCCTTCTGATGCACATTTCTACCGCAAAAAAATCTTCAAAAACTCTTGCACAATCTGCAGAAATCGTATCTTTGCCCCTGCAATGATGATGACAAACAACAGATTCTGGTGGCGCACTTATGATCGCAAGTCGTAAGTAGCAGAGCCATTATCCGTGTCAATCAACCCAAGAGGGCCTGTCGTACTTACGGCAGGCCTTCTTGGGTTTTAAAGCTTAGAAACAACACTATCGATATGAATTACAACGTAGACAAAAACGGCTTTTACGGGGAATTCGGCGGAGCTTACATCCCGGAAATCCTCTACAAGACGGTCAAGGATCTGGAGGAGGCCTACCTGCCCGTCATCACCGGCGAAGACTTCCAGAAGGAGTTCCGCGGCCTGCTCAAAGACTATGCAGGCCGCCCGTCGCCCCTGTACCTTGCCTCAAGGATGAGCAAAAAATATCACTGCCGGCTTTATCTCAAGCGGGAGGATCTCAACCACACCGGCGCCCACAAGATCAACAATGCCATAGGGCAGGCGCTGCTGGCCAAGAGGCTGGGCAAGAAGCGGCTGATTGCAGAGACCGGGGCGGGGCAGCACGGAGTCGCCACGGCCACCGTGGCCGCCCTTTTGGATCTGCCCTGCGTGGTGTATATGGGAGCCACCGATGTCGCCCGCCAGAGGCCCAACGTAGAGCGGATGAAGATGCTCGGAGCCACGGTAGTGCCGGTGGAATCGGGGAACAAGACCCTCAAAGACGCCACCTCGGAGGCGATCCGCGACTGGTGCTGCCACCCCGCCGACACCTTCTACATCATCGGCTCCACAGTGGGGCCGCACCCCTACCCCGACCTTGTGGCGCGGCTGCAGAGCATAATATCCGAGGAGATCAAGTGGCAGCTGAAAGAGAAGACGGGGCGGGAGAATCCCGACTATCTGATGGCGTGCGTGGGGGGCGGTTCCAACGCCGCCGGCACCATCTACCACTATCTTGACGACCCCGGGGTAAAGATTGTGCTGGCAGAAGCGGGCGGAATGGGGCTGGAGAGCGGCCGCACCGCCGCCTCGCTTGAAATAGGCTCCACCGGCATTCTGCACGGAGGCCGCATCAAGCTGATGCAGGACGCCGACGGGCAGATCATAGAGCCCTACTCCATCTCGGCGGGGCTGGACTACCCGGGAACCGGCCCGCTCCACTGCCATCTCTACTGCAGCGGCAGGGCACAGGTCGTGGCGGTAAACGACGACGAGGCGCTGCGCGCGGCCTTTGAGCTGACCCGCCTGGAGGGCATAATTCCGGCGCTGGAGAGCGCGCACGTTCTGGGGGCGCTGCCCAAGATGACTTTCAGGCCGGAGGATATCGTGGTGCTCACCGTGAGCGGCCGGGGCGACAAGGATATGGGGACATATCTGAAGTATTTTGAAGATTGCAAATGCCGTTAGCATTTAGAGCTTAGAACATAGGGTTTTATGAAAAAGATTTACAGATACAAGACAAGATGCAAAAAGGTGCCGGGGGATATGGCCACCCCGGTGGGAACCTATATGCTGCTGCGCGACGCATATCCGCAGAGCGCGCTAATGGAGAGCAGCGACTACCACGGCGGCGAAAACAGCCGCTCGTTCATAGGCCTGCATCCGCTGGGCAACATAGCCATAGCCCACGGCCGGGCGACGTTCACCTTCCCGGGCAATGCGGTAAGCGGCCGCGACATCGACTTCTGCTACAGCTGCCACAACGCCCTGCGCGACTTTGTGGACAGCTTTGAGGTCACCGGGCAGGGGAGCGAATATTGCGGCCTGTATGGCTACACATCGTTCAACGCGGTGCGCTATTTCGAAAACATCGCCATAAAAGACCGGACGCAGAGAGAAAACGACGCACCGGACATCTGCTACATTCTCTACAAATATGTGATAGTGTTTGACCACTTCTCCAACACTATGCAGATTGTGGAGCTGCTGGAAGATGGGGAGCAGAGCGACATCGAATCCCTGGAGCGCGACATAATGGGGCGCCACGGCACCACCTACCCCTTCCGCAAGGTGGGGGAGGTGACCTCCCCGCTGAGCGACGAAGAGCACAAGGCCAACATCCGCCGGGGAATCGCCCACTGCAAGCGGGGCGACGTGTTCCAGATTGTGCTATCCCGATGCTTTGAGCAGCGCTACGAAGGGGACGACTTCAAGCTCTACCGCGCCCTGCGCAGCATCAATCCCTCCCCCTACCTCTTTTATTTTGACTTCGGGGGCTTGCGCATATTCGGTTCGAGTCCCGAGACCCACTGCCGCATAGAGGGGCGCCGGGCCTATATCGACCCCATCGCCGGCACCGCAGCGCGCACCGGAGACAGCGAGCAGGACGCCGCAAACGCCCTCTACCTTAAAAACGACCCCAAAGAGAATGCGGAGCACGTGATGCTGGTGGATCTGGCCCGCAACGATCTGTCGCGCAACTGCCACGACGTTAAGGTGGACTTCTACAAGGATATGCAGTATTACAGCCACGTGATTCACCTGGTGAGCCGCGTTTCGGGCACTCTGGACGAGGGGGCCGACCCCATCCGCGTATTGATAGACACCTTCCCGGCAGGCACCCTCTCGGGCGCCCCCAAGGTGCGCGCAATGCAGCTCATCAGCGAGTATGAGCCCCACTGCCGCGGCGCATACGGCGGCTGCATCGGCTTCATAGGCCTTGGCGGAGACCTCAACCAGGCCATCACCATCCGCACCTTCGTGAGCCGCAACAACACCCTCACCTTCCAGGCGGGGGGCGGCATAGTGGCCTCCAGCAACGAGGACTACGAGCTGCGCGAGGTGAGCAACAAGCTGGGGGCGCTGCGGCGCGCCATAGAACTGGCAGAAACAATATAAAGCGACAGATGTCATGAAAATAGCGATTATAGACAATTACGACTCATTCACCTTTAATCTGAGCCACATTATCAAGAGCCTCGGAGTGCAGGTGGAGACCCTGCGCAACGACCGCTTCCGCCTTGACGATCTGGCGGTGTACGACAAGATAGTGCTCTCGCCTGGCCCGGGCATCCCCTCCGAGGCGGGGCTGCTGACGGAGGTCATAGAGGCCTACGCCCCCCACAAGCCTATGCTGGGGGTCTGCCTGGGACATCAGGCCATTGCAGAAGTGTTCGGCGGCCGTCTGGAGAATCTCTCGCAGGTGTTCCACGGCGTTGCCACTCCGGTAAAAATCACCGGCAGCGACTACATCTTCAACGGCCTTGAAGAGACAATCGAGGCGGGGCGCTACCACTCCTGGGTGGTGGCCGAGCCGCTGCCCGCCTGCCTGGAGGCCACCGCATACAGCGCCGAGGGGCAGATTATGGCGCTAAGGCACCGCACTCTTGATGTGCACGGCATCCAGTTCCACCCCGAGAGCGTGCTGACCCCCAAGGGGCGCGTCATACTTGAAAATTTTGTAAAACATTAAACAGATACAGTTATGGAAATCGATATGAAAGATATTCTTGCCCGCGTTTTAGGGCAGATGACCCTCTCCCGCGAAGAGACCAAGGCTATTCTTGTGGGCATCACCGAGGGCAAATTCCCCGAGGCGCAGATTGCGGCCCTGCTTGCCGCCCTGCAGATGCGCGGCATCACAGTAGACGAGCTGCTGGGGCTGCGCGACGGCATACTTGCCACCAGTGTCCCCGTGCCCCTGCAGGCCGACAAGTTCATAGACATCGTGGGGACCGGCGGCGATCAGAAAAACACCTTCAACATATCTACCTGCGCCTGCTTTGTGGTATCCGGAGCGGGCTACAAAGTGGTCAAGCACGGCAACTGGGCCGCCACCAGCATAAGCGGCGCCTCCAATGTCATAGAGCAGCACGGCGTTAAGTTCACCGGCGATATCGCGGTTCTGCAGCGTTCGCTCGATGAGGCGGGCATCGCCTATCTGCACGCCCCGCTGTTTGCCCGCGCCATGAAGTCTGTGGCGCCTATACGCAAGGCGCTGCAGGTGCCCACCTGCTTTAACCTGCTGGGGCCCATAGTGAACCCCGCCCAGCCCAAATGCCAGCTGCTGGGAGTCGCAAATCTGGCCCAGATGCGCCTCTACAATGAGGTTTACCGCAAAATGGGCATCGACTACTGCATCGAGACCAGCATCGACGGCTACGACGAGATTTCCCTCACGGGCGACTTTAAGATTATAACCGGACGCTACGAGCGCATTTTCAAGCCCGCAGAGCTGGGGCTTAGCGTGGCCGACGCCTGCGACCTGCGCGGCGGCGACACCAAAGAAGAGGCGGCCGCCATATTCGACAGCATTCTTGACAATCGCGGAAGCCTGCGCCACAAGGAGGTGGTGATTGCCAACGCCGCCTTTGCCATAGAGACTCTGGACCCCGGCAAACCGCTTGAGGAGTGCGTGGCAATGGCCCGCGAGAGCATTGACAGCGGACGGGCCCTGGCCTCACTCAAGAAATTCGTGGAACTCAACTCGTAGCGCAGTATGGCAGACATTCTGGACAGCATTGTGGCCGACAAACGCCTGGAGGTGGCCGCCGCCAAGGCTTCGGTGCCCCTGCAGGTGATGGCCCGCAGAGCAGAGCAGGCCATCGAAGAGCGAGAGTGCATCTCGATGAAGGCGGCCCTTGCATCTTCGCCGATCGGCATAATCGCCGAGTTCAAGCGCCGCAGCCCCTCCAAGGGGTGGATCTGCCGCGACGCCCGGCCAGAAGCGGTAGTGCCCGCCTACGCGGCCGCAGGCGCGGCGGCAGTGAGCATTCTGTCCGACAGCAAATATTTCGGGGGGAGCGCCGGCTTCATCTCCAATGTCCGCGCCGGGGTGCCGCGCACGCCGCTGCTGCGCAAGGACTTTATCATAGACGACTATCAGCTCTACGAGGCGCGCGCCATCGGAGCCGACGCGGTGCTGCTGATTGCCGCCGCGCTGGAGAGAGAGCAGTGCCGCGCCCTGGCCACCACGGCCCACAGCCTGGGGCTGGAGACCCTTCTGGAGGTGCACAGCGAGCGCGAACTGGAATATTTCGGAGACAACATCGATATGCTGGGGGTCAACAACCGCAATCTCGGCAGCTTTGTAACCGATGTGCAGACCAGCTTGCGCCTGTCCGGCGCCCTGCCCAAGGGCACAGTGCTGGTGTCGGAGAGCGGCATCAGCCGGCCCGAGACTGTGCTTGAGCTGCGCAAGGCGGGCTACTGCGGCTTTCTAATAGGCGAGACCTTTATGAAAAGCGGCGATGCGGCGGGGGCCCTGGAGGATTTTCTGCAGGAGTGCGGCCTGCTCGGCAGCAGCGGCCATCCGGGCCGGCGTTTATAGGGGCGCGGCGTTGATGGGAGCCGGGCGAAAATCCACGGCCGTGCCCGAA
>CAVLDO010000009.1:0-64248 GCA_963662035.1 Bacteroidaceae bacterium | reverse complement strand
TGAAGAACTCTGTAATTTCGGATTTGGACTGATACCATCTTCTCACCCGATTCCCCGGCATAGGCGGCGGCATTGGACATTGTTCCGGTGCCGCCGCCTGTGCGTTTGCATTACCGGGCCTTTTTTATTTACTTTGCGTGCCACGCGGAGCAGACGCGCCGCCTTTAGCACAAAAAACACTCAAAACATCACGATAATGAAGAAACCAATAACAGGCATCGCCCTTTCGGCGGCATTTGCAGCAGTCCTGTCTCTCGCCTCCCCTTCGGCGGCAGCGCAGGACACCCAAAACACCGTACTCAGACAATCTTCCGTAGAAGGATACTCGTGGCCCACGGATCCGCAGGTTATAGAGAAGCTCGACAACTGGCGCGACCAGAAGCTCGGCGTGCTCCTGCACTGGGGAATCTATTCAGCTCCCGGAGTCCTGGAGTCCTGGGGCCTCTGCTCGGAAGACTGGATAAGCCGCATGCGCTACGATGACTACGAGAAGGACAAGCAGTGGTACTGGAGCCAGAAGGACTCGCTCAACCCCGTCAAATTCAATCCCGACCTGTGGGCGGAGATAATGAAGGATGCAGGTATGAAATATATGATCTTCACCACCAAGCACCACGACGGCTTTTGCATGTACGACTCCAAGTACACCGATTTTTCCATCACCAAAGGTCCCTTCGCATCCAACCCCCGCAGCAATGTTTCAAAAGAAGTGTTCGATGCCTACCGCAATCAGGGCTTTATGATCGGCGCCTACTTCTCCAAGCCCGACTGGCACTGCAAGTGGTACTGGAACCCCTACTACGCCACCCCCAACCGCTCGCATAATTACAATCGCGACAAGCATCCCGACTGGTGGAACAAATATGTGCAGTATACCAAAGACCAGCTCGCAGAGGTCACCACAGACCTGGGAAGCCTTGACATACTGTGGATCGACGGCGGTTGGCTGTCAGGCGATGAGGTCGGCCTCGACTCCATTCTCGTGGAGGCCCGCAAGCGCAACCCCGGGCTCATCTCCGTGGACCGCTACGGCAGCGAGCGCAATGTAAACTACCAGACGCCCGAGCAGTATATCCCCTCCGAGCAGCTTGACATACCCTGGGAGAGCTGCATCACCCTGACCTCCGACTGGAGTTACATGCCCGGCGCCAAGTTCAAGACCTCTACAAAGGTGATCCGCGACTTCGTTGAGATTGTGGCCAAGGGCGGCTGCCTCGCTCTCGGCGTGGGCCCAACCCCCGAAGGCACCATCGACGATGAGTCTCAGGCGGTTTTGGCAGAAATCGGGCAGTGGCTCAAGGTCAACGGCAAGGCAATCTACTCTACAGTCAACGCCAAGCATTACAACGACGGCAAGGTTTGGTTCACCGCCGACAAGAACGGCAAGACGATCTATGCCATCTACGCCCTCGAAGATGGCGAATCCGCTCCCGAGACCGTGAGCTGGACTGTCAACAAGCCCAAAGGCAGCATAAGACTGCTGCAGACCGGCAAGAAGGTGAAATACAGTGTAGATGGCGACAAGGTGACTGTCAAAGTGCCCGCCGGCATCCGCCAGGAGTCCCTCGTCTTCCAGTTCGACCTCCAGTAGCCGCCACCCTGCAGGGGAGATTTCCTCCTGCCGGACATAGCAAAATCCATAAAAGACCCTCCGCAAAAGGTGGGTCTTTTTTTATCGGCATCGGCGTTTGTGCCGGCATATATGCCTGCCTGCAGGGCGGGCGCCGCTTTTAATGCTGCGGAATCATTTGAGGCTGCGCAGGATCCGGCATGGATTGCCTACTGCAATGCAGTCTTCCGGTATGTCGCGTGTGACTGTGCTCCCGGCGCCGATGATGCTCCTTGCACCGATGGTGACTCCGGAGAGAACGCACACGTGGCCGCCGATCCAGACATTGTCTCCAATCCTTATCGGCCTTGCCAACTCTATCCCCTCGGCGCGTTTTGCCGGATCCAGCGGATGTTCAGCGGTGTAGAGCCCCACATTGGGACCGATGAACACATTGTCTCCTATTTCCACCCCCGCGCCGTCAAGCACAGTGAAATTGGTGTTGGCGAAAAAATTCCTGCCTATGTGAATGTTGTAGCCGTAGTCGCAGAAGAAAGGAGAGATGATGGTGCCGCCCTCTCCGATGTCTATGATGGCTTTGAGAGCCTCCGCCCTGCAGGCCCCGTCTTCAAACGGGATGCTGTTGTACTGCTGCACAAGAGTATGTGCCCTGCGCATCAGCGATAGCAGTTCCTCGTCCTTGTTAGGATTATATTCAAGCCCTAAAGCCGCTTTCTCCTTTTCTGTCATTTTATCAGTATTTTTTACACTCTGACTGGCCGGAACTCATAAGTCTGCCACGGAGGTTTGCAGGTGCGCCTGCGGCAGTCAGAGCATCGTTTCAGTCACAGGAGAGGACGGCTCGCAGCCGCTCGCATTCCCCATCGCTTAGGCCACACTCCTTGAAATATTTAAGGGCCGCCCTTTGCAGCTCCTCCTGCCCGATGGCGGTCAGATCAATCTTGTCCCAGTCAACCGACTTCAAGTTGTCTCCGTCAAGGACTTCTTCATGGCACAGCACCCATATCATACGGTCTATCGCCAGACTCTGCCGCATCAGGTATGACTCGCTTCCTTGCTCGACCCGGTAGAAGTTGTACATCGTCTCCATATAGTCATCCCTGACTTCGGAGACATCTGCCCCCATAAATGCCTCCAGCAGCATAGCCACGAATCCGCAACGATCCTTGCCTTCGTTGCAATGGATGAGATATGGCGGACGGCGGGCCGTCATGAATCGGGCCATCTCTCCCATCTTAGCTTTGAACACTTCGCCGAAGACATTTGCCGACAGTCCGCACGCCAATGTGTTACCGTCCTTGTAGAGCCGGGGACAATAGGTGGAGGCGTAGCCCTCTGTAGCAATGCACTTCTCGATGGCCTCCTGAGTATCGGCAAGGTCTATCTCCGTATTTATGCCCGCCTCGCGCGCCAGACTGTCTGCCACGCGGTAGCGTCCCTCGTTCTTAGCACAATTGAGCGGATTGCTCGAGCGGTACAGCACGCCTTCTCCCATACCGGTGGTGGACACCATCCGGAAGTTGGCATATTGTTCGGCGGTCTCTCCTTGCCGCCGCTCCAAAGGGTAAGTGGACTTGAGCAGTTCGTACTTCTCTCTGTAGCCGCCTGCCTTGGCCAGCGTTATGGTGACTTTGTCACCCGCCTTGCCGCCGACAAAGAGGTGGAAGTCGGCATTGAGCAAGCCGAAACCGTAGTCAGTGCCCAGGGCATTGTAATCGACGTAGGTCGGCTCAAAACAGCCCGCCTCGTTGAAGGAGGTCAGGAAGGGGATGTTGTCAAGGTCAATGTCATCGCCTATGCTCACGCGCAACAGGTCGGCATAGGCAAAGCCTTTGTCCTTCATATCCTGCGGGGTAAAGTCGGGCACAATCTGCCCATAGCCGTTCACTTCGGCAACGAAGCCGGAAATCTCGGGGCCGGAAGATCTTCCGCCCTCTTTGTCAATGCAAGACAGCAGCACGGATGCCGCCATAGCCAATAAGACAATTTTTTTCATAGGGCAAAAATAGCAATAAATAGTTCTCGGGCAGGTCTGAAACCCCCCTTTATCGCCGGATTTATACTTTCACGTGCGGGTTATGGTATTGGCCGTGGAGCTTGGTCTTGCCGTTTGCGTACTGGATGGCGAACTTGGGGCAATGGTGCAGGCACCGCAAACACAGCGTGCATTCCTTCTTTACCCATACCGGCTTCTTGTCCCGGATTTCAATCGCCTGCACGGGGCATTTTCTTGCGCACAGTCCGCATCCGATGCACCGCCCCTCCACATAGAAATTCTTTGTCTTTCGCTCGGAGTTCAAAAGCGGGTCGGTGAAAAATCTGAACGCATAAGGCAGGCGCGGCGATGTATGGTTGCCCGAGACCCTGTGGCGGATCCGCTCAATTGCAGAATCTATATACTTTTCGGCCTCTTCGTTTATACCGGAGACTTTGGCGTTGTCAGTCAAGTCGAACATCGGAGTCCAAGTGTCCGGCATCCGGACTCCGAAAGATGCAGAAAGGCGTATTCCGCGGCGTTTCAAAATCCGCCTTGCATCCTCACCGCAGCAGCCCGGCGTTGTGCCGTAAGTTGCCACAAGAAACGTGTAGTCTGCACCGGCAAGTGTCAGCCTCTCCAGAAACTGCCTTGTAATAAACGGCAGTTCCCACCAATGAGTGGGAGTGACGATGCCGAATAGCTCGCCATCGGTAAGCGTGATGTCGGGATTCAGCCCTTCTATTGATTCCGCCCGATCTCCAACCGCCCCGGCAATGCGCTGCGCAACATATTTGCTGTTGCCTGTTCCGGAAAAATATACAATCATTGCTTTGTAAGTATCATGCCGAAGGTTAAGGATGTTTGATTGGAAGTCCGCGCCGTCTATCTGACTTTATTGCACCGCAAAGGTCTGAAAAGATTATGGACTGCGCAAGAAGGCACCCGGATGAAAGTCACGCACCTGAAGGTTGGTCAAATTGGCTGCTGTATAAACAGAAAAAATAATAAATCCTTCTTTGACATCGTCACAACAGCGTGCCAGAAGAGAACCAAGGAGGTGGCGAAGTTGTGAATAGCTTTCATTTTTGTATCTTTGACATCGTCACAACAGCAGATTGGCCAAACTTAAGCCACTTCCCTGGTTGTGAATAGCTTTCATTTTTGTATCTTTGACATCGTCACAACAGCAGACCTTCAGCAAACAGCTGAAGGTCTGCTTGTTATGACGCCAAATAGGATTAAGAAACGGCTTAGAATAGCTCTAACTGTTGCCCTATGAAGGGCAAATCCGAATTTTTCTTTCCTACGAACAACTCCATATTATCAAACTGCTTTTCGGTGATGCAGATGATGCCGACCTTGCCATAGTCCGGGAGCATTGTCTTGACACGGCGTACATGCACCTGCGCATTTTCTGTCGAAGGGCAGTTGCGTATGTACATAGAAAACTGAAACATTGTAAACCCGTCCTGAAGCAGATCTTTGCGGAATTTGGCCGCAGCCTTCCGCTCCTTTTTTGTCTCGGTGGGGAGATCGAAAAAAACAAAGATCCACATAACCCGGTATTCGCTTATGCGGCTGTTCATAACTCCGGATAGAGCACCTTTCTTCCCTGCCCCGAAAAACATCTGTATAGGGAGGCAGCCGTGGTGCCGGCAGCCACCATCAGCGGACTGCGATGACCATCGATATTTACATCCAGCACCGGGATTCCCAGCAGCTTGGCCTTGATATCAAGGTTCAGTTGCGGCGGATGATTGCGTTCATCCACAATTTCCACCACCAGACGGTCTACACAGGGCCGATATGGCTCCATAATGTCGTCTGCCAGACAATAGGCATTGTAGCGGTTGTGATGATGGATGCCCAGCGTGGGCAGCAGCCCCGAGGCCACCAGGGCGCGCGCAATCACAGCCCGCAGTATCGCATAGCCGTAATTCAGCAGGTTATTTGGATAGTCCCCATCCCTATCGCGGACAAAGCCGTCTATGTCCGGAAAGACATTCTTCCAGTAGAACGCGGCCGAGCGCGCCTCCAGATTGCCGGCATCTCCGCTTTTTACATCAGCGGCCCACGAGAGCATATTGCGCGCCTCAGAGCCCGATACATACTTGAGCACCGCCGCCTGATTGCGGATTTTTGCCTGCACAGTCTGCTGCCACAGCTGCTTGCGCAGCGGCAGTGAAGAATCTATCTGGCAGCGGAAGCGCTCTTGCTGCACCGTGTGCGACTCCAGCGGCAACATCAGCCCGCTCGGCATCGAATGGCCATCGCAGGTTATCAGCGCCACGTTATTGTCAAGCAGCGCCGCCATCAGACAGGATGTGATTGTGATCTGCCGGTGGTCAAGCACCACCACCCCGATATCCTCTATCGGAACGGTCTTGACCGGATGAAGCAAGTCCTCATCGCAAGGAATGTCGCCGTCGTCCGGCTTGCGGATTGTCAGCTGCCGGTTGCTTAGCGAGAGGTAGGCAGGATTGCCAAAATATAGCGTCCGTTTAATCATATTCTCCGATTGCTACTATTTGACCGAGATGATTCACTCTTACCTTTACCGCATCCGCCATCTTTTGGATGTTTGTTATGCGGTCCCAGGTGATGCCCTTGAGTTCTTTTTCTTGTTTGCTGACTGTTGTCTCAAGATGATGTCTGAAGCCATAGTCTTTGGATGACAATCTCTGCACTCTGAATAGATGCGGGCTGATAACGGCCGCATTCTCCGGATCCAGCAGGTCGACATCCCCAGGACTGAAACCGCCATTTTCATCCGGAAAAACAAACATCTCATTGATTTTCATACTGAAAAGGAATTTCCAGCCCATCTGTTCGTTGTAGTTCTTGTCAACAATAGGAAGATGCGCATTTACCCGGTTCAAAGCCTCGAACATTGACACGACCTGTTCCTGCACCTTCCCTTGCTCATCAATATAGAGAGCCACGTGATGGTTATTCCTGAGATTGACGAAGTCATTCGGTATTGTATTCCCGTCCTTGTCAAGAATCAGTTTCCCGTTCTTGTCCCGTTTGTCGTGAATCGCGTTAAGATCGAGATTCTCCCCTATCGTCACCCTTTTGAGCGGAATAGTGTGGGCATCGTCCATCCAGATAGGATTCTGCTCAAGATTTGAGAGCGCCTCGCTTGCCTTTGCTCCGCACTCGCGGATGCGCTCCTCTATTTTGCGGCGCGCTTTTGCGTCCACCACCTTCGCTACCGTCAAATCGGGAGAGACATTCTTGCGGATGGAATAGTAGGTCTCAAAGCAGACGCACTTGACCTTGGCAGGGACAGTCTCGGCGGGATTCAGGCAAATCGGGTTCTTGTCAAGGGAGTTCTTGCCTGTGAATGCTTTCTTTGCGTCTCCTCCAAACTCCTGCAGCCGGCGCATCAGGGCCTCGCGCACCCGTTTTGAAGCGACCGTGGCGATGACATCCTCCGTCATCTTGGAGCCTACCGCCACTTCGTATGCTTTGTAACGCCGCCGCTGCCCGTAAACCTGCTCTTTGTGAAGAGCCCCGCGCGGAGTAAGCTCCACGCTATGTTTCTCACCCCCGGCGCACTTTGTTTTGTTGACATTGCGGGTCACCACCTTGTTTTTGGCCTTGATGGAGACCAGCGCCGAATTCAAGCTTTTGCGAACTTCCGCTCGCAACTCATCCAGCGGCATCGGCGGATTAAAAATCCATTTGCCCCTGCCCGCCTGACAAATATTATTGTTCCACAAGGCACAATATTCTGGGTTGTTGTCGCTCTTTGCGTTGAGATGGTTGAGAATATTGATATGCTCGCGGCGGGTAAAGGCTATTGTGATGGCATCCATAGCGTGGTGGCGGTGGTCGTCGCGTTTTGTCCAGCCTTCGATTTTCCTGGTGCGCCGGCCCTCCTCGTCTTCCACAACATAAGTGCGGCCTATCTTGTCATATTTGTCGTAGTTCAGTTCCTTCATCACATCCACCAGCTGCCACTGCCCTCTGAGACATTCCGTAACGCTGCCGGTAGTGGCCAGCACCTCATTTACATAGCCTTCCAGAATCTCGCGCGACTTCTTGGAAATGTATTGGGTGTTGCGCAGGTCGCGCTCTATGAAACCCTCCGGAATATCCTTCTCTGCCATCAGCAGATATTTGCGCTTGCTCTCGGAGATAACTTTCGTTTCGCAAAGGTTATCAATGCGCAGGCGATACTGTTCATAGTACTCCGGGCCATATTTGCCCTTAACAAAATCGTTTGCCGTGCTCCGTCCTTTTTCGCGGTTTACATCCTTGAATTCGAGCGTCTTGTTTGCAAAAGAGTCGTTGAACAGCAGTGCCTGCGGAATGATGTGCTCTATGTCGATGTCTTTTGAGAAGAGTTGCCCGGGGGAAATGTACTTGTTGGAATAGAGCGTCTTGTAGCCGTTTTCCTTAAGTTCGTCGTAAAGCCGGTAACGCAGAATATCCGCCTTGGACACATATTTTTTACCGAAATCACGCTTTATGATTTCAGCTAATTTCTCATTGCGGTCGTTCCCTGCAGCAATATCTTCAGTGGCGCGGGCCCGCTCCTGCGCATTCTGCTTCAGTTCACGCGCCAGTTCGATATGAATTTCATCAGGCTTGCCGTAGGATTCGGCCGCCGCATTCACCACATTTATCATCTGGTTGATGATTTTCTCCACCACAGGGTTGCGCAGGGCTCCCTTCGGAAGAATCTCAAGGCGGTCGGCCAGCTGTCTGCTGTCCAGTTCCTCTCGCGTGAGGTAATGGGAATGGTTGTAGCCTGCAAGGCTGCAGGCATCATCGTATCTGCAGCCCTGTTTCAGATGCGGCAGTATCTTGGATATCGCCTTATGGCTGAGCGAGGCGTAGTCCTCTTTAAACTGGAGTCCTGATATTATGCGGGCATATTCCCGCTCCAGCCCGGTCAATGCGCAGATTCGGGAAATCAGCGAATCCGTACCGGTGGCTGAATTGTCCCCCTCGTAGCTGTAAAGCAAGTGCCAGAGTTTGAACAGGGGCTGCTGCTCATATTGCTCTTTGGGCAGCGAGCTGTCGAATGTAAAGATGTCGGCCGTGCAGCCTATCACCCGGAACACCTCACGGATACCCTCTACCGCGCCGTCTTTCTGCAGGTCGAACTCAATGTGACCGGACTGCGTCACGACCTCGTTGTATCTGGAGTAAATTGCTGCCAGCGTCTCGTTGCCCGGCACAGTGTCGTAATTCAGTTTGAATTTGCGCTGATTGCGGCCTGTCAGCTTCAATATGCTCGTCTGCGAGAGTTTGCTAAAGAGAGAAAGGGCGCCGAAAATCACTTTGCGCTCTTCTGCTGTCGGCGGATAAGCCACGCCGCTCGTCTTGTCTATGAATGACAGATTGTTCAAGACCTGATAAACCTTGAACTCCTGGAAAAGCAGCGAAGATCGGGGAGCCACCCTGCTGCCCGTGATTTTTGTTTTCTGCTTGCCATCCACCATTACCTTTATGGGCCGGCTCTCGAATTCGCAGAAGGAGACCAACCCCTTCTGCGACTTGAGCGGGCGCTGGTAGAATATCACTGTGTCGGCAATCTTATGCTTGAGCTGCTCTGTCAGCTCCGGGTGATATTGAGACTGCACGCTCCAGATTCTGTCGAATTCGTCGATATAATCCCGGCGGTAGAATACTTTGCCACGTGCGCGGAACTGGGGGTCATTCTGCATTGAACGATAGAGATACTGCCCTATTGTCTCATTGTTGAAGAACAGCTCTTTGCTGCGGTCGCTTATCTCTCCCAAATAGCCGCCGGAATTGGAGATTTCTCCGCGCAAGTCCGCTATCACATACGCGAGAACATCGGCTGTCAACTCTTCCGAGAGAGCCCGGACTCTCCAGCGGACCGCCTGCAGCCGCTTTTCCTTGCCCTTATTGTCAGCAGTGTAAATCTGATACTTGGCAAGGAATATCTTGGATGTGCCCTGACGGCCCTGGTGTGAGAGCTGCGTCTTGAACTCGTCCGTGAGAATATCGGGGTGGAATTGCCGCTGGAATTCCCAGATTATGTCAAGTTCGGCTTCCAAATCTGAACGGTAGAAGTCAAAGCGGGCAAACTTTCCCGCCTCAAGCCGACTAAGAGAATATTGCGCCGGGGTAATGCCTCTATCGGCAAGTTCCTTGGCTATCTGCATACCATCTATCAGCTGCCCCTCATCTTCGCTGCCAGCCTTGCGGTTGCTCTTGTACCCGCGCTTCTTGCAGATGGAGAGCATCACTTTGGCCAGCTCCTGCAGGGAGACCTGCTGCGAGGCAGCTTCTGCGCGCAGGCGCAAGGTCTCGTGAGTTGTTCCTTTCCCGTCTTCTGAGAGTATTGTTTGAGAATCGATCCAGCCCGCATCCTCCAGCACTTTGAGCAGGTTGTCCCTGCGCTGGCGGCGGCGCTGAAGATTGCGCCTCATCCCCCGCCTGGCGGTGCGTTCGGCATTTGTGGTGGATGCCTTGCCCTTCTCGTAATTGTCTTTTTCATCTGTGGAGACAGGTACAACGCGCGAGCCGCAGCCCAGAATCGATGACTTCTCTTCTGCATTTTCCGCCACATTAACCATAGCCCAGCCCACGCTGGTTGTTCCAAGATCAAGTCCAAGAATCTTTTTCATCAGTTTCAGTTTGGTAAATCGAACCAAATTTAATAATTTAGCGAGACAAAATGAAGCTATTCACAATAAGGATTATTCCGTTGTGAAAACATCAAGAGCGGGTCTTGCGACTCGCTCTTTTTTGCATTTCGGCCCCATTTGCCTTGAAAAGAGCCGAGA
Source organism: Bacteroidaceae bacterium (assembly GCA_963662035.1). Lineage (GTDB taxonomy): Bacteria > Bacteroidota > Bacteroidia > Bacteroidales > UBA932 > Equibacterium. The sequence continues at coordinate 53,930 of CAVLDO010000009.1, read as the reverse complement.
CAGCCAGGCTTACCCACCGGGGGCGCTCTTACAAGGTCTTTATCAGCTCAATGGCTTTGGCAACACCTGTGGTGGCCTTGTCGCGGATGGAGATCACCTTCTCCTCGCAGTCGATGGGGGTGCCTTTTGGATCTATCACAATCACAGGGCTGTCGACGGGGGCGAAGCGCCACAGGCTGGCGGCGGGCTGCACCAGCAGCGATGTGCCCACAATCACCAGGCAGTCGGCATTCTTGAGCTCAGATAGGGCCTCGTCCATTTTGGGTACCGCCTCGCCGAAAAACACTATGTGCGGCCGGTACTGCACGCCGCGGCCGTCGGTGTCGCCCAGGCGCACGGCGCAATAGCCCACATCCCAGATGCGCGCCTCGCTGAAGCCGTCCCCGTCGGTGTATGAATCCTCCGGACGCACCTTGGTGAGCTCGCCGTGCAGGTGGATGACCTTGCCGCTGTCCGCCCTCTCGTGCAGGTTGTCCACATTCTGAGTGATTACCGTAACCTCATAGTCCCGCTCCAGGGCCGCTATGGCAAGGTGGGCGGCGTTGGGCTGCGCGGCGGAAAGCTGTGCGCGCCGCTCGTTGTAAAAATCGAGCACCACGCGCGGATTGCTCCGCCACCCCTGAATGGAGGCGACCTCCATAACATCGTGATTCTCCCAAAGCCCGCCGCTGTCGCGGAAGGTGGAGATGCCGCTCTCGGCACTGATCCCCGCGCCGGTCAGAAATACAATCTTTTTCATAGACGCCATCTGCCTGTGCGGCTACACATTGGCCACGCTGATGATGTCGGCGAACACGCCGGCGGCGGTGACATCGGCCCCGGCACCGTAGCCCTGGATCAGCATCGGATGCTGGTTGTAGCGCTCTGTGGTGAGCAGCACGATGTTGTTGGAGCCGGCCAGAGCGTAGAAGGCGTGGCAGCTGTCCACCTCCTTGAGGGCCACGCTGCACCTGCCGTCCTCCATAGTGGCGACATAGCGCAGATGCTTGTGGGCCGCCTCCAGCTCTTTGCGGCGCGCCTCGAATCGGGCGTCGAGAGTCGGCAGCCTGTTCCAGAACTCTTCCAGAGAACACTCGAAGAACTCCTTGGGGATAAAGCCCACAGCCTCCACATCTTCACGGCTCACCTTGTAGCCCGCCTCGCGGGAGAGGATCACCAGCTTGCGGATGACATCGGTGCCGGAGAGGTCGATGCGCGGGTCGGGCTCAGATATGCCCTGCTCCTTGGCCTGACGCACCGCCTCGCTGAAGGGGGTGCCGGCAGAAATCGTATTGAATATGAAATTGAGCGTGCCAGAAAGCACAGCTTCTATCTTGAGAATGCGGTCGCCGCTCTTGCAGAGGTTGTTGATGGTGTTGATGATGGGCAGTCCGGCCCCCACATTGGCCTCGAAGAGGAATTTGACACCCCGGTCGCGGGCGCTCTCCTTGAGGCGGCGGTAGTTTTCGTAGTCGGAGGAGGCGGCAATCTTGTTGGCGGCCACCACCGAGACGCCGTGGCGGAAAAGGTCGCCGTAGAGGGCCGCGATGTCGGCGCTGGCGGTGCAGTCCACAAACACTGCGTTGAAGATGTTCATCCCCACCACCTCGCTTTTCAGGCGTGCGGGGTCGGTCTCGATGCCGTTCTGCAGATCTTCGCGCCACGAAGACAGATCCAGCCCGTTGCGGTCAAAGATGGCGCGGTTGCTGCGGGCGATGCCCACTATGTTTATTTTGAGGTTGTTTTCCTGCATAAGTTTCTCGCGCTGCATAGACAGCTGCTCTATGAGCTGGCCGCCCACCACGCCCACTCCACACACGAACAAATTGAGCTCCTGATACTGCGAGAGAAAGAAGCCGTCGTGAATCACATTGAGCGACTTGCGCAGATACTTGCTCTTGACCACGAAGGAGATGTTGCTCTCCGAGGCCCCCTGCGCCAGGGCCACTATGCTGATGCCGTTGCGCCCCAGGGTGGAGAACAGCTTGCCGGCGACGCCGCACTGGTGCTTCATATTCTCGCCCACCACCGCCACCGCGGCCAGATCGTCTTTGCGCTTGATGGGATTCACAGCGCCGCTGGCGATTTCGCTATCAAACGTCTCGCTGAGCACCTTGCACGCCTGCTCGGCGTCTTTGCTGCTCACGCCCACAGAAATACCGGTTTCGGAGGCCGACTGGCTCACCAGGAACACGCTGATGTTCTTGTCGGCGAGGGCGGTGAATATGTGGCGGTCGACCCCCACAATGCCCACCATAGAGGTGGCGCAGAGGGTTATGAGGCTTATGTTGTCTATGCTGGAGATGCCCTTGATCATCTGCTCGCTCTTGTGCAGGCGGTCGGAGGCGTGGATCAGGGTGCCGGGGGCGGCGGGGTTGAAGGTATTCTTCACCAGAATGGGGATCTCCTTGATGCAGACGGGATATACTGTGGGGGGATAGATCACCTTAGCCCCGAAGTTGCACAGCTCGGTGGCCTCCTCGTATGAGAGCTCGTCAATCACGTAGGAGGTGTGTATTATGCGTGGGTCGGCTGTCATAAAGCCGTCCACGTCAGTCCATATTTCCAGCACGGAGGCATCCAGAGCCGCCGCCAGGATGCTGGCGGTGTAGTCGCTGCCGCCGCGCCCCAGTGTGGAGATTTCGCCGCTCATATCGCGGGCTATGAAGCCGGGCACGATGGCCACGGGGCTCCCCTTCTTGTAATCTGCAAAACACTCGCGTATCAAGCGGTTGGTCTCTTCTACATTCACCAGGCCGTGCTCTGTGCGGATGAAGTCCAGCGAATTGTAGCGTGTGGCATAGCCCACCGCGGCGGTTACTATCAGCGACGAGAGCCGCTCGCCAAAGCTCAGTATCTGGTCGCGGGTTGTGTCGGGAATCACCTTTAAAAGAAACACTCCGCGGCATATCCCCTCCAGCTCGTCAAGCAGGGCGTTCACGCTCTTTTTGAGCTCTTCGGCGCGGGGGCCGTCGCTCACAAGGGCCTCGCAGGTCTGGTTGTGGCGCACGCGCAGGGCGTCCAGGTGCTCTTTATACGACTCGTCGCACTCGGAGGCCAGCCGGGAGGTCTTCACTAGTTCGTCGGTGACGCCGCCCAGAGCCGACACCACGACCACGGCCACGTCGTCTGTCTTTTCTACGATGGATTTAACTTTGAGTATATTCTCTGCCGTTGCGACGCTGCTGCCGCCGAATTTCAAAACTTTCATCTGCGTGTAATATGCGTGTATTATGAGAGTTCAAATATACTCAGCTTTGCATTAAGTGCAAAATTCCGCCATATAGTCTTTGATTTTAAACCGGATTGAAAAACCATAGTCTATATGAACAACTCGCAGACATTTGTTATATTTGTAAAAAGCACACTTATTATTTGACCGCTGACCATGAAAAAATTAACCTCGGCAATAACCCTGTTTCTCTGCTGCGCCATTGCCGCCGCAGCCCAGGATTCCGGCGCAGCCAAAGTCAAGATCAACAAGAAGAACCTTGTGGTGAAAGAGTGGAACGTGACCGGGAGCGGCAGCAAGGTCATAGACCAGCTTACCATATTCTCGCCGGAGGGGAAGAAGATAGAGGAGACCGAATACGACTCTGCCGGCCGCCAGAAGTGGCGCAAGCGCTACGAGTGGGGGGAGAACGGCAAGATTTCGCGCGAGCTGCTCTACGACGAGCACAACCGCCTTGTGAACTACAAAACGTTCGAATACAACGAATTCGGCAAAAAGAAGTCGCAGTACACCTACAACCCCAAGGGGAAGCTGCTCAAGACCAAGGTATACGAATACATCGTGCAGGATGAATAGTGACGTCCCCACCCCGCTGCAGGAGGCCGCCGCGGCCCTGCCCTCCATCTCGCTGGAAGAAATGGAGGGGGTGAAGCTGCTCAACCGGGTCGACTCCAAGTTCGTGACGGACACCGGCACCCTTCTCAAGGTGCTCTCCGATGCCCGCAGCGAGGGCTACCGCGCGCTGCAGACAGAAGGGTCCAAACTGATTCCCTACAGTTCGGTGTATTACGACACTCCGGGGATGAAGATGTTCCGCGACCACCACAACCGCCACCTCGTGCGGGAGAAGGTGCGCACCCGCGTCTACCTCAACTCGGGCCTCAGCTTTCTTGAAATCAAGCGCAAAAACAACCACGGCCGCACCAAAAAGAAGCGGACGCCTATCCCCGAGTCGGAGCTGAAGGACTTCACATTCGACGACACCGCCTGCGCCTACCTGGCGTCCCATTCTGCCGTCACGGCAGAAATGATAACCCCGGTGCTCTCCACCAACTTTACCCGCATCACCCTGGTTGACAGCGCCTTGAGCGAGCGCATCACCATAGACACCGGGCTGCAGTTCGAAAACTACCGCACCGGCAATCAGGCATCGCTGGACGGCCTTGCCATAATCGAGCTCAAGCAGGATTCGCAGAAGCAGAGCGCTATGCGCGACATACTGCTGCGCCGCCGGGTAAAGCAGATGCGGGTGAGCAAATACTGCATAGCGGTGGTGCTCACCGACTCGCAGGCCAAGGGCAACCGCTTTAAGATAAAAGTGCGCACTATAGAGAAGATAATGAACAGAAAATTTGACCTGATATGATTGAACCTCAAGAGTTGGGCGAGTTTGACCTTGCCGACGAGAACCTGATGGACATCCAGTCCATAACCGACGCCGTGATGAGCACGGGACAGTCGCTTACCGAGCTCTGCATCCGCTTTTTTCTGAATCTGCTGGTGTGCTGGATTCTGGTGCGGTGCTTCTACTACCGCAAGAGCCGGCGGCGCGACTACTACTTCACCTTTATGGTGTTTTCTGCGGCAATGCTGATGCTGCTCTACATTTTGGGCAATGTCGAGGTGGGAATCGGCCTCACATTGGGACTTTTTGCTATCTTTGGCGTGATACGCTACCGCACGGAGACGGTCCCCATCCGGGAGATGACCTATCTGTTCGTGATCATCGCGCTGGCGGCGGTCAACGGCCTCGCCCCGGTCTACAGGCTCGTGGGAGCCGTCGGGCCCGCCCCGCACTATGAGCTGAGCCTCGGCACCATAGGCATTATGGTACTGACCAACGCCCTGATAGTGCTGCTGATAGCGGTGCTGGAAAACGACCGCCTGCTGCGCCACACCTCCACCAAGCTGGTGCTCTACGACCGCATCGACCTGATTGTACCCCAGCATCGCGCAGAACTGGTGGCCGACCTGGAGAAGCGCATCGGCATTAAGGTGAACAATGTGGAGGTTGGGCACGTCGATTTCTTGAAGGATTCGGCATTTTTGAAGATTTATTACACGCTGGAGAGTGGACAGACCGGCTCGATAGACACCCTCACGAAGGCGAAAGATTTTGTAGAACAGTAGATACAGTAGATTATGGATTTGAAAAAGACACTTATGGCGGCGATGCTGCTGCTCTGCCCGCTGGTCTCCCGCGCCCAGATACAGGAGAGTGAAACCGAATACGGCTTCGGCGCCCGCATCAGCGCCGAGGCTGACAAGAAGCTATCCAAAGGGCTGCACCTTTCCGCCTCGGGCGAGGTGCGCTCCAGAGACCAGATTACCGACCCCTACCGCCTGCAGGCCGACCTTGGGTTGAGCTACAAGATAAACAGGTATTTCAAGGTCGGGGGCGGCTACGCCTTCATAGAGAAGAAAAACTCGTCGGGAGAGTGGAAGATTCGCCACCGGGTGTGGGGCGACGCCACATTTAGCCTGCGCAGCGGCGACTGGCGCTTCTCGCTCAAGGAGCGGCTGCAGATGACCCACAAGAGCGTGAATGCGATCAAGAAGCAGTCCACCCCCAACTCCCTGGCCCTAAAGAGCCGCGCCAAGGTCTCCTATAAGGGACTCGGCATCTGGGAGCCCTATGCCTACGCAGAGCTGCGCAATGTATTCAACGACCCCAGCTGCAGCGCGGTGTGGGATTCGGCGTCACAGACATTCGAAGACTACACCTTCACCGGCTACAACAACGCCTACTTCAACCGCTACAGCGGCTGCATCGGCACCGAAATCAACCTTGCGAGCCATCACTCGCTGGATGTTTTTCTGCTGACCCAGTATTGCTTCGACAAGGAGACCGACACCGCCAAGAGCGGCACCGTCCTCAAGAGCATCACCCATGAAAAGGGGCTGTACACCAGCATCGGCGTAGCCTACAAGTTCAGCTTCTAAGATCTGGGGCTCAAAAGTGCACATCCCGCCCTCTGCAGGTTTCAGCAGAGGGCGGGATGTGCACTTTTGGCGCGCGCCGAGGCTTTAAGAGCGCCTGCGAGCCGCCTTGAGAGTGTTCTTGAGCAGCGACACAATGGTCATAGGGCCCACGCCGCCCGGCACCGGAGTTATGTAGGAAGCCTTCGCACAGACCTCGTCGAAGGCCACATCGCCAGCAAGGTGATAGCCCTTGGCAGAAGAGTCAGGCACGCGTGTTATGCCCACATCCACAATCACGACCCCCTCCTTTACCATATCTCCCTTGAGGAATTCCGGGACGCCCAGGGCGGCGATGATTATGTCGGCGCTGCGGGTGTAGTCGGCGATGTTCTTGGTGCGGCTGTGGCATACGGTCACGGTGCAGTCGCCCACTTTAGCCTTCTGGCTCAACAGGTTGGCGATGGGACGCCCCACTATGTTGCTGCGGCCCAGCACCACGCAGTGCTTGCCGCACGTTTCTATGCCGTACTCCTCCAGCAGAGTGATGATGCCGAAGGGGGTGGCGCTGACAAAGGCGTCCAGCCCCAGCATCATCCGCCCCACGTTCACCGGATGAAAGCCGTCCACATCTTTGGCGGGGTCGATGGCCTCGATGATTTTGTTCTCGTCGATATGCCCGGGCAGAGGGAGCTGCACTATGAATCCGTCCACATCGGGGTCGGCGTTGAGGGCTGCCACCTGCTCCAGCAGGGCCTCCTCGCTCATTGTGGCAGGAAAGCGGAGCACCGTGGAGGTGAATCCGGCCGCCGCGCAGGCCTTCTCCTTATTGGCCACGTAGGTCTTGCTGGCGCCGTCCTCGCCCACCAGAATGGCGGTCAGGTGCGGGCGCTTGCCCCCCGCTGCAACTATTGATTCCACTTCGCAGGCAATCTGCTTCTTGATGCGCTCCGATGTCGCTTTTCCGTCTAGAATTGTCATATCGCTTCTGTTTTTATCTTTTTTTTCTCATCATCGCGGCCATAGCGTTGCTGCCGCCGGCCACAGTCTTCATAACCTTGCGGGTCCCCTCGAACTGCTTGAGCAGGCGGTTGACCTCCACCACGCTGGTGCCGCTTCCCGCAGCAATGCGCTTGCGGCGGCTGCCGTTGATTTCGTCCGGATTTTCCCGCTCGTAGGGGGTCATCGATAAGATTATGGCCTCGATTCCCTTGAAGGAGTTGTTGTCGATGTCCACATCCTTGAGCATCTTGCCCACGCCGGGCAGCATCGAAGCCAGATCCTTGATGTTGCCCATCTTCTTTATCTGCTGTATCTGCTGATAGAAGTCTTCCAGGGTGAACTGGTTGCGGGCCAGCTTTTTGTGCAGACGGCGCGCCTGCTCCTCGTCGAACTGCTCCTGGGCGCGCTCAACCAGGGAGACCACGTCGCCCATGCCGAGTATGCGGTCGGCTATGCGCTTGGGGTAGAATATGTCCAGCGCCTCCATCTTTTCGCCGTTGCTGATGAACTTTATGGGCTTGTTCACCACAGCCTTGATGGAGAGGGCCGCGCCGCCTCGGGTGTCGCCGTCCATCTTGGAGAGGACCACTCCGTCAAAGTCCAGACGGTCGTTGAAGGTCTTGGCGGTCTCCACTGCGTCCTGACCGGTCATCGCATCCACCACAAAGAGGATTTCGGTGGGGTTGACGGCCGCCTTGATGGCCTCCATCTCCCGCATCATCTCCTCGTCCACGGCCAGACGGCCGGCAGTATCGATTATAACCACATTGTACCCCTCTTTGCGCGCCTTGCTCACTGCGTTGCGGGCAATCGAGACGGGGTCCTTGACCCCCTCTTCGCTATAGACGGGGACGCCTATCTGCTCGCCGAGCACCTTGAGCTGCTCTATTGCGGCGGGGCGGTACACGTCGCAGGCGGTAAGCAGCACCTGCCTGCCCTTTTTGCTCTTGCAGTTGAGGGCGAACTTGCCGCTGAAGGTGGTCTTACCGGAACCCTGGAGACCGGCCACCAGAATTATGGCGGGGCTGGCCTTGAGGTTGACCTCTGTCTCGGTGCTGCCCATCAGGTCGGCCAGCTCGTCGTGCACGATCTTGACCATCATCTGCTCGGGCTTCACCGCAATCAGGATGTCCTGCCCCAGAGCCTTCTGTTTTACGGTGTCGCAGAAGGTCTTGGCGGTCTTGTAGCTGACATCGGCGTCCAAAAGGGCGCGCCGCACCTCCTTGAGGGTTTCTGAAATGTTGACCTCGGTGATTTTGCCCTGGCCTTTTATCAGTTTAAAGGACTTCTCCAGTCTCTCGGTTAAGTTTTCGAACATATCTCAATCGTTTTTATTTCAGTCTGTCGGAATATACCGCCTTTGCCCGGGGGCGGCGGTTGTAGTCCATCGCCATCACCTGCCCGTAGGCTCCGGCGGAGCGGATGGCCATAAGGTCGCCGCGCCTTGTCTGCGGCAGCATCAGATCTTTGCCCCAGATGTCGGAGGACTCGCACACGGGGCCCACCACATCGTAGAGGGTTTCGGCGGCGGATGAAGAGAGGTTCTGCACCTTGTGGTGCGCGCCGTAGAGGGCGGGGCGGATGAGATCGTTCATACCTGCATCCAGAATGGCGAACTTGCGCGTGCTCCCCTCCTTTACAAACACCACCCGGCTGATGAGGCTGCCGCACTGGGCCACCACCGAGCGGCCCGGCTCAAAATGGAGCGTCTGCCCCTCTCCCTGCGGCAGGTTGCGGTGGATGCTCTCCATCCAGCCGGCGAACTGCGGCACGGGATTCGCGTCGGGGTCGTCGTAGTCCACACCCAAGCCTCCGCCCACATTCAGATAGTTGACGGCGAAACCGCGCCCGCGGAACCATTCCAATATCTCCAGCGTGCGCCGCCCCTCCAGCTCAAACACCCCCATATCGGTAATCTGCGAACCCACGTGCACGTGGAGCCCAAGAAAGTCGGTATTCTGCAGGCGGGAGAGCACTGCGGCCAGGCTGTCAAAAGCCCGGGTGCTGATGCCGAACTTGTTGTCTTCAAGCCCTGTGGAGATATATTTGTGGGTGTGGGCGTCGATGTCGGGATTTACCCTGACGGCTATGCGCGCCCTGCGGCCCAGCGACCCCGCGAGGGCGTCTATAACCTCTATCTCGGGAATCGACTCGCAGTTGAAGCAGCCTATGCCCGCCTCAAGGGCCAGGCGGATTTCCCTGTCGGTTTTGCCTACGCCGGCAAACACTATCTTTTCGGGGGGGAAGCCGGCCTGCAGGGCCGCCGACACCTCGCCGCCGCTCACGCAGTCGGCCCCGAGGCCGTGACTGCGCACCGTCTCAAGTATTCTGGCATCGTCGTTGGCTTTTATGGCGTAATGAGCTACATATCCGTACCCAGCCGATTGGGCGTCCAACTCGTCGAGAGTCCGCCCCAACAGCTCCATATCGTAATAATAGAACGGGGTTTCAATGGCTTCGAAAGCCTCAGCTGCACTTTTCAAATTCATCCGCATTGTTTTCAACGCGGCGAATTTAGTTAAAAAACGGGAAAATCATCGGTATCAGTTTCATATCCCTCGGCAGGAGCCTCGGTCAGGTTGTAGAAATTGCTGGTGCGCTCGCGCAGAATGCCCCCCTGCCCTATGCCGGAGGTGCCGGAATTTGTGCGGACGAGGTCGCCGCAAAAGGCGATGTCCCAGTCCAGCCTGACTCTCCAGGCCTCGTCCTGCGCCTCGTCGCCGAAGCGGGAAGTGCCCACCACCGCTCCGCTCTCGAAGCTGAAGTAAGTCCATAGGGTGTCGCTCAGCTCAAAAGTCACCTCGCCGGAAATCGGCGGCAGCTCTTCGGCGCGGTTGCAGGCCGCAATCGGGCTAATTGCCAAGAGCAGCAGAGCCGCTCGGCGCATAAACATATTTGAACGATATTTCATCTCCTTTTTCTGTGATTCTGATTTTAGCATATCTGCCCTTTGCCGTGCGCACCACCAGCGGTGCGGAGGCTGGGCTGCCGTCGCGGTTGAGCCACTCCACGTGCGAGGCGCTCGTTAGGCGCAGCAGCGTTGTGGCCAAGCCGTACATATTCACCCCATACTTGAGCGGAGTGCCGTCGGCCGTGTAGGTGTAGCTCTTGTCGTTGTCAAGGTCGTGCACCTCAAAGCCCAGCAGGCGGCCCTCTCCCTCCTTGCCGTTGTTCTTGCGGTCTATGCGGAGGAAATATTTGGGTTCGGGGCAGGCGGCGGCCTTGTCGGCGATGGAGGTGGCGTCCAGCGCCATCTCAATTTCCGATGAGCCGTAGCGGCCGCACATAGGATGGTCACCCCCCTGGAAGTTGGCTATCGAAGATACCACCTGCGCGGTGGGGTTTTCAGAGGCGGGACCGTCGGCTACTCCAAGTATGAAGTTGAGATCGTTGCGCGAGGTGTAGTCGACATTCACCTTGAACACCAGCCGTGGTTCGTAATATTCCACGGAGACCCCGAACACGCTCTTGCCGAGGTTGGCCCCGGAAGGGAGCGGCTCCAGAAAAAAGCGGTAGGGAAGATAATAGAAGCCGCGGTCGTGGTAATAGGTGCCGTAGGAGTTCACCACTATGAACGCCCCGTAGGTGGTGCGGCCGTCAAAGGTGCACTCCACCGTGTCGTCGTAGCCCACAATGGTCATCGCGTGGGGCCCCTCGGTGGGCAGAGCGGTCAGCAGGCAGTGATATCCGGTGGCCGAGGGGCCGCTGTAGTCGCTGTCGAACTTCCAGTTGCGGGCGGCGGAGGAGAAGGAGACCAGGTGCCCCTTGCCCTCGTTGTAGAGGTACTCCTTGACAGATTCCAGCTGCGCTTCGTCAGAGAGTTCCATAGTATTTACAGCCGTGGCCTTGTAGTGCAGCGCCCGCAGGTATTTGTCGTAGCCGCTGGCCCAGCAGAACTGGTGCGCGGCGCTCTGGTAGGGAAAGTCGGCCTCGGTCATCATTCCCGACTTGTAGGAGAGCAGAATTCCGTCCCAGCCCAGACTGCCGTCGTCGATTCCGTCGTTGAGAAAGTTCCAGGTGAAAAGGTAGCTGAAGCGGTTTTCCGCCACTGCGGCGGAGCGTTCCAGCAGGGAATTCATCTCGTATGTAAACACATAGCCCACGGCGCTCGCCTGGGCGCAGGAGCCGCCTATCTGGGAGAAGACGGGCGGGAAATACTCCTTGGTGGAGTTGTCCACCCACTCGGGCAGAGAGTATGCAGCAGCAGATAGCGGAGCTGCAAAAAGCAGCAGGTATATCAGAAGGCGCCGCATCATTTTTCCTCGGGGGCCAGACGGCCCAGTGTCTTGAGCATTTCTTCGCGCAGGGCGTCGCTGCAGTCGAACTTGCGGGAGCGGGCCACCTTGAAGCCCTCCGCCACCACGCCGCGCTGCCAGCTGCGGTTGCACCAGCCCAGCGCCTCCGCCATACAGATGCGCACCTCTTCATCCTCGGTGCTGTCCAGCACCACTGCCACATATTTGGAGAGATTGTAGTGCTGGGGAGTGTTGCGCATCATACGGATTGCGGAGATGCGCTTTTTTAGCGGAGCGTTCCTGTCCAGGGCGGGCGACAGATACTCCTCCAGCTCCGCCTTGTGCGATTCGTAGCTGCGCAGGGCGTCCGTGGCCACATACTTGGCCCTGATGTTCTGGTCCTGGGTGGAGGCCACCCACTCCAGACCCTCCTCCAGACGGGGGTCGCCGCTGTCGCCGGCATAGATGCAGGCCATTCTCTGGATATGCTCATACGGGTCGTGGAAGGCCAGCATAAGAGCCTGGACAAAATTTTCGTCGGCAAAGAAGCCAAGGCAGTGCAGCGCCTCCAGCCGCACCTGGAAAGAGCTGCTGCTCTTGAAGGCGTCCAGCAGCTGAAGCGAGCAGCTGACCCCTTTGGCGAGGGCTTTTTCTGTCTTCTGGCGCAGCGCCAGCGTCTCCAGGGCCGCCGCATCGGATGCCGTAACTCTTCGGGCGAAGCGGTAGGTCGGGTCGCCTATCAGGTGCGACTCCAGATAGGGGAGCATCATCTGCCACTGCCCCACCCTGTAGCCCAGGTTCAGCATCCCCATCAGTTCGTCTTCGTATTTGTCCTGCAGCACGTTCACGGTGTTGCCCTGCGCCACGATGCTGCGGCCGCCGTTAAATATGTGGCAGCCGGCGATGTAGTCTGCGCGCCTTTGGAACGAGCCGTTGTAGCAGGCGTTGAATATCAGCACCCGGGGGTTGCTGTGCAGATTCACCAGTTCATCGGAGTGGATGTTGGTGACGCGCTCCATCGTGGAGTCGTATGCCGCGTCGCGGGCAAAGAGGGAGTCGGCGAACATCTGCGGCCCGGCATTGTAATCCGCCTTGACCTGATCCAGAAACTCCTGCTCCTTGTCGGTGCCCCGGTAGTAGTAATCGTAAACGCTGCGCAGCTCATAGCCCAGCTGCCGCAGCAGCCCCGGCAGATCGTCCGCCTCGGGCCTGAGGGAAATGTACTGGGTGTCCTCTGCCCCGTGCTCGCTGAACTGGAATAGGTCGGTGTCGGGCCGCTGCAGTTCGTCCAGGAGCTGATACTTCACATCGTATCCGTAGCGGAAATTGTAGAAGCGGTTGGTTGTGGCGCTCTCGAACGCCAGCGGAAAATATTCTCTCCAGGCAAGAGGTTTCTGCCGCCAGAGGCTCAGGCAGTCGAAGTTGTAGCCGCTGCCGGCAAAGAATATCACGTTGTCCAGATAATTCTGCTCCTGATGGGCGCGCACCACCTCCGACAGGTAGTCGTTCAGGCGGGCGTACCTGTCGCCTCCGAAAATGTCGGGCACCACCATACGGGCGGAGTAGATCTCCTGCGTGAGGCGCTGCGCCCCTTTGTCGGTGAGATGGTAGTAGAATATGTTTGTATCGGCGCTGTCGCGCTCCACAAAGCGGAAGTCCAGGTCAAAATCTTCGTAAAAGCGGTCGGTTGTGACCCAGGACTGGTTGCGCGGGAAGCTCTTTTCGTTCATCTTGAAGGCGGTAGTCATATGCTGCGCACCGGAAACGCGCACCACCGGCACATCGCCTATGAACACCGCCCCTTCGAGCCGGTTCTTTCTGTATGCCGACTTTATCAGCGATTTTATCTCCTCCGGAGAGTTCCAGCCGGCCGCATAGATGTATGTGCCCAGGTCCTCGCTCTGCAGGACATCGCGGTAGGCATCGATGGCCGCGCCGCAGCGGGCGTAGGTCAGCGAATCCACAAATATGGCAAAGGTGCTCTTGGCCCCCTTCACGGAGGGTTTCACCGTCACCATAGAGTCATTTTTTACGCCGAATGCCTGCAGCGACAGCAGCGCGCAGGAGAGCAATGCTAAATATCTTTTCATCGGGAATAAGCTTTAAGGCGGTTGACAGTCTTGAGCAGTTCGTCGGCCAGGGCGGCGTCTGATTCACTCTCAAGCATCATCTGACAGCGGGAGATTATCTCCCCCTTGTTCTGATAGCGCACATACCAGCCCAGGGCCTCCGCCGCATCTATGCGCATCCTTTCGGGGCGCGAAATATCGGCAGCTATGGCGGCAAGAGGCTGCGCGAGCGCGGGGTCCGGCGAGTTGCGCACCGAATTGATAAAGGCCGAGAAGCGGCCCGGCGTTGTTTCTGGATCGGTCACTATGCCGGCTATGAACTCGTGCAGCGAAATTGTGGAGTCAAAGCTCTTGTCTGCCTTTTTGATAAAGTCCTCCTTGCCGTAAGGGAAGCCCGTCTGCACCATCGCGGCCAGAGTGTCCTTGATTGCAGGGCCGAAGTAGCCGGCGGCCGTGCTGATGTTGAACTGCAGGCGGAGCGCCATATAGTCGTCCATATACATTTTCGCCACCAGAGGAACGAAGCTCCTGTCGCCTATCTCCCCGCACCAATACACCGCCTTGCGGCGGATGAATTCGTAGGGGTCATCGAGGGCATCCTTCACTACTGCGCCGAACACGGCGGGATAGTGCTGCGAGAGCAGCAGGCACGCCAGGCGCAGGGTGTACTCGCCCGATTCTGCATATGTCTCGCGCAGCAGCTCTCCCATAGATTCATATTCGAGGGCGTAGAGCTTGTATAGGGCCAGCGAGCGGATTTCGCAGGGCCGGCCGGCGTCAGAGAGAATCTCCTTCCAGTAGGCGGGCTTGATATTGTAGAAGTCGGGGCCTTCTGCATCGCTGTCAAAGCGCATCGTGGGGTCACCGAGTATGTGGCTTTCCAGAATGTTCGTCATCTGGCATATCTGGCCTATGGGGTAGCCGCAGGAGAGCAGACCCAGCAGGTCGCTGCTTGACTTGTCCTGCAGCACATTCACGCTGTTGCCCAGCGACACTATGCTGTTGCCCCCGGAGAATATGTAGGCGGCGGCAATGCAGCTTTTCTCGCGGAAGTCGCCGTTGTAGCAGGCGTCAAACAGGGTTATGCGGGCATTGGGGGCTATAGTGTCCACCTCGGAGAGCATTATCAGCGGCTCCAGGGCGTGCAGGCTGTCGGCCGCGCGCGCCTCGGGCGAGGCGAGAGTCGCAAACCAGGTGCTGTCCAGGCCATACTTGGCGCTGATGTCCGCCACGGCCTCGGCACGCGTCGCTCCCAAGCGCTCTTTGCGCGCCACAGCAGAGCGGATTGTGCGCAGAATCGCATTGTAGCTGCCGTCAACTCCGGTTGCAGGGGCCTCGCCTCCCACATACTGGGTGTCGGGGACTCCGTGTTCGTGAAAAAGGGCCAGGTCCAGATCGCTGCGGCGCAGCTCCTTGATTGCAATCCGCTTGATATCCGGATACATCGAGTAGAAGTAGAAGCGGGCGCCGTCGCTGTCGGTGAAGGCATCGGGGAACTGCTCCCGGAGGGTTATGGTCTCGTCCTTCCAGGCTATCAGGCTGTTGGAGAAACTGCCGTGACCGGTAAAGGATACTATGCGGTCCACCTTGCCCCGCTGCTTTTTGAATGCCACGACCTTCTGCAGATAGGCCCGCAGCTGACTGTAGCCCGCCTCGCCGCTCTCGGTGGGTTTGATGCGGCCGGAGAATATGTCGCAGCTTATCTGCTGGGCGCCGCGGCCCGCCAGATTGTAGTAATAATAGCGGTAGCCGAGGGTGTCCTGACTGCTCAGATAATCGAATTCGAGGTCAAAATCGTCGTAGAAGCGGTCGCTGGGCACCGTGGTGTTGAACAGATCTTCCGGCTTCTGGTCCATCTTGAAGGCCGAAGTCAGATGCTGGGCGCGGGAGACCATCACGATGGGGATGTCCCCCACAAACACCGCCCCCGCAAGGTTGCGTGAGCCGTAGGCCATCTTGATAAAGCCCGAGACCTCTTCCGGCGCGCTCCAGCCGCGGGCCTCCACAAAGGCATCGAAGCCCTCTGCCGACACCGCGTCGCGGTAGGCGTTGACATCGGCGCGGCAGGCGGCATAGGTCGCCTTGTCTATTATTATGGCAAAGCTGCGCCCGGTCTCGCTCCCCGCCGCAGAGAGCAGCGTAAGAGAGATGCCCAGGGCCGCAGCCGCAATTTTTCTGATTGTGTTCATATCGGGTTAAAACATCATTCCGACTGTAAAGTCCGCCGCAAGGCGGTCGGTGTCAGCATTCAAAGGGCAAAGATAGCGGCCCGAAAGGCTGAAATACAAATTATTTCTCCCTTTTGCAACGGGCAGGGAGTAGGTAAGAGAAAGACTTGCGTCTAAATACTGCGTCTTGAGGTAGGCCAGCTCGCTTGGATAGAGGCCTGCCACAATGGATTCCCCCGAGTCTTCCGAGAGGGGGGCATAGAGGTATTGCGCGTCGAGCGGCAGATGATACCCTGCGGAGGCCTTTGCCAGCAGGCTGCCGCCGCCGTCAAAGCAGAAGTTCTTGGCCCCGCGCAGGGCGGCGTCCAGACTCATAGAATTGAAGTATGACAGCTGGTAGCTCTGATCCATCATATCAAACCTTACTTCTGCCCCGAGCCGGCTGTCATATCCGCCGGGGGTGAGGTTGTGGTAGAAATCGTAACTTGCAGCGGCGCCCGCGAAGGTGTAGTAGCTCATAGGGAGCACCATCAGCGTGACCCATTCGCGCTTGGGGCTGGTGACAAGTTCCTGGGTGTATTCGTAGCCAGTGACGCGCGAGAAATCGCCCTCAAGGGCCACGCGGTGGTTCCGCTGCCGTCCCAGATTGGCCTTCAGCGCCATATCGGCCGCGATATTGCCGGTTTTGCCCCTCATCCGGGGGAAGGATGGACGCTCCAGCAGGGTGATTTTCTCATAACTTGCGCCGGCTCTCACAAACCAGTCGGCTCCGTCGGCTTTCAAGCAATACTGCGCCTCGCCGCCAAAACGGTTGCCGGAATAAATCATATCGCCGAATCCGAGGTTGCCCCCCACAATACCCTGAGTGTAGATGCCAAGGCCGCGCATCAGCGCCACCTGCTGGTCTTTCTGATAATTCTCGGTGGAGTGGCTGGTGCGCTCTTTATAGCGCCGATAGTCCAGCGCGAGCCCTATCGTGCTGCGGCTGCCTGTCCTGTAGGCCACCGAGGGGGTCAGCTGCAGAGAGAGCACATAAGAGACGGCGCGCGGGTCCACCTGCTTGGCCCCCACCTTGTTGCTGTAGCGCGCCTCAAGTCCCAGCGCCAGATGCTCCATTGCCATTTTGGGGGCCGCCACCTTAAAGCCCATATCGTAGCTCTGCCGCTTCCAGTCGGAAAGGACTGCATCGCAGATATAATAGGGCATCGAAAAACGGGGCTCGTAGAGGTTGGCGTTGTAAAGCGAGCCGCGCGAGTAAATGTTATTGTAAGAGAAATCTCCCCACATGGTGTACCCCTTGAGGCGCAGCGCACCGCTGGCTGCCGCCTCCACCGAGTTTTCGTTCTGCGGCTGCTGCGCGTGGCGCAGGTCTCCATGCCCATAAGAGTATTTGAGCAGGACATCGCTGTAGTCCACAAGAGGAGAGAAGGCCAGCGCCGCCGAATTGGCACTGCCAAACCAGAAATTCTGCAGGTTCAACTCCTGCGAAGCGGGGTTCATTACAGGCTCCTGTGCCTGCAGGGAGAGAGTCCCTGCCGCAAGAAGCGCCATTCCTATAAGGAGATTTCTCTTCATTGCCGTTGTGTATTTTTCAAGATTCTGCGTGAAGCCCCGGCCAATTTGCCGGGACTACGCATAAAAAATGTGCCGGACGACTATTTCCAGGTGTTCCAGGAGGGAGTGCCAGATCCGCCGCGGCGTATCTGGGGCTCGGTGCTCACCTCAAAGTCGCTCAGGGAGTTGTTGGTGTCCTTGTACACCACGCGGCCGTCCTCTTTGGTCTCGGCCACCTTGCGCACTATGCTCTCGTTGCTGTAGTTTGCAGAGCAGAATACATAACCGGCATCCATACTTGCAGGGATGTTGGAGAGGGTTGCGCTGGCAGCGTCGCTGCAGGTGTTCACCACATCCACTACGCAGCCGACGGGGATGGCAAGGGCGGCGCCATAGATGCTGTCGGAACCCACCTGATAAGTGAGGGCGGTGCCGTCCATATCATCAGTGGGGAAGAACAGCACGAGACCCGCTCCGCCCACTGAGGTAAGCCACTGTGGCATAGTGTAGGCAGAAGCATACTTTATCATATTTACTGCAGGGTTGTCGGTGATTACGGTGCCGTTCCAAAGGGTGCTCTCGCCCTCGATGGCCTCGAACTCGGCGCCATAAAGATCCTTGCCGAGTTCGCCGCCAAGCTCGTCGGTTGCGTGGTTGGTGGCCCATTGTGCAATCACGATGCTCTCGCCGGGAGCCAGGGGATAGTCATCGCCGTCGCCGGGAACCTGCCATACGAACTGGGAAAAGAGATAGTTCTGCGCATCGGGGATATCATACTCGATGGGAGTTCCGTCGAAGTCGTACATATCGAGGTCGGCGATGCAGAGGCCGTCGGCATACACCGTCTGGTCGCTGTTGTTGTAAATCTCATAGTACTGGTCGCGGAAATACCAGTCGAAGTGGCCGCTGTAGAACACCTCCTTGAAGATGAGCGCCGCCGCCTTGGTTGCGGTCACGGCAACGGTTTCGGCCGCGCCGTCGGATGTAGCGACCATACGGCCGTTGCCCGAGTAGGTGTAGGCGTTGCCGTCAGAGGCGGCGCTGCCCTCCACCAGAATTGTGTAGATGCCGGGGGTCACGGTAAAGGTTGCGGAGCCGTTCTCCGTCTGCGCGGTGAACACCTCGGTGGTGGAGGTGTTGCTCAGAGTCACCTTGTAGGAGTCGGGGACGGGTGCGCCCGCCTCAAGGCCTGAGGCGTCCACGGTGACTGTCGCGGCCACCTGCGTTTCCTCCTTGTCGCAGCCTGCCAATACAAGGGCAGCTGCAGCAGCTAATGCCAGAAATGCTTTTTTCATTGATGTGTGTATTAAAAAGTGAATGGTTGTATTACCGTATGGTGAACTTCAGGTCAAAGCCAAAGAACATAGGAATACCAAGCTCTTCATAAGTGCCCGTCGAGGACTTTTTCTCGTACAGGGGGCGGTAGTTGAAGAGGTTGTTGACATAGAATGTGGCGGTCATCAGACTGCCGATCTCCTTGGAGAGGTTGAGATTGACCAGCGCGTAGGGCTGCGTGCGCTCCACTATCCGGGCCGAATCGCTCACCTCGAGTTTCATATAGGAAAACTCGGGGTCATCTTTGAGGGCGGGGTCGAAATCATAGACCTGCCCGTCTTTCCAGGAGATGTATTTGGTCCAGACATCCTCGTGGTAATATTTGCTCCAGGTGCGCTGCATCCAATCCACCTGCACCATCACAGTCACCACAAAGCCGATGTCGGGTATGTTGTGGGTGGCGCGCAGGGTCGTGAGGGCCTCATCGTAGCAGAGGGTCTTGCGGCCGGGTTCCCACACGGCGATGTTGTTGTCGTAATTTATGTCGGGGGTGGCGGTGTTCTGGTTTTGGGAGAACGAATAGCCGCTGCTACTGCTGCTGGACCGGGTGTAGGCGCCGTTCAGGTAGAACGAGGTGCGTATCTGCTCGAAGCGCCCCAGATCCAGTTCGAACTCCACGCCGCGCGAGTGCAGCCGTGCGGTGTTCATCGGCTTGTAATATTCGAAGAACAGGTTCACCGGCTCCCCTTCTGCGAGAATGGGCTGAAGGCCGGTGCCCACGCCGCCGGAGACCGCCACATAGGGAGCCACCCGCATCCAATTGAAGCATGAGAAATCCTGGCCCATAGTGTAGCCGTTGCTCATAAGCTCGTCGTATGCGGTCACCGACAGAGTGTAGCGGTCGGCTATCGTCAAATCAAAGCCCGCCTCGGCCTTACGGTTGCGGGCAATCTCCAGATCGGGGTTGGAGGTGTCATACACTATTGTCTTGGCCAATGTCAGCGTCTCCTCGGGAGTCACGTTCACCGTTTTGCCATCTATTCTGACGGAGGTGCCGGAGTTGTTGTAGAGGGTCAGGTCGCAATAGGCGTTGAAGGGGTACATATACATCACCGTGGGGGCCTTGCTGGTGATGCCCCAGCCGCCGCGCAAGGTCAGCACGCGCGGGACGATGTCCAGCGAGGCGTTGAGTCGCGGAGCGAGTGCCTGCAGGCCGTTGATATTGTCGTAGCGCAGGCCGGCGGAGAGGTTAAGCGCCCTCTTGCCCAGCTTCAGGGAGAAGTCGTCCTGGAAAAAGAGACCCAGCTGGTTCACGAACGGAATGTCATAGTAGTGGCGGGTGCGGAAGCCCGACTGCATATTGCTCACATCGCGGCGGGGCGGAGTCCCTTCGGGGAACACGAGCCCTTCGCCCAGGTTGCCGTCACTCCTGAAGTCGGCGCCTGCGGCTATCCTGGTGTCGGCCCGCTCCCCTAACTTGGCATAGAAGTTAGCCATCACCTTGGCGTAGGCGTTCAGCTCCTTGCCGTACACATCGTAGTGGCTGAAGTAGGAATAGGGCATATAGGTGGCCGTGGCTGCGGCATCGCCACCCTTATAGTCGGTGATTTCTCTGCCGGAGGCGTCATAGACCCTCTTGCCCGCCACGTTGGAAATCACGCTGCCCGAGGTCATACTGGTGGCGTAGAGATTCAGCGCGTTGCTCACGGTCTCCTCGCTGAAGGAATATTTGTCGGTGTAGGCGCCGGAGAAGTTGTAGTCGATGGATTTGAGCCACCCGGCATTGCTGAAGTTGATGTGGCCGCCGTCGGTGATGCGCACCCCGATGCTGCGGGAGCCCTCTTTCTGCAAGAGCGACTCCATATCGGGGTTGCGGTCCTGCTTTTCGCGGCTGTAATTGACATCCAGCGAGGCGTTGTTGCTCAGTATGCCGGCGCTCTTGCTCCACAGCAGCTTGCCGTTTATGCGCTCGTATGATTTGTAGGCGGAGACCAGCGACTTGTTGTTGTAGGCATAGTCGGCGCTGATGTTGAAGTCGCCCGCGCGAGCGGCGTTGAAGCCCTTGGCGGCGGAAACCTGATAAATCTGCGGGTTGGTCTTGAAGCGGACGGTGAGGGGGGAGGCTCCCGCCTTGCTTTTTACCAGTATGGCGCCCGAGGTCAGGTCGCCGTACTGCGCCGAGGGGATGCCGCGGATAACCTCAACCGACTCGATGTTGTCGGTGGACAGGGAGCGGGTGTCCACGCCGGAGGCGGGTGAGCCGCCCATAATCGCTGCCGCCGAGCCCGACATCGCCGGGGCAAGAGTCTGCAGGTTTGAGTTATTGGAGATGGGGGCGCCGTCCACAATGATGGCGGTGCCCAGGCTGTTCATCGAAAGGGCCGCATCGGAGCCGCCGGAGCCGGCGCGCAGCGTAAGGGCCTGCGCTGTGCTAAGATTCGGATTGTGCGCCGCCACACCCGGCAGCAGGGTCATCACATCGCTCAAAGAGCTGGTGGAGAGGTGATCCATCGCCTGGCGCGAAATCACCGATGATGTTGAAGCACCTGAGAGGCTGCGCCGGGCCGTCACCACCACTTCTTCCATACGGAAGGTCATATCTTCCATATCGAAGTTTATTGCATAAGTACCCCCCCCAGAGACTTTTAGCTCTTCGGTCAGGGATATCTTGCCGTAGTATTCAACCTTTATGGCGATGTCGCCCGGCGCGACTTTTGCAAAACTGTAACGTCCTTTTTCATCGGTCATCGTGTACTGGCCGGAGGGGGAGAGCACCACAGTGGCATAGGAGAGCGGAGAGGCCGCCTCCTTGTCGTTCACAACACCCTCGATTGTGGCGTATTTGTTTTGTGCAGAAATAGTTGCAAAACTTGCAACCGTAAGCAGAATCAATAAAAGAGTCCGTCTCATTTCGTCCACTTGCGCTAAGATTAAGAGGGCGAAGTTATACAAAATCGGAGAACCGCAAAATGTTTTACCCTCTCAGATTGTAGTGCGTGCGTAACAATTCGAAATCAGAAGGGTGCTCGCGGAGCCTTCTGTCGTCTGCAAGGATATCATATCCTTCTATATCGTAAGGGCAAAAGCTGTGTTTGATTTCAAATTGTAACAATTCAGAAATGCCGAAATAATTTGCTATGGAGCGCACCGCCGCCACCGTGGCGTTGACTTTGCCCGCCGCCGTGTAGCCCGCAATGTGGGGAGTTGCAATGTCGGCCGAGGCCAGCACCAGAGGGTTGATGTCCGGTTCCCCTTCCCAGACGTCGATGGCCAGCGGCCCCAGGCGGCCGCGCATCGAAAGCAGCGCCGCCTCGTCGGCCACCCCGCCGCGCGCAGCGTTGAGAAAAGCGGCCCCGCGCTTCAGGCGAGCGAAAAACCGGGCATCGGCAAAGTGGAAATTCTCTCTGCCGAGGGGGATGTGCAGCGTTACAATGTCGCTCTGCTCCAGCAGCGCTTCCAGCGACACAAAAGGCCTCCGGACCCCGGCGGCCTGCTTGGGAGGGTCGTTTTCCAGAACCCTGAAGCCGCGCCGGCGCCCCATATCGGCCACACGGCCACCGACCTCGCCCACTCCCACTACTCCAAGGGTCATTCCCTGCAGCGGACGGCCGAAAGGCAGATGCGCGAGGGCGGCGAAAACCCACTCCATCACCCCGTCGGCATTGCACCCGGGGGCGTTCACGGCGGTAATACCCGCCCCGGCGCACCAAGGCAGGTCTATATGATCCATCCCGATGGTGGCGGTGGCTATGATGCGCACCGCGCTGCCATCAAGCAGGGCTGCATTGCATTTGGTGCGGGTGCGGATTATCAGCGCCGAGGCATCCTTCACCGCCGCGGCGTCTATCTGCCGCGCAGGCAGGTATTCCACATCAAACCAAGGCTCCAGCACCCCGCTGATATAGGGCACAGCTGCGTCTATCACTATCTTATTTCGCATCATCTCAGATTTATCTGCTTCACCGCATCCTCGCCGAGCAGGCGGTTCATCTTGCGGCGTATGCTCTCGCTGCTTATCTGCAGCTGCATCCGGAGCACAGAAGAGCCGATGCGCACCGTCAGAACTCCGTCCCGGAACTGCTTGCCCAATGTCATCGCGGCCACGCTCACCCCCACAGCCTTGTCCCACGCCGCGCTCACGCGGCCGAAGAGCAGCCCTGCGCAGAGCCTGCGGGCCTCCTTTTCTGTGGATAGGTAGCGCTCTATCACCTGTCCGATAGTCTTGAAATTGCTGCGCTCCATCTGCTATTCTTCCCTTAAGAAGCGGCCCGCCTTCACCGAAAACATAGCTGCGTCCACATTCATTCCCGCCACTATGGCGCCCAGGCGCACCTTATTGCAGTCGGTCACGAAAATCTGCCCGAAATCTTCGCTGGAGACGGTCCGCAGCAGGAATTCCACCCTTGAGGCGTCCAGCTTGTCAAACACGTCGTCCAGCAGCAATATGGGGCTGAACCCGTAGTGGCGGCGCATGAGCACAAACTGCGAGAGCTTCACCGCCAGCAGAAAGCTCTTCTGCTGCCCCTGGCTGCCGCATATCTTAATAGGTGCGGAGTCCATCTTGAAGATTATGTCGTCGCGATGCACGCCCGCCGTGGTGTAGCGCACCTGGCAGTCGCGCTCCAGATTCCCCGCAAAAAGCTCCTCCGTGGCGCCGTGCATCAGATCCGACCGGTATTCGAGGGAGATGCTCTCGCGGCCGTCGGAAAGGCGCGCATAATATTCGGCAGAAAGGGTCTGCAGCTCGCGGCAGAGTTCCTCGCGTCTGCCATACACATAGGCTGCAAAGGGGGCCATCCGGTCGGTGACCGCCTGCAGCAGCTCGCGGTCGGGACGGTCGGCCTTTAGAATCCGGTTGCGGCCCGAGAGCAGCTTGTTGTACCCCTGCACCGCGCGCAGATACTCCCTGTCAGTTTGCGAGAGCATCATATTCATAAAGCGGCGGCGCACCTCGGCGCTGTCGTTTATCAGAGAGGTGTCGGAAGGGGAGATCATCACTATGGGGAACCGCCCGATATGGTCAGAAATACGGGTGTAGTTCTTGCGGTTGAGGCGCACCTGCTTCTGCTCGCCGGAGAGCATCACCGCCACGGTGTCAAGGGTTTCGTCGGCCATCCCGTACTCGCCGGAGAGCACCATTGTCTCCTCTTCTGTCTTTCGGACATAGGTCTCCGGAATGCGGAAGTAGCTCTTGGTCATCGAGAGGTAGAACACGGCGTCCAACAGGTTGGTCTTGCCCTCGCCGTTGTCGCCGCTGATGCAGTTAAGCGCCGGAGAAAACTCCAGCGCCGCCTCGCAGATGTTCTTGAAGTTCTGTATGTTGATTTTGCGCAGATACATAGCTGCCTCAAAAGTACGAAATTATGTTGTAGTTTTGCATTTTTATTGTAATTTTGCACACTTTGTAAAACGGATAATTTAAAATTTCTACATAATGGCAACTAACAAAGTCAACAGCACACCCGAAGGCAATCAGGCTGTGGGTGAAGCCGTTACAGGCGTTGAATCTTGGCTCAAGAAACACGGTAATCTGCTCAGCACCATCATTTTGGTTGTGCTTGTGGCCGTATGTGCGGCTCTGGCGCTCAACCGCTGGATGCTCAAACCCGCAAAGCAAGAGGCTATGGCCGCTTCGGCAGGGGCCTGCAACTACTTCAACCAGTCTCTGTACGAGCAGGCGCTCAACGGAGACGGCAATGTTCTCGGTTTCGCCGATGTCATCGCCCAATACGGCAAGAAGGCTGGTCAGGGCGTCTACTATCAGGCAGGCGTGTGCCAGCTGCAGCTCAAGAACTACGCGGAGGCTGTCAGCTACCTCAAGCAGTACAAGGGGAGCGACCCCATAATGAAGGGGCGCGCGCTCTGCTGCATCGGCGATGCTCAGGTAGGTCTGGGCGACAACGCATCGGCGCTTAATTCCTACAAGGCCGCCGCCAAGGCCGACGACACCATCCTTTCGGCAGGCTACCTGCTCAAGGCGGGCATCGCGGCCGAGGATCTCGGCAAGAGCTCCGAAGCACTCTCTTTCTACAACGAGATAAAGGTTAAATACCCCAACACAATAGAGGCAATTGATATCGACAAGTACATTTCTCGCATAGAAAACGTTCAGAAATAATATGGGAAGAGCTTTTGAATTCAGAAAGGAGCGCAAGTTCAAACGCTGGGGCCATATGGCCAAAACCTTTACCAAAATCGGTAAGGAAATTACGATCGCAGTAAAACAGGGCGGCGCCGATGTCACCGGCAACCCCCGTCTGCGTGCGCTGATGCAGGAGGCCCGCAGCGAAAATATGCCCAAGGAAAACATCGAACGCGCCATCAAGCGCGCCACCGACAAAGACCAGGGCGATTACAAGGAGATTGTTTACGAGGGATACGGCCCTCACGGCATCGCGATACTCATAGAGACCGCAACCGACAACACCAACCGCACGGTGGCCAACATCCGCAGCTACTTCAACAAGTTCGGCGGCACATTGGGCACCTCCGGCAGCGTGGAGTTTATGTTCGACCGCAAGAGCGTGTTCACGGTCAAGGACCGCGACGACATAGATCTGGAGTCTCTGGAGCTTGAGCTCATCGACTTCGGCGCCGACGAGGTGTTCCGCGACGGCACTGGCGAGGAGGATGATGACCCCAAGGTAATTATGATTTACGGCGAGTTCACCGCGATGAACAATATCCAGCAGTATCTCGAGAGCAACGGCTACGAAATCATCTCGGCCAAATTCGACCGCTTCCCCAACACCGAGCCCAAGACTCTCAGCGCGGAGGACAAGGCCGATGTGGAGAAACTTCTGGAGAAGATAGAGGAGGACGAAGACGTACAGAACGTATTCCACACTATGGCATAAGGCTTCAGTTAACCAAAAAATACAGAGGCGGACGCCGGTTCAAAACTTTTTTTGGGCCGGCGTCAGTTTTTTGTGGTTTTTGTTTTTTGAATTTTCTAACTTTGGAGAGTTTTTTTCAAAAAAAACCGTATTAAACAATATTTTTAAAAAATATAGCTATGGAACTGTCCCAAATCGAACACATCGGCATAGCGACTACTTCCCTGGAAGAGGCTATACCCTACTACGAAAACGTACTCGGTCTGAAATGCTACAACATCGAGGTTGTGGAGGATCAGAAGGTCAAAACCGCATTCTTCAAGATCGGCGAAGTGAAGCTGGAGCTGCTGGAGCCCACCTGCCCCGAGAGCACAATCGCCAAATTCATCGAGAAGAACGGCGGCCGGGGTGGCGTGCACCACATCGCCTTCAAGACCAAAGATGTGGCCGCCTGCCTTGCAGATGCGTCCGAAAAGGGTGTCCGCCTGATAGACGCCGCCCCCCGCAAGGGCGCGGAAGGGCTCAACATCGCGTTCCTGCATCCCAAGTCAACTCTGGGCGTGCTCACCGAGATCTGCGAGAATCCGGACGAGAAATAATTCCAAAACAATAAAACATCTGATATAATGAGTAACCAACTCGAAAAAGTCAAAGAGCTTATAGAAAAGCGCGAGACTGCCCGCCTCGGCGGTGGCCAGGCCAGGATAGATGCCCAGCACGAAAAGGGCAAATATACCGCCCGCGAGCGCATCGCAATGCTGCTTGACGAGGGCAGCTTTGAAGAGTTCGATATGTTTATGCTGCACCGCTGCACAAACTTCGGAATGGAAAAGAAGCACTTCCTCGGCGACGGCGTCGTGACCGGCTACGGCACGATCGGCGGCCGCCTGGTGTACATCTTTGCCCAGGACTTCACCGTGAACGCCGGTTCGCTGTCCGAGACCCTCGCGCAGAAGATCTGCAAGGTTATGGACCAGGCGATGAAGGTGGGAGCTCCCGTAATCGGTCTCAACGACAGCGGCGGAGCCCGCATCCAGGAGGGTGTCAACGCCCTCGCCGGCTATGCCGAGATTTTTGAGCGCAACATTCTCTCCAGCGGCGTGGTGCCCCAGATCAGCGCCATCCTGGGCCCCTGCGCCGGCGGCGCCGTTTACTCCCCCGCCCTCACCGACTTCACCATTATGCGCAAGAACGCCAGCTATATGTTCCTCACCGGCCCCGCAGTAGTGGAGCAGGTGCTGGGAGAAAAGGTGACCCAGGAGCAGCTGGGCGGCGCCAGCGTGCACGCCAGCAAGAGCGGTGTGGCCCACTTCGCCTGCGACACGGAGGAGGAGGTCATAGCCACCATCCGCGAGCTTATCAGCTACATTCCCCAAAACAACCGCGAAGAGGCCCCGATAGTCCCCACCGAAGACCCCATCGACCGCAAGGAGGATATCCTGAACGAGATTATCCCCGACAGCCCCAACGAGCCTTACGATATGTATCAGGTGATAAACGCCATTGTGGACGACGGCAAATTCTTTGAAATCCACAAGGAGTTCGCCCGCAACATAATCGTGGGCTTCGCGCATATGGGCGGAATGTCCGTCGGCATCGTGGCCAACCAGCCCAAGATGCTGGCAGGCGTGCTGGACATCAACTCCAGCCGCAAGGGAGCCCGCTTCGTGCGCTTCTGCGACTCGTTCAACATCCCCATCGTGACTCTGGTTGATGTCCCGGGCTTCCTGCCCGGCACCCAGCAGGAGTTCGGCGGCGTGATTCTGCACGGCGCAAAACTGCTCTATGCCTACGGCGAGGCCACCGTTCCCAAAGTCACCGTCACCCTGCGCAAGTCCTACGGCGGCAGCCACATCGTGATGAGCTGCAAGCAGCTGCGCGGCGATATGAACTACGCTTGGCCCACCGCCAACATCGCGGTGATGGGCGCCGACGGAGCCGTCGCAGTGCTCTACAACAAGGAGATCAAGGCAGCCGCAACCCCCGAGGAGGCCGCCGCCATCAAGGAGGCCAAGAAGAAGGAATACGATGACCTCTTCTGCAACCCCTACAAGGCCGCCAGCTATGGCTACATCGATGATGTGATAGAGCCCCGCAACACCCGTTTCCGCGTGATCAGGGCCCTGTGCCAGCTGCGCGACAAGAATCTCTCCCTCCCGGAGAAGAAACACGGCAATATCCCTCTGTAAAACCCGCCTGCAATGAATATGTTTTTAACAGTCAACTGGGGCGCAATCTGGGCTATGACAGGCATCGGTCTCGGCATCGTGTTCGTGATTCTGGTGCTGCTGGTTTGTGTGCTGCAGCTCTTCTCCCGCGTTGCGAGGGCAAAGGCGGCCAAAGCACCCGCGCCCGAGGCCAAAGCTGCAGACAATGCCCACCACGAGAGTGACGAGGAGATTGCGGCAGCCATCGCGGCCTCCCTGTACCTCTTCACCGAAGAGACCCACGATGTGGAGAGCGATGTGATAACCATCGTCCACAACGACCACTCCACCTGGCATCATTTCAATTAAACTATCCCCGTAAATCAAATGAAAAGATTCAATTTCAAAATAAACGGCAACGAATACCAGACTACCGTGGAGCAGTCGGGCGATTTGCTGCAGATTTCAGTAAACGGCAAGTCCTACACCACTCAGATAGAGAGAGACACTGAGGGCTCGGCCAAACCCTCAGTGCCCAGGCCGGCCGCTCCCAAAGCAGCGGCAGCAGCCCCTGCAGCCGCTCCCAAAGCTGCGGCAGCAGGTGCCGGCAAGGCAGTGGAGTCCCCCCTGCCCGGCGTTGTGGTCAGCATCGCGGTGTCCGTGGGCCAGAGCGTGAAGGCCGGCGACACCCTCCTCACCCTGGAGGCGATGAAGATGGAGAATGCTATCCTTGCGGAGGCTGACGGCACGGTAACGCGCATCATCGTCTCCGCCGGCGACACTGTCCAGAGCGGCGACCCTCTGGTGGAGGTTGCCTAACCGCAGAAAAGACAAGTGAAGATGAAGCGTTCCAACAACAAAATCTTCAAGTTCGCCCTCTTTGCCCTGATGCTGTTTGCGGCGCTGCCCATTATGGCTCAGGACTTTGACTTTGGCGCGACTATGTCCAAGTTCGTGGCCGACACCGGGTTTGCCCAGATGTTCGCTGCGGCCGGCGGCTGGAAGTCGCTTGTGATGATTGCAATAAGCTGCGTGCTGATGTACCTTGCCATAGCCAAGCAATACGAGCCGCTGCTGCTTCTGCCCATCGCGTTCGGCATGCTGCTCACCAACTTCCCCGGCGCCGGAATGTACCACGCGGAGCTCTGGAACAACGAGTTCCTCAACCCCGACAGCCCCTACTTCCACAGCTACCGTCACATCCTTGCCGACGGCGGGCTGCTCGATATCCTCTATATGGGTGTCAAGCTGGGCATCTACCCCTGCCTTATCTTCATCGGCGTGGGTGCGATGACCGATTTCGGCCCGCTGATCGCCAACCCCAAGAGCCTGATGCTGGGCGCAGCAGCTCAGCTGGGTATCTTTGCCACCTTCATCGCGGCGCACATGCTGGGCTTCAATTCCCAGGAGGCCGCTTCCATAGGCATCATCGGCGGCGCCGACGGCCCCACGGCCATCTTCCTCACCAGCAAGCTGGCCCCCCATCTGCTGGGTCCCATCGCCGTTGCGGCATACAGCTATATGGCGCTTGTACCCATCATCCAGCCTCCGATTATGCGCGCCCTCACCACCGAGCAGGAGCGCAAAATCGAGATGAAGCAGCTGCGCAAGGTCTCCAAGAAAGAGAAGATTCTCTTCCCCATCGTGGTCACCATCATCATTGCGCTGCTGCTCCCCTCCGCCGCCCCTCTGGTAGGCTGCCTTATGCTGGGCAACCTGTTCCGCGAGTGCGGTGTAGTGGATCGTCTGAGCAAGACCGTGCAGAACGAGCTCACCAACATTGTGGTTATCTTCCTGGGTACCACGGTGGGGGCCACCGCCACAGCTGACACATTCCTGCAGTGGCGCACCCTCTCCATTTTGGCGATGGGCGTTGTGGCATTCGGTCTGGGCACCGCCGGCGGCGTGCTCCTGGCCAAGTTTATGAACCTCTTCAGCAAAGAGAAGATCAACCCGCTGATCGGCTCCGCAGGCGTTTCTGCCGTGCCCATGGCAGCCCGCGTGTCGCAGACCGAGGGACTCAAGGCCAACCCCAAGAACTACCTGCTGATGCACGCTATGGGCCCCAACGTGGCCGGCGTGATAGGCAGCGCCGTGGCGGCCGGCATTCTGCTGAGCATGCTGGGCTAAGCCTCCCTCTTCAAGCCACAGAGCAAGGCGCCGCTCCATTTCGGGGGCGGCGCTTTTGTTTGCTGGCGGCGGTTTTAGCCAAGATTTAAGGGCAGAGCGGCACCGCAGCGTCAGCTCACGCCGCCCCACCGCCTCTTTTCGCGCCGGCGTGCGGCGACAATTTGCCGATAATATGGATTGTTGCTACCTTAGCTCTCTCATGAGACTTGGAAACATCATTCTCGCCGCAGTTGCGGCCGCAGGCATAGTCTCCTGCACCCAGAGGTCAGAATCCACCGCAGACCCCATAAACATCATTCTGGACACCGATATGGGCAACGACATAGACGATGCCCTGGCGCTGGATATGCTCTACACCTGCATCGACAGCGGCTATGTCAACCTTATGGCCATTATGGTCAATAAGGATGACGCCCCCTACAGCGCCGAATTTCTGGACATCACCAATACTTTCTACGGCCACAAAATCCCTGTCGGGGTGGTTTACGGCGGCAGCTCCGGAAGCGGCGACGCAGTGAATTTCGCCCGCCTGGTGAGCGGGATGACTTACCCCGGCGGCGACCCGCTGTTTGAGCGCGGCGACAACTGCCTGCGCGAGCTCCCGTGCGCCACCGAGCTATATCGGCAGACGCTCAGCCAGGCGGCCGACAGCTCCGTGGTGATTGCCTCAATCGGCTTCTACACCAATCTGGCGCGGCTGCTGGATAGCCCCGCCGACGAATATTCGCCCCTTGACGGGCGCTCTCTGGTGGCGCGCAAGGTGCGGCTGCTCTCGGCTATGGGAGGCACCTTCACCGGCGGCTTCGCCGAGTTCAACATCAAGAACGACATCGCCTCCGCGCAGAAGGTTTTCTGCGAATGGCCTACCGACATCGTGCTCTCCCCCTTTGAGGTGGGCTCTGGCATTCTATTCCCTGCAGACAAGGTTCCGGGAGGCGTGGAGGGTCCGCACCCGCTGCGCGAGGGCTACCGTGTCTATTGCGGCGACGCCGACCGTCCCTGCTGGGACCCCACCGCAGTGCTCTATGCAGTGGAGGGCGGCCGCTGGTTCAGCCTCGGCGAGGCGGGGGCGGTGGCCGTGGACAGCTGCGGGGTCACCACCTTCATTCCCGACTCCGCCGGCCGCGTCCGCATTCTGCAAGCCTCCCCCGCCCAGTCCCGCGCCATCGAAGAGCGCATCGTGGCGCTGGTGAAGTAGCCGCAGCTGCGGCAGCTTGACAGTCTTGTCGCCGCCGTCCATACAGCGGCTCCTTCTTATCCCTGAAGAGCTTGGACAAAAAGCGAATAGCGCGTATTAAAGCGATAGCAGTCCCAAATATCCTGGATGAACGGGAAAATGGGCGTATTGACATCGCCTAAATTCTGAAAACGCATCGATTGCCACTGTGATCGGGCGGTGCCCACCCGCTTGCATAAGAATCAAGATGATGTCCCTGAATGACCATACGCCATCCGGCACGAACAGAGCAAGTTTCGAACGGATTTCAGCGCGCGCCGAATATCGCGCTGCCGATGCGCACTATCGTGGAGCCCTCCTCCACCGCGATGCGCCAGTCGCCGCTCATTCCCATCGAGAGCTGCGGCAATCCGGCGGCAAGCTGCACCGCGCGGGCTAAGGCAAACTCGCTGCGCACCTGCTCCATATCATCGGTAAAGGTGGCCATAGCCATAATGCCGCAGATGTTGAGCCCGCTGTAGAGGTGCGCCTGCCGGGCCACCTCAAGCGCCTCGTCTGTGGTGAAGCCACCCTTGCTCTCTTCGCGGGCCACGTGCACCTCAAGCAGACAGTCCACCCTGCGTCCGGCAGCAAGCGCGGCGGCATCCACCGCCCGCAGTAGATGGAGCGAATCCACCGACTCTATCATTGAGACAAAGCGGATGATATTGCGGATCTTGTTGGTCTGCAGATGTCCTATGAAATGCCACTCTATATCGCCCGGCAGCTGCTGCGCCTTGGAGGCCATCTCTATCGGGCGGTTCTCTCCAAAGAGCCGCTGGCCCGCATTGTAGGCCTCTTCCAGAGCCTCCACAGGTTTGAACTTGGACACGGCCACCAGCCTGACCCCCTGCGGAATCTGACTGCGGACAGCATTAAGATTATCGGCTATTATGCCCATTATCTGCGTTTGCCCTGGTTTTTCTGCTGCTGACGCTGCTGCTCCTGCTGAATCTTGTAGGCCTCCTCCAGTCGCTGCTGGAATCTGGACTTCTTGGCAGGGCCCTTGCTCTCGTCTGCCATCTTTTTGGAGATCTGTTTCTTGAGCTTTTCCTCGCTCACCACAAACTTGCGGATAAACCAGTTCTGCGCAATGGTGATCAGGTTTGAGAGGAAGTAGTAGTAGTTGAGGCCGGCTGAGAAGTTGTTGCAGAGCAGCACCATAAATATGGGCATAAACCACACCGTCATAAACTGCATCCCCGGCATCTGCTGGTTCTGGGCTGCAGTGGCACCTGCCGTCATCTTGGAATATACGAACATCGAAATACCCATCAGCAGCGCAAACAGGGAGATATGGTCGCCGTACATCGGGATTCTGAACCCGAAGTCGAGAATCGAATCGTAGGAGCTCAAGTCGTGAGCCCAGAGGAAACTCTGCTGGCGCAGCTCAATGCTGGAGGGGAAGAAGCGGAACATGGCATACAGTATGGGGAACTGCAGCAGCACCGGCAGACACCCGCCGAACATGCTGACTCCGCTCTTCTTGTATAGCTCCATTGTGGCCTGCTGCTTTTTCATCGCATCGGCCTCTTTGGGATATTTTTCGTTGATTTTGGCAATCTCGGGCTGCAGCACCCTCATCTTGGCCGTGGACTCGTAGCTCTTGATGGTGAAGGGGGAAATCACCAGCTTGATGAGCACCGTGAGCAGGAATATGATGAGGCCGAAACTTGCAAAATACTTGTGCAGCCAGTTGAACACCGGAATTATCACATACTTGCATATCGAGCTCACCAGCCAGCCGCCCAGCGGGAGCAGCTTGTCGTAGGCGCGGTCATACCCCTTGAGCGTGGGATAGTGAATCGGGGCGAAGTTGAACTCAAAACTGCGGGAGAAGTCGGCGCTTTTTACGCCCAAGTCGGCGGTGAGACTGGCTCCGGCATTGAAAAGCCGTTGTGCGGGGTCATTTTCAGGATAGGCCTTTACCGCCACATCGCCGCCTGTAAAGCCGTCGCTGGCGTAGAAGATCGCAGAGAAGAACTGCTGCTTGAAGGCGACCCAGGAGGCGTTGCCCGCCAGGCTCTCTCGCCCGGAATCCTTGCGCAGCAGCATCTGCTTAATCTTGTCGCTGCCGCTGTAGCGGAAAGCCACTCCGGAATAGTTCTTCTCGTTGGAATACCCCTTCTCCAGCCTGGGGATGTCGGCAGTCCAGGTTATCCTGCACTGCGATGCCGAGCGGGGGATTATGCTGTCCATCGCCACAAACCGCATATCAAAGCCCACGTCATAGCTGTCGGGGCGCAGAGTGTAGTTGTGCTCGATGTACCCCTCGCCATCCACATAGAGACGCATCGAGACGCGGTCTTCAGAGGCGCTTGCTATCGCGAAATTAAAATCGGTGGTATTGATATACTGTCCTGCGTCAAGCTCCACGTCAAACTGGCTGGATCCTTTGGGAAGCAGATAGAGGGCGGTGCTGTCGTACTTGAAATACTTCTTAAGCATCACCTCCCCTATCTGGCCGCCGTGGGTGGTGATGCCCACTTTGACCTTGTCGTTCTCCAGATATACCGTCTGTTCCTCGCCGTTGTAGGCCATCGAGTTGAGGGCGGCAGTCTTGTAGAGCTGCGGCATCAGGGCCTCGCCCGAGGCCAGAAGGGAATCTGCAGGCGAGAGGTAAATTCCCTCTGCTGCAAGGCTGTCCGCATATCTGAGCGCCTCTGCCCTGGAGATCGAGTCGGCCTCCATCCGGGCGCGGTTTGTCTTTTCGAATTGTTTAGTGTTGTACCAGCTGAACAGCAGTAATATCAGGCCTATCAGCGCAAATCCAATCGCACTTTGTTTGTTCATTATCCTTTTTCGCGTCTATTTCCTATTCTTCGGAGGCTTCGTCCATCGACTTTATTCTGGTCTCCAGCGCGGCGAGTTCGCCCTTGGCCTGCTCTATCTTTCTGCGGTAGTCGCTCACAAGAGCCTCGGCATTCTTCGACTTCTCAAAGAAGCCGATGTTGTTCTCCCAAGTGGCGATGTCCTGCTCCAGCTTGCGATACTGCTGGATGAGGCGATCTTTCTCCGAAAGGGGCCTGCCCTGCGGCTGGCGTGCACCACGGCGTAGTCCGCGGTCGGCAGAAGCCATATCGCCGAACTTGGCTGAAAGGGCGTCGCGGTATTCAGCCTGCACCTTGTCCTTATCTTTATAGGGGATGAATCCTATTTCGCGCCATCTGTTCTGGAATTCGCGCATAGCCTCGCGGTCGGCCTCGCCATCGCCGCAGAGTTCATAAGAGGCAATCTCTGCAATCAGCTGCTTCTTGGCGGCGAGATTGTCGCTCATGCTGGCCCCCTTGCCCGAGCCGTTCTTCTCCTTGTTGTTGAAGAATGTGTCACAGGCGGCGCGGAAGCGGCTCCACACCTGGTCGCTCTTCTTCTTTGCCACAGGGCCTATCTCCTTCCACTGCTTCTGCAGGTTGATGAGAATGTCTGATGTCTTTTTCCAGTCCTCGCTGTTCATCACGGCCTCGGCCTTCTCGCAAAGCTCCTCCTTCTTGGCCAGATTGGCGGCCAGCTGGTCTTTGACTTCGCTGTGGTTCTGCTTCTTTGCGGTGAAGAACTTGTCGCAGGCGGCGCGGAAGCGCTCGTAAATCTTCTCGTTCTCTTTCTTTACCGCAAAGCCGATGGTGCGCCACTCTTTCTGCAGATCCTGCATCTGAGCTGTGAGCTGAGCCCAGTTGGTGCCGGCGTTAAGCTCAGAATCGGCAATGGCCTCGGCCTTCTCGCAAAGTGCGGTCTTGGCCGCCAGATTGGCCACCTGCTTCTCCTTCTCACCCTCGT
The DNA here is from genome assembly GCA_963662035.1 of Bacteroidaceae bacterium. Taxonomy (GTDB): domain Bacteria; phylum Bacteroidota; class Bacteroidia; order Bacteroidales; family UBA932; genus Equibacterium. Next base: position 19,394 of record CAVLDO010000009.1, on the reverse strand, counting down.
AGTGAGCCTGGTATTTCTTGTTGATGACGGCTGTGGCCGCCTTGAAGCGGTCCCAGATCTCCTCGCGCTTCTCCTTGGCCACGGGGCCGAGCTCCTTCCACTCCTCGTGCAACTTCTGCAGCTCGCGGAAGGCCTGCACGCTGCTGGCGCTCTGCGCAAGGGATTCTGCCTTGCTGCAGAGTTCCTCCTTCAGCGAGAGATTCTTCTTGAAATCCATCTCGCGCAGCTCGTTGCTTATCTTCACATAGTCGTAGAAAACCTCGACATTGTGGTGATATGTGTCGTAGAGATCCTTTGCTTTGGCGGGGGGCACCGCGCCGATGGCGCGCCAGCTGTTCTGCAGCTCGCGGAACTTGGGGTAAGCGGCCCCCAGGTCGCCGGGATTCTCCGCCAGAGACTTGAGTTCCTGCAGAATCTTGCTCTTGGCCTCGAAGTTCTCCTCGCGCTTGCGGTTCTGCTCGTTCATATATTCCGCGCGCATTGTGCGGTATTTGCCATAGAGAGCCTTGAAGCCGCGCTCAACCTCGGCATATGGATTGGTGGATGCAACCTCCTGCTCCTGCGCCACCGTTTCTGCACCGGCGTCCTGTTTCTCGGAAGATTCCGCAGCTTCGGGCGCAGAAGCTTCTGCAGAATCCCCGGCAGCGGCCTCTGCGGCATTTGCCGCAGCCGCCTTTTCGGCCGCCTCCTCGTCAAAGCCGGCCTCCGCCTTCTCTTTCTTCAGGGTTTTGTAGAAGCAGGCCTTGATAACCTCGGCGTATTTGTTGAGCGAGCGCATATCAGCGCCGTCCACATACTCCTTGAGCGAGTCCACAAGCTCCTTGATGCTCTTGGAAGAGAAGTCTATCTCCTTCTCGGGTTCTGCCTCGGACTCCGGTGCTCCGGCAGGTTTTTCCTCGGCGGGCTTCTCCTGCTTTTCCGCAGAGGTCTGTCCCTTTATGTCAGAGAGCACATCCTTGGCAATGTCGGCCACATCAGAGGCCACATCCTTGATTTTCCCGGCAATTGCATCGGTAATGTTTTCGATGGCCGATTTATTCTCGGCCGCAGCTGACTGTTCCTGAACGGGATTGACGCCTTCAGTCACATTCTTGTTAAGATCCTCACTCATGGGTTCAAAAGTTTGTATACAATAAACTGCGAATTTATAAAAAAATCCAAACAAGTGCCGATTTCTTTATATTTTTGTGCGTTATGAGATTCGACATTATCACCGCCGTGCCGGAGCTGCTGAGCAGCCCGCTGAATTATTCCATTGTAAAAAGGGCCCGCGACAAGGGGCTGCTGGAGGTCGTGGTGCACAATCTGCACGACTGGGGCAGCGGCAACTACAAGCAGATAGACGACTACCCCTTCGGGGGCGACGCCGGTATGGTGATGAAGATAGAGCCGGTATACAATCTTATAGAGCACCTCAAAGAGGAGCGAGGCTACGACGAAATCATCTACACTTCGCCCGATGGCAAGCATTTTGACCAGGGGGACGCCAACAGTCTCTCCTGTATGGAGAATGTGATAATCCTGTGCGGCCACTACAAGGGTATAGACCACCGCATCCGCGAGCATCTGATAACACGTGAGATTTCCGTGGGGGACTATGTCCTGAGCGGAGGCGAGATTCCCGCCGCCATAATCGTGGACGCCACGGCGCGGCTGATTCCCGGAGCCATCGGCGACGAGACCAGCGCCCTCTCCGATTCTTTCCAGGACAACCTGCTCTCCCCGCCGGTTTACACCCGCCCGGCCGATTTCAACGGCTGGAAGGTGCCCGATGTCCTGCTTAGCGGCAACCCCAAGCTCATCAAGGCCTGGCAGGACGAGCAGTCGCTGGAGCGCACCCGATGCCTCCGCCCGAATCTGCTGGAAGACTGACCCTTTCGCCCCGGAGCGATGGGGTCGCAGAAAACCTGCCCACGATTGTTACGCCCAGTGAGAGGATGGCGCAAGGGACGCAAAGTGCAGGCCGTCTGAATGTCAAAAATCCCCCTGACCGGCTCCGGCGAGGGGGATTCAGCAATTCACTATCACTTATGAATACACACAACGTTGATAACAAATTTAATAAAAAACATTCACAAAAAATATATCTTTGCCTGAAATAGTTGGACACCTTATGAGCAGACTTATCCTTCCCCGGAACTACAAGCCCCTTCTGAACCTTGCAGAAACCGAGCAGGCAATCAAAAGCATCAAGGACTTCTTTCAGCAAAGTCTCGCCTCGCAGCTGCGCCTGCGCCGCGTCACAGCCCCCCTTTTCGTGGAGAGCGGTCTCGGAATCAACGATGACCTCAACGGCATAGAGCGTCCCGTAAGCTTTGCAATCGGCGATATGGGCGACCGGCGGGCCGAGATTGTCCACAGCCTTGCCAAGTGGAAGAGGATGACCCTGGCCGACTACGGCATACGCCCCGGCTACGGCATCTACACCGATATGAACGCCATCCGTCCCGATGAGGAGCTGGACAACCTCCACTCCCTCTATGTGGACCAGTGGGACTGGGAGGCGGTCATTGAAGAAAGTGACCGCAACCTGGCATATCTCAAGAGCAAGGTGGACGGCATCTACAATGTTCTGCTGCAGACAGAATATATGGTGTATGAGAAGTATCCCGCCATCACCCCCATCCTGCCCCCCGAAATCACCTATATACACGCCGAGGAGTTGTTGCAGCTCTATCCGAGACTCAGCCCCAAAGAGCGCGAAAACGAGATTGTGCGCCGCCACGGGGCGGTATTCGTGATAGGCATCGGCGGCGAGCTCTCTTGCGGCGAGCCTCACGACGGCCGCTCGCCGGACTATGACGACTGGTCGACTGTTGCACAGAACGGCCTCAAGGGGCTCAACGGCGACATCCTGCTCTGGAATCCGGTGCTTGAGTGCGCCTTCGAAATCTCCTCGATGGGCATCCGCGTGAACCGCGAGGCTCTGCTGCGCCAGCTTCAAATCAGCGGCCAGACGGCCCGCCGCGGACTCTATTTCCACCGCCGCCTGCTGGATGGTGAACTGCCGCAGAGCATCGGAGGCGGCATCGGGCAGAGCCGCCTGTGCATGTACTTCCTGCGCAAGGGGCACATCGGCGAAATCCAGTCCAGCATCTGGCCCGGCGATATGCGCGAGGCCTGCAAAGCCCACAATATGCAATTAATCTAAAAACGATATGAAACAGAAGAGATTCATCCTGCCGGAAGAAGAAATTCCCCGGAAATGGTACAACATCCAGGCGGAGATGCCCAACAAGCCCCTGCCTATGCTCAATCCAAGCACACACGAGCCGGTCACCGTCGATGACCTGAGCCATATTTTTTCGCGCACCGCATCGGAGCAGGAGCTAAACCAGACAGACGCCTGGATAGATGTTCCCGATGAGGTATGGGAGCTCTACAAGAGCTACCGCTCCACACCGCTGGTGCGCGCCTACGGCCTGGAAGAGGCCATCGGCACCGGTTGCCACATCTACTTCAAGAACGAAAGCGTGAGTCCCGTGGGCTCGCACAAGCTCAACAGCGCCCTGCCGCAGGCCTATTACTGCAAAATGGAGGGCATTACCAACGTCACCACAGAGACCGGCGCGGGCCAGTGGGGTTCCGCCCTCTCCTACGCCGCCAAGGTGTTCGGCCTGGAGGCGGCAGTATATATGGTCAAGATTTCTTACGAGCAGAAACCTTACCGCCGCAGCATTATGCACGCCTACGGGGCGCAGGTGATCGCCTCCCCCTCGATGAGCACCCGCGCCGGCAAGGACATCCTCACCAAATACCCCAACCACCAGGGTTCGCTGGGCACTGCCATCAGCGAGGCGGTGGAGCTGGCAATGACCACTCCCAACTGCCGCTACACCCTTGGGTCGGTGCTCAACCACGTCACCCTGCACCAGAGCGTAATAGGCCTTGAGGCGGAGAAGCAGATGCAGATGGCGGGCGAATACCCCGACATCGTGATCGGCTGCTTCGGCGGCGGCAGCAACTTCGGCGGCATATCCTTCCCCTTTATGCGCCACAACTTCACCGGAGAGCGCCACACCCGCTTTATAGCGGCCGAACCCCTCTGCTGCCCCAAGTTCACCAAGGGCGAGTTCCACTACGATTTCGGCGACGAGGCGGGCTTCACCCCGCTGATTCCGATGTACACCCTCGGCCACAACTTCCGCCCCGCCAACATCCACGCCGGCGGCCTGCGCTATCACGGCACAGGAATGCTGGTGACTCAGCTGGCAAAGGACGGCTATATAGAGGCAGTGGACATCCCCCAGCTGGAGACCTTCGAGAAAGGGCTCTTGTTTGCCAAGGCGGAGGGCATCATCCCCGCACCCGAGTCGTGCCACGCCATAGCGGCAGCCATCCGCGAGGCCAAGAAGTGCGACGAGGCGGGCAAACCGCAGGTTATCCTGTTCAACCTCTCGGGTCACGGCCTGATAGACGTGAGTGCCTACGACCAGTATCTGGCCGGCGATCTGGAAAACGGCGAGGTGAGCGACGAATATATCCGGGCCAACATCGCGGCTCTCAAAGAGCAGATAAAACTTTAAGCGCCCGAGGGATGTACTGGAACGCCAAAATGGAGTGTATGCCGCGCGAAGAGCTCACCGCCCTTCAAAGCGAGCGGCTGGTAAGGCAGGTAAAATACACATACGACAATGTAGGCTTCTACCACGACAGGATGGATGCCGCAGGGGTCTCCCCCTCTGACATCAAGGGCATAGAGGATCTGCACAAGCTCCCTTTTATGACCAAGCAGGATCTCAGGGACTACTACCCCATCGGCACCTTCGCCGCCCCGATGAGCGAGATTGTCCGCTTCCACGCCTCCAGCGGCACCACAGGCAAGCCCATAGTGGCCGGCTACACCCGCCACGACCTTGATTGCTGGAGCGAGGGGGTGGCACGGTGCCTGACCGCCTACGGCCTCACGAAAGAGGACATAGTGCAGGTGTCCTACGGCTACGGCCTCTTCACCGGCGGTCTGGGCGCCCACGACGGAGCCTCCAAAGTGGGCTGCGCGGTGCTCCCGACCAGCAGCGGCAACACTGCCAAGCAGCTCCTTCTGATGAAGGACCTCGGGGTCACCGCCCTCTGCTGCACCCCCTCCTACGCGCTGTTTCTGGCCGAGAGCCTGCAGGCGAGTGACACGCTCTCGGTGGAGGATATGCACCTGAAGGTGGGAGCGTTCGGCGCCGAGCCCTGGAGCGAGAATATGCGCGCCGAGCTTGAGGGCAAGCTGCACATCAAAGCATACGACATCTACGGCCTCACTGAGGTCAGCGGCCCCGGCGTGGGCGGCGAGTGCGAATGTCAGAGCGGAACCCACATCTGGGAGGATATGTTCTACCCCGAAATCATCGACCCCGTGACCCTGCGCCAGCTGCCCGGCGGAAGCGAGGGGGAGCTGGTGTTCACCACCCTCACCAAAGAGGGGATGCCGGTGATCCGCTACCGCACCCGCGATCTGACCAGCCTCAACTTTTGCAGATGCAGCTGCGGCCGCACGGCGGTCAGAATGAACAAGATTATGGGCCGCACCGACGATATGCTCATCATCCGCGGCGTGAACGTGTTCCCCACGCAGATAGAATCGGTGATTATGGAGTTTGCCGAGTGCAACGGGCAGTATTTCATCACCGTAGACCGCAAGGACAACACCGACACATTCGCCTTGGATGTGGAGCTGCGTCCCGAGTGCTACAGCGACAGCGTGGGGGCGATGAACACCCTCGCGCGCGGCATCACCGGCCGCATCTGCAGCGTGGTGGGAATCAAGTGCGATGTGCGCATAGCGGAGCCCGGCAGCATAGAGCGTTCCGCCGGCAAGGCAAAACACGTGAAGGACTTACGTAAAATCTAAAATAACTATGATCATCAAACAGCTCTCCATTTTTCTGCAGAACAAGATCGGCCGCTTTACGGAGGTCACCAACATTCTGGGCGAAGCCGGCGTGGATATGCAGGCTTTCACCGTATCGGAGAATTCTGATTTCGGCATCCTCCGACTGATTGTAGACGACAACGAACGGGCCGTGGCTGCCCTGCGCAACGCCGGTTTTGCAGTGAACACCACCGATGTGGTGTGCCTCGTGTGCCCCGACAGGCCGGGCGCAATCGCACCCTATATGAACCGCCTGTCGCAGGGCGGCATCTCCATCGAGTATATGTACGCCTTCAGCCAATGCGGCTCCGCCAAGGTAATCATCCGCCCCGACAACATCGAACTCTGCGAGAAACTCATAAACGAGCAGTAACGCCCGAGGCTCAAAGACACGGAAGGCCGGCCCTATTCTCGGAGCCGGCCTTCCTGCTTGCACAAGTGCATAAAAACAAAAAAGGCCGCTAATGGCGGACCTTAATATCAAACACTCATGAAAAACTTATGTGACCCGCTTGGGGCTCGAACCCAAGACCCCAGCATTAAAAGTGCTGTGCTCTACCAACTGAGCTAGCGAGTCAGACTCCCTTGAAGCGGCCTTGCGTCACTTTTTGGGAGTGCAAATGTATGGTTTTATCGTCAATAAACAAAATTTTTTATTCCAGAACAAAATCCTTCACGCTTTTGATGCCGGTCAGATCGAAGTAAGAGGCCGTTATGGTGCCCTTGATGTAGATTTTTGAGCCGAGCCTCTCCGGGTGGTCCACCAGGTTCACGCTCTCGCGCAGGTCGCTTCCGCTGGCGAGTTCCACCGCCGCGCACTCGTCCCGTGTGGTGCACGCCGGACTCGCGGCAATCGCTATGTTGCTGTTTTTGGTAAACGGAGCCTCGAATTTGATACCGCTGCCGGAGAGGTCACCCCCCACGATGTAGCCCCACACCCACACGGTCTCGTCGGGATGGGCCGCTGCCTGGGCTATGCTGTAGGCTGTGGCGCTGCTGAGCCCGTCGCCCGCAACATCCTGATATTCATCCACAAGAATCGTCTGGCTCAGATAGGTGGCCGAGGTGTCCAGCTGTACCGTGACTGTACCTTCGCTGTCCAGCGTGCCGGTATCCAGCGTCAGCGTGAGCATCTGTCCGGCCGAGAGCAGCTTGCTGAAGAGTTTCTGCTGCGAACCGTCGCCCGCCACGGCTGTGAAAGTGGCGTTGCCGGCGTCAAAATAGCCGTATCTGCTCTCGGCCGACGTGTAGTCCAGCGATCCCTCCTCCTGGCTCACGGTGAGAGTTCCGGGATACTTAGAGATGTAGCGCGGCGTCATATTGACCTTGACCCCGGCATTCATCATTTTGCAGAGAAAGCTCACGCTGACCTTTTCTCCGCTGGCGGCCACCACGCTCAGATTGTCGCCATAAACTGGGTTGTCCCAGGCAGGAGCCGGGTCTTTCTGACTCACAAGGGATAATTCATAGGTGCCTGCGGGCACGGCGATTTTCTGGGGTCGCGCCCCGTAGAGTCCGTTGTAGACGCTCTCTCCCGACGCATTGTTTATCTGCAGCACAAACAGGTTTGTGTCGGGCAGCGCCACTCCTCCCGCCTTTGTGGCGAAGGTCGTCTCCTGCCTGATGTTCAGATCCAGGATGGCCTCCTCGTTTTCCGACAGTCCGCATCCGGCCGCAAGCGCCGCCGCAGACGCAATTGCGAAGGCAGCATAAATTCCCTTCGCCTCAAATCTTCTTCTCATTTTTACCTCCGTTTTTAGGTTGTTAAACAAAATCGCAGCGGCAAAGTTACCCTTGCCGCCGCCGTTTGAGAGAAAAATCCCGGATATTTTCTAAAACATTTCCGTTTTCAAAATCTCTTACAAGTCTTTGGGAGGATACAGTTCGTCCCACCAGGTGGAATCCTCCTTGAGATACTTGGCAAACCAGGCCGAGATGGTGCGCAGCCACTGGCGGCGCTTTGCATAATCGCGGATGCCGTGATCCTCGCCGTCAACCACCACAAACGCAGTTTCGCAGCCCAGAAGTTTGAGGGCGGTGAACATCTGGATGCTCTCTCCGATGGGGACGTTGGTGTCGGCCGATCCGTGCAGGAACAGCAGCGGAGTGTGTATCTGGTCAGCCATATAGAGCGGGCTGTTGTCAACATAGAGATCCTTGGCGTTCCAAGGGTAGCTGTTGGCCATCGACACTTCGCTGTATGAGTATCCCCAGTAGCCCTCGCCCCAGTAGCTGGTGTGGTCGCTGATGCCGGCATGGGAGATGCCGGCGGCGAACAGGTCGCTCTTGGCCAGCAGCAGCTGGGTCATAAATCCGCCATACGATGCGCTGAAGCAGCCTATGTGCTGGCGGTCGACATATTTGTGGTCCCGGCAGAAGTGTTCCACAGCCTCCAGAATATCCTCCGCGACACCTTGACCCGCAGTGTTGACGTGCCGCGAGGCGAATTCCTGGCCGAAGCCCGAAGCGCCGGAAGGGTTCACGACCAGGAACACATAGCCCTGCGCCGCATAATACTGGGGTGAGTAGGAGCCGATGCTGTAGCGGGCGGAGGGGCTGCAGCCGCCGTAATAGTGCACCAGCATCGGATATTTCTTTGCGGCGTCAAAGTCGGGAGGGAGCACGTAGAAGCAGTTGATGGCATCGCCGCGGCTGCTGGTGAATTCGTAGCCGCCGCCCTCGCCCATTCTCACCCCGGCAAGTTTTTCGGCGCTGTAGTCGGCCACCAGCGTGTTCTTGCCTTTTTTGGTGTTCAGCAGCCACACGCGGTCGGCGGTGGTCAGGCTCTGTCCGGCATAAATCAGCATCGGGCTCTTCCTGCTTATCGAGAAGTTGTAGAGGTACTCCTCCTGATTGGCCAGACGCTCGCTTTTTGCCGTCTTGGGGTCAATGCGGTAGAGGTTCACGCAGTCCCTATCATCTGCCGAGAGGTAGATTTTGCCGTCGTAGGCGCTCCACTCTATCTCTTTTACCGAAGGGTCAAACTCCTTGGTTATGGGAGTCACCGCCTTGGTGGCGATATCCACTATATAAATCTGGTATTCCGTCATATTGGGAATACGCCCCTCGGGAAGCACCTGCCCTATGTGGTCAAAGGCCTCGGCGCTGCCCACCACGGCTGCCTGCGTGCCGTCGGGAGAGAATATGGCCGATGCGATGAAGCCGTCTTTAAGGGCGAGCGTGTCCACCGCCATTGTCTCAAGGTCCATTCTGAGCAGAGTCTGCAGGGTTGTGGGGCGCTTGCCCAGGTCGTAGCCGTCCGTGGTGAACAGGATGTGGCGGCCGTCGGCGCTGATGTCGTTGATCCAGGCGTTGCGGTGGCCGAAGGTCAGACGCTTCTGAGATTCATCGGCAAAGTCATATTTTACCAGATGGAAACGGTTGCGCCAGCCGCTCTGACGGTCGTCGGGCACCAGAATCTGGTGCACTTCGCCCTCCTTGGGCCCCTCCGTCACCATCGTATATATGGCAAAGTCCTCCGTAGGGGCTATTGTAAAGCTGCCCTCGGGTATGTTTTCCGCGATTATCGTGCGCTGCTGCGTGGCGGGGTCCACCGTCACGATGCGCCTGCCGCTGATGCCGCTTTCTGTAAAGTAGAAGCGGTCGCTTGTGGGCATCCACCCTTCGAATTTGTCGGGACGCAGCAGCAGTTTGCCGCTGAGCGCGTCAAAAATCTCATAGCGCCGCTCGCTCTCGCCATTGTCCTTGATCAGATAGCCGCCGACTATGTAGTATTTGCCGCCGGCGCTCAGGCTGGCATAGTTGCAGCCGACCCCCTGGGTGTTGATATCCAGCGAGAGAATGCGGCTCTCTTCGTCGCGCAGCTGCAGGCTGCCTTTGGTGGCCAGTGAGACCTTGAGAGCAGCGGCATCGGTGGTGTCGGTGATGTATTTGAGGGCGAACGCGTGAGTGCCCGGCTCAAGGGCGATGCCGCTCTGTGCGGCGATCTTGCCGTCCACAAAGAGCTTGTGCTTTTCGGGCCCCTCATAAATCAGGTCTACCTTTGCGAAGCTGCGGTTTTCAACATAGAAGCCGGCTATGTGCATCTGCGTTTTGCCGCTTTTCGACGGGAGAGAGGCTTCCGGCGCCGCATCCATATAATCCGGCGGCACGGTGCGGGAAAGCATCTCTTCAAAAGGGTCATATTTGGCCCCCGCCGCATCGGTGGAGTCGGTCACATACGGCGCGTCCAGAGAGAACGGTCCCCTGTAACGCAGCTGCTGCACCGCGATTGTGTCCACGGACTTCTGTGCGGAAGCCGGGGCGGCGATTTGTTCTTTTTCCGGTTTTACCTTGCCCCCTGTTGACTGGGGTTGTGCCTGAGCGGATGCATCGGGCTGCGTGCAGAGCGCCATTGCGCAGGCCGCGAGAAACAGAGCGGATCTCTTCATAATTATGCGATTGTCAAATTTCCGCAATGTACAAAAATTGTCAGATTTCCAAAAATAGATATCTTTGCATCTGATGCGGGCGTGTTGTAATTGGTAGCCAAGCCAGACTTAGGATCTGGTGCCTTGCGGCGTAAGGGTTCGAGTCCCTTCGCCCGCACAAATTGCCGGGGTTCAGCCCCGCCCCCGCCGGGCTCTCTCGCTTGAGCCTGGCGGTCATAAAACCAAACGCAGACAAGATGGACAAAGAGCTATATATGAAGCGGGCCATTGCACTGGCCGTGGAAAATGTCAAGCGGGGCGGCGGCCCGTTCGGCGCCGTCATAGTCAAGGACGGCCGGATAATCGCGGAGGGGGTCAACCGGGTCACATCGCAGAACGACCCCACCGCCCACGCGGAGATTCAGGCCATCCGCTCCGCCTGCAGCACCCTGCACACATTCGATTTGAGCGGCTGCGAAATCTACTCCTCCTGCGAGCCCTGCCCCATGTGCCTGGGGGCCATCTACTGGGCGCACCTGGGCCACCTCTATTTCGCCGCCACAAAGGCCGACGCCGCAAAAGCCGGCTTTGACGACGCCTTCATCTACCGGGAGCTGCCGCTGGAAATCCACAGCCGCGCCCTGCCCACCGACACTATGCTGCACGATGAGGCGCAGGAGCCGTTTGAGCAGTGGGGCAAAACTTCAGACAAGATAGAGTATTAAGCCTCGTCAGGTTCGGCCGTCTTGGGACACCTGCGGCTCTTCCACCAGGCAAACTGCAGCAGGGAAAGCACTACGCACACCCCGCTCAAGACATACCCAACAGTCTTGGGCAGCGATAGCGCGTTGGGGCTCACAAAAAGGTAGGCTGTGCACACGGCGGTCATAAACAGCGTGGGAATCAGCGTGATTACATAGGGCTTGTGCCTGCGGGCCAGATACACTGTCAGCATCCACAGTGTGAACACCGAGAGAGCCTGGTTGGCCCAGCCGAGATACTGCCATACCACATTGAAGCCGTCGGGGTTGCCCACCTGCCAGAACAGCAGCCCCAGCGACGCCGCAAATATCGGCACACACACTGCAATCCGCTTCAACAAGGGGCGCTGGTCTATGTGCAGAAAATCGGCCAGCATCAGTCTTGCGCTGCGCAGCGCTGTATCACCTGTTGTAATTGGAGCTGCCACAACGCCCAGCATCGCCAAAATTCCGCCTGCAACGCCCAGCCAGCTGTCGCAGATAACCTTGACCACCGTGGGGGCCGAGGTCGCTATGCCGTTGACACCCGGCAATGCGGCAAAAGTCTCCATACCGGGAGTCGGCTTGCCATAGAAGAAATACATCGAAACCGTGGCCCAGATAAGCGTCACAATGCCTTCAGTTATCATCGCACCGTAAAATATGGGGCGACCCTGCTTCTCGTTGGTCATACAGCGGGCCATCAGAGGACTCTGGGTGGCGTGAAAGCCGCTGATTGCACCGCAGGCGATGGTTATGAAAAGACAGGGGAAGATGGGGTCGGTCCAGTCCGGATCGTTCTTCATACCCATATTGCCCAGTCCGTCCCAAATTTCAGGCATTGAAGGCCACTTTATTATAAGCATCACCAGCAGCCCGAGCGCCATAAATATCAGCGAAACGGCAAACAGAGGATAGATGCGGCCGATAATCTTGTCTATCGGCAACAGGGTGGCCAGCAAGTAATAAGCGAAGATTATCACGAACCACATCGTTATCGGGCCTGCGAAGTTGTGCAGAATGATGGCTGGGCTGTAAACAAACACCGCTCCCACAATCAGCAGCAGAAACATTGTGAACACCAGCATCACTATGCGGGTCGTGTTGCCCAGATATTTGCCGATGAGTTCCGGGAGACCCACTCCGCCGTTGCGCAGCGAAAGCATTCCGCTCAGGTAATCGTGCACCGCGCCCGCGAAAATGCTGCCGAACACTATCCAAAGATAGGCCGAGGGGCCGAATTTGGCTCCCATAATGGCGCCGAAGATGGGTCCTGTGCCCGCAATGTTCAGGAACTGAATCATGAATATCTTCCAGCTCGGCATCGCCATATAGTCGATTCCGTCGGGATGGGCCACAGCCGGGGTCTTGCGGCTTGGGTCAGGGCCGAACACACGGGAGACGAATTTGCCATAGATCAGATAGCCCAAAATAAGAGCCAGCAGCGCGACAACGAAAGTTACCATAGTTAGAACTAATTTTAAATGAGCGGTTTGAACCCGCCATTGTGGAAACGGCCGCAAAAATATAAAGCAAATCGTTACGATGTAACACTTTTATGTCAAAAGCACTATATTTGCCGCCCGTTTATGAGAAAAGTAACAGACATTCAGCGCAAAAAGCTGATCGGATATGGCGCGGGCATCCTGGCCGGCGCCTCCTACGGCACAAATCCGCTATTCGCGAAGCCGCTGCTGCAGGCGGGTCTCAGCGTGCCCGAAATGCTCTTTTTCCGCTACAGCATTTCGGCGATGCTGATGCTCCTGTGGATTCTGCTTCGCAGGGAGTCGCTGCGGGTGGATTTCAAGCAGCTGCGGCTGCTTCTGCTTCTGGGTCTGCTGTTCTCCTGCAGCAGCCTCTTCCTGTTTCTCTCCTACCTGTTCATACCTTCTGGCCTGGCCACCACGCTGGTCTATCTTTATCCGGTTTTCGTGGCTCTCACGATGGTAGCGCTGCGCATCTATCCCGGCTGGCAGACCTGGCTCTCAATCATAGCCACATTTTTGGGGATAATACTGCTGGCCAAACCTTCAGAAGGTGCCACAATCGAACTCCCGGGCATCCTGCTGGCCATCTGCTCCGCCCTCAGCTACGCCTTCTACCTGGTGATAGTGAACCGCAGCAAGCGCATCCGCAACATTTCCGAGCACGTCCTCACCTTCTTTGCGCTGCTCACCGGCACGGCGCTATTCGCAATTATGCTGGTTGCCGACGGCAATTATTCGGCGGGCGTCCTCGATTCAGTCGCCGACTGGAGCTGCGTAATCTGCCTGGCGGTGTTCCCCACGATGATATCAATGCTGACCCTGGCTCTCTCCACCCGCTGCATCGGTCCAACCAAGACATCTGTGCTGGGAGTGTTCGAGCCAATCACTGCCATTCTTATCGGGACTCTGATATTCGGCGAGCCCCTCACAATGCATATGATTGCCGGCATCGCCATCTGTGTGGCCGCAATTATCTTTATGGTGCTCAAGCCTGGCAAGTAGTAGTTGTCCACTGGTGCAAACCTCTCTTCAGGCGCGCCGCAATCCCTCCCTCCCGGTCAATTTGACAAGTGTGACGAATGGATAATTTCCGGTTTTTTGTCACCGGAATCGGCAATTTCGTCACAAAACACTGCCTTTCGTGGCAAATTCCCGTCACAGGCGGAAATGTTTTCTGCAGATGGTGCACCCGCCATACTTTTGCATCGATTCAAATCGACAGAAATTATGATTGCACCTATATGGACGCGGCTCGACAATGCCGCAATAATATATCCCTCCTGCAGAACCCGCCGCTATGCGGCACAATTCCGCATGAGCGTCACGCTTGGCAGCGAGGTATCGCTGCGCCTTCTCAACCAGGCCCTCGACAATATTATGCCCCGGTTCCCCGGGTTTTCCTACACCCTTCGCGACGGCTTTTTCTGGTGGTATCTCCACCGCCTGGAAAACAAGCCTGTGGCATCTCGCGACAACACTATGAACATATTCTCCATAAAGAAAAACGGAGGCTTTATGTTCAAGGTGGGCTGCAGCGGCTGTATCATCACCCTGGACATTTTTCACGCCCTTACCGACGGCCACGGCGCTATGACCTTTCTGATGAGTCTCACCGCAGAATATCTTCGCCTAAAAGAGGGAGCTGCAATAGAATACGGCGGCTGGGTGTTCAACCCCGCCGACAAGGCCTCGCGCAGCGAGCTTGAAGACAGTTTCGACTCGTTTGCCGGCCTCAAGGGCAAGATGGACAAGGAGAGCAGCGCCTGGCATATCCCGGGCAAGGCAGAGCCCTATCAGGTGCTGCACAATATCCGCATATCCCTCTCCTCCAGTGCAGTATCGGCAAAGGCCGGAGAATATGGCTGCACTGTAACCGAGCTGCTGACCTCGCTTATGATTGCGGCGATGCAGCAGACCCGCAATCTCTACGGCGACGGGCAGAACCCCAATCTGAGAGTGGAGGTGCCGGTGGACCTGCGCACGATGTTCGACAGCAACACTCTGCGCAACTTCTCTTCCTACGTCCATCTCGGAGTTGACGTAAGCAGAGGAGACCTCTCACTGGAGCAGATAATCGAGCAGATTAAGCTGCAGAAGGAGAACTACATAAAAGAGGCCCCCATCGCCGCCCGCGTTGCCGCCAATGTCTCCCTGGAAGAGAACATTCTGGTGCGCTGTATTCCCCGCTTCATCAAGAAGCACATCATCAACATTGTCAACAGCATCAAAGGCGACCGCTATTGCAGCCACACCCTCTCAAACATCGGCAGAATCAATCTGCCCGATTCGATGGCGGCCTACATCCGAGACATCGACTTCACCCTGGGCAGGGCCCGCGGCCGTTCCGGCGCCTGCGCCTGCGCCACCTTCGCAGATCGCCTCAACCTTAATTTCACCCGCAAGATTGAGGAGAGCATATTCGAGCGCTATTTTCTGGGCTGGCTTGACGCCATAGGTCTGAACGCCTCCGTGCAGTTCGACACTGTGGCGGAGCCGCTGAAACGGCACAGCTCCCCCGTCACCATACCTATGCAGCGTGCGCACATAGGCTGGAACACATCCACGATCATCATCTAAATAATAAATAACACAGTTATGATTAACTACATCGATCAACTTACTCAGACCATAAAGGGCCACTGGAACGAAAAGGCCCTGTGCGACTGGCGCGGAGAGGAATTCACCTTCGGCGAAGTCGCTGCAAACATCTCCCGCCTGCACATCCTCTTCGAGAAGACAGGCATAAAGGAGGGGGACAAAATCACGATCTTCACCACAAACTCCGCCCGCTGGGCCAACACATTCCTGGCCATCAACACCTCGGGCGCCGTGGCCGTGCCCCTGCTCTCCGACTTCACACCCGAAGCGGTCTGCCACCTTGTAGACCACTCCGAGAGCATCGTTCTCTTCACCGACAATCACTCCTGGGAGTCTCTTGACAAATCCAAGATGCCCAATCTCCGCTATGCCGTGAATGTCCCCGACTGGACTCTGCTCTGGAGTGCAGACGACTCCGTTGCCGGCATTTTCGCCAACCTCGATGCCGATTTCAAGCAGAAATACCCCGGCTTCGGTCCCGATGATGTAAAATATCACATCGCCGACCCCACAAAACTGGCGGTCATCAACTACACATCCGGCACCACCAGCGCCCCCAAGGGAGTTATGCTGCGCTACGAGTGCTTCAGCGCGTCTATAGACTTTGCAATCCGCCACATCCCCGCCAGCAGCAAGGACTCCATAGTTTCTATGCTCCCGATGGGACACATCTACGGTATGGTGTTCGAATTTATGTACCCGCTCTGCTTCGGCGTCACGGTATATTATCTGGGCAAGACACCCGCAGCCTCCACTCTGCTCAAGGCTGTGGCTGATGTCAAGCCTTATCTTATCATCACCGTGCCTCTTGTTATGGAGAAGGTGTACAAGTCATCTATCAAGCCGGTGCTTGACAAGTGGTATATGAAGGTGCTCACCGCCATCCCCGGCATCAGCAACCTCATCTACAAGGCCATCGTCAAAAAGCTCATAGCTGCCTTCGGCGGCAACGTGCAGCAGTTCATTATGGGCGGCGCGGCCCTCAATCCCGATGTGGAGAGGGTATTCCGCAAGATGGGTCTCCCCTACACCGTCGGCTACGGCATGACCGAGGCGGCGCCTCTGCTGGCCTACACCCAGCCATGGAACTTTGTGCCGGGCAGCTGCGGCCTCAAGGTTGACAGCGCCGAGGTGCGCATCGACTCCGAGGATCCAGAAAACATCACCGGAGAGATTCAGGCCAAGGGCACCAACATCTGCAGCGGCTACTTCAACAATCCGGAGGCCTCCAAGGATCTCTTCACGAAAGACGGCTTCCTGCGCACAGGCGACCTGGGCGTGATGGATGCCAAGGGCAACATATTCATCAAAGGACGCTGCAAGACTATGATTCTCTCCGCCAACGGGCAGAACATCTACCCCGAAGAGATCGAGGCCGCCATAAACTCTATGGACTTCGTGCTGGAGTCACTGGTAGTAGACCGCAGCTCCAAGCTGGTGGCTCTGGTGCGCTTTGACAACGACGCCATCAAGGCCAAAGGGCTCACTGCGCTGGACATCAACGACCTTCCGGAGGTAATCCGCAACAAGGTCAACCGCAACCTGCCTGCCTACAGTCAGATTGCCAAAGTTGAGGAAAAGCGCGACACATTCGACAAAACTCCTAAGGGGAGCATCAAGCGCTTCCTTTACAGTTAGTATTTATTATTTAGTTAGGTCCGATCCGGCCGTTCCAGAATTCTGGGGCGGCCGGATTTAGGTTTAACGGCTTGCCTTTTCGCAAAAAACTGCGATATTTGAGTCTGTTTTTTAAAGATTCCGCAATGAAAGAAATCAGCAATCCCTGGAAGGGATATGAAGGATACAACTGCTTCGGCTGCTGTCCCGACAATCAGTCCGGTCTGAAAATGACTTTTTCAGAAGATGGGGACTACATAGTGAGCCGCTGGCAGCCTGACGGCACTTTTCAGGGGTGGATAAACACCCTGCACGGCGGCATTCAGGCCACCCTGATAGACGAGGCCGCCGGATGGGTGGTGTTCAAAAAACTCCGCACCAGCGGTTACACCACCAAGATGGAGGTGCGCTACCACAAGACGGTCAGCACCGCAGAAGGGCCCGTGACCCTCAAAGCCAGGCTGGTGAGCCGCAAGCTCTCGATGGCCTTCATTGAGGTCAAGCTCTACGACAGCCGTGGCGAGCTATGCACAGAAGGGGTCTGCATCTACCGCGTATATCCGCACGATGTGGCGGTTAAGGAGTTCCACTTTCTCGACCCCGAATAATTATTTATATTTGCCTAAAAACCACAATTTATGATACCTACACCCCACATTGCGGCCACAAAAGAGCAGATAGCAAAGACCGTGATTATGCCCGGCGACCCGCTGCGCAGCCAGATGATTGCAAACACATTTCTCGAGAATCCCTCTCTGGTGAACAATGTCCGGGGCGTCCAGGGCTACACCGGCACCTACAAAGGCAAGGAGTTCACCGTGATGGCCAGCGGAATGGGCCACCCCTCCATCGGAATCTATTCCTACGAGCTTTTCAACTTCTATGACGTGGACACCATCATCCGCGTGGGCAGCATCGGCGGCGTGAGCGACCGCACCCCGCTGCGCAGCATCGTGATAGGCAGCCGCGCATATTCCGAGACCAACTATCTGATGTTCTACCGCGACAACGGCAACAAGCCGGGCTTCATAGAGGCCGACGCCTCGCTCAGCGCGCAGGCTGCCGCCACCGCAGAACGTCTCGGACTGGCATACAACATCGGCGACATACTCTCAAGCGACACCTACTACAGCGATTGTGACGATCTGGCCACTTGCGCAGAGCACAACCTGCTTGGCATAGAGATGGAGAGCGTGGCCCTCTATCTCAACGCGAAACGCGCCGGCAAGAAGGCCCTTACAATCTGCACAGTATCAAACAACATCCCCACGGGGGTGGAACTTCCCAGCGAAGACCGTCAGAACGGCTTCAAGGATATGGTCCGCCTCGCTCTGGAGATGTCGCTGTAAAGCAGGCTACTTTGTGCCGAAAATGCGGTCTCCCGCATCGCCAAGACCCGGCACTATATAGCCGTGGCCGTTGAGATGAGAGTCCATCCCCGCGCAGAAAATATCTACGTCGGGATGGGCTTTCTTCAATGCCTCAAGCCCTTCCGGCGCGCAGATTATGCACAGGAACTTGATTGAACGGGGACTGCGCTTCTTGATGAGATCTATTGCCGCTATGGCGCTTCCTCCTGTGGCGAGCATCGGATCCAGCACAAACACATCGCGGCTGCTTATATCCTGCGGCAGCTTGCAGTAATATTCCACCGGCTCCAGGGTCTGTTCGTTGCGGTAGAGGCCGATATGCCCCACCTTGGCGGCGGGCACGAGCGCCAGTGCACCGTCTACCATTCCAAGCCCCGCACGGAGCACAGGCACGAATGCCAGCGTCTTGCCGGAAATGCACTTGCATTGTGCGGTAGCCACGGGGGTTTCCACCTCTTTATCTTCAAGCGGAAGATCGCGGGTCGCTTCATATATCATAAGCATTGCAATCTCGCTCACAAGTTCCCTGAAATCTTTTGTACCGGTCTTCTTGTCTCTCAGAACAGAGAGTTTATGCTGTATCAGCGGATGGTCAAATATAAATACTCTTCTTTCCATCTATTTAAGTATGGTTTTAAGTTCTTCTCTCAAAGTCTTCGCATCTTTGAATATGATTGCGTTTATGCCAAGGCGCTCGGCGCCGGCGACATTGGCGGCATTGTCATCAATGAAGAGAGTCTCGGCAGGAACAAGGTGATACCTGTCAAGCAGAATCCTGTAAATCTTCTCATCAGGTTTGATGCATTTCTCATCGCCCGAAATCACCATTCCGTCCAGCAGCGCAAACACCGGATAAGTGTTGCGCACAAATGCGTTGAAGGTGTAAGCCGACCAGTTTGAGAGGCCATAGAGCCGATATCCCTGCTTCTTGAGATCCTGAACCACCTCGAGCATTCCGTCCACAGCCCCGTGCATCATCGGTTCCCAATTTGTCATATACGCCCGGATAGGGGCTTCCCATTCAGGGAACAGAGCTACTCTCTCATTGGTTACGGCATCACGTTCTCCACCGGCATCAAATTCAGCATTCCACTCCTGAGTGCAGATATTGTCTAAAAACCAGTCGGACATCTCTTTTGCAGAGAGACCTCTGCGGCCTGTATTGCGCACAAAGACTTCTCTTGCCTGCTGCTGCGAGAAATAGTAATCATAAAAATAATGACTGTCCCAGTCTACCAGCACACCGCCATAATCGAAAACAATGTTCTTAATCATTAGATCACAAAATAAACAAATCTCCACAAACAAAAAAAGTCCCGGCTGAACATTCAGCCGGGACTTTTGGAAGGTGG
>CAVLDO010000008.1:0-85988 GCA_963662035.1 Bacteroidaceae bacterium | reverse complement strand
GCAAAGACATCGTGTACAACAACTTCCCTTGGCCAACGCCCACCGCTGAGCAGCAGGCGAGGATAGCTCAGAGTGCCCAGGCCATCCTCGATGCCCGCGTCGCATACCCGGACAGTTCGCTGGCCGACCTTTACGACGAGGTGACTATGCCAGCCGACCTGCGCCGCGCCCACCAGGACAACGACCGCGCCGTGATGGCAGCCTACGGGATGGACATCAGAACCACCTCAGAATCCTCCTGCGTCGCCCTGCTCCTTAAGAAATACAAGGAACTGGCCGGCGTCTCACCCTCTTGGTCGTGCCCGACCTAATCGGGCATCCCATCGGCAATGACGGAGAAGTTTGCAGGCAAGGCCGATGCCGGCCTAACATGCGCCATTGATTTTATCTGCCTGTCCAATTACGCACCGGAATCACTTCTATCGTGTATCCGTTCTTTTCGATTGTTTCATCCTGATCCCAAGTAATTATAAGAAGTTTGTTTACTTTCAATTCCTTGGCACATTCTATCAGTGAGGCGATTCTCTCTTGATAGTCGCAGGCAAGCAGCCTGTCCCTTTCTGCTTTTTGCTTAAGAATAGCCTCTTTCATCCAATAATTTATCTATAATGCACAAAAAGAGCCTTTTTTATCCATTAATAAAATAATTCTGGATATATACACTCCCCTCTGAGCATCCTTTTCCATTTGAGTCGGCTTTTAATTGTGTGGGCGTAACATTTGTTGGCAGAAACGGGGAAATACTTATCTTCGCAAAATATTTTGTCAAAAGTTAATTTGCTATGCACAAAACTTTTATTAAAAAAGGAGTTTCCGTTCTTTTGGGAATTGCCGCCATTATGGGGTGTGAACGCCATAACGCAGATTCTGAGTCTTTATTGAATGGAGTTTGGGAAGGCCCCATGAGGGTTACGGAAACCGGTACGACGGTAAAAATCCTCAACGTGACCGGTTCTACTGCCGAATTCTATGATATGTACTATTCTTTGTCCAACGGCTATACGGTCAAGTCGAAGAAAGTTTCCGATATGGATTTCATCTCCGGGAATGATACGCACAATTTCGCGGTCTGCCTGGATGGCAAGGAATATACTTTCTCTTCCGACGGCGCATCTGTCATATACTCTGCGGACGGTACAAGTCAGTATGTTAGCACGTCTAACACGATGGATTATTACAAATCGTTCATTTACAGTCCGTTCCTTGTGGCCAGGGATAAAGAGTTCGTGGGCCCGAGCACCTATTCGGAGCCTCTTTTGACAGCGGAATCTCTCACGGCCGATTTCAATTGGCTCGAGTTTCTCGAGTGGGCCGGCAAGACCGCTGCCACCACGGCCTGGGGCAAAGGTGTAAGCGTGCTTCTGGATATGCTGTTCCCGCCTACGGGCGAGACCACCACTCTGGACGAGCTGCTTGGCAAGATGAACGCCATCACCGACCAGCTCAATCAGATGACCCTTCTCTACAAAAACACCACATACGAGGCAAAGCTCAACGAGCGCAGCAAATACGTAAGTGAGCTCACCAACTACAACTCGGAGTACTATGTGCGTCTTGGCAACGCCAAGACGGAAGAGGATGTCTCCAAAATCATCACCGAATGGGCTTCGCACACCGTGGGCGGCAACCCGGTGTATGTGCAGGGGCTCAACTTCATAGACTTCCTGCTCAATACGGTAATCGAGCAGAGGGATATCTTTAATATGTATGACCTCTATACATACAACACCACGGCTTGGGAAAACGAGGGATATGCCGTCAGGGAGGCCCTCCGTGCGGGCGATATCGCCGTGGCCGCAGAGAATCTGTATCTGACCCAGCTCTACTATACTCTGAGAACCGACCTGGATGAAAATTCCAAGAAGATCATACTTGACAATAACATCAATAAGTTCAATATCTTCACGGAGTATGTCAAGAACCGTCCCGTGGAGCACCACGATGACAGGGTTATCTGCCAGATAGCAGGCTGCCACTTTGCTATGGACGCCGTCAATTACGATGTCGTGTTATCCGGCACATACAAGAACCCGTATTGGTACAGCATACCTTGCAAATGGATAGAGTACGACAGCGATCTGGATTTCATCTATGGCCCCAACAAGATAGAGAATTACAACAAATCTCTCACCGCTGATGAGGCGAGAAAGATTCTCGGTTATTATAGCGGTACGGATTTGACTATGTCCCAGATTCTAAGGAAGGCCGGATTCAAATTCAACATGGCCACAAGGCCCGAGCAGACGCTCATTCTTACGCTTCAGAGCGGCGCATATTCTGCCGACAAGGAAATCGTGGGACTTGACAATTCTGTCTATTACAACGCGAAATCTTCTGGCGAGGTCGGCCCCAAGTATTTGGGGAAAGGTTATTTTGAGGTAAAGGGAAACATATATACCTGGTATCTGCAGTTCGTGCGTTGGACTTCGTTCGACGACAATCAGATCTGGATAAGAACCAAGGTTGTCGAAAGGTAGGCAGCAAGAGATGCTTTCTTGCGCCGGTTGATTTTTTAGAAGAGTCAAGAGCCCGCCTGCAGCTTGTCGTACTGCTCGTCGCTGACCGGCTCCAGCCACTCGTTGGGCTGCGAACCGGGGCTGGAGTTCTCTACTTTGACATGTGTGGCCAGATGCTGGAACCAGGAGTCTTTCTGCGCGCCGTGCCAATGTTTGACCCCCTCCGGGATATCCACTACATCGCCGGCCTTGAGAGCGATCGCCGGCTTACCCCATTCCTGATACCACCCGCGTCCGCTCACGCATATCAGAATCTGACGCGCGCCGTGGTGTATGTGCCAATTGTTGCGGCATCCCGGCTCAAAGGTTACATTCGAAACCGCAAGGGCGGAGCTGTCTGCCCCGGCAAGATTGACGGGGACGATGGGGGCAAGGTAGCTGTTCCCGATGAAATATCGGGCATAGTCGGTGTTGGGATTGCCCAGGGGCCAATCTCCAGCTGCGGCGTCGCCTGCGCTGTCGCATTGACTTAAACCGTTGACGCTGAGAAACCGGCACAACTCGTCTATCTGCTCCGGGGTGTTGCCCATACGCACCGCGCCGGCCTTGTGGGAGGCCAGTTGAGGGGAGACCCCCTTGAGCGCGGACAGGGCGGCCACGGTGACTATCTCCCTGTCGGAGGGGGAGAGCTGGTCGCCGGCAAAGATGTCGCCGAACAGATGCGCTTTAAGATAGTAGTCGTTCTGCGGGCAGAAGGTGTAGTTGAACGGGCGGCCGCTGAGCCGGGTCTGCATTTCAGTTCCCGCAGACAGCGCCGCACCGGAAGCGTCCCACACGGCAGGACGCTTCCAGGGGCGGCCTTCCTGCCAGGATTCGTGTTCCTCTTCCAGAACCTTGCCCAGCACGCCCAGGGCATTGAGCGAGCGCGGGAAACCGGTATATGCATAGAGCTGGGAGAAGGCCTCCTTAAGTTCGTTGACCGTGACACCTGCATCGAGGGCGTCGCGTACTGCTGACTCCAGACGAGTAAGATCGCCCTGCGCCTCGAGGGCTGCGCAGGCGGCAAGGCGCAGCTGCCGCTCGGAGAGCGTCTGTGCTGAAATGATGATAGGCATAGCAAAGAGTATTACTGCTGAAAAAAGAATGTTTCTGAACTTCATTTTGCAAAATTATCTGTTTTAGGCGGACAGGCCCATACCCGATACCGTGAAGAAGTTACCGGAATGCCGGATGCGGGCGACATCGAATTTGCCGGTGTCTGCGGGTTGGGGAGAATAAATGTCGTAATTTTGCCGGACAACAGACTACTTTGCAACAATGGAGATCGTCAGGAAAGTTGCGGCGGAGGATGCCGCCGAGATTGCGCGGATCTACAACCGCTATATTGCCGCCACCACCGTTTCTTTTGAAACCGAGCCGGTGAGCCAAGAGCAGATGCGGTTGCGCATTGCGCAGATTTCGGCAGCCTTCCCCTATTTTGTATATGAAAATGAGGGCAGGGTGGAGGGCTGGTGCTATGCCCATCCCTGGAAAGAGCGGGCGGCCTATGCCAACACGCTTGAGACTACGGTGTACCTGGCCCCGGAAGCTTGCGGGCGAGGGGTCGGCACCCGTCTGATGAATGCCCTTGTGAGGGAGTGTCGCGATTTGGGCTTCCGCGCCCTGATAGCCTGCGTCACGGCAGAAAACGAGCGCAGCATAGAATTCCACCGCGCCCTGGGCTTCAAGCCTGTCTCGCACTTTGAGCAGGTGGGCTACAAGCAGGGCCGATGGCTGGATGTGGTGGATTTGGAGCTGCTGCTTGCATAGTCTGCAATCTTTTGTAGTTTTGCGGCTATGTGGTTGACGCTTGCCTTTTTGTCTGCAGTGCTGCTGGGATTCTACGATTCCTTTAAGAAGGAGTCGCTCAGCGGAAACGCCGTGCTGCCGGTGCTGTTTTTAAACACGCTGATCTGCTCGCTGATATTCCTGCCGCCGGTGCTGCTTTCGTATTGCACAGAGACCCTCGACGGCACCATATTCAAGGTGGGGGCTTTCGGCGGCTGGCAGGTGCAGAAGTGGATTCTGCTCAAGAGCTGCATAGTGCTAAGCTCCTGGGTGCTGGGATACTTTGGGATGAAGCATCTGCCGCTGACCATCGTGGGCCCCATAAACGCCACCCGCCCGGTGATGGTGCTGCTGGGGGCGATGCTCATATTCGGCGAGCGGCTCAACGCCCTGCAGTGGGCGGGCGTGCTGCTGGCGGTGGTCTCCTTTTTTATGCTGAGCCGCAGCGGGCGCAAGGAGGGGATTGACTTTAAGCACAACATCTGGATTTATGCGATTGTGGGGGCGGCGCTGCTGGGGGCGGCAAGCGGACTCTACGACAAATTCCTGATGAATCCCGACGGCCTGGCGCTGGACAAGATGTCGGTGCAGAGCTGGTTCAACATCTACCAGTGCGGGATGATGGGGGCTATGATGCTGCTTATCTGGTATCCCCGCCGCAAAAAAACCACCCCCTTTCGTTGGCGCTGGTCGATAGTGTTGATCTCGATATTCCTCACGGCGGCCGACTTTGTCTATTTCTACGCCCTGTCGCTGCCGGGGGCGATGATTTCGATAGTCTCGATGGTGCGGCGCGGCAGCGTGGTGGTCAGTTTCCTGTTCGCGGCCCTCGTGTTCAAGGAGAAGAACCTGCGCAGCAAGGCGGTGGACCTGGCGCTGGTGCTGCTTGGTATGGTGCTGCTCTTTTTGGGCTCCAGATAGAGCGCACTGCGGGCCCTTGCGCAAGTGCTGCAGACCCCGCTACTGTCACCGTCGCCGCTACTGCCTGCGGTATTCAGAAGGGGTCATCCCCGTCTTGGCCTTGAAAAAGCGGTAGAATGTGGTCTGGCTGGGGAAGTTGAGGGCATAGACTATCGACTTGATACTCATGTCGGAATATTTCAGCAGGTTCTTGGCCTCCAGCTCCACAAACGAGTCAATCCATTTGTGGGCCGATTTGCCGCTCACGGACTTTACCAGTTTGGAAAGGTACTTGGGGGTGAGACACAGCTTGTCGGCATAGAAGGCCAGGGCGTGCTCCTTTGTGTGGTGGTCGCGCACAAGCATCAGAAAATCTTCCATTATCAGCTGTGCACGGGTGGTGTTCCCGTCGCGCTGCACGGCGGAGAGCCGCTCTTTCCACAGCGTCCCCATCAGAAAGAATATGGAGGAGATGAGGCTGGTGATGGCCTCGCGCGTGCCGTTCACGGGCAGGGCGGAGACCTCGCTTATAAGGTCGAAGTATTTGCGGCAGAGGAGCCGCTCCTCTTCTGTCAAAATCACGCAGGGATTCTCCAGCAGCCGCAGGCTTTCGTCGCCCAGACGGTTGATGTCCAGCCTGGTGGTGGACATCAGGTCGGCTGACATCGCCACTATGATGAAGTGCACATTCTTTTTCTGCTCAGGGTCAATGTCCGACACCCGCACCAGGTTGCCGGGGGTGTAAACGAAGAGCGCATTCTCATGCACGGTGAATTTCTTGAGGTTTATTTCTATCTCAAAGTTGCCCTCGATGCAGTAGAAGGCAAGATAGCCGCGGAAGCGGCAGGGGTATTTGATGATGTCCATCCCCGATTCATAGTGCAACTCTGCCAAAAACAGGTCGTCTGCCAGTTTGTCATTAACGGAAGAAATTGGCAGAGAGTGGCGTAGCTCCCGGATGTCAAGTTCTCTGTGCATAGTTTCGTGGTTTGTTTACAAATGTGCGCATAAAATGTTAGAAAGTCGCTTTTGGCGACTTTTTGTATAATCAATACCCCTATTTGATATACATAATTTACTTCGGTTGGCAGGCGGTTTGATTTGGTGGGGGCCGTACCTGACAGGAAATATAAACAAAATAAACAGGATATGAAAAAAACTATGTTGACTCTGGCCGTTGCACTGTGCATTATGCCCCTCGGGGCGAATGCCCAGAGGGTTCTGTCCCTTGAGGAGTGCCGGCAGCTGGCGCTCGAAAACAGCAACGAGCTCAAAACCGCACGGCAAAAGGTAGAAATTGCCGGCTATGACAAGAACATCGCCCTATCGAACTATTTCCCCAAAGTGTCGGCGAGCGGTGCCTATATGTACACCGACCAAGAGGTCAAACTCATCAGCGACGAGAGGGCGCAGTTTATGCAGAACGCCGGCACGGTGCTGCAGAATGACGTCGCCCAAAAGGTGACCGCGCTGATGTCAGACCCTGACATCATCAAAAAGTATATGACCGACCCCGCGTTCCAGAAGATGATCGCGGCACTGCAGGCCACCGACTTGGCGACTCCCATCAATACCATCGGGCAGCACATCACCGAGGCGCTCACTCTGGATATGCACAACCTCTGCGGCGCCGTGGTTTCTGTGCAGCAGCCGGTGTTTATGGGTGGCAAGATAGTCGCTTCCAACAAGATGGCCGCCTACGCGCAGCAGCTGGCCGAGTCGCAGTGCGACCAGCAGCAGAGCCAGGTGATTGTGGATATAGAGCAGGCATATTGGCAGATTGTTTCCATCGCCGCCAAAAAGCAGCTGGCAGAGAATTACGCCGACCTGCTGCAGCACATGGGCAGTGATGTGGACGCCCTGGTGGAGGACGGATTCGCAACCCCCGCCGACGCCCTCACCGTGAAGGTCAAGAGCAACGAGGCTCAGATGCTGCTGACCAAGGCCACCAACGGCCTCGCGCTGGCCAAGATGCTCCTCTGCAAGGAGTGCGGTCTGCCGCTTGATTGCGACATTATGCTGGAGGACGAGGGACTTGAATCGGTTCCGGCACCCGCACTGGGCGAGGAGATGAGCGACGAGCAGGTGTATGCCGCACGCCCCGAAATCCGCAGTCTGGATCTGGCAAAGAAGATATATGACAAGAAGGTGGCGGTGACCCGCGCCGATGCGCTGCCCAAAGTGGCCCTCACCGCAAATTATGCTGTGACCAACCCCAGCATTACAAATGGCTTTGAAAACAAGTTCGGCGGCTTCTTCTCTGCCGGCGTGGTGGTGAATGTCCCCATTTTCCACGGCACCGAGTTGGCCCAGAAAACCAAAAAGGCCAAGGCCGAGGCCGCCCTTGCCGACATCAAGATGGACGATGCCAAGAAGATGATTTCGCTGCAGGTGGCCCAGCTGCGTCAGCAGGCCGTCGAGGCGCAGGAAAAGCTTGTAACGGCGCAGAGCAATCTGGACAACGCCGAGGAGAACCTGCGCGTGGCTACCGAAGGCTGGCAGGAGGGAGTGATTGCCTCCAGCGTGGTGCTTCAGGCACAGACCGCCTGGCTGCAGGCGCATTCGGAGTGCATCGAGACCGGCGTGGAGCTGCAGATGTGCTCGGTTAAACTCGCACAGGCCGAGGGTCGCCTGTAATCTAAAGTGAAACAAATAAATAATTAAATGATATGGAAAAGAATCAAAACAAAGGCAACCTGCTGACAGGAGTAATTGTGCTGGTTGCGCTCATCGTGATTGTTGCAGTACTCGGAATAATATTCACAAAGCCCGCCGAGGAGGTTATCCAGGGCGAGGCAGAAGCCACCGAATACCGCGTGTCGGGCAAGGTGCCTGGCAGAATAGAGGCATTCTATGCATCTGAGGGCGACCTGGTGCACAAGGGCGACACCCTGGTGCTGATCGACTCCCCCGAGATCAGGGCAAAACTGGCGCAGGCCAACGCCGCAGTTGCGGCAGCCGACGCCCAGCGCAGCAAGGCTAATGCCGGCGCCCGCCAAGAGGAGATTGCCGGGGCCTACGAAATTTGGCAGAAGGCCTTGGCAGGTAAAGAGATAGCCCAGAAGACCCTGGAGCGCGCCACCCGCCTGCACGAGAAAAAGGTGGTAAGCGACCAGAAGTTTGACGAGGCCACCGCGCAGTACAATGCAGCGGTCGCCACAGCCCAGGCTGCCAAGTCGCAGTACGATATGGCGGTCAAGGGTGCCCGCGAAGAGGACAAGGCGGCCGCCATTGCCCTTGTAGACCGCGCCAGCGGCGCAGTTATGGAGGTTGAGGGCTATCTTTCCGAGCTTAAGCTCACCAGCCCCGTGGACGGCGTGATTTCTGCCCGCTATCCCCACGTCGGCGAGCTTGTCGGCACCGGTTCCCCCATTATGACTGTGACCGACCTCTCCGATATGTGGTTTACCTTCAACATCCGTGAAGACAAGCTGCACTCGATGAAAAACGGCGACCGCATCCGCCTGAGCATCCCCGCTTTGGACGGCAAGGAGATTAATGCCACGGTTAACTACATCGCCGCACGCGAGTCCTACGCCACCTGGCGCGCCAACAGCGAGACCGGCGGCTACGATGCCAAGACTTTCGAGGTGCGCGCTGTGCCCGCAGGCAAGGTTGACGGGCTGCGTCCCGGTATGACAGCCATTCTGGTCAAATAATCCCTCCTTTCGCTTATGAAAGCTTTCTTGAAAGTTATGCGGCGGGAAGAGAGGAGAATCCGCCGCGAACCTGTCTATCTGCTCGGCTCGGTGGGGGTGATGCTGGTAAGCTGCATCTTCTACCTCACATTCTTCCGCGCCGGTATGCCGGAGAACCTGCCCATCGGGGTGCTGGACAACGACAACAGCTCGCTGTCGCGCAACTTCTGCCGGCAGCTGGACGCCACCCAGCTGGGCAAGGTGGTATATTTCGATGATTTCGCCTCCGCACGCGATGCGATGCAGGAGGGCAGGGTGGCCTCGCTTTGCGTCATTCCTCAGAATATGAGCACCGATGTGAGCGCCAACCGCCGCCCCACATTCACCTATTATGTGAATTCGCTCTACCTGATAGCGGGCGCCCTCAGCTACAAGGATGTCCTCACTATGGTGACCCTCACCGGGGGCGCCGTGCAGCGGGAGGTTCTGCGTGCCAAAGGCTACTCCGAAGGGGCTATTATGGGCCTTATACAGCCCATAACCATAGACGAGCACAAGATCGGCAACGCTCACACCCACTACGGCGTCTATCTCAACAACATAATTCTGCCGGGGCTGCTTGCGCTGAGCCTGATATTCGTGATAATCTACGCTCTGGGTTCGGAGCTGCGCTATGGCACCTCTAAAGAGTTGATGGAGACTGCCGACGGCTCGTTTGCCGCTGCTCTGCTGGGCAAGCTGACCCCCTACACGCTGCTCTACATCCTGATGGGGCTGGGGCTGGATCTGCTGATGTTCGGCCTGTGCCACTATCCGATTGCCGGCAGTCTGCCGCTTATGATGCTCACGATGGTGGTGTTCGTGCTCTCGTGCGAGGCAGTGGCGGTGGCCATAATCGGACTGCTGCCCACGCTGCGCTTCGCCCTTAGCCTTGCGGCCCTGTACACCATCCTGGCTTTCTCGTTCTCCGGATTCACCTTCCCCGTGGAGGCGATGCCCGCCGCGCTGCAGGGTGTGTCGGTGCTCTTCCCGCTGCGCTTCTACTACCTGATTTATGTGCAGGAGGCGCTCTTTGCCACGGGATTCGGCAGCTGGTGGCCCTACCTGGTGTATATGCTGCTGTTCCTGGTCGGCCCGCTGTGTGTGGCCGGCCGCCTCAAGAAGGCCTATGTTAATCAGAACTATGAGATATGATCAAGGAACTAAAAAAGATATTCGCAGACTCCTATGTGCTGATAATCTTTCTGCTGGGAGGACTGCTCTACCCCGTGATTTACGGGCTGATATATCATAACGGCACGGTGGACGATATGCCGGTTGCGGTGGTGGACCTCTCCAAGAGCGAAGACAGCCGCCGCTTTATAAAGAAGATGGACGCCACCCGCGAGGTGGCCGTGACCGCCCGCTGCACCTCGATGGAGGAGGCAAGGCAGCTGCTGGAGAGCCGCAAGGTGCACGGCATAGTCCTGTTCCCGGAAGATTACGGCGACCGCCTGGCAGAGATGCAGCAGGCCACCGTGTCGACCTACGCCGATATGGCCAGCTTCCTCTACTACAAGGATCTGACAATGGCGGTGAACCATGTGATGATAGACGAGCTCAAAACTATCGAGAGCACCCGCTACGCATCGCTTGGAATGACCTCCGAGAGCATCGCGCAGATGGTGGAGGCCATCCCCGCAGAAGAGCAGATGCCCTTCAACACCAATATGTCCTTCCTGATATTCTTCCTGAGTGCAGCGTTGCTACTGGTGGTGCAGCAGACAATGTTCTACGGCATCAGCGTCCGCTGCGGCACTATGCGGGAGGTGGGGGAGTCATCGCAGAGCACGCTGCTGGGGCGCGCCTCGGCCTACGCGCTGCTCTATCTGGGCATCGCCACCTACTGCCTGCTGATTGTGCCGGCCATATTCGGAATGCCGCAGAGGGGCGCGCTGGGCGATATGCTGGCGCTGATTGTGATGTTCGTGCTCGCCTGCGTGGCGTTCAGCTTCACCTTCAGCCACTTCGTGCACCATCGCGAAACTGTGTTCGTGGTGCTGCTGTTTATCTCGTCGCTCTGCCTGTTCTTGAGCGGTGTGGTGTGGCCCGTGAGCAATTTTGCACCCTTCTGGAAGGCGTTCTCCTACATTTTCCCCTCCACATTCGCCATACGGGGCTTCAACAACATCAACAATGCAGCCTGCACCCTGCCTATGGTGCAGCCGCAGATTATGGGGCTGGTGCTTCAGTTTGCGGTGTACAGCTGTTTGGCCTTTGTGCTTGACCTGATTGAAAAGAGGCGTGCGGCGGCCGCTGCATAATTTTTTGAAATCGGGCCTGCCTGCTGCCTACGGCAGATGCCGGCAAATAGAAATACATACAAAAGACGGCCTTCGCGGCCGTCTTTTTTTATCCCTTTTTCGGCCGCATCGTGTCGGTTTGACTTCGGGAAGGGGTGTGGCGATTGTGATTTTATTCTTTTATGGCGTATTTGCTTTCAAATTGTAAGTAAGGCAATCTTTGTCTGAATCAATGTTGTAGCGGTGTGTGCTTGGTTTTTCCGAATATTTTTTTGTTCCTTTGCCGGCTCAATTCAAATAATAGGTTATGAAAAGAAACTTTTCACTCAGTATGGCCACTCTTTGCTTGGCCTGCGCATCCCTGCTCTTTTCTGCGGTCTCCTGCGAGAAGCCGCTCAAAGAGCTTACGCTCGGCTTTGATGTTGACGGTGACTGCACCATCCGTCAGGGCGAAACTCTGGACTTGGATTTCACCATCGGCGAGGTCGGCTCTGCTGTGGTGACGGTTGCCGCAGAGAGCAGCAACTCCGATTTTGCGGTGGCGGCCTCTATCAGCGAAACCGACCCCTCAAAGGGCACGGTAAGCGTCACCGCCCCCGAATATATCCTCTCTCCCGCTGACTTCACGGTTACAGTTTCCGTGAACGATGCCGAGAACTCCCGCACAGTGACTCTCTCGCAGAATGTCTCGGCTGTAATGGTAGAAAACTTTGTAGAGAAGAGCATTACCGCCAACAGTTTTATCGTCGCTCCCGGCTCATTCGTGAAATTCCCCGCAGCCTATGGCGCTGCGAGCACCGAGGCTGTGTCTTATGCAAGCCTCTCGCTGGTTTGGCAGGACTGCCCCGGGCTGGTTACAGCCCTTGTGGCCGCCCCCGAGCAGTTAAGCATCTATGCAAAGCTTGGCGAGGGCCTCAGCGGCAACGCCGTGATCGCAGCCAAGGATGCCGAGGGCACTGTGCTCTGGAGCTGGCACCTCTGGGTATGCGACTTTGACCCCGCAGAAAAAACCATGACATATACAGAGGCTGAAAGCGGCAAGTCCTATACCTTTATGGATCGCTATCTGGGCGCAACATCTTCCGAGGCGGGCAGCGACAAATGCCACGGCAACTTCTACCAGTGGGGCCGCAAGGATCCCTTCCCGGGCTCTACCTGCGAGGCTTCTCTGAAGACCATCTACGACTTCGGGGGCGATGCTCTGGAAATCGCAATCGAGCCCTGCGCCGCAGAGAACAACATCCCCAATTCTATAGCCAATCCCTCTCTCTGGTTTTCCGGCGTGAGCGGCGGCAACTATGGCTGGATCTCCAATACCAGAAGCTTCCCCGCAACCGAGAATGTTCAGGACATCTGGGGCGGCGTGAGCGGCGTCAAGAGCAAATACGACCCCTGCCCTGAAGGGTGGATGGTTCCCGAAATCGATGCCTGGAAGTTCTATGCCGACGCAAAAATTGATAAAACCAAAGTTTACAGCAGTGCGGCTGACCCCGAGAATCCCGCAAACAAAGACCTGATAGGCCGCAGTGTGGAGTTTGACGGCAGCACATTCTTCTTCCCCGCGCAGGGTGAGGTGCAGCACGGCGGCTCTTACGGCAACGGCGTCGGCACAAACTGGCCCTGCTCCAAAGCGTGGAGCTCTACTGCCGACCCCGAGAACTGCCGCGCGTATGCCACAAGCGTCAGCCCCAGCTCCACAAACTACAAGGGCGGCCTGGGCTTCGGCTATGGTCTCCCCGTGCGTTGCGTAAAACAGAAATAAACCCCAAAAGCGAATTACAATGAAATCAAGATATTTCTGCGCACTTGCGTGCGCGGCTGCCCTGTTGGGCGCAGCTTCCTGCAGCAAGACCGAGAGTGGAGAGGATCTCCCTTCGCTCAAGGTGGCCTTCGGCAGCGACGAATACTCGGTAGAGGCGGGCGGCACAATCTCCCTCGCCTTTGTGGTCAACGGCCACGAGAGCAAGGATATCGATGTCAGCGCAACTGTCAGCGGCACCGGTGCCAAAGTTGAGGTTAAGAACCCTCTGATGTATCAGGGCGACGTGATTTTCACCGCTCCCGAAGTTTGCGGCGGCGAGACCTTTGTGGTGACCCTCACCGCAAACGATGCCAAGAACAGTCGCACGGCTTCTGTCAACGCCAATGTTACTGTGGGCGCTTCCGAACCCCTTGTGGTGGTACCCGCAAGCGAATACCGCTCTGTAATGTGCCGTCCCGGCGGCAGCTTTGAAATCCCGTTCTCCGTAGGCGGCTATCAGGGGGCGACCCTCTCCGAGATTGCGCTCACGGTCTCTCCCGATGGCTGGAGCGGCAAGTGCGTGATGAACGAAGACGGCTTCTCGGGCAAGATGGTCATAAGCCAGGCGGGCGCTGCGGGCGCCGGCAATGAGACGGTCTGCGTGAGCCTGGTTATCACCGACAACTTCGGCCGCGAGGCAGTTTACGAGCAGTCCATCGCCGTCACCATTGTTGAGGCGGGCGGAGAAGAGGGTGCGGCCAACAGCTTTATAGTGGCTCCCGGCAGCACCGTCACCATCAAGGCCGTGAAGGGCAACTCCTCCGAGGCCGTGGCTCTGGACAATGCCAAACTCGTTTGGCAGAGTGCTCCCGGTATGGTTGGGAGCGTGTCTGCAAACGGCGCCGAAGGGGTGCTGGCCGTGCAACTCAACCCCGGCGTGAGCGGCAACGCTCTGGTGGCCGCCACCAAAGAGGGCCGGATAACCTGGAGCTGGCATCTCTGGGTATGCGACTATGACCCCGACCAGGATCCGTTTGTGTGGACTTCCGCCGGCGGCACCTCCTACACCTATATGGACCGCAACCTGGGCGCACTCAGCGCAGAGAAATACTCCGACAATGCGCTGGGCCTGCTGTATCAGTGGGGCCGCAAGGACCCCTTCTCGGGGGCTGTCGGCATCGAGAATTCGCTTGCCTGCAACTATTATGACATAGACGGCAACCAAATCTACGACAGCGCGCAAGACCGTCCCGTGTATGGCTCCTCCGACCACACCAGCACCACCCTCGAGACTGCCGTTGAAAATCCTATGGTGTTCTACACCTCTCCCACAAGTTCGTGGCCGGTAGTCGACTGGCTCACCGACAAGGCCGACCTGCAGGACAACGACCTCTGGGGCGGCGTATCCCACATCAAGACAATATACGACCCCTGTCCTGAAGGTTGGATGGTGCCCGAGGCTGGAGAGAACTGGAACTTCCGTCAGGAGTACCATAAAGAGGGGGCTCTGAACGATGCCAACCCCTATGACTCTTCCTACCCCTGGTATTGCTCCGACACACAACACGAGGATGTAGGCTTCCGCTATCGCCAGAGCGACGGCCGCGAATACTGGTTCCCCCTTGCCGGAAACCGCGACGGCCAGAAAGGCTCCGTGCAGAGCGTGGGCGGCAGCGGCGACTATTGGACTTCCACCGCCAGCAGCACGCTGATGAATATGCAGATGTTCGCCTGGGGCAACCCCGCATCGGTATCAGGTCTGAACCGCGTCTATGGCGCAAGTATCCGTTGCATAAAGGAGAAATAGCATAATGAACATAAGAGGAATTTTATTATCCCTCGCCTTTTGTCTTGTCACAACTTCAGTACTCCGGGCCCAGGTTCGTGAGGTGTCGGGAGTTGTGACTGACATTTCAAGCGGGGAGACACTCATCGGGGTGGCGGTGATGGCCTCCGACGGCGGCGCCACCGCGATAACCGACATCGACGGCCGCTACTCCATCAATATCGGGCCCGACGACAGGCTGACATTCACCTGCGTCGGGATGCTGACGCAGACCATAGAGCCCGGAGAGCGCACCGTAATCGATGTGGCTATGGAGCCTGACCGCGAGCTGCTGGACGAGGTGATAGTGGTGGCCTACGGCACCACCAAAAAAGAGTCCTTCACCGGCAGCGCCGAGGTTGTAAAGTCAGACAAATTCAAAGACCGCGGTGTAAGCGACGTCTCCAAGATGCTCGACGGACAGGTTTCGGGCGTGATGGTGACTTCTGGCAGCGGCCAGCCGGGCAGCGGCGCCGAGCTGCGGGTGCGCGGCTTCGGCAGCATCAACGCCTCCAACGCCCCTCTGCTGGTGGTGGACGGTGTCCCCTACGATGGCGATCTGAGCAGCATCAACAGCAATGACATAGAGACTATGTCGGTGCTCAAGGATGCCTCTGCCGGCGCCCTCTACGGTGCGCGCGGCGCCAACGGCGTGATAATGGTCACCACCAGGCGCGGCCACAATTCCGATGATAAGATAAGCGTGGGGCTCACCGTCAAGACGGGCCTCAGCACCCGCGCCATCCCTCCCTACGAGACTCTGAATGCGAAGCAGTATATGGAGCATATCTACTCGGCCACCTACAACGACCTGGTGAGCACCGAGGGTTATCTCCCCGCCACGGCCGCCTCTATGACCCCCGGCAGGGTGGCGGGCCGCTTTCTGGGCACCGACAACATCTACAATATATACGATGTCCCCGTGGAGAGCCTCTACGACGCCGAAGGACACATAGTCTCCGGCGCCAACCTCAAATATTCCGAGAACTGGCTGGACGAGGCGCAGCGCAAGGCGGCCCTCCGTCAGGAATATCAGTTCTGTGCAAACGGAGGAGGGGAGAAGAGCCGCTATTCTGCCTCGCTGGGCTACCTCAACGAGCAGGGCACCCTCAAGACCACCAGCTTCAAGCGCTACACCGCCCGCGTCGGGGCAAGCTTCTCTCCCAAGAAGTGGTTTGACTTCGCTGCGGACGTGAACTACACCAACAGCGACAGCCGCTTTCTGGGCAGCGACGGCACCACCAACACCAACGTGTGGTATTCCGCGATGCTGATGGCCCCCATCTACCCCGTCTATGCCAAGAATGCCGACGGAAGCGATGCTCTTGACGGGAGCGGCAACCGCGTGTTCGACTATGGCAAGAGCCGTCCGGCGGGGGCGCAGAACAACCGCAACAGCGTGGCGACCCTCTACGACGACGAATACTACAGCCTCACCGATATGGTGAACGTCCGGGCCAACGCAGCCGTCAAATTCGGCGGCTTCAAGCTCTCCGCCAACCTCGGCGCGGATGCCTCCGATACATACGAGAGCACCAAGTACAACATCTACTCGGGCAATGCCGCCGGAAGCGGCCGCCTCACCAAAGAGAACGGCAAGATGCTCAGCTACACCTTTAACCAGCTGCTCAGCTATGCAGGCAAGTTTGGCGAGCACAGCATCGACGCCTTGGCGGGCCACGAATTCTACAACTACGAGTTCCGCTACAGCGTCTCGGGGCGCACCGGCTTCCCCTTTGCCGAATTCGACGATCTGGGGATGGGTTCGACGCTGGCCGCTGCCAATTCGCAGACCGACACCTACGCCATTGATTCGTACCTGTCCCGCGTCAACTACAACTACAGGGATCGCTACTACCTCTCGGCCAGCTTCCGCACCGACGGCTCCTCACGCTTTGTGAAGGAGAACCGCTGGGGCGCCTTCTGGTCGGTGGGCGGCTCGTGGCGCATCTCGCAGGAGGAGTTCCTGCGCAGCCGGGCTTGGATCAACAACCTGACCCTCAAGGCCAGCTACGGCGTGCAGGGCAACGACAATCTGGGCTCCTATTATGCCTGGCAGTCGCTCTACTCTATGAACTACCCCAACGGCAGCCATTCGGGAGCCGTGATAAGCTCGGTGGAGAGCCGCGACATAACCTGGGAGAAGAACGGCAACTTCAACGCGGGTGTGGAATTCCACCTGATAGGCCGCATCTCGGGCACCGTGGAGTGGTACACCCGCAAGACCACCGACCTGCTGCTGGAGACCCCTATGGCCATCTCGCTGGGCTTCCCCGGCTACTACGACAATGTGGGCAGCATCCGCAACAGCGGCTTTGACATAAGCCTCAGCGGCGACGTTGTTGCCACCGAAGACCTGCGATGGAACATCGGCTGGATGGGTTCGACCCTTAAAAACCGCGTGCTGCGCCTCTCCGACAACGGCGAGGATATCATCGACGGAGTGTTCCTCATCCGCGAGGGGCTGCCAATCAACTCTTTCTATCTGAGCAAGAGCGCCGGCATCGACCCCGCCACGGGCGACCAGCTCTACTGGGCCTACGAGAAGGATGCGGCCGGCAATATGATCGAGGGGAGCGAGTATGTCACCAACAACACCACAGCCGCCGCCGGCAGCAAATATGTCTTCGGCAGCAGGATCCCCGACATCTACGGCTCCATCTCCTCCAATCTCAGCTGGAAGGGATTCGACTTCTCTCTGCTCTTCACCTACTCCATCGGGGGCAAGGTGTACGACTCGGTGTACAAGACCCTTATGGAGCCCTCGTTCATAGGGCAGACCTACCACAAGAATGTCCTGCGCAGCTGGAGCGCGGCGGGCGATGTCACCGATGTGCCCAAAGCCCTCACGACCCTCACGTCCCTAGCCAGCGACCGCTTTCTGGTGAATGCGTCGTATCTGGCCCTGAAAAACATCTCGCTGGGCTACACCCTCCCTTCGCATCTTATGCACAAGGCCGATCTGGAATCGCTCAGAGTCTATCTCAGTTGCGACAGCCCTTATCTGCTGACCCACCTGAAGGGTATGAACCCGCAGGCCAACTTCTCCGGCTCGACCTCCTACACCTACACGCCCAACAGGACGCTGACCTTTGGCATTGACCTTAAATTTTAACAGATGAAGCTTTTAAGAAACATTTCCACGATATTTGCCGCCTGCCTTATGGCCTCTTGCTCGGGCAAACTTGAGACATCCCCCTCCACCGATGTGGACAAGAGTCTCATACTTAGCAATGCCGATGCGATAGAGGTGGCGATGAACGGGGTCTATTCCACTATGTACAACAGGATAGACTTCGTATCGGCCAACGCCCACCAGTGCTTCGGCAATATGGCGGTGACCCTGGCCGCCGACCTGATGGGGGAGGATATGGTGCAGACAGCCGAGGGACCGGGCTGGTTCTGGCGCGACTACAACTATGAGACGCGCGAGCGCTACACCAGCAGAATCCAGCGCTGCTATTTTACCTGGACCTATTTCTACGAGATTATAAACAACGTCAACTACATAATCTCGGCCGAGGGCACCGCCACGGGCGACGAATCCAAGCTGCAGTACCTTATGGCGCAGGCCTACGCGGTGCGCGCCTATGCCTACTTTATGCTGGTGCAGTCGTTCCAGCAGACCTACGCGGGGCACGAGAGCCTGCCGGGCGTCCCAATTTACACCGAGCCTACCCTGAGCACTTCCAAAGGCAAGGGGCGCGGCACCGTGCAG
This sequence comes from Bacteroidaceae bacterium, assembly GCA_963662035.1. Lineage (GTDB taxonomy): Bacteria > Bacteroidota > Bacteroidia > Bacteroidales > UBA932 > Equibacterium. Next base: position 67,601 of record CAVLDO010000008.1, on the reverse strand, counting down.
GATGTCTACGACCGCATTCTGTCCGACCTGGAGGCCGCTATGCAGCGCTACCTGGCGTGCGGCAAGAGTCAGTCGGACATCACCGAGATGGACTATTATGCCGCCAATATGCTCAAGGCCCGCGTGGCGCTGGTTATGAATGACTGGCAGACGGCCGCCGATGCGGCGGCCATAGTGCTTGCCAAGCCGGGCCGCAGCCTGCTGTCGCGCAGCGAGGCCACCGTGGTCAAGGGGACATACGATGATGCCACGGGACAGTGGACAACCGGCAGCACCCCCTTCAACTCCACATCCGCCTCATCGGTAATCTGGGGGGCGGACATAGTCTCCGACCAGAGCACCGTGTACGCCTCGTTCTTCTCGCAGATGGACGCCTGTACCAATGTCTATTACGCCGCCGAGTCCCCCAAGTGCATCAGCAACTGGCTCTATGCGCAGATTCCCGACAGCGATGTGCGCAAGGGGTGGTGGAACGGCGACATCGGAGTGGATGCCGACAGCTGGAAATATGGCGCCAACATCAACTACAACCAGTTCAAATTCCAGTGGAAAGACCAGAAGAGCTATCTGGGCGACTACATCTTTATGCGTATGGAAGAGGCGCAGCTCATAGAGGCCGAGGCGCTCTGCCGTATGGGTCGCTACGACGAGGCCCGCAGCGCGGTGAGCTCTCTAGGAGAGCGCCGCGATCTGCTCTACGCCCAGAGGGTTATGAGCCTTACGGGCAGCGAGCAGACCTTTGCCAGCACCGGAACGGTAACCACCCTGCTCGACGAAATCCTGCTGCAGCGCCGCATAGAGCTGTGGGGCGAGACTGGCCGCATCTTTGACATCCTGCGTCTGGCCAAGGGCTGGACCCGCGACTGGACCGTGGGCGGCAAGAAGAGCAACCACACCAACATCCTGAGCAAGTATGCCGAGTATGCCGCATTCCCCGCCGACTACATCGAGTGCATACTTATGATACCCCAGAGTGAAATCGACAATAATCCCAACATTTCAGATGAAGATCAGAACCCTTATATTCAGCATTAGCGCCCTGCTGCTCTGCAGCGCCTGCACCGACTCCCAGATGGGGACGGAGTACAGCGGACAAGCGGGTCTCGCGTTCGCCTCTTCCGTGATAAACGCAGAGGTGGGAGAGGAAGACGGCGGTCAGATACTCGTGCCCATAAACCGGGGCGGTATGGCCGTAGATCAGGCAGAACTCTCGCTCGAGTTCGAAGACGGAAACTCGCAGTGGGTTGAAAAGGATCCCGCAGGCATCTTTTCCCTCGTGGCCAAAAGGGTGCTCTTTATGGACGGCAGCTACACCGCCTATGCCCAGATTCACTTCACGGACTTGGACCAGATGGGCATCGGCACCAAATACAGGATGCGTCTCAGCATAAACGGCAGCCTGAGCCCCAGCGGCCGCGGCAGCGTAATAGTCACCGCCAGCCGCAAGCTCACCTTCGACTATCTTGGCAAATGCTCCTGGCTGGACATCTGCCTCTTCGAGAAGAGCTATCAGGCCGACATCTACCGCGCCCGCGAGGCGGAAATCTACCGCGTGGCCGACCCCTATTCAGAGGGGCTGGTGGCGGAAGAATACGCCCAGAACGGATGGATGGGCACCCCTGACGAGTTTGTGCAGTTCAGCGTGAAAAGCGACGGCAGCGTCTATTACGAGCCCTTCTGCACCGGTATGAACGTGCAGGGGAAATATCCCGCCTATGGCTACTACCCTACCGAGTACCTCTGGGGCAAGGATTTCTCTATGTATGCAGAGCGCAACCGCAAGATTTCCGACAGGGAGATCCAGCTCTACCCCGTATATTGCCTGCCCGCTATGAGCTACGGATTTCTCAACGACGGAGCATATCCCGTGACGGTAACATTGCCGTAGAGAAAAAATTGCTAAATTCACGGTCGGCCGACAAGCCGGCCGTTTTTTTTATATGAGCCAGACCAAACACATCGCAGCCGTCACAATGGTGCGCGGCGATGATTTCTACCTGCGCAAGTGGGTGGAATATTACGGGCGCGAGCTGGGCAGGGAAAATCTCTACGTGCTCTTTGACGGCACCGACCAGACTGTCCCCGACTTCTGCGCCGGAGTCAACGTCACCCTCAAGGAGCGCGAAAATCTCGGGCGCGCCGGGGGAGACAGGCGCCGCATTGCGATTCTCAGCGACCTGCAGAATGAGTTGCTGCAGCGCTACGACCTGGTAATCGGCACCGATGCCGACGAATACATCGCCGTGGATCCCGCCCGGGGGCTTTCTCTCAAAGAATATCTCTCGCAGGCGCGCATCGGGGCCTGCCTCTCCCCGCTGGGGGTGGATGTGGGGCAGAAAGGGGGCGTGGAGGGGGACATAGACCCCTCAATGCCCTTTCTGGGCCAGCGGCATTACGGCGTGCTCTGCACCCGCTACACCAAGGCGTCGATAGTGGCCCGCAAGGTGAGGTGGGGCAGCGGTTTCCACCGCGTCAAGGGGCACAACTATCGCATCGCAAAAGACCTTTACCTCTTTCACTGCGGCTACTTTGACTTGGAGCTCATCCGCAGCCGCTTTGCCTGCAGCACCCGCGCCGAAGAAGGCTGGAAGGCACATCTGCAGCGCCGCGCCCGCACAGTCAACACCGTCACTACCCGCAAGGCTCACTCCTGGAGCCGTTGGTGCCCCGCCGCCCGCCTGCTGCAGAGCATTATCCGCCCCGTCTATGCCTGGAACAAACCGGCTATGCTGGGGATGGAAATCGTTGTGCGCATCCCCGACCGTTTTTCACAAATCTTCTAAATACCCTGATATGTTCAAGAGACTTTCCCTGATTATGGCCGCCCTGCTGGCACTCGCCGCCCCGGCCGCCGCCCAACCCAAGTATTCCAATCCCACAGGAAAGGAGTTCCCGATACTCGCCTGGTATTCCGTTCTCGGCGAGGACGTCACCCCGGAGCGCTATGCCCAGCTGCGCGAGGCGGGCTTCAACATCTCCTTCTCCCACTTTACAAGCGAAGATGAGGTTGCCGCAGCCCTCAAGGCCTGCAGCGGCAGCGGGGTGGGGCTGATGCTCACCTGCCGGGAGCTGGAGACAAACACGGCCGCCTGCGTGGCCCGCTTCAGGGATGCCCCCTCGGTTGTGGGGTGGTTTCTGCGCGATGAGCCGGTCACTGATGACTTCGGCGCTCTCAGGCAGTTCCGCGACCGGGTATATGCGGCCGACAGCACACATACGATATATCTTAACCTGTTCCCCTGCTTCGTGCCGGCGGAAGCCCTCGGAGCCGATTCGTATGAAGATTATGTGCGGCGCTTTGTGAGCGAGGTGTCACTGCCGCAGATTTCCTACGACTTATATCCGATAGTGGAGGAAGATGGCAGGGTGTATGCGCGGCCGCAGTTTTTCGAAAATCTGGAGATTGTGCGCAAGGTGAGCCGCGAGCGTGGCCTGCCTTTCTGGGCCTTCTGCCTTACCACAGCCCACAAGCCCTATCCGGTGCCCACGGAGGCGCATCTGCGCTTTGAGGCCTACAGCGCCCTGGCCTACGGTGCCCAGTGCATCCAGCACTTCACCTACGCCACCCCCGGACGCGAGGTGTGGAACTTCCACAATGCCCCCATAGACAGCGCCGGCCATTGCACAGATGTCTATTATAAGGTGCAGAGCCTCAACCGCGACATCCAGAGCCTCGCGGAGGTGTTTCTCGGGGCGGACGCCGCACTGGTGGCTCACACCGGGAGCGACATTCCGCAGGGGACTCGCCGCCTGGAGGCTTTGCCCGAGAAGTTCGGCCGCCTGGAGAGCGATGGCGAGGGGCTGCTGGTCTCGCAGCTGGTCAACGGCTCCCGCAGCTATGTGATGCTGGTCAACCGCAGCATCGATGCTGAACAGAATGTGGAGTTCACCCTCAAAAGTACGTTGAAGCGTTTAGTGCCATGCGGCAAGGCGCAGCGACTGCGCGCGGGGTCTCATACGATAACCCTCGCGCCGGGCGATTTTGCCCTTTTTCGGGTGAAATAATATGTTGCAAACAGGTTACGGCGCTTACCTTCAATAGTTAGAGCCGCCCCGACTGAGACTGCCGGCCGTAAGTGTTGCCAATATTTGCAACACTTACGCCGGCAGTTTAAATTTATCTTAACGCCATCTTAACGTCCCTTAATTCTGCGGTAACATCGCTTGTATATTTTCGCTTTCGAAATCAGAAAGTGAAAAGTAAATGGTAAAAAAAGTAATGTTGCCGCTGCTGCTGAGCCTTGTCGGTTTTGTTTCGCTCAGGGCCCAGACGGTGAATGGAGTAATTGTGGATGCCGACACCGGCGAACCCCTCATCGGGGCCTATATACAGGTGGTCGGCGGAGATCAGAAGGCGGTTTCGGCCGTGGACGGGAGTTTCTACCTTGAAAAGATTTTCCAAAAGAGGGTAAGTCTGTACGTATCTTATATAGGGTATGCCGACCTGCAGATAGACGATGTTTCCGTGCCGCAGGACGCTCTTGTGGTGAAGATGAAGGTGGACGAGATGCTGCTGTCCCAGGCCGGGATCACTGCAGAGCAGGTGCGCAACACCGAGGCCTCGCTGGTGCGCATAACACGCGACAGCCCGGTGATTATAAGCAATGTCTCCGCGCAGGAAATCAGCCGCACGCAGGACAGCAATGCCGGGGAGGTTATCCGCCGCATTCCCGGCGTGAGTCTCATAGACGAAAAGTTCGTGATGGTGCGCGGCCTCTCGCAGCGATACAACAATGTCTGGATAAACGGCGGGGCGGCCCCCAGCAGCGAGGCCGATGCAAGGGCCTTCTCATTCGACCTCGTGCCCAGTTCCCAGATAGATAATCTCACCATAATCAAGGTCCCCGCGTCTGAATACCCGGCCGATTATTCGGGCGGGTTTATTTTGATAGGCACCAAAGATGTCCCGCAGAAGAACTCCTTCGGCATAAGTGCCGGCGGCAACTTAAACACCCGCTCCTTCAAGGGCTTTGTAGGCGCAGACGGCAGGCAGAAGATGCTGCCAGGCGGGATGGACGCCACCCTGCAGGGCTTCGGCGGCAAAACGGTAGACCTTGTGGGCAGCGGCCTGGACAACGACTGGACTACCGCATCATCCAATCCGGTGAGCGACCGCAAGCTCTCCGCCTCGCTGGCCCGCCGCTTCGATGTCGGCGGCCACAGGCTGGGACTCAACGCGGCCGTCAACTACTCCCACGAATTCCGCATCCTCTCTCCTATGGAGAACAACCTTTTCGGGGTGTACGATTACAACGCTGGCAAGAGCAACTATCTGCGCAAGTCCACCGACAGCCAGTACAACGACAACAGCCGCTTCGGGGCGATGCTCAACTTTACCTATCTCACCGCCGACGGCGTCAGCCGCTTCAATCTGAAGAATATCCTAAACCGCATAGACAACAGCCGCTACACCTGGCGCGAGGGGGTCAGTGCCCAGGCCAATCTGGAGCGCAGCGCTGAGTATTTCTACCGCAAGCGCACCACCTATAACGGCCAGCTGACGGGTCAGCACACGCTCGGGGAGAACACTTTGGACTGGTGCGCAGGCTTTTCTTACGCCGACCGCATCGTCCCCGACCGCCGGCGCTATCTGGTGGGCGACGCCCTTGAGAGCGGGGTCTATGCCCTTACCACCGGCAACGACATCTCCCGCGAGTGGACCGCCCTCTACGAGAACATAACCTCGCTGAGCGTGAACGACCGCCATAACTTCACCCTGATGGGGCGGGATGCCTATGTCAAAGGGGGCCTCTATGCCGAACACCGCTACCGCAAATACAACACGCGCAACTTCATCTACAACTGGAACGTATACGACAACACCCTGCCTGAGGGCTTCCGCCACTTTGATATGACATCTCTGCTGAGTGATGAAGAGTATCTGGCCCAGGATCGGCTGCATATGATAGAGCAGCAGCGGATGAGAGACAACTACCGCGGCTGCAACATTCTCGGCGCCGGCTTCATCAGCGCCTCGCTGCCCCTGGGCCGCCTGGGACTGCTGGCCGGCCTGCGCTTCGAGCACAACGATATGGAGCTGATTTCCAACACCCGCAACACAGAGCCAAGCGAGAGCAGCCGCCACTACATCACCGACGACCTCTTCCCCTCGTTGAGCGCCACCTACCGCTTCAACGACTCCAATAACCTGCGCTTGAGCTACGGCCGCACAATCAACCGTCCCGAGTTCAGAGAGGTCTCCTCTTCTGTCTACTACGATTTTGATCTGGCCAGCGACGTGCAGGGCAACACCGATCTTGAGAGCTGCTACATAGACAACCTGGACTTGCGCTACGAGTTCTACCCCGGACGCGGCGAGACCATCTCCCTGGCGGCCTTCTACAAGCACTTCGACTCCCCCATAGAGTGGACCTACACCGTGGCGGGCGGCACCGACCTGGTGTATTCCTACAAGAACGCCGACAGCGCCGACAACTGGGGGCTGGAGCTGGACGCCAAAAAGAACCTCGGCTTCATCGGGCTTGAGAATTTCTCGCTCTCGTTCAACGGGGCGCTGATTTCCAGCCACGTCCGCTTCGAGTCCGGCTCAAAGGAGGAGGACCGCCCGATGCAGGGGCAGTCGCCCTACCTTGTGAACTGCGGCCTTTTCTACAACAGCAAGCCGCTTGGCCTGGACGCTGCCCTGCTCTACAACCGCATAGGCAAGCGTATAATCGGCGTGGGCCGCAGCGAGGGCAGCACCTCCGGCGAAGAAACCGCCAAGGTTCCCGACAGCTACGAGATGCCCCGCAACAGTCTGGATCTGACCCTCTCCAAAGAGATTGCAGCGCGGTTCAGCGTCAAGTTCTACCTGCGCAACATCTTGGGCGAAAAGGTCTATTACAAACAGTTTGAGGGGGAAATAGAGCAGATAACCCGCTCCTGGGATCCCGGCCGCAACATCGGACTCCAAATAGTTTATACCCTTTAGTTTAACAGATAAATACGATGAAAAGAAGCAACATTTCCGGATGCCTTAGCATCCTGATGGCGGCAGCTGCAATCGCCGCCTGCAACAAGTCCGAGAGCCCCGTCACCCCCGACTCCGGCTACAGATGGAGCACCGACGGCGGACTTAATGCCTGCGACCACATCCTCTTCAACGCGGGCGAGGCTGATCCCGAAGGGAACGAAATCGGAAACGGAGACCAGGAATTCGTGTTCACCGGCAACCAAACCCTGAGCAAGGGTACATACAATCTCAAAGGTTGGGTTTACATCGCCAATGGCGCTTGCCTGACCATCGAACCGGGCACAATAGTAAAAGGTGATAAGGAAACTATGGCGGCGCTCATTGTGGAGCGCGGCGGCAAGCTCATCGCGCAGGGTTCGCAGAGCGAGCCCATCGTGTTCACGTCCGCTCAGAAGGCGGGTGAGCGCAGGCCGGGCGACTGGGGCGGCGTGATCGTGTGCGGCAAGGCCCGCAACAACCAGACGGAAATGATTATCGAGGGCGGCCCCCGCTCCAAGCACGGCGGCGAGAATGATGCCGACAACTCCGGCGTGCTGAGCTATGTCAGAATCGAGTTCGCCGGCTACCCCTTCAAGACCGACAAGGAAATCAACGGCCTCACGCTGGGCTCTGTGGGTAGCGGCACAAAGCTCGACCACATCCAGGTCTCCTATTCCAACGACGACTCTTTCGAGTGGTTCGGCGGCTGCGTCAATGCAGACCACCTTGTAGCCTGGAAGGGTTGGGACGACGATTTTGACACCGACAACGGCTACAGCGGCAATGTCCAGTTCGCCCTTGCGGTGCGCGACAGCCGCATCGCCGACGTCTCACAGAGCAACGGCTTCGAGAGCGACAACTGCGCCGACGGCGCCGAGGTGACTCCCTACACCAGCGCGACATTCTCCAACGTAACCTTCGTGGGTCCCAAGTTGGACGCCTCTTTCGAGAACACCTCCGACTATATCAACGGCGGCGCGCTCTATCCCAACAACGGCTCCGCTCTGGGCAAGTTCCAGGCAGCAATGCAGATTCGCCGCAGCTCCCGTCTGAGCTGCATCAATTCCGTAGCAGTGGGCTACCCCATCGGCCTGATTCTGGACAATCAGAAGGGCAATACTCAGGGATATGCCGGCCAGGGCCTTCTCAAACTGCAGAATGTGTGGTTTGCGGGTATGGATATCACCGGCAGCGATGCCAACAAGTGCTACGAAGATGTGCTTGTGACAGGCTACGACGAGAACTCCAAGCCCGTCTATGACAACACCAGCAAGTCCTTCTCCTCCACCTTCTTCCTATCCCAGAGCGGCAACAAGGTGCTTGACGGCTGGAGCGGGATTCTCTCCGCAGACGGCTATACCCCCGCAGATGGCAGCGCGCTGCTTGATGCCGCCTCTTTCGAGGGCACAGACGGCTTCACCGAGGTCAGCTACATTGGTGCTGTGGGTCAGAACGACAACTGGCTCGAAGGCTGGACCGAGTTCAACCCCGAGAGCGTGGAGTATTAGAATGGTTTCGCCGGGCTTCCGAAATGGGGGTGCCGGCGATTCCTCTTTTTTGCTATATTCGCGTCCGAAATGGACTTTTTAAAGATATCCCTGCTGAAGTACCGGCTTGCGATGATATGCCTGCGCCCCGGCAAAGTGTCTCTTCCAAAAATAGCGCGATGAACGGACTTTGGACAATAGTGATGCTGGTGTTTTCCAACATCTTCATGACTTTCGCCTGGTATGGGCATCTGAAGCTTTCGGAGATGAAAATCAGCACGGGCTGGCCGCTCATAGCGGTGATTCTCTTCAGCTGGGGCATCGCATTTTTTGAATACTGCCTCACCGTGCCGGCCAACCGCATCGGCTTCCAGGGCAATGGCGGCCCCTTCAACCTTCTGCAGCTCAAGGTGATTCAGGAGGTGATATCGCTCACCGTGTTCACGCTGATAGTTATGTTTTGCTTCAAGGGGCAGACTCTGCAGTGGAACCATTTCGCCGCCTTCGCCTGCCTTGTGCTGGCGGTATTTTTCGTATTTTTGAAGTAATCGTTTTTTGGGAATATGGAAAATACTGTAAACGAAGAGCGCAAGTGGGAAGTCCTCTCCAGCGAATATCTTATCCGCCGCCCGTGGCTCACCGCCCGATGCGACCGATGCCGCCTGCCCGACGGCCGCATAAACGAGGAGTATTATGTGCTGGAGTATCCCGACTGGGTCAATGTAATCGCCATAACCGAGGATGGGATGGTGATTCTGGAGCGGCAGTACCGCCACGGTCTTGGCAAGACCTGCTACGAGCTCCCCTGCGGAGTGATGGAAGAGGGGGAGACGCCGCTTGAGGCGGCCCGGCGCGAGCTGCAGGAGGAGACGGGCTATGCCGGCGGAGAGTGGCATCATCTGATGGATCTCTCCCCAAATCCCGCCACCAGCACCAATATGACCCACTGCTTTGTGGCGCAAGGAGTCCGCAAGGTCTCCGGGCAGAGGCTGGACGCCACCGAGGATATCGAGGTGTATCTCAAGACTCCCGACTATGTGCGCTCTCTGCTGCGCGACAACCAGATCCTCCAGGCCCTGATGGCCGCCCCGATGGAGCGGTTTTTCAACGGCTGAAAGATGGCGTAGCATAAGTTAGAGTCTTGACGCAAGAAAGGGGAATGTCATCAGTTCAGCCATCGTTACTTTATGTAAATTCTGCCTTCAGCCTGTAATACAAGTCCACCCGCTCCAAAAAGCGCATCTTTCCGGTATCTCGGAAAAGAACCGCAGTTACATACTTTAATCCCGTGGCCTTACATCGTCGGAAGGTTCACGCCGCCGGTGCTGCTGCCGCCGGTGCTGCGGTCGATGTCATCGTTGTTGATGCTGCGGCGCACGCTCTTGCCCGAGGCGTACCTGCTCTGCCCGAAGGTGTAGCTCAGGTGCAGGCCGACGCTCTGCAGCGGCACCATCTTGGTGCTCTCCGAGGTGAAGCCTTTGCCCTCGCTGTAGCTGTAGATCTTGAGCCGGCTGCCGCTGTAGGGGGTCATCCCCTGAACGCTCACGCTCAGCTTATCCTCAAAGAAGGTCTTGGTGAGCGACAGCATCGCAAACCCCAACCCGTTGGTGTAGCCCTGCAGGCTGTAGTTGCGGCTGTTGTAAAAAGACATTGCGCTCAGGCGCATCTTCCAGAAGATGGTGGTCTGGCATCCTACAAACGCTTCCGCCATCCACGAATTGTTGCTCTGCCCAAGATAGGAACTGTTCTCCCGCACATAATAGAGGTTCCCGTTCATAAACAGCCTGGTCTGGGAAGAGATGTTATAGTTGGCAAAGGCGTCCAGCCCGGTGGAGCTGCGCTGCACAATGTTGCCGTAGGTGGTGTTGAGCACGCTGCCGTCGTAGAAAGAGTAGGACTCGATGTCACCCGCGATGATGCGCTCCGAGAGCCCCAGGCTCAACACCCGTTTGGGGCTGGCGGTGTTGAAGGCCAGCCGGATGTTGTGGTTGCGCACCGCTGTGATGTCGGGGTTGCCGTAGCTCTTCTTTTCCGGGTCGATCTGGTCTACATAGGGGTTCAGAATTTCGATGTCGGGGCGGCGGATGCGCATATTGTAGCTCAGCGCAAGGTTGTTCATATCGCCCAGGTTCCACTGCACGCTGGCGTTGGGCACCAGATTGCCGTAGTCGGTGCGGAAGTTTTTGTAAACCTCCCCGTAGTTCACCTTCTGGAAGGTGTGCTCGTAGCGCACTCCGGCGGTAATGGCAAAGCGGCCCAGGAGGGCGTTGTATTCGCTGTATGCGGCGCCGATGTGGTTGTAGTAGTCGTAGATGCTCTCCGACTCGTTGTAGAAGTCGTCGGCGCTGTTGTGGCGGTAGATATACTTGAGGCCGCTGGAGAGGGTCTGCCCCTTGCCAAGAGGGGTGGTGAAGTCGGCCTGGAAGGTGTGCTCGTCGCTGCGGTCGTCGTTTTCGGAGGTGCGCTCTTCGCTGAGTCCGGTGTCGTAGGTCAGGTTCATCAGCGAGTTGTTCTTGTATGGAGTGCCCGAGTATTGATACGACAAGGTCAGCAGCCGCTCGCGGTTGTTTTTGAATATGTGCTGGTAGTCAAACGAAGCGTTGAACGATGTCCAGGACATTTTGCTGTCGCTGTCCGATGTATAGCCGTAGGTGCCTACGCCGTCCACCGAATATGCAGTGCGGGCATCGGGGGCTTGTGAACTATTGCCGAAGCGGAAGAGGCCCGCGCTGGCGCTGAAGAGGTTGTTGGTGTCGGGCTCGAAGCTTATGTTTAAGTTGCCCATCAGGTTGTTGCTGTTGCTTTTGCCTGTGGTGGAGGTTTCTATCAGGGTTTGAATGCCGCCGTTGTCGTAAACTGTCTTTCCGCTCGCCTCCACTGCGGGGAAGTGCTGCCGGCTGCCGTTGAGGTTGCCGCCGAAGGTCCATTTGCCCTTCTGAGCGTTGAGACTCAAGCCCCCTTCTGTGCCGCCGCGGGTGTCGGCGCCCGACATCACCGTGCCATAGACGCCATCTTCCACCACGCTCTGTCCGGAGCCTCCCATAGTCTTGATTTCAAGCACGCCGCCGGCCCCTTCGGCATCGTATTTGGCGCCGGGGTTGGTCACCACCTCGATGCTCTTGATCATACTCGCCGGCATCGCCTTGAACATCTGCGAGGGGTTGCTTGTGAGCATCTGGTTTGGACGGCCGTCCACATACACCTTGAACGACGAGCTGCCGTTCACCGAGATGTTGTCCTGCGCATCCACGGTCACCATAGGCACCTTTCGCAGCAGGTCAAGCACCGTGAGGCTCTTGGAGTCCACATCGTGCTCCACATCGTAGCTCAGGCTGTTGGCGTTGACCTTGACCAGGTTGCGCAGGGCCGACACCGATGCGCTCTCCAGCAATTCGGCGTCGTTTTCTATCAGTATTTCCCCAAGGTCGCATCTGCCGCCGAGGGTGATTTCGCGCTCGATGGTCTTGCGCCCCAGGTTCTCGATTCTGAGGGTGGCGACCCCGCCGCTGCCGACCGCCAGGGAAAAGGCGCCTGTGGAGTCGGTGATGGTATAGGTGAGGCTTTGCCCCTCTTTGAGAAGCTGTGCCACGGCGGCCACTTCAGGTTCGCGGGTTTCTGCGTCAAGCACTTTGCCGCTTACGATGTTCTGAGCGTTTGCTGTTCCGCAGAGCAGCTGCAAGGCTGCGAAAAATACCGCTGCGGCGGTCTTGAATGAGTTCATTCTCCGGGGATTTAAATTAATCGGCTGCAAATGTATGTGTTTTTTGTATTATGCAATACAAAGTATCTATCTTTATTAGAGTAGCTTCAAAAAAATTTTCTTAATTTCCGTATGACAAACGCACGGCCGCCCGAATTTGCTACATTTGCAGATTGTAGATTGTGATTTGGCTATGGAAAACATTCTGACGCTGGACAAAAAACTGTTTCTCGCTATAAACGGGGCCTGGAACCCGTATCTGGACCCGGTGATGGAGATCCTTTCTGCAGTGCGGATCTGGTTTACGCTGTATCTGGCGATTGCGGTAATCGTGTTTTTCCGCAAATGCTATGCCACCAAATGCGGCGGATATGCAGTCAGGCGCGAGATAAGGCGCGGCAAATTTTTTCTGGCCGGAATGGCGGCGGTCTTATTCTGCATTGTCGGCTATCTGGCCTGCGACTGGGGCTCCAACCTGGTAAAAGCCCTCGTGCAGCGTCCGCGACCCGGTTTTGATATTGCCACCGCAATCGGCCGCTTCCCCACAGGCAAGGGGTCCCCCTACGGCTTCTTCTCCGCCCACGCGGCCAACACATTCTGCTTTGCTCTGCTCTCTTCCAGCATCCTGGGCAGCCGCCTTCTCAGGTGGAGCCTTATATTATGGGCCTGTCTGGTCTCCTACAGCCGGATATATCTCGGATATCATTTTCCGCTGGATGTAGCTGTCGGAATAATTTGGGGCTTGTGTGTAGCAATTTTACTCAGACGGATTTTTAAATTTGTGATACGTAAAATTGCAGAAGCATATCCCCAAACCAGATGACAAACAGTTTTCTCTATCAGATAGCAAAAGCCTACACCTCTCAAAGCGATGTCCCCTTGCGGGAATGTCTGTTCGTTTTCCCCTCCCGCCGCTCGTCGCTCTTCTTCAGCAGATATCTTGGGCAGTGCAGCGCCGGGCCGGTGTTCTCTCCGGGCGTCACCACAATCGGAGACCTCTTCGAGCGGCTGTCGCCCCTGCGGCGCGGCGACAAGATAGAGCTGCTGTACATTCTCTGGCAGAAATACTGCGAGGTCTCGGCGCGATGCGGCCGCCGGAGCGAGAGTTTTGACGACTTCGTGACTCTGGGCGAGACCCTCTGCAGCGACTTCAACGACATAGACAAATACCTTGCAGAGGCCTCGCGGCTGCTGGCCAACATCAAGGATCTTCGCGAGTTGGATTCGGGCTACGAATTTCTCTCCGATGAGCAGAAAGATGCCCTCCGGCGCTTCTGGAGGGTGACTGCCGAAAGGCAAGGGGAGGGGATGTCAGAGCAGAAGCGGCAGTTTTTGAGCCTGTGGGCCATCCTCTCTGAGGTCTATGAGGCCTTCAGGGCCGCCCTGCGGGAAAAGGGGCTGGCATACGAGGGGATGCTGCAGCGCGATGTGGCCGAGGCTCTCAGGGGCGACGCCGATTATGCCTCCAGGCCGCTGAAGGGGGTCCGCCGCATAGTGGTGGTGGGGCAGAACGCCCTCTGCGAGTGCGAGAAGGTGCTTTACGACCATATCAAGAGTAAATTCGACGGCGACTTCTACTGGGATTTCTGCGGCGAATGCCTCACAGACCCCGCAAACAAGGCGTCGCACTTCATCCGCAATTATCTGAACCGTTATCCGTCAAAATATACTCTGGAGGCCGAGGCCTGTGCTCGGCCGCAGATTGAGGTCATCGCCGCCTCTTCAGGCGTGGCGCAGGCCAGGGCCGCCGGCAAGGTGCTCTCTCAGATGAACCCCTGCGGCGGCTGCTCCTACGCTGCGCGGGAGCTCTTAGGCGAAACCTCTGCAGGGGGTGGGGGCTGCGGCGCCGGCAAATGTCGGATAGAGGATTCCGTTGCGGTGCTGCTGCCCGACGAGAGCCTGCTGATGCCGCTGCTGGGGGCCGTGCCCGGGAGCATCGGCCGCATAAATGTCACTATGGGCTACGGGCTGCACAACAGCGCCACCGCCTCCTTTATGGATATGCTTGCCTCGCTGCAGCTTAACTGCCGAGGTGCAGGGTTCTATCACAAGGATGTCCTTTCGCTGCTCAGCCACCCCTTTATCGCTGCTGCCTGCGGCCCGGATGCGGCCGACATAGGGAGCGCGCTGGTGAAGGACAATATGATATATGTCCCCGCAGAGCGCTTTTCTAAGGCGCAGGACGAGGATGCGCGGCAGCTGCTCTGCAAATTATTCAGCGCCAAGAGTTCCGCAGAGCAGATCTGCCTCTGGCAGATGGAGGTTCTGGAGGCGCTCGCCCCCTTGCTCTCTGCAATCGAGAAGGAGTTCGCGATGGGTTATTACACCTGCATCAGCCGTTTGACAGACCTGCACATACCGATGGAGCCTCGCACGTATTTCCGCTTCCTTGGGGAGATCAGCTCCCGCATCAAGCTCGATTTCAAGGGGGAGCCGCTCAGCGGGCTGCAGGTGATGGGGCCGCTGGAGGTGCGCTCGATAGATTTCGAGACCCTTGTGATACTCTCGGCAAACGAAGGGGTTTTCCCCGCCAAGAGTCAGAGCGACAGCATTATCCCATACAATGTGCGCAAAGGCTTTGGCCTGCCCACGCCCGAGCTGTTCGATTCCATCGCGGCCTACCACTTCTACCGCAGCATATACCGCGCAAAGCGGGTGGTGCTCATCTACGACTCCCGCACCAAAGGGATGCTGAGCGGGGAGGAGAGCCGCTTTATAAAGCAGCTGCGCTATCACTACGGCTATCCGATAACCGACCGGTGCGTGGATCTGGAGGTGAAACCTTCCGAGCGCGCCACCCACCTTATAGAAAAGACGCAGGAGGTGATGGACCGCCTGGAATCCATATTCCTGGGTCCGGAGGGCAAAGCCTTCTCCGCCACCTCGCTCAACGACTATCTGTCCTGTCCGCTCAAGTTTTATTACAAATATGTGGCGGGTCTTAAAGAAGACGACGAAATCAGCGAAGGAGTGGACCAGGGGCAGTTCGGCGACACCTTCCACAACACTATGGAGGCCATTTACGGCCGCATCAAAAATGGTGAGACTGTTTCGGCGCAGCTGCTGCGCAGTCTGAAAAAGGACAGAACTTTTATACGCAGCGAGATAGAAAAAGCCCTCAAAAAGGCGCTGAACCGGCCTGAAAATGCTCCGCTGGGCCGGCGCAACCAGATTACTGCAAATATGGTGGAGGCCCTGGTGGATGTGACTTTGGACAATGACATCCGCTACGCCCCTTTTGAATATGTCGCCTCGGAGGAGTCGTTTTTTGAAAGAGGCTTCAGCTTTGCGCGGGGCTCCGAAATGCTTGAGGTCAGCCTCACCGGGCGTCTCGATAGGCAGGACCGCAAGGGCGGGGTGCTGCGCGTGGCCGACTACAAGACCGGCTCCGACATCTGCAAAGTCGATTTTTCTGACCCCGGCGCGATGGACAAGGTTTTCTGCGGAAACGAGAAAATCGCCTTCCAGCTGATGATGTATGCGATGGCGATGCAGCGCAAGTATCCCGGCGAGCAGGGCTTTAATCTGGCGATTTACGGCGTGCGAAGGCTGTTCGGCAGGGATGTGGAAAATAAATACTGCCCATCGCAGACAATCGTGGCCTTCTGCAATCGGCTGAAGATTCTGCTCTCGGACATCTTCAACCCTGGCATACCCTTTTCGCAGACTGAAGACAGCGGTAAAACTTGCGATTACTGCCCTGCAAAGGCCATCTGCGGCAAATAAATAAGGAGGATATTTATGAGCAAGAATCTTGACATATACAAGGCTTCTGCCGGCAGCGGCAAGACCTTTACGCTGGTGCACAGATATATAGAATTTCTGCTTGGCGACAACTCTATAAACGGGCCGCAGGAGCGGCAGCGCAATGATGCCTTCAGGCATATACTGGCGGTTACATTCACCAACAAAGCCACCGACGAGATGAAAAGCCGCATAGTGAAGACTCTCTACAAGCTTGCCGCCGGAAACGAAAAGGCTCTGGCGGATTACCTTTCCGTCGGGGATTGCGCCAAGCTCCGGGGGCTTGCGGCCACAGACATCGCAAAAGTGCAGCAGAAATCCCGCGAGGCCCTGGTGGCGATCCTGCACGATTACTCCAACTTTCAGGTAAGCACCATAGACAAATTCTTCCAGCAGATTTTCCGCGCGTTTGCCCGCGAGCTGGGCAGTTTCTCCAACTACAGGGTGGAGATTCACGGAGATGATGTCCTCTCACGCGTGATAGACGAGCTGCTCTCGAGTCTTGACGGAGATGACAGCCGGGCGGCAGCTGCTTTTGAGGTGATGAACGCCTTTGCGCTGAATCAGCTTGAATACCGCTCCAAAACCGGCTTCGAGGCCGACCTTCTGGAATATGCCAAGCTTTTTGTGAAGGAGGATTTCAAGATGCGCCGCGAGGAATACAATGGCGACCAGGAGCACATTACGACAGTGGAGTCGCAGGTCAGGCAGGTGGTTAGTGATTTCGAGTCCGGTCTGAAATCTCTTGCGGCCGAGGCGCTCGCGGCCATCGCGGAGCAGAATCTGCAGATAGACGACTTCCCCTACGGCGCTAAAGGCGCAATGGGACAGGTCGCAAAATATGCAAAAGGGGCTGTGGAGGCGGCGGGGGGCAGGCTGCTCGCACTGGCCGCCAGCAGTCCTGAAGGCTGGTTTTCCAAAAAGAATGCCGGCAAGGTGCCTTCGGGCAGGGCCGCATGCTCGCGGGCCGGCAAAGGGCTTGATAAGATTCTGCAAGAGATCGTTGCCTTAACCGGCGACGGATACCGGCGCTATGTCAGCGCCAAAATAGTGCGGGACAATATAGGCGCCACAAGGGTCTTCGGCATAATCTACGATGCCCTCATGCGCTATATGCACGAGCACAACATAATGCTGCTGGGCGAGACTGCCGACGCCCTGCACCGGATGATCGACGGCAGCGACACCCCCTTCATCTACGAGAGGGTCGGCAGCTGGCTCAACAATTATCTGCTGGACGAGTTCCAGGACTTCTCGCTTATGCAGTGGGCCAACTTTTACCCGCTGCTGCGCGACAGCCTGGACCGGGGCTGCCGCAATCTGATTGTGGGCGATGTGAAGCAGAGCATCTACCGCTGGCGCAGCAGCGACTGGAACACCCTCAACAGCACTGTGGAAAATGCGTTTCCCAATGATGCCAACATCGCCTCGCTGCAGCAAAACTGGCGCAGCAGCCGCAGCATTGTGGATTTCAACAACAATCTGTTCACGGCCCTCACCTCTTTGGAGAACGGCTGCTTTGATGCCGACGAAGAAATATACAAGATATACTCCGACTGCAAGCAGCAGTGCCACTCCGACCGGCAAGGGTACGTGAAGCTCACCTATTACGCCAGGAATAAGGACGAAGAGCAGGACTATGCCCTGCAGGCCCTTCCGCTGGAGATAAATGAGCTGCTGGGGGTGGGCTGCCGCAAGAGCGACATTTTTGTGCTGGTGCGCAAGAACAGCGAGGCAAAGCTTGTGGCTGACGCTCTGGTGGCCTCCGGCATAGGAGTGGTGACCGAAGAGTCGCTGCAGATAGGCTCGTCGGCCTTTGTGCAGCGCATTGTGGCGGTGCTCAATTATTTTGCCGACAGCGGCGATCTTCTGGGAGCCCAGATACTCAAAGAGCTGGGGCTGGACGCCTCGCAGATGACCCTGCGCGGCAATTCTCTGCTCGAGCAGTGCGAGAGTGTGGCAGCAGCGCTGGATCAGAGCCTTCTTGAGGCGCAGATGCCCTATGTGCTGGCCTTTATGGATCAGGTGCTGGATTATATGCGCGACTGGGGCTCCGACCTGGCCGGATTTGTGAAATGGTGGCAGGAGAGCGGCGCCAAAGAGTCCATAACATCCCCCGAGGGGGCCGACGCGGTGCGTATTATGACGATTCACAAGGCCAAGGGGCTGGAATGTGAGGTGGCGATAGTCCCCTTCTTTTATGAGGAGCTGATCCCCGGCAGCAGCTCTTTCCGCAAAAAGTTCCTTTGGTGCAAGGATCCCCGGTTCGGAGCGGGCCTGCTGCCGGTGGAGTTCAAAAAAGAGCTTTCGGAATCGGAGTTCGATGCAGACTACACCAGGGAGGAGCGCTATTGCCGGCTCGATGCCCTCAATTCGGCTTATGTGGCCTTCACCCGCCCCAAGCGGGAGTTGATAGTGTTCGCCGCAAGGGAAAAAGATTTCAAGGCCAACCGCAGCGCCGGGGTCTCTGATTTGGTGTACGGCCTGCTGGAGAAGCAGTTCAAGACGCTTGCGCGCGGCAAGGCATACGGCGCGGCAGCCTGCGCCGGAGCGTGCGGCCCGCAGGATGGCTGCGATGAGACCGGCGGCCCTTTGGCGTGCGGCGCAAATGAAGGCCGCTGTGAGGGCGCGCCCGAAGAGAAGCTGATGGTGTATGAGGCGGGCTCCCGCACAAGGTACGAGCCCGCGGCCGGCGAAAGGCGCAAGACCTGTTTCCGCTATGACAATGGTGTGCGCACGGCGCACGAAACCGCGCCGGCTGCAGAGCATCAGGAGCCCGTCAAGCTGGCGCTTAAAGGTTACCGCAGCATTCCGATTTCCGGCGAAGGAAGCGGAGGGCGGCTGACGCTGCTCTGCCGCGGCGGCGATTTTTTTGCCGATGCCGCAGGCCCGTCCCCCCGCAGGCGCGGCATAGTGCTGCACGATATCCTCTCTAAGATCAGCACTGCGGCTGATATCCCCGCCGCAGTGGAGGATGCGGCGCTATCCGGTCTGCTCAAGGCCGACGAGCGAGAGTCCACAATCCGGCTTATTGAAGAAATGCTTGCCGAGGCGGCCCCCTACGGCTGGTTCGGCGGCGAAGGGGATATAGTAAACGAACTTTCCATAATCGATTGCGACGGCACAATCCACCGCCCCGACCGAGTGGTGCTCTGCGGCGGCAAGGCCACCGTGGTGGACTACAAGTTTGGCAGCGGCAGCCCCTCGCACGTCCATCAGGTGAAACTCTATGCCGACCTGCTCTCCCGGATGGGTTACGGCGATGTGGAGGGCTATCTTTGGTACGCTGCAGAGCACAGAATCGAAAAAGTTGTTTAAATTCGCCTTCCGATGAAAGGCAGACTCTTTTTGATACCCTCTCCGCTGGGGGAAGGTGACCCGCGGCAGGTGCTTTCCGGCGGGGTGTTTGATGCGATAGCGCATCTGCGCACGTTTGTGGTGGAGGAGACGCGCACCGCGCGCCGCTTTCTCTCTGCAGCCGGACTCAAGGGCGGCATAGATACTCTCACATTCTACGAACTCAACGAGCACACTGCGGCCACAGATGCCGCAGGCTACGTCAAGCTGCTGGAGGGTGGGGAAGATGTCGGCCTCATCAGCGAAGCGGGGCTCCCGGCGGTGGCCGACCCCGGTAAGGAGCTGGTGGCCGCCGCCCACCGCAGCGGAATAGAAGTGGTGCCGCTGGTGGGGCCGTCGTCGCTGATGATGGCGCTGATGTCCTCCGGGATGAACGGGCAGTCGTTTGCCTTTACAGGATATCTCCCCGTAAAAAATCCGCAGCGCCGCGCCCGGCTGCAGGAGCTTGAAAAGCTTTCCCGCCGCACCGGCCAGACACAGATAATAATAGAGACTCCCTACCGCAACGACTCCCTGATGCAGGATATGCTCTCGACCCTGTCGGGCGACACAAGAATCTGCATCGCTGCCGACATCACCAATCCCGGGGCCCTGATCCGCACCCGCACGGTGGCCGAGTGGAAGCAGTCTTCTGTGGAGATTGGCAAGAGACCCTGCGTATTTATTCTCGGTGCATAATCTTATGAATATGGATACGATAGAGCTGAGCAACCTCAAGTTCCGCGCCTACCACGGCTGTCTGCCGCTGGAGCGCAGGCAGGGGCGCGACTACATAGTGGATGTGAGCATCAGCGCCGACCTGAGCCGCGCATCGGGCAGCGACAATCTGGCCGACACGATAAACTATGCCGCCATATACGATATCGTGAAGGAGGAGATGGCTCTCCCCTCCAATCTTCTCGAGCACGTGGCAGGCCGCATACTGACCCGCATCAGAGAGTTCTCCGATGAGATAAAGGGGGCGAGCGTTTCGATAACCAAGATGAATCCCCCGTTCGATTATTCCCCGCAGGCGATTGATGAAGGCGACACCCGCTCCTGCGTCACTTTAAGCTTTTAGATAATGAGCACGAGAGTAGCGTTTGACACTTTGGGCTGCAAGCTCAGCTTTGCCGAATCTTCTGCCTACGCCCGGCGTTTTGCCGATGCCGGCTGCGAGATAGTCCCCGCCGATGGCGGTGCCGACATATATGTGGTGAACACCTGTTCAGTGACAGAGCACGCGGAGAAAAAGGGGCGCAACTACATCCGCCGCCTACACCGGCAGAACCCCGGCGCCCGCATCGTGGTGGTCGGTTGCCAGGCCCAGCTGCGCGCAGAGCAGCTCTCCGGTATGGAGGGGGTCTGGGCCGTGGTGGGCAGCGAATACAAGGGACGCCTGCTGGAAATTGCCACCGCCGACAGCCTTCCCGGCAAGGTGTTTCTGGAGCCGATAGACAGCAGCCACGCCTATTTCCCCGCCCATTCCGTTTGGGAGCGCACCCGCTCTTTTCTTAAGGTGCAGGATGGCTGCAACTACCACTGCGCCTACTGCACGGTGCCTCTGGCGCGCGGCGACAGCCGCAACCCCTCCATCGCCGACGTAGTGTCCCAGGCGCAGGAGATTGCCGCCGCCGGCTTCAAGGAGGTGGTGATTACAGGCGTCAACACGGGCGATTTCGGCAAATCCACCGGCGAGAGCTTCTTTGACCTGCTTAAGGCGCTGGACGGCGTGCAGGGGATAGAGCGCTACCGCATCTCCAGCATCGAGCCCAATCTGCTAAAGGATGAGATTGTGGAGTGGATAGCTGCGGGCAGCAAGTTTATGCCCCACTTCCATATCCCGCTGCAGTCGGGCTGCGATAGCATTCTGGCCGCTATGAAACGGCGCTACAACACCGACTTTTTCCGCCGCAAGATCGAATTCACCCGCAGCCGCATCCCCGATGTCTTTCTGGGCATCGATGTGATTGTGGGCTTCCCGGGCGAGACCGATGCCGACTTCGAGACGACCCGCCGGTTTCTGGAGGAGCTGCGGCCGGCATACATCCACATATTCCCTTATTCGCGGCGGGCGGGCACTTTGGCCGCAACGATGCCGGGCCAGGTGCAGGACAGCGTCAAGACGGCGCGGGTCAAGATTCTCGAGGAGCTCTGCGCACGGCTCAATGCCGAATTTTATGCAGCAAACCGCGGCCGTCGCGCCCGCGTTCTGTTCGAGAGCACAGAGAAGGGGGGCAAGATGTTCGGCTACAGCGACAATTATATCAAGGTGGAACGCGACTACGACCCCGCGCTCGTGGGGCGGATAGTGGAGGTGGAACTGTAGTTATGGCAAACAAAGTAATATTTATGGGCACCGGCACCTCCTCGGGCGTGCCTATGCTGGGCTGCGGCTGTAGGGTGTGCAAGTCGCCCGATGCGCGCGACAAGCGTCTGCGCAGCTCTGTGTATGTGGAATATGAGTCTCTAAAACTTCTGGTGGACGCCGGACCCGACTTCCGGAGCCAGATGCTGCGGGAGAATATCGGCCACATAGATGCCGTGCTGCTGACCCACAATCACAAGGATCACACGGGCGGGTTGGACGACATCCGCTCTTTCAACTATTTTGAGCGGCGCGATTTCCCGATATACTGCGAGGAGTATGTGCAGGAGAGCCTGCGCAGGGAATACAGCTACGCATTTGACGAACATCCCTATCCCGGAGCCCCGCAATACGAGCTGCACACCATCACCGAGGCCCCCTTCAGCATCGC
The DNA here is from genome assembly GCA_963662035.1 of Bacteroidaceae bacterium. Classification (GTDB taxonomy): domain Bacteria; phylum Bacteroidota; class Bacteroidia; order Bacteroidales; family UBA932; genus Equibacterium. The sequence continues at coordinate 45,623 of CAVLDO010000008.1, read as the reverse complement.
CGATGTGGAGATTGTGCCGGTGCGGGCGCTGCACTACAAGTTGCCGGTGCTGGGCTTCCGCTTCGGAGCCTTCGGCTATCTTACCGACGCCTGCAAAATCACGGAAGAGGAGCTGCATAAGTTCAAGGGGGTGGACATATTTGTTGTGAATGCCATCCGCTTTCAGAAGCATATCTCCCACTTTACTCTCTCAGAGGCGCTTGAGGTTATAGAAAAGGTGGGGGCCAAACGCTCTTTCCTGACCCACTTGAGCCACCAGCTGCCCCGCCACGAAGAGCTGCAGAAGTTGCTCCCAGCAGGGGTGGAACCCGCTTTTGACGGTCTTTCGCTTGTGTTTTAGAGGGATTTTCTTTAATTTCGTCATTTGGAATTCAACCACTTAATAATATGGCATTTACATCTATAAGCGTCGATTTGGGCGCTACCAGCGGCAGAGTCGTGCTTGCCACACTCGACGGCGGCAAACTTTCTCTGGAGGAAATCCACCGCTTTTCCAACGGCTTCTCCACCATCGCCGGCCGCACATACTGCAATCTTTATTATCTTTTCGACGAGATCCGCAAGGGGCTCAAAAAAATAGGGGACAGAGGGCTTGATGTCGCCTCCATCGGCATTGACACCTGGGGTGTCGATGTGGTGTGTGTGGGACGTGACGGCCACATCCTCTCGCAGCCCCGCGCCTATCGCGACCCCTACACCGAAGGAATGATGGACGAATACTTCAAAATCGTCCCCAAAGATGAGGTTTACCGCCGCACAGGCATCCAGTTCATGAACTTCAACACCCTGTTCCAGCTTTTCGCATTGGGACGCGAGGGCAATTCGTCGCTGGAGGCGGCCGACAAGATTCTGTTCCTGCCCGACGCCCTCTCATATCTGATGACCGGCAATATGGTGTGCGAATACACGATTCTCTCCACATCCCAGTTTCTCAACCCCTACGACAAGAAGATAGACGAGGAGCTGCTCGCATCAGCCGGCGTATCGCGCGACAAGTTCCCGGAGATAGTGATGCCGGGCCACGTCGTGGGCACTCTCACCGACGCCCTCGCCCGCGAAACGGGGCTGGGCAAGGTTAAGGTGGTGGCGGTGGCCGGCCACGACACCGGCAGTGCTGTGGCGGCGGTTCCCGCCTCGACGCGAGGCTTCGCCTACCTCTCCTCCGGCACATGGTCGCTCATCGGCATCGAGGCCTATGAGCCCATCATCAGCGATGAGTCGTTCAAAGAGAACTACACCAACGAGGGGGGCATAGACGGCACCATCCGCTTCCTGAAGAATGTCACCGGAATGTGGCTGCTGGAGCAGTGCCGCGTCCGCTGGAAAGAGCAAGGCAAAGACTACAGCTATCCCGAGATTGTGGCTATGATGGGCTCCGCAAAGCCGTTCGTCTCGTTTGTGGATCCCGACGACCCCGTGTTTGCCGCTCCGCAGGATATGGAGGCGGCCATCAAGGAGTACTGCCGCAGCCACGGCGAGGTTGTCCCCGCCGACGATGCCGCGATGGTGCGCTGTATCTTCGAGTCGCTGGCCCTCAAATACCGCAATGTGATAGACACTCTCAATGCCAAGTTCGTGAAGGAGCCAATCGAGGTGCTGCACATAATCGGCGGCGGCAGCAAGAATGCGCTGCTTAACCAGATCACCGCCAACGCAACCCGCCTGCGGGTGCTCGCGGGCCCTTCCGAGGCCACGACCATCGGCAACGTTATGATTCAGGCGCGTGCCGCCGGTCTGGTGGACACCAAAGAGCAGATGCGCGCTCTAATAGCGCAGAGCATCGCCACGGAGGAGTATCTGCCCAAGGATGCCGACCTCTGGGAGGCGGCCTATGCAAGATTCAAGGAAATTCTGTCTAAATAATATTATCAAACAAACACTCATAAGATGAAAGAGCAACAAGTTGTAAAGGCCTACGAACTGGCCAAAGAACGTTACGCCGAACTCGGCACCGATACAGAAAAGGTACTCGCCCAGCTGCAGGACTTCCACCTGTCAATGCACTGCTGGCAGGCGGATGACGTAAAGGGATTTGAGGTGCAATCCGGCGCCCTTTCCGGAGGCATCCAGTCCACCGGCAACTATCCCGGCGCCGCACGCAACATAGACGAGCTGCGCGCCGACATCCTCAAGGCCAAAAGTCTCATCCCCGGCACCCACCGCCTCAATCTGCACGAGATTTACGGCGACTTCAAGGGCAAGGTTGTAGACCGCGACCAGGTCTCCGTGTCCGACTTCCAGAGCTGGATTGACTGGGGCAAGGCCAATGACACCAAGTTGGACTTCAACTCCACCTCATTCTCCCATCCCAAGAGCGGCAACCTCTCCCTCTCGAACCCCGACAAGGGCATCCGCGACTTCTGGATTGAGCACACCAGGCGCTGCCGCGACATAGCCGACGCTATGGGCAAGGCGCAGGGCGACCCCTGCATAATGAACATTTGGGTGCACGACGGCTGCAAAGATGTCTCCGTGAACCATATGCTCTACCGCAGCCTGCTCAAGGACTCTCTTGACCAAATTTTCGCAGACAAGAAAGAGAATATGAAGGATTGCATCGAGGGCAAGGTGTTCGGTATCGGCCTGGAGAGCTTTACCGTTGGTTCCCACGACTTCTACACCGCATACGCAGCCAAGAACGGCAAGATTCCCACAATCGACACCGGCCACTACCATCCCACCGAGAGTCCTGCCGACAAGGTGTCCGCTCTGCTCAACTTTGTGCCCGAGCTGATGCTGCACGTCAGCCGCCCCGTGCGCTGGGACTCCGACCACGTCACCATTATGGACGACAACACTCTCGAGCTCTTTGCCGAGATTGTCCGCGCCAAGGCTCTGGACCGCGTGCACTACGGCCTGGACTATTTCGACGGAGCGATGAACCGCACAGGCGCTTATGTCACCGGCAGCCGTGCCGCTCAGAAGTGTATGCTGCGCGCTCTGCTGGAGCCTGCAGAGCAGATGGCCAAATACGAGCTTGAGGATCGCCACTTTGAGGTTCTCGCCCTCTACGAGGAGGCCAAGGCAATGCCTTGGGGTGCGGTTTACGACTACTTCTGCCTCAAGAACAATGTCCCTGTGGGCGACGAGTTCATCGCAGAGATCCGCAAATACGAGGCTGACATAACCTCCAAAAGGTAATTTTCGATGGGAGCATCAGTTCTTTTGGGACTTCTTATCATAGCTGTTGGGGCTTTCTGCCAATCCAGCAGCTATGTTCCCATAAATAAAATCAACAAATGGAGCTGGGAGAGCTACTGGCTTGTCCAGGGCGTGTTCGCCTGGCTCGTCTTCCCGCTGCTCGGCGCGATGCTCGCAATCCCTGAGGGACACAGTCTCGGCGACCTCTTCTCGCTTATGGGAGCCAATCCCAAGGCGACGTGGCTGACGATACTCTTCGGAGCTCTCTGGGGTGTGGGCGGACTGACTTTCGGTCTGGGGATGCGCTATCTTGGAGTTGCGCTGGGTCAGAGCATCGGGCTCGGACTCTGCTCCGGACTCGGAGCCATTCTCGGCCCGGTTCTCACCGGCAAGGCTGCAAGCCTCACGATGGCGGTCATCATCGGAGTGATAGTCACCATCATCGGCATCGCCATTATCGGAGTGGCCGGTGCGATGAAGGCCTCCTCCCTGCCTGAGGAGGAGAGAAAGAAGGCCGTCAAGGATTTTAATTTCGGCAAGGGTATCGTGATCGCCGTGATCTGCGGTCTTATGAGCGCCTGCTTCAACATCGGACTGAGCTTCGGCGAAGACCTCTGCTTTGAGGGGACAGCCCCGCTGTTCAAGACCCTCCCGGCCACGATGCTCGTGACCTTTGGCGGATTCATCACCAATGCCGTCTACTGTCTCTATCAGAACAGCAAGAACAAGACCTTCTCTGACTATCGCCAGGGTTCGCTCTGGGGGCACAACATCATTTTCTGCGCCCTCGCCGGACTTCTCTGGTACAGCCAGTTCTTCGGTCTCAGCCTCGGCAAAGGCTTCCTCGCCTCATCTGAGGTGCTCATCACTTTCAGCTGGTGCATCCTCATGAGTCTCAACGTGATATTTTCCAACTTCTGGGGCATCGTGCTCAAAGAGTGGAAAGGCTGCAAACCAAGCATAGTGTGGACCCTCACCTTAGGGCTCGCCATCCTGATTTTCTCAATCTTTTTGCCTGAGCTGCTTTAGAAGATTCACTATAAAACTTTAAAGGCCATCGGAACTGCTCCGGTGGCCTTTTTTGTTCCCGCAATGTAAGACCCCGGTTCCCGCATCCGGCCGCATCCGCCGCAGGCGGATGCGATACACTCGGGCGGCTCAAAAAAAAGAAAGAGATGCTTTCGCTTCAGCGGGCTAGGCATCTCTTTTAGTAATAGGTTATGATTAAGCTTTAATAAAGGTATAATCTTAATTTGGATTTTCCAAAATTTTTACACCAAAATCATTTTTTTAGTCCGTGCACACGCTTGAGAAAATCGGCCACGCGGGCCTTGTACTCCTCAGGATATTTGGCAAAGGCGTTGGCGTGCACGGCACCGGGAACTATCCAGTATTCTTTGTACCCCTGGCTCTTGGCTTCGAAATTCTTGTAGAGGTTCTCCACCGGCACAAAGTCATCCGCGTCGCCGTGGATGAAGTACATCGGAATGGTGCACCCAGGCAGCTGGGTCAGCGTGGTGGCCTCCCAAAAGCCCCAGCCGTATTTATGCCGGCACACCAGGCTGGCGCTCTGCAGAATGTCGGGCGCCACAAAGGGGAACGACTGCCTGCGGTTGTTGTTGAACTGGCTTACTACAGAAGAGTAGCCGCAGTCCTCCACTATGCAGCGGACATAGTCGGGTAGCTGCTCGCCGCTTGCCATCATCACTGTGGCGGCTCCCATAGAGACGCCGTGCAGCACCATAAAGTCGTCGTCGAAGATGCCGTGGGCCACCTCTATCCATTTGAGAAGGTCCAAACGGTCGTACCAGCCCATCTGAATATGGTCGCCCTCCGAATATCCGTGATACTGCAGGTCGGGAAAGAGGACGTTGTAGTTGAGGTAGTCGCGGTACATCCGCACCAGATAGAGAAACACGAAGTGGTTGTCGCCGTAGCCGTGCACCACAATCGCTGTGCCCTGCGCATTGGCGGGCTCGGCGGCGGGGGCGTAGCAGGCGTGAATCCTGAAGTCGCGGTGGCCAGTGATAAAGGTGTCCCGCAGCAGGCCGGCCGTCTTGAGGCTGTCATACCAGAAGGTGCTGCCCGGCAGCAGCGAGTCGGCCTTGGCGCGGCAGCGCTCTATGTCTTCCACCCCGTGCGGAGAGGGGTTGAGGGCAAACTTGGTCATAAACTTGCCTCCCGCGCAGCTTGCAAGGGAGATTGCCGCCAGCAGGGCGGCCGAGAGTGAAAGCAGTTGTTTCATAAGTTAGAACTGATAGTTGATGCCGATGCCGATGCCCACAGGCTCTCCCATCCCCTCGTTGAAGCAGTGGGAGAACTCGGCGGAGATTATGAAGTTCTGGTTCATCGCTATTTTGAGACCGGCGCCGGCGGTGGAGATGACCTCCCCATCGCGGGCGGGATTGTAGATTGTGGCATCGCCATAGGGTGATAGAGACGCATCCGTGCGGTTGAACGCCTGTTCAAAGACATCCGTGCGGTACCCCTTGGTCACCACGCCGCAGTCAAAGAAGGGATTCACGGCGATGTAGAAAAACTGGTTGATCAGCTTGAACGACACCAGCTTAATGCGCAGTTCCATATTGGCCCAGGCGAGCCCTTCGCAGAGGATGCGGTTGTCGCGGGTACCCCGGACGGTGTTGGAAGAGCCGAACCCTTCAGAAATCATATTGCGCTGCACCAGCAGGGGGACATTCTGGATCATATAGAAAGGAGTCTCGCCCGATACCGTCTGCTGCCAGGCAAGGCGGTAGGCGAACACAGGGTCGCCGGAGCTGAAGATATGCACCGGAATGGAGACATAGTGACGGAAGTAGGTGCAGGCCTTGAGGTAGCCCTTGTTGACGCTGCCGTTGAGGTAGGCTTCGGCCCAGATGCCGCGGTTGGGCGCCGCCTCGATGTCGCGTGTGTCAAACACCGCGCCGGCGTTGAACTCCACCGAGGTGCCGCCGCCGGCCTCGTCGCTCTTGATGGCGCCGATGGTCTGATACCACTTGTAGAGGGTCAGATCTGTGGAGTAGGGGTCCGCGTTTTTGGAGCTTTCGCGCATATCGTCCATATTCCATTTCCAGAGGTTGACTCCCGCAGCCCAGTTGAGGTTGTCCGTGATGCGCCCCTGCACGTTGGCCAGCGTGCGGAACATCTTGCGGCTCATCCCGTAATAGTTTACCGAAACGGGCAGGAAGTCGGTCTTGTTGCTGCTGTAGGCGCCGTTATAGACCGCCGCGGGGCCGTTGAATCCCCAGAAGTTGTACATCGGGTCGTCCATATAGGTCACCGACGCGTTGATCCTCATATCGGGGATCAGGTGTTTGGAGTCGTAGGCCAGATAGAGGCGGGTGCGCCCCTTGGTAAAGTGGCTCGCCTCCCAGCTTATCTTGTGCAGCGGGTCGGGGTAGGTCTGCCCGTCGCCGTAGTAGTAAAAATCGCCGAAGGCGCCGTATTGGAATCCGTTGTCGGTGGAATAGGTTGCACAGGGGAGCAGCCCCATGCTCCACCCCTTCTTGACCTCCTTCTCGCCCTGCGCATCGGCAGAGAACGCCGCAAGCAGCGCGAGCGCGCAAATAAGTGATTTCTTCATAGTGTTTTTACTTGTTGCCAATCCTTACAAACTTACAAAGAAATTGCTACATTTACATCACTTAAAAAATTTGGTATGGCATCTATAGTTTACATCATCGGCATCGCCCTTTCTATCATAGCGGTGCTGGACATTTTTAAGAAACCCATTTCGCTGGTAGGCAAAATAATATGCTCGGTTTTGGTGCTGACCACGAGCTGGATAGGTCTGGCAGTCTATTTTCTCTATGCACGCGACCGCGTCACCAAGTGGTTCAAATAGTGTTTCGCGCTGCAAAATACAAGGCGGCTCCGGAATTCCGGGGCCGTCTTGTGTTTTATGCCTGATGCAGACAGGTGACTGTCAGAAGACCCACTTTGTGCCGAGGCAGGGCATAACGTTGAACCCCTCCATCCCGGCAAAGTTGTAGCTGAACTCGACCTCGCCGCCGATGTTGAAGTGGTCGAATACCTGATACCAGAGCTGTGGCTCGGAAAGCACCACCGCCTTGCTCCCTTCGCACCATAAATCAAAAAAGCCGGAGAAGCTCAGGCCCGGGAGGGTGAAGAGATCCCGGCAGCCCCAGACAAATGTGAACTGCAGGGGAATGTCGCTGGACAGATTCACGAACTGCTTGAACATAAGCTGCAGGGTAAGGGTGTTCTTGTAATCCGGGGTGTGCATAAAGTAGTCCGCGCCAAATAGAAAGGCGCTGTTTATGGGGTAGCAGTAAGCCATATTGCCGCCGGTGCCCAGGCCGCCGTTGTACTCGATATGCAGCGAGACGGGGGCGAACCGGCTGTCGTGCCAGAAGTTTAGAGAGCGGGCTATCTCAAAATAGCTGCCGCTGGGCGACACTACCTTGCCATTGTCGTCACGGTTGTTGTAGTCGTAGTCAATAAAGAAGAAAGTGCTGCCCCAGTTGTCGGCGTGGAAGCCTTCGAGAGTGGTGGTTACGTGCTTGCGGCCAAAATCGTAGAAGGTCTGGAAGTTGGTCTGGGCAGAAGCCGCCGTGCATAAGGAGATCAACACAAAGGCAGCGGAGATGATTTTCTTTGACATAGATATAGTGATTGTGAAGTGGTTATGATGGCGGCGCTGCCGCCAGGAGCAGCGGTAAAGTTGCCGCTATGCCCGCTCTTTCTTGATATCTGTAAGGGCCATAAAAAAAATCGCCAGGGCGCAGGCGGCCAGCAGCATAGCAAAGGTCCAGCCCCAGCCGGCCCTCTGAGCCACAAGCCCTATCACGGTGTTGGCAAGGATGAATGTCCCCAGAAAATAGCCGAAAAAGCCGGTGAGCCCGGCGGCGGTGCCTGCGGCGTTCTTGGGGGCCAGATCCAGCGCCTGCACACCTATGAGCATCACGGGGCCGTAAATGAAGAAGCCGATGCCTATAAGGCAGATTATCACCACGGTGAGCTTGTCCATAAAGGCCCAGTAGAGGGCGATGAACACTGCCACCAGCCCCATAAAAATGATTGTGGGCAGGGCCCGCTTCCCTTTGAACAGCTTGTCGGAGAGCCAGCCGCAGAGCAGAGTGCCAGGAATGGCGGCGAACTCGTATGCGAAATAGGCCCAGCCGGCGCTCTTGAGGTCGATGCCCTTCTCGGTGAGGATTGTCGGGGCCCAGTCAAGGCAGCCGTAGCGCACCATATACACGAAGGCGTTGGCCAGAGCAATGAACCACAGGTATTTGTTGTTTAGCACGTGCTGGAACAGAATTTCGCGGGTGGAGAGGGTCTGCTCCTGCTTTTCGGAATAGTTCTGCGGGTAGTCGCCGCGCCACGCCTCGATAGATGGTAGGCCGCACGACTGCGGAGTGTCCCGCAGCAGAATGTAGGCCACCATGGCGATGATCAGCGCCACTGCCGCCGGAAAGGCGAAGGTGCCGATGAGAAAATAGAGTTCTTCGCGCGTCCCGTAAAACCAGCTGCCGAACCAGAGCGCCCCGTAGGTGGCCATAGGCCCCACCAGCGCCCCGCCCACGTTGTGGGCGCAGTTCCAGATGCTCATCATAGTGCCCCGTTCGCTCACGGAAAACCAGTGGGTCATAACCCTGCCGCAAGGGGGCCATCCCATTCCGTTGAACCAGCCCACAAGAAAGTTGAGCACTCCCATCAGGGCTATGGCCAAGCCCTTGTGGGCGGCCCCGATGAACTGCACCGGCACAATCATAAAACACATCGAAACGGCGGTGAGCACCAGCCCCAGCGGCAGAAACGCGCGGGCGTTGGAGCGGTCGGACACGCTGCCCATAAGGAATTTGGAGATGGCGTAGGCGGCGGCGTTGAGTCCCAGCACAAAGCCCAGTTCGGTTTTGTCAAAGCCCAGCGGCGCCATTGCCGGAATGGCCATCGAGAGATTTTTGCGCACCAGGTAGAACCCGGCGTAGCCGATGAACGCCCCCAAAAACACCTGCAGGCGCAGACGGCGGTACTTGGCATCGGCCGCCGCCCCCGTTTGGGCCGGCTTGTAGGGGGGTTGTTGCAGAAATTTGAGCATAACTTTAATCTTCAAGTGCTTCTGATAGAATCGAGACGGGGTGCATTACCCGATAGTCGGTGGACATCTCTATCTGCCATTTGCAGGTTTCGCAGTCGCACGCCACCACTTCGGGATCCACCCTGCGGATTTGGGAGAAAAGTTCCTCCCCGATGGCCTGCGATGCATCGTAATTTTCTTTTTTGAAGCCGTAAGTGCCGGCAATGCCGCAGCAGGCAGAGTCCAGGCGGACATATTCCAGCCCCGGAATCCTCTGCAGCAGCTTTTCGGAGAACACGCCCCAGCCCAGCTTTTCCATATGGCAGGGGGTGTGATAGGCCACCCGCTTGCGGAAATCCTTTCTGAAGCGCAGCGCGGCACCGTTTTCCATCTGTTCGAATATGAAGCGTGTGGCGATAGAAATCGAATCGCGCACCCCGCCGTTGTCAATTCCGAGCAGGGCGGGGTACTCGTCGCGCAGGGTCATAGTGCAGGTGGACGAGGTGGTGACAATATGCAGCCCTTTGTCCACGGCCTCCTGCAGCACCGCGACATTGTGCCGGGCGTTGCGCGAGGCCTCGCGCGTCATTCCGTTGGAAATCATTGCGATGGAGCAGCATTTCTCCTTGCGGAGCAGCTGCACCCCGAACCCCAGGGCGTTGAGGACCTTTACCAGATCCTTGCCCAGAGTGGGGTTGTTGTAGTTTACATAGCAGCCGTGGAAATAGGCCACCCTGGAGGGGAATGCGGCCTGTTCCTTCTCGCGGCGCGAGAGCCACCCCTCAAAGCTGCGGCCGCTGTATTCGGGGAAGACGCGCCTGTGGTCTATCTTGAGCGTGGCATCCAGCAGCGCGCGGGTCGCGGCAAGGCGGGTGATGCCGTTCACCACCGGCGCAAAGGGGCGCGCCACGCTCCCCATAAAGTCGGTGGAGGATAGCAGGCGGTCCCGCAGCTTGGGCTTGGAGGTGTCATATTTGAGCCTTGCGGCCTGAATCAGGTCGGCGACCTTGACTCCGGACGGGCAGGCTACCTCGCACCGCTTGCAGTTGAGGCAGTATTTGAGCGCATAGTTGAAGAAGAAGGGGTCTTTGAGGCGGAGGCGTTCGCCGTCGGGCCCAGCCTGTTTGGGACCGGGGTAGAACGGGTTGACCTTCAGCACGGGGCAATATACCGTGCAGATCGTGCATTTAGTGCACTCCTCGAAGTTGTATCTGCTTGAGGTGGATTCCTGCCATTCCATAACTATCGCGATTTTATGATTTCTTCAGCCGCCAAAAGGGCGCTGCGCACGGCAAGCCCGCCGCCGCTGCCGAGTTCTGGCCGGGTCGCCCCGAGTATGGCCCCCGCCGCAAAGAGGTTCTGCAGCACTCGCCCTCCGCTCAGCGGGTGCAGGGCTTCGTCGGTAGCCACGCCGTAGCCGAGATAGGGCTGTTCGTTTTTAAAGAGGGGGTCGTACCACTCGCTGCGCTGCGCCCCCTGAATCACGTCCAGAGAGAACACGGGCTCGTAAATTTTTTGCGGGGTGGACTTGAGCCCCTTTGAAAAATAGGCTCCGGAGGCGAGTATGAAGTGTTTGGCCTCCAGAAAGTGGCTTCCCAGATTTTGGGTGGCGATGCTGCGCACAACGCCATCGTGCACTTGCGCCCCCACGGCGGTGTCGCCCGCCAGAAAAGTCCCGCCGAGGGTCTCGTATCGGCGTTTGAGCTGCATATGAGTGCGGATCCCCGCCACCGAAGGGGGGAAGGTACCCACAAACACCACTTTGGCGGGGAGGCCTTCCCGGATGCGCCCCGGTACGGAGATGTCTTTGAGGCCGAACACCTGCGGCAGAATCACCACGTCCTCGTCGCTTGAGATAATCCTTATTTCGCGCACCACGCTCTCCCAGATGCGATCCATTGTGCGGGCTATCTGCATTGTGCGCATTTCGCGCGGACTCTGCTGTTGTGCAGAGAGTTTCTGCACATCCAGCAGCTTTATGCGGCACCGGACCCCCTGCTTTTCCAGCTCCTGCGCCAGAAATCCGGCGTAGAAGTCGTAATAACCCACAAAGCTCACGATGAGTGCCTTGCGTCCGATTTTGGGGGTGGAAAACAGTGACACGTCGTCTATCGAGCACGCCGCGCTCTCGAATTTGCCCATCGGCATCAGGCGCAGCCCGCCCTGATAGTGCAGCGCAACGCCCGCCTCGCGGAAGATTTCTGCCATTGTGCGGGGCGGCTCCTGCAGCGACTCGAAGCTGCCGGAGAAAAAATAGAGGGCGCTCTGCCCCGCGCTCACGATTGCGCTGTCTATCTTCTGCTTTTGCAGGGCGAGACCGGCCATAAGTCCGGCCAGGCCGCCGCCTATTATCACCGTGTCGAATTTCATAGTCCCAAAACGTGTTTGTAAACCCACTGGGTATATTCCGCCTCGCGCAGGGTGTCGCCCCAGCCTATGGGAAAATTGCCTTTCCAGCGCTCCTGCAGAAACTCTTCGAGGTCTGCTTTTGCGCGCTCCATACATCCGTGGGATGCGGCCAGCAGCCCTGCCGCGCGGCAGGCGCAGAACTCCCCCTGGCAGGTGCCCATTCCTATGCGGGTGCGGCGCCGCAGATCGGTGAGCGATGATGCCTGCAGGCTCTCTATCGCATTTTTGACCTCGGCAGCGGAGACCTCCTCGCACTCGCAGATGAGGGCATCGTCCAGGGCGTTGCCGCTTTTAATGCGGGAGGCGCCGGTTCCCATGCGGGAGGCGGCCGCCTTCTGCGCGGTGGAGGGCTTTTCCCAGATTTTGCGTGCCACCGCCTCGTAAGAACTCTCTTCGCTGCCGGGCAGGGGTGTCCCGGCGGTGGTGCACTGCGCATTGACCCCGAGTTTTTCGCACACTTTGTCGGTTGCGATTTCCGCCATCAGGCGGTATGTCATCAGCTTGCCGCCGGTGATTGTCACAAGCCCCCCGAGGCCATCGCGCATTTCGTGGTCAAGGCAGACTATGCCGCGGGAGATGCTGCGTCCGCAAGAGTCGCCCCCGACGCTTGCCAGCGGCCGCACCCCGGCGTAGGCGCGCAGGATGCGGGTCGATGCCAGGGCGGGGGCCATCTTGGCTCCCTCGCCTATAAGCAGGTTGACCTCCTCGGGTGTCACCGCCACCGAGTCGCACTCCTCAAAGGGGATGCGGGTGGAGGTGGTGCCGATTATGCACACGGTGTCGCCGGGCACCAGAATGTCGGCGTTGGATGGTTTGCGGCAGCGGTTTATCACCATATTGTTTATTCTATGGGCAAACACCAGCAGGGCTCCCTTGGAGGGGCACATCCCCAGGTCGATTCCCGCCATCAGGGCTATCGAGTGGCTCCAGATGCCGCCGGCGTTCACCGTGACGGGGGCGTAGTAGTCGTTTTCTTCTGCGGTGATGCGGTTGCGGGTGTGCACTCCGCGCACCGACGCGCTCTCGATTATCAGATGCGTCACTTCGGTGTGCAGCAGCACGCCGCCGCCGCGCAATTTGGAGTCCAGCATATTGGCGGCGCACAGTCTAAAGGGGTCCACGCTGCCGTCGGGCACCCGCACCGCCCCGGTAAGATCGGGGTTCACGGAGGGCTCCAGCCTTCTGGCAAGATCAGGTGTGATGATTTCTGCCGCGATGCCGGCCTGACGGCATTTGTCCACGAAGGTCTGCTGGTAGCCGAGGTCATCTTCCGGCAGGGTTATGAACAGGCCGTCTGTCTCCTCTATGCAGTGTGAGGCGATGCGCCTGAGCGTCATATTTTCTCTGATGCATTCGGCGGCCGACTCGGGGTCGTTAACCGCATAGCGGGCCCCCGAGTGCAGCAGACCGTGGTTGCGCCCGGTTGCGCCGGTGGCTATGTCGCTGCGCTCCACCAAGAGGGTCCGCAGGCCGCGCATCGCGCAGTCCCGCTGCACCCCGGCTCCGGTGATTCCGCCGCCGATTATGATAACATCGAATTCGTTGCTGTTCATATTTTGCAAAAGTACAAAATATGATTGGATGTACGCTTGTCGGGCTCAATCCCAATCCAAAATCTTTTTGACTTTCAGAAATTTATCTATATTTGCCGCCGCTTTCGGGAAGTGTAGTATTCCCGGATTTAAGAATATCAGTTATTATCAAGATCAAGTTGCGCACGACACGAAACAGTGTGAATGACAGATGAAAAGATTTTTCTATACGGCTCTGGCCGTTATGTGCATCGCTATGGTCAGCGTCTCCTGCGAAAAAGAAAACAAGGAGGATGATCAGAAAACATCTATCGAAGATCTCGGCGGCGGCATCTACAAGGTTAACGGCTACCGTTTCGTAGATCTCGGACTCCCCAGCGGACTTCTCTGGGCAGAAAACAATGTGGGAGCTGCTTCTGCGACCGATGAGGGCACATACTTCGCCTGGGGCGAAACAGCTGCAAAGTCCACCTTTACCGAGGACAACTACAAGTTCGGCAAGGGCGCCGACAGCTATACCAAATACTCTTCCAACGACGGCAAGCAGACTCTCGAGGCCGAGGATGACGCTGCCACAGTTGCTCTCAATGCTCCTTGCCGCACTCCGCTCAGCTCGGAGTTCAAAGAGCTGCTGAACAGCGAATACACCACCTGCACCTGGACCACCAAGAATTCCGTCAACGGACTTGAGGTCAAGAGCAAGACGAACGGCAACTCCATTTTCCTCCCTGCCTGCAAATATGACGGGAAGAATGGTGACTACTGGGCTGCCGATCTGCGCGCGAGCGTTCCTTTTGATTATGATTTGGCTGTAAGCTTCAGTTTCACTGAGGCAGCCGGTGCCAACGCCCAGGGCAGCCAGATGCGCTACAACGGAAACACGGTCCGTCCGGTCGCTTCTAATCTGAAATAAGCATAATCTCCAGGGCGGTCCCCGTCCGGAGTCCGAGGAGAGGGTGACTAAAAAGTCAATTGGCTTTTTGGTCACCCTCTCTCGCAGGGATTTTGTCGCTTCGCTCCGACATCCCTCCCCGCCTGCGGCGGGGCGTTGCAAATCAGAAAGAGAATCAGCGCTCAAGCAAGCTTGGCGCTGATTCTCTTTCTGATTTGCGGTGAGTGAGGGATTCGAACCCCCGGTACGTTGCCGTACACCTGTTTTCGAGGCAGGCTCCTTCAACCACTCGGACAACTCACCGTGTCCATATTAAAAAGGGTATGTCGGCGCTACGCTTCCATACCCTTAGTCTGGATGACTGGACTTGAACCAGCGACCTCCTGGTCCCTAACCAGGTGCGCTACCAACTGCGCCACATCCAGGGATTTGCGGAGAGAGCGAGATTCGAACTCGCGATACCCTTTGGGGGTACACACGCTTTCCAGGCGTGCCTCTTCAGCCACTCGAGCATCTCTCCCCAACGGGACTGCAAATATAGTCGTTTTTTTTAAAACAAGAATTTTTTTGCGACTATTTTGAAAAATGTTTTTGAAGCACTTCTATCAGCAGATTCCAGAACTTGCCCAGCGTGGAGAGCTCCAGGCGCTCGTCGGGAGAGTGAACTCCCAGAATGGTGGGCCCGAACGAAATCATGTCCAGACCGGGATACTTGCCCTGGAACAGACCGCACTCAAGCCCGGCGTGGATGGCTCGCACAATGGGTTCTTCGTTAAAGAGACGGCGGTAGCACTCCACGGTGGTCTCCAGAATGGGGGATTTGGTGTCGGGCTTCCAGCCGGGATATTCGTTCGCGTGGGTCACCTCGGCTCCGGCCAGGGCAAAGCAGGCCTCGAAACGCTCTCCTGCAGCCTTGCGGGCTGAATCGATGGCGCTGCGCTGGCTGCTGCCGATGCGGATGGTGCCGCTCTCCTGCATCTTGACCGATGCCAGGTTGGAGGAGGTCTCCACCAGTCCTTCCACCTCCGCGCTCATCGCGAATACGCCGTGGGGGGCGCAGTTGAGGGCGGCAATCAGCGGGTAGGCAGTGTCGGATTCTATGACGTTCCCCCTCCAGCCGACGGGTTCGGCACAGAACTTCAGCCCCGGGTCGGTGGCGGCATATTCTGATGTGATGTCCCTTGAAAGGCGGTTGAAAATCTCCACAAGGCTGTCTTCCTCGTCTTCGCGGAAGGCGATGGTGGCGCAGGCTTCGCGTGCGATGGCGTTGCGCTTGCCGCCGCCGTCGATTTCGCAGAGCTCTATGTCGCATTCAGTCATCATTTCATAGAGCATGCGGGCAAGGCACTGCACCGCATTGGCGCGCCCCTTGTTGATGTCGTCGCCGCTGTGTCCGCCAATGCCGCCGCTGATGGAGATTTTTGTGGCCATCATATCCTCGGGCAGGGGGGTGGGGGTGTATTCGAACACGGCGGTGGTGTCAAGACCGCCGGCGCATCCTATGAACAGCTGCCCCCAGTCCTCGGAGTCGAGGTTGATGAGGGTCTTGCCGGTAAAAAAGTCGCTTGAGAGGGCGTTGGCGCCGTCAAGGCCGGTCTCCTCCGAGATGGTGAAGAGGCACTCTATCCTGCCGAGCCGCAGGGAGGGGCTGTCCAGTATCGCCAGCTCGCTGGCAATGCCGATGCCGTCGTCCGCCCCGAGAGTGGTTCCCTCAGCCCGCATCCAGCCATCTTTCACATAGGCTTTAATGGGGTCTTTGCGGAAATCGTGCTCGATATCGCCGTTTTTTTCGCACACCATATCCTGATGGCTCTGCAGCACCACGGTGGGCCAGCTTTCGCAGCCTGCCGAGGCGGGACGGGTGATGAGCACGTTGCCTGTTTCGTCCCTCTTGGTTTCGAGATTGCGCGATTTGCCGAACTCCATAAGGTAGGCGGTCATAGGCTCCTCGTGCCCGGATTCGCGCGGGATTCGGAGTATCTCCCGGAATATTTCCAATACTTTTTCCTCGTTCATAAGGGTATGTCTGGTTGTTATTGGCAGATTATGCGTTTCAGGTCGCCGATATACTTCTTGAAAGTGCGGTCGGATTCCAGAAGGTCGTTCACCGTGTTGTATGAGTGCAGCACTGTGGCGTGGTCGCGGCCGCCGATTTGGCTGCCGATGTAGGAGAGGGAGGTGTTGGTGAGGGTGCGTGAGAGATACATCGCTATCTGGCGCGCCTGCGCGACTTCCCTCTTGCGGCTGGTGCTGGCCATCAGGTCGGGGTCAATCTTGAAATAATCGCACACGGCCTTGGATATTTTGGCCACCGTGACCTCGTTCTGCGGACTCTGGACAATTTTCTCTATAAGGTCGTGGGCCATTGTCATCGTCATCTCCTTCTTGGTGAAGGTGGCCTGGGCCATAAGGGTGACTATGGTCCCCTCAAGTTCGCGGATGTTGCCCTTGACATTGCGGGCCAGATATTCCAGAATGTCTTCCGGAACCTCCACTCCCGCGCGGAGGCATTTGGACTTGAGGATTGCCAGTTTGGTGTCGTAGTCGGGCATCAGCAGCTCCACCGAAAGACCCCATTTGAAGCGGGACAGGAGCCGCTGCTCCAGCCCCTGTAGCTCTACCGGCGGCTTGTCGGAGGTCAGAATGAGCTGCTTCTGCGACTGGTGCAGATAGTTGAATATCTGGAACAGGGCGTTCTGCGACCCCTTTTTCTCCGCAAACTCGTGCACGTCGTCTATTATGAGAACGTCTATGGCCTGATATACCCTCAAAAAATCGGTAATCTGGTGGTTGACGCCGACCGTGTCCATATACTGCGCCACAAAGGTGTGGGCATCAACATAGCGGACAATCTTGTCGGGGTATTTGTCTTTGGTGGCAAGACCTATGGCCTGCGCCAGGTGGGTCTTGCCCAAACCGGGGCCGCCGTAGATGAATAAGGGGTTGAAGGCGTTCTTGCCGGGGTTGTCGGCGATGGTGAGTCCTGCGGAGTAGCCAAGGCGGTTGCACTCGCCCACCACAAAGTTCTCGAAATCGTAGTTGGGGTTGAGGTTGGACTCTATCTTGACCTTCTGGATGCCCGGGATGGCGTAGGCGCTGCCGCGGTAGCGGCGGGCGTCCCCCTCCAGGGCCACCGGACGGTTCTGCGGAACCCCCCGGCCGCTCTCCATAGTGCGCACGTAGCCGTTGCCGGCCACCCTCACGCTGTAGATGAGTCTGAAGCCGCTGCCTATGACGCGGGTGAGCACTTTGAGCAGCAAATCGCTGTAATGGCTCTCGATGTACTCCCTTACGTAGTGCGAGGGAACCTCAAGGGTGAGCTCTTTGCCGACAAGGCTTTTTGCCCGTATCGGAGCGAACCAGGTTTTGAATCCTTCTTCTGTGGTGTTGTCCTTGATTATGGACAGACACTCTTCCCAAATCTGTATGTTGTCTTGCTTTGTCATCTGTTCTGTTTGCACAACAAAGCTGGTTGAAAAAAAGATAAATAAAAAACCCTAAAACGCTTGCAAAATCCAAAAACGGCGTAAGTGACTGATTCCTAATTTGAAATTTTGCGATGCTTGTAATTAGTTGTGGATAAGATGTTTAAAACATTTTTTCAATCATATTGCCCTGATGTTTCGCCAGTTAGGAAGCAGAACAGAAAAATTATTTTTTTTTGATTTCAAAATTGTCTATTTTAACCACAAAGCAGCCCGGGAAATCGGACTTCATTTCTGCAGAAGCCTTTGCCGCTTCACTCTCGCTGCGGAAGGTTCCCACACCATATTTATATATACTGCCGACCTTGAATCTGTGGATATCTTTGCGCCCCTTGAACTGCGGCGCGCCACTCTCAAGCTTCTTGGAAAGGGCAAATATCTGCACCGTGAAATAAGAGCCCGGATCCGCCGTCTGAGAGGATCCATCCACTGCGGCTTCGGCTGCGGCCGCGCTCCCGGCCGCTTTCTCCGCTTCGGATGATGCCGCGCTCCCGGCGGAGGATTCCTGCTTTTCTGCCGCCTTGCGGGAAGACTCCGCATCGGGGCTTTGGCCCTCCTGTCCGCCCTCCTGTCCGCTCTCATACTGCTCTTTGAATTTGACAAAGGCGTTGAACAGGTCGCCGGCAAGCTGCTCGCGCTTCTGGGGGGAGCTGAGCGTGGCGCGGTCTGAAGCGTTGGTTATGAACCCCAGCTCCACAAGCACAGATGGCATAGTGGTGCGCCAGAGCACCAGCAGACCTCCCTGCTTGATGCCCCGGTCGGTGGTGATCGGCCCTTTGCGCAGCTCTTTCTGGCACAGTTCGGCAAATATGAGGCTCTGCTCGAAGTAGGCGTTCTGCATCAGGTTGAAAAAGATGTAGCTCTCGGTGTCGGATGGGTCGAATCCCTGGTATTTGGTGGAGTAGTCGTCCTCGAGAAGAATCACCGAGTTCTCTCTCTTGCACACCTCCATATTGGCGGCGTTCTTGTGCATACCCATCACGAAGGTCTCGCAGCCGGAGGGGGCCTTCGATGCCTTGGGCACTGAATTCACGTGCACCGATATGAAAAGGTCCGCCCGGTTTTTGTTGGCGATGTCGGCCCGCTTGTCCAGGGGGATGAATTCATCGCTCTTGCGGGTGTAGATGACTTTCACGTCGGGATATCCGCCGCTTATGCGCGCGCCGAGCCTCAGCGCCACATCCAGCACCACGTCCTTCTCTTTGAGAGAGCCGTCCCGGGAGATGGCGCCCGAATCGTGGCCCCCGTGCCCGGGGTCAATCACCACGGTGGAGAGGCGCACCTGTTGTGCAAAGGCGGCGGTGGCCGTCAGCGCGGCGGCAAGTGCGGCGGCAAAGAGCCTCCTGAAGAACAAAAACGGCATATATGTTGTAAAAAGCTCGCAAAAATCCTACTTTTGCAAAGATAATATTATTTGTTCTCAATAGTCCGCGTGCGTCGTGCGAAATACATATCGGTATTGCTGACCGTCTTGTGTCACTTTATCTGCTGCGGTGCCCAGAACGCGGATTCCCTGCCCGTCAAGGTGGAAATGCCGGTTTCTGCGGCAGATGCGGCCGTTGTGCTGCCTGCATCCGACAGCATCGCGGCATCCGCCGACACCCTCCGCAGCCCTGCCGACAGCACCTTTAATGCGGCCGACAGCACGCTTCGCAACCCTGCCGACAGCACCCTCGCGGGCAAAGGCGCAAGGCCCAAGAGCGCGCTGGAGCGGCCCGCCTTCTCCGCCGCCAAGGACTCCGTGATTGAGGATTTCACAGGCGGCCGCAAGGTGATCTACTACTACGGAGATGTCTCCGTCAAATACGGCAAGACCGAAATCACAGCCGACTATATGGCGTATGACCTCGACAACAATGTGGTCTATGCCCGCGGCACCAAAGATTACGACAACAAATGGAAGGGGCAGCCGGTGCTCAAGGATGGCAGGACGGAGTACAAGATGGAGGAGATCTACTACAGTTTTGACACCCGCAAGGCCCGCATCAAGAATATGGTCACCAGCCAGCAGGAGGGGGAGCTTCGGGGAGAGCGGCTCAAGATGATGGACGACCAGTCGGTGAACATTGCGGGCGGCAAGTACACGGTCTGCAATGCGGAGCACCCCCATTACTATCTTCAGATGACGGCGGCCAAGACCATCACCCAGCCAAGCCAGCACACCGTGTTCGGCCCGGCGTATGTGGTGGTGGAGGATGTCCCCCTGCCGCTGGCACTCCCATTCGGATTTGTGCCGAACATGCCCGACAGGGCCAGCGGCATTATGGTGCCGACCTACGGAGAAGAGACGGCCCGAGGCCTCTACCTGCGCGATTTGGGATACTATATCGTGGTCAATGACCACCTTGACATCGCCCTCTCCGGCGACATCTACAGCTACGGCTCTTGGGCGATGGAACTCTCTTCCCGCTACAAGAAGCGCTATGCCTATTCCGGCGACCTGAATATAACCTATTCGGTAGACAAGACGGGCGAGAAGGGGACTTCCGGCTACAACGAGTCCACCAACTTCGGCGTCAAGTGGTCTCACGCACAGGACTCCAAGGCGCGTCCGGGCACCAGCTTCCGCGCTTCAGTGAATTTCTCCAGCCCCTCCAACAACCGCTACAACGCGCAGAGCGTGTCGGAGGCTATCCAGACCCAGGCGTCCTCGTCAGTTTCATATTCCAAGACCCTGTCGTTCGGCAGCATATCGGTGAATATGCTGCACAGCCAGAACTCCAAAGACAGTTCGTACGTGTTCACGCTGCCCAACCTGACGTTCAACGTGAACCGTTTCTATCCCTTCAAAAAGAAGAACAGGGTGGGAAAGGAGAAGATCTACGAGCAGATTTCGCTGAGCTACAGCACTTCTTTCCAGAATAAGATCAGCTTCAAGGCGAGCGAATTTATGCAGGAGGGTTTCACCGACAAGTTCAACAACGGAATGACCCATAAGGTGAGCATCGGCCTCCCGTCGTTCACGCTGCTAAAATACCTCAACTTCTCGCCCGGCATCAGCTACGGCGCCAATATGTACTTCCGCAGCACCTCCCAATACTACAATCCGGAGACCGGCGCCGTGGAGTCGGACACATCAAAGCCGTTCTCCACGCTTGGCATAACCCAGAACTATTCGGCCTCCATCTCGATGAGCACCCGAATCTACGGTCTGTTCCAGTTCAATCCCAAAGGCAAGCTGCAGGCCATCAGGCATATGGTCACTCCTTCGCTGAGCCTTTCGTATCACCCGGAGCTGGGCACGGCGGCCAACGGCTGGCGCACTCTGACATATCTGAATTCGGCTGGCGAGGAGATCTCCAAAGACTACAACATCTACTCCGGCCAGCTCAACAGTCCCCCCAGCAAGGGAAAGAGCGGTTCGATGAGCTTCTCGCTCGGCAACAACCTGGAGGCCAAGGTGCGCGACGACAAGGATACCACCGGTGTCGGAACCAAGAAAATAAAGCTGATAGACCAGCTGACCATCGGCGGATCGTACAACTTTATGGCCGACTCCCTCAAGCTCTCCACAATCTCGATTTCCGGAAGCACCACGGTGTTCGGCAAGGTGGGCGTGAACGGCAACCTGACCCTGGATCCCTACGACGTGAACGAGCGCGGCGTCCGCTGCAACAAGTTTATGCTGCAGACGCAGCACCGCCTGGCCCGCATAACCAACGCCTCCGCATCGATGTCATACTCGCTGCAGGGCAAGGGGGCCATCAACGGCAACGACGGCCGCAAAGATGCCGTCAAAGGTTCGGCAGAGAGCCAGTACTACAGAGTCTATTACCATCCTCTCACCGGTGAATATATCCCGGGCGGCTGGCTTTACTATCTCAACCCCGAGATTCCCTGGAACTTGAGTTTCAGTCTGAATATGGCCTACAGCACCTCCTACAGCACCTCCAACAACCAGCTGCAGAAGATCAACAAGTTCACCCGCACCGCCACTGTGAGCGGCCAGCTGCGGCTCACCAAGGCGCTGAACTTCTCGCTCAACACCGGCTTTGACCTGAGCGCTTTTACGATGACCACTTCGCAGCTGAGCGCCACCTACGACCTGCACTGCTTCAACATCAGCGTCTCCTGGGTGCCTACCGGCAAGTGGCAGAGCTGGGGCTTCCGCATAGCGGCAAACTCCTCCACTTTAAGCAGCCTGCTCAAATACGACAAGTCTTCCAGTTTCTGGGATAATTAATCTTATAAACCGCTCGTCAATGAATAACTTCATAGCCCCTTCCATACTGTCGGCCGACTTCGGCAATCTTGCAAGAGACATAGAGATGCTCAACGGCTCGTGCTGCTCTATGCTCCATCTGGATGTGATGGACGGGGTGTTTGTGCCCAACATCTCCTACGGCTTCCCCGTGCTGGAGAGCGTGGCGGCCACAAGCCGCAAGCCCCTGGATCTGCATCTGATGATCATCGATCCCGACCGGTTTCTGGAGCGCTTCGCCGCGCTGCCGGGGGTGGAGTATATCACCGTGCATTATGAGGCCTGCACCCATCTGCACCGCACTGTGGAGGCGATTCACGCCCTGGGGAAAAAAGCGGGCGTGGCGCTCAATCCGCACACCAATGTTGCGCTGCTGGAAGACCTGCTGCCCGAGCTGGACCTGGCGCTGGTGATGTCGGTGAATCCAGGCTTCGGCGGGCAGAAGTTCATAGCGCAGTCGGTGGCCAAGGTGGAGAAACTCTCCCGTATGGCGGCCGCCTGCGGCAGCAAGTGTCTGATAGAAGTGGACGGCGGGGTCTCGATGGACAATATCCCGGCGCTCTCAAAGGCCGGTGTCCGGATTTTTGTGGCAGGCAGCTCGGTGTTCCGCAGCGGCGACCCCTGTCAGACCATTGCCAATATGGCAGAACTCTAATAGGCGACCTCTTTAAAGGCAAAAAGCCGTACACCCTCTTCCGTGGCGATTTTAAGCCGCCCGTCGGGGAGGACTCCGGTGATTGCGCCGCAGAATTTCTCCAAGGTGGCGCAGTCGGTGAAGGTGTGCTTCTCCCCCTTGAGATAGAGCAGATTGTGGTAGCGGGTGTCAGTTTCCGGGCCGATGCGGTCGTATTCGGCGTAGATCCTGTCAGATAGGACAGGAAGCAGTTTCTCCACATCGTATTGTTTGCCAGTGATTTGCGCAAGCGATACGGGGTTCGGCACGGCGTCGGGGAATACTTTCTGGTTTATGTTGAGCCCTATGCCTACCACGCTGTCGGAGAGCAATCCGCCCGATACTGTGTGGCGTATCAGTATGCCGCAGATCTTTTTGTCTGCGACATAGATGTCGTTGGGCCACTTGATGCGGGCCCCGGCACCTTTGTCTTTCAGAAAGGCGCACACTCCCAGCGAGACCGCCTGGCTTAAGAGGAACTGCCTTCGGGCATCAAAATTGTTATGGCGCAACAGCAGTGTGAAGGTGAGATTTTGCCCCGCATCGCTGCTCCAGCTGTTGCCTTTCTGCCCTTTTCCGGCACTCTGGTAGCGTGCGGCCCAAATCTCTTTGTGAGAAAGACCTGCGCGCGCGTTTTCTACATCGGAAAAGGTCGAGCCGGTAATGTCGAACCATTTAATTTTGTACATTTGCATTTTTATTAATCCGCACGAAAATAGTTGAATTTTTATGAATACAGAGCAGCAGAAAAAAGAAATAGGGGTGATCGCCTCCGCAATGCTTGACAAGAAGGCAAGCGGCGTAGTGGCGATGGATCTCAGCGGAATAGGCACTGCAATCACGGACAGTTTTGTGATATGCAACGCCGACAGCACCACCCAGGTCGTGGCCATCTGCGACAACATCGTGGAGAAGATGTGGACCGAGTGCAAGCGAGACCCCATCCGTCAGCAGGGGCGCGAAAACGCCTTCTGGGTGATTCTTGACTACGGCGACATCGTAGTGCACATTTTCAAGACTGAATATCGCGAATTCTACCGTCTGGAGGATCTCTGGTCCGACGCGGAAAAAACCACCTACAGCGACGATGGCAAAGAATAACGGCAATCCCGGCGGCGGGCAGCGCATCAGGCGCACTCCCAGTCCGATGAGATGGGGCATAACCCTCATCTATATTCTGCTTTTGGGCGGACTGGTCTATTTCTGGAGCGCCAGCGGCGGCTCCAAACCGGTGAAGAAAGAGTGGTTTGAGGTGCGCGACCAGATACTGCCCACGGGCAGCGTGCAGAAAATAGTGTATGTGCGCAATCTGCAGCGGGGCGAGGTTTACATCAAGAGCAGCGCCGCCGCCCGCTACAAGAATTATTTCCAGGAGGGGATGCAGCCCAAGAACGGCCCGTATTTCTATTTTCTGGTGTCCAAGACATTCGATGCCGAGACCGAGTTCGACACAGTGCTGCAGCAGCTGCCGGAGCCGGAGCGTTTCGAGGTTGTGATAGAGGAGCACAACAACGGCTGGGCGAACATCGCAGATTGGATCTGGATAATCCTTATGGTTGTCTTCTTTGTGATGATGTTTGCGATGCCTATGCGCGGAATGGGTGGCGGCGGAGGTGCCGGCGGCATCTTCAATGTCGGCAAGTCGCAGGCCAAGGTGTTTGACGCCGACAAGCAGGAAAACAAGGTTACATTCAAGGATGTGGCGGGTCTGGAGGAGGCCAAGGTCGAGGTGATGGAGATAGTGGACTTTCTCAAGAATCCCAAGAAATACACCGCCCTGGGCGGCAAGATACCCAAGGGAGCCCTTCTGGTGGGCCCTCCCGGCACGGGCAAGACCCTGCTGGCGAAGGCGGTGGCAGGAGAGGCCAATGTTCCCTTCTTCTCCATTTCAGGTTCAGACTTCGTGGAGATGTTCGTGGGCGTGGGCGCCTCCCGCGTGCGCGATTTGTTCCGGCAGGCCAAGGAGAAGGCTCCCTGCATAGTGTTTATAGACGAGATCGACGCGGTGGGACGCTCCCGCAGCAAGAATGTCGGCTTCTCCTCCAACGACGAGCGCGAGAACACCCTCAACCAGCTGCTCACCGAGATGGACGGCTTTGGCTCAAACTCAGGCGTGATAGTGCTGGCCGCCACCAACCGTGCCGATGTGCTTGACAGCGCCCTGATGCGCGCCGGCCGCTTTGACCGTCAGATTCACGTGGATCTGCCCGAACTCAAGGAGCGTCTGGCCATATTCAAGGTGCATCTGCGCAAGATAAAGCTGGCCCCCGGATTTGACATAGACTTTCTGGCAAAGCAGACTCCCGGATTCTCCGGAGCCGACATCGCCAATGTGTGCAACGAGGCGGCCCTGATAGCCGCCCGCCACAACAAGAAGGTTGTGGAGAAGCAGGACTTCCTGGATGCGATAGACCGCATAGTGGGAGGTCTGGAGCGCAAGAGCAAGATAATCTCTGCGGAGGAGAAGCGCACCATAGCGCATCACGAGGCTGGCCACGCCACAGTCAGCTGGATTCTGCCGCACGCCAACCCTCTGCTTAAAGTGACGATAATTCCGCGAGGACAGGCGCTGGGCGCAGCCTGGTATCTGCCCGAGGAGCGGCAGCTCACCACCCGCGAACAGATTATGGACGAGATGGCCGCCACAATCGGCGGCCGAGTGGCGGAGGAGCTTGTGAACGGAGAAATCTCCACCGGAGCCCTCAACGACCTTGAGAAGCTCACCCGCCAGGCATACGCTATGGTTACCTACTTCGGTATGAGCGAGAAGATAGGCAATGTCTCTTACTACGACTCTACCGGACGCAGCGAGATGTCGCTCTCCAAACCCTACAGCGAGAAGACCGCAGAGGAGATAGACGGCGAGGTCAAGCGGCTCATCGAAGAGGCGCACGAGACTGCGAAGCGGGTTTTGAGTGAGCATCGCGCCGCCTTTGAGGAGCTCTCGCAGCTGCTGCTTGAGCGCGAGGTGATATTCTCCGAAGATGTGGAGCGCATTCTCGGCCCCCGCACTGCCGGAGTTAATCCCAATGCGATAATCGGCAGCGATGCTGCGGCTGATGCCGGCGGGAGTAACCCCTCTGACCGCGCGGAAATGGTGAAACCATCTACGGCGGAAATAAAGGCTCCTGACAGGAAACCCTCCGGAGCCCAAAATAAACCTGCCGCAGGTGCGAAAGAAGCTGCTCCGGCAGCCCCGGCGCAAGAAACCCCCGCAGACGGGAGTTCACCTGCCAAGGATGAGGCCGCCCCGGATGCTCCGGCAACCCCCGAGACAACTGCATCTGCAGAAGTCCGGCAACCTTCTGAAAGCAAAACAGCCGAAGACTCGGATGTGATAGATCTGACCGGCTCTCTGGTAGAGAACAAGCCTGCAAAGAAGCGCCGCAAGCCTCACAAGGCCCCGGCAGCGGAGGCTGTAGCCGACAATACGCAGCAGAGCGGTTCCCCGGCGCAGGATAAGCCCGGTCAGGAGGGTTCCGGCAATTTTCCCACACTCTTCTGATGCCTATGAAATCGTCATTGCTAAAGAGAATCGTAGGCTCCGTGCTGTTGGTGGCGGTGTTCGTCGGCGCTCTGCTGGCCCATCCGCTTTTCTATGCTCTCCTTTTCTCTTTCGCAATGGCGGTTATGATGGAGGAACTCTACCATATGACAATGGGTCGCGGCGTGCACACCCTGGAGCGCGCGCTGATGATAGGCCTCTGCTGCGCCGTGTTCCTCTGCTTCATATCTTTCCGGCTCTACGGCGTAAGCTACCGCTATCTGCTGCTTGCCCTGCCGGCCCTTATGCTGATACTGACTGCGACTCTGTTTGACAGCCACCGCGAACCTGACTGCCTGCAGAACATCTGCTTCCCGGCGGTCTATCTTCTCCCTTCGTTTATGACGGGCAGCCTGCTGCTGTTCGGCGGCGACGGCCTTTACAACCCCGGCCTCTTTATGGCGGTGATGGTGCTGGTGTGGATGAGCGATGTCGGGGGGTATGCTTTGGGAATAACCTTCGGTCAGAAGGAGGGGGCGCGCAAGCTCTGCCCCTCCATCTCCCCCAACAAATCCTGGGCGGGGGTTGCCGGCAGCATACTGTTCACTCTTGCGACGGCGGTGGCGATCCACTGCTGCGGACTTTTCTCTCTGCGGCTCTGGCACTGGGCGGTTCTGTCGGTGATAGTGGTGTTCTTCGGCATCACCGGCGACCTGTTCGAGTCGCTCATCAAGCGGCAGTACGGCTACAAGGATGCCGGCAAGATCATAGTGGGGCACGGCGGCCTGCTCGACCGCTTTGACGGGGCTCTGTTTTCCGTCCCCGTCGCCACGGTTTTTCTGATATTGACAGATATTGTTCAACTGAACCTATAGATATTTTATGGAATTTCATAAAGAAGGACTCATTTTCATAGTCATAGCCATAGCGGTGGCGGTGGTGGGCATCGCGCTGTTGTGGCTTTTAGGCAAATCCACAACCCTCAAGGTGACGCTCTCGGTGCTGCTGACCTTTCTGGCGGCTGTCATCGTATTCTTTTTCCGCGTGCCGGAACGCACCGTCACAGTGGATCCCGCGCTGGTGGTCTCCCCCTCCGACGGCAAGGTTGTGAAGGTGCAGAAGACCTATGTAAAAGAGTATTTCGACTGCGAATGCACGGAGATTTCGATATTTCTGAACCTCTTTAACGTGCATATAACCTGGTTTCCGGTGGGGGGCGACATCCTCTACAGCAAATATTACCCCGGGGCCCACTGGTTTGCCTTCCTGCCCAAGGAGTCGGAAAAGAACGAGCACACTTCGGTGGTGGTGCGCAGCGAAGATGGCCGAGAGGTGATGTACCGCCAGATTGCGGGTATCGTGGCGCGCCGGGTCGTGAGTTACGCTGTAGAAGGTGAAAAATGCGACCAGGCCGGCGAGGCGGGCTTTATCAAGTTCGGCTCCCGGCTCACCGTTTTCATCCCGGGCGATGTGGAGCCGCTGGTGAAGGTGGGAGACAGGGTCACGGGCAGCGTCACCCCGCTTGCAAGAAAGAAATAGTGTGAGAAAGATATGAATCCGAAAGAATTAGGAACTGAAAACATCGGCACCCTGCTCAGGCGCTACGCAACGCCGGCCATCATAGCTATGCTGGCCTCCTCCCTCTATAATATGGTGGACAGCATCTTCATAGGGCAGGGCGTAGGGGCGATGGCCATTAGCGGTATGGCGGTGACCTTCCCCCTTATGAACATAACGGCGGCCTTCGGCACCCTCGTGGGGGTCGGCTGCTCCACTCTCATCTCCATCCTGCTCGGGCAGCAGGACTATAAGATGGCCAACCGCGTGCTTGGCAACGTGGTTATTCTGAACATAGCTATCGGCATAATAGTCACGATTCTGTCGCTGCTTTTCCTGGACCCGATCCTCTACTTTTTCGGGGCCAGCGAAAACACCATCAGCTATGCGCGCGACTATATGGTGGTGATTATGCTGGGCAATGTGATATCCCACCTCTATCTCGGCCTCAACTCGGTGCTCCGCTCTTCTGGAAGACCGCGTCTGGCGATGGTCTCCACCATACTGGCGGTGATACTAAACACCATCCTGGACCCCATCTTCATCTTCGTATTCAAGATGGGTATCCAGGGTGCGGCGATTGCAACTGTCATCGCGCAGATCGTGGCGCTGGCGTGGGTTTCGAGAGCCCTGTGCGACAAGAGCCAGGTGCTGCACTTCTCCCGCGAGATTTTCCACTTTGACTGGCGCATAGCCAGCCGTTCGCTGGCCATCGGCCTCTCCCCCTTTCTGATGAATGTCGCCGCCTGCTTTGTGGTGATTCTCATAAACAACCAGCTCAAGAACTACGGAGGAGACCTGGCCATCGGCGCCTATGGCATAGCCAACCGGCTCGCCTTCCTGTTCATCACCATCTCTATGGGATTGAACCAGGGAATGCAGCCGATTGCCGGCTACAACTTCGGGGCGCGCAAGTTCTCCCGCGTGAAGGAGGTTCTGGACAAGACAATCTTCTGCTCTATGATAGCCCTTACGCTGGGCTTTGCGGCGGGAATGGCGATACCGCAGGTGTGCGTGTCGCTCTTTACCCACGATGTGCAGCTTCGCGCCATCGCCGCCAAGGCGTTCCGCATTATGGTGTCGCTCTTCCCGCTGGTGGGTTTCCAGATTGTGGTCACCAACTTTTTCCAGTGCATAGGCAAGGTGGGCAAGTCCATCTTTCTCTCGCTCTCGCGCCAGCTGCTGTTCCTGGTCCCCTTTCTGGCCATTCTGCCCCTTTTCCTGGGTCTGGACGGCGTGTGGTGGAGCCTGCCCGCATCCGATGCGGTGGCTACGATTGTGGCGTTCTTTATGATTCGACGTGAAATGCGCTCTTTTGAGAGGGCGCAGGCGGTGTCTGTGGCAGAAGCCAAACCGGAAATTGAACAACAATAATATGGACAACAATATCATTATCACTGTCGGCAGACAGATCGGCAGCGGCGGACTCAGCGTCGCCTCTCTCATTGCAAAAAAGCTTGGCATCGAGGTTTACGACCGCAATCTGCTTATGCTGGCGGCCAAGGAGAGCGGCATTTCTCAGGAGATATTTGCGGACAAAGACGAAAAGCCCGTGACTTTGGGCCGCTTTGCCCAATTTCTGGGCATCCGCAGCTCAGTATATACCAGCGCGCAGGTCTTTACCGAGCCGGGCGCTCTCACCGACGACGAGCTCTTCACCTTGCAGGGCAAGGTCATCAAGACTATTGCAGAAAAGGGTTCAGGAGTGTTTGTGGGGCGTTGCGCCGATTATGTGCTGCGCAATGTGCCGGGGCTGTTTTCGGTGTTCATAACCGCCGATATGCAAGACCGCGTGGCGCGGGTGATGGAGCGCGAGAAGATTTCTGCCGATGCCGCCCGCAAATATATAGAGAACGGGCAGCGCAAGCGCAGCTATTATTACAATTATTACTCGTTCAAGAAGTGGGGCGACAGCTCGAGCTACGACCTTTGCATCAACAGCAGCCGCTACGGTCTCGAAACCACCGCCGACATTATAGTGGATCTCTACAACAAGTTCCGCGCAAAGGGCCTGTAAAATCCAGCACCGCGCTCTGCGTGGAATGAAGAAGCCGGCCCGCTGGCCGGCTTTTCTACATCTGCCCCGTAATGCAGGTCACGTGCACCGTGAGCCGTTTGTCTCCGTTATTCAGGGCTTCGAGAGCCTCTGAGCGTTGAATGTACCCCTCCAGCACCATCTTGCAGCTGGCGGGCACCTGCAGATATTGGGTGAGGGCAGAGGCGGTGACGCACTCGTGGCCGCAGCAGAGCCCCGCCGCATCAAAGGCGTCTATCCAGTCCTGAACCTCCTCCGAGGCTATGTCGCAGCAGGAGCTGCGCGGCTCCAGGCAGAGCGCCGCAGGCAGGCGGTGGGTGCTCATCTCTATGTCTTTGAGCAGGAGAGCCGTGTGATATTCATCGCCGGGAAGGTTTATGGTGAACGTGTCGTTGCCGGTGACGCTGAAATCGAAATCTGCGATGCGCATCAGGTTGCCGGCCCCCGGCCACACCACTATCTTGCCCCCTTCCACTTTCGCAGGGCAGGCGGAGAGGTCCACGGCATATCTGATGAATTCCTGGCAGGCGGCGCCGCGGCGCACCCGTCTGGAGCCGAACTTGCGCTCTATGCACCTGCGGGCAAAGTCGCGGTAGCGCTCCTGATAGCTTAAGGTTTCTTTATTACTTTTCATTCTTGCAGCAATTTGGCCAGAGTCTCGGGGGTGATTTCTTTTGCAATAACCGCTCCATCGGCGTCCAGCAGGTAAATTTTGGGAGCGATGCTGACATCGTATTTGCTGTAGAGCTCGCTCTGCGGCCACTCGGCGCGCAAATCGCGCCAGAGGCGGCCGCCGCCCCGCAGGCTCTCCCGCCACTGCTTCTGGTCCGCTCCCACATAAACGCTGGTTACGCGCGCCCCGCTGCGCCGCAGCGTTTTGCGCATATTCCAGAGCTCTTCTTTCCAGGCTTGACACTGCCCGCACGAGACCAGATTGAAGAAGAGCACTGCATATTTTCTGCCACAATATCCGATCAGGTGCTTCTGCCTCCCCCGGGCATCCAGCAGCATCACATCCTCCGCCTTGCTTCCGAGAGGGTTCAGGGAGAAGATGCGCAGCGCCTCGCGGGTGCTCTCCAGCACCTCCTCCGACCAGTACTGCGGCTGTCCGGCAATATAGTCGCGGGCCACGAGGATTGCGCTCTGCATCGCCTCATAGCTCTCCTGACTGCGGAGATAGTTGTAGAGTCCGGAGAATGTCTCGCGATAGAGGGGGGCGTCATCCTCCAGACGGCTGTAAAATGCGCGGCATACATCGGCGATGCTGGCCGTGTCAAGCCCCATATTGTCCCGCACCCCGTCCATCAAGGTGTAAAGCGACTGCTCAAACGACTCTTTCTGCCCCAGCAGGGTGGCCAGGGCGGCGGCGTCCAGCTTGCGGCCGCAGATTCGGTTGTCCTCGTCCAGCATCAGCAGCGAGGGGGTTGTGAGCACCGAATATTTCTTGTGGAACTGCGATTCGCCCTCCGGATCCCACAGGTGGACGAGCTGCACCTTGGGGTTATTGATCCCCCGGAAAGCCGTGAGGGCATACCTGGTCCACGCGGCCCGGTCGCTCTGGGTGTAGATGGCATAAAGGGTCAGCGCTCTGTCCCCGTCGTAGCTATTCAGGCAGGAGACTATCAGCGGCGTCTGCTCTCTGCAGGTGGCGCATCCATCTTCGTAGAAATAGAGAACCTTGGGACCGCCTGTGGCCTCGCGCACATCCACCAGCCCCTCATCGAGGCTCTCGAGCTGCAGCTCGGGTGCCGGCATCCCCAGTAGGGAGGAGCGGTTGAACTCGGCAAAGGTGTAGAGGGTGGGGAAGGTGGCCTCCGATGGCCATTCGAGCCTTTTGTTGAGGAAATAATTGTCGGCGATGTACACCGACACCCCTTCCGAACCCATAACAGGGCACTGCAGAAAATAGTTGAAGGCGCCGCCGGCGATGGCGGCGCGGCTCTTGTCGTCGGGTACGGAGGCAATCAAGGCATCGCAGCGGGCGTTGATGCTGTCCACCGGCAGGGTGCAAACGGCATCGAAGTACTCCTTGAGCGAGCCGTACACATTCACGGTGTCCTGCTGTGCAAGGCCCCGGAGCGGCAGCAGCAACGCCGCCAGTAAGGCTATGAGGCCCCGGCGCATCTACTCCAGCATTTTCAGATATTTGGCGATGTCCACATTCTCCGGGATGAAGTCGGCGGCCTTGCCGCCGTTTATCAGCACATCGCGCACGACGGTGGATGAAATGAACGAGTATTCGTGCCCGGAAGGGATGAATACGGTGAGAATTGAGGGGCGCATCTTCTTGTTGGCCTGGGCGATGGCCCGCTCCAGCTCGAAGTCGGTGGTGGTGCGCATTCCGCGGACGATGTATTTGGCCCCCATCTGTTGGCAGAAATCCACCGTGAGGCCGCTGAAGGAGCAGACCTCCACATTGGGCAGGCCGGCGGTGGCGTCGCGGGCAATCTGAACCTTGATCTCTATCGGGAAAAAGCGCCCTTTGGAGGAGTTGTTGCCTATGGCCACAATCACTTTGTCAAAAATTTTCAGAGACGATTTGACCACCTCCAGATGGCCGAGGGTGAAGGGGTCGAAAGACCCCGGGAATACTGCGATTTTCATCAGTCTGAATATTACAGGCTCCAGTCGATGGGCTCGAAGCCTTCGGCGGAGAGAATTTTGTTGGTTTTGGAGAAATGGCGGCAGCCGAAAAAGGCTCCGCCCGCGAGGGGCGAAGGGTGGGCCGCCTCCAGCACATAGTGGCGGGAAGTGTCTATGAGCTCTTTTTTACTGCGGGCAAATCGGCCCCAGAGCAGGAACACCACGCCGCTTTTGCCGTCGCTGACGGCCTTGATCACCGCATCTGTGAATGTCTGCCAGCCCAGAGAGCTGTGCGAGGCCGCCTGGCCGGCGCGCACCGTGAGTATGGAGTTCAGCAGGAATACTCCCTGTTGTGCCCATCCCCGCAGCGAGCCCCCCTTGCGGCTCAAATCAAGCCCGGTGTCGGCGGAGATTTCCTTGTAGATGTTTTTCAGCGATGGGGGAAGAGCAATACCTTCAGGCACCGAAAATGACAACCCTTCCGCCTCTCCCGGCCTGTGATAGGGGTCCTGCCCCAGAATCACAACCCTGACCTTGTCAAAGGGGGTCAGCTCAAATGCGTTGAATATCAGCCGGCCCGGGGGGTAGATTGTGGCCCCGGCCTCCTTCTCGGCGTGTATAGCGGCAGCGAGCGCGGCAAAATAGGGTTTGTCGAACTCGCTGTGCAATACATCCTTCCAGGAAGGCTCTATCGAGACATTCATCTGCCGAAGATTTTGTTCCTAATCGAACACAAATTTAAGAACTTCATCGACTCTGTCAACATAATGGAAGGTGAGCCCCTTGATGTAAATCTCTTTGATATCCTCGATGTCGCGGCGGTTTTCCGACGAAATCACAATCGTGTGGATTCCGGCCCTCTTGGCGGCCAGAATCTTCTCCTTGATGCCGCCCACAGGCAGCACCTTGCCGCGCAGGGTGGTTTCTCCCGTCATAGCCACCCCCTTGCGTATGCTCTTGCCCTTGAGGGCGGAGGCGATGGCGCACACCATTGTGATGCCGGCCGAGGGCCCGTCCTTAGGAATGGCGCCCTCCGGCACGTGTATGTGGAAGTCCTTCTCGCGGAACACTTTGGGGTCAACCCCTATGATGGAGGCGTTGGCCTTGAGATACTGGAAGGCTATGGTGGCGGATTCCTTCATCACGTCGCCCAGATTGCCGGTGGTGCTCAGGTGCCCCTGGCCCTCGCTCACGCTGCACTCGATAAAGAGGATTTCGCCCCCCATTTCAGTCCAGGCCAGACCGGTCACGACGCCGGGCAGTTCGTTGCCCTTCTGCATATCGTGGTGGTTGGTGGGCAGCCCCAGATATTCGCGGATATGCTCCGGCTTGAGGGTGGTGTCGTACTTCTCGTCAAGGGCGATTTTCTTGGCGGTGATGCGGCATAGCTTCGCAATCTGCTTGTCCAGGCCGCGCACGCCCGACTCGCGGGTGTAATTGTCTATTATCTCCCTTATGGCGGGCTTGGTCAGCTTGAGGTCGCCCGCATCGAGCCCGTGCAGCTCCAGTTGCTTGGGCAGCAGATAATTCTTGGCTATCGCCTCCTTCTCCTCCGCCAGATAGCCCGACACGTTTATCATCTCCATACGGTCGCGCAGGGCTGGGCTGATGTTCTCCACATTGTTGGCGGTGGTGATGAACATCACTTTGGACAGGTCATAGTCCACATCCAGATAGTTGTCGTGGAAGGTGACGTTCTGTTCGGGGTCAAGCACCTCCAGCAGGGCGCTAGCAGGGTCGCCGTGGTAGTCTGTGGAGACCTTGTCGATCTCGTCCAGGACAATCACGGGATTGATGGTTCCGGCCCGCTTCATCGTCTGCACAATTCGGCCCGCCATCGCGCCGATATAGGTGCGGCGGTGTCCGCGGATCTCCGACTCATCGTGCAGGCCGCCCAGCGAGATGCGCCCGTACTTGCGTCCCAGCGCCTTGGCTATTGACTTGCCCAGCGAGGTCTTGCCCACGCCGGGAGGGCCGTAGAGGCACAGGATGGGCGATTTCATATCCCCCTTGAGCTTGAGCACCGCAAGGTACTCTATGATTCTCTCCTTGACCTTCTCCAAGCCGTAGTGGTCTTCGTCCAGAACCTGCTGCGCGTGCTTCAGGTCCAGATTGTCTTCGGTGGTCTCGCTCCAGGGGAGCTCCACCATAAACTGCAGATAGGTGTAGATCACATTGTAGTCGGGAGTGCCGGGGTTGGTCTTCTCCATTTTGTGCAGCTCCTTCTCGAATGTCTGCGCCACATAGTCGGGCCACTGCTTGCCCTCGGCCTTCTTGCGCAGCTCCTCGATGTCGTCTCCGCCCGAGTTCATCCCCAGTTCCTCCTGAATTGTCTTGAGCTGGTTGTTGAGGTAATACTCCCGCTGCTGCTGGTCCATCTCCACCTTTACCTTCTTTTGTATGTCCTCGCGGATCTTGAGAATCTCTATCTGCTTGTCAAGCAGCGCCAGCAGCAGGGCGGCGCGCACCTTTATGCGCCCCTCCTCCAGCAGCGGCATCTTCTCCAGCGGGTTCTCCACCTCGATGGTGGAGGCCACGAAATTCACCAGGAACGACTTGTCCTCTATGTCGCGGATGGCCATGCCCGCCTCCTGCGACATATTGGAGGACATCTTGATGACCCTCTGGGCGGCGGATTTGATGCCGTCCGCAAGAGTGTCCATCTCCGGGTCGGTGACGGCGGACAGATCCTCCGGCAGATATTCCACGCTGGCCATCATATAGGGGAACACGACATCCACCGATTTTATAGAGAAGCGGCTCACCCCCTGGATTATGGCTGTGACCGGAACATTCGGCAGGTCGATTATCTTGAGAATCCTGCCGAGCGTGCCGGTGGCAAACACATCCTCGCCCCCGGGGTCTTCCACCTTGGGGTCCTTCTGGGTCACCGCGCCTATGAGCTTGTTGGATTTGTATGCATCGTTAAGCAGCTGGATTGACTTTTCCCGACGCACGGGCATCGGAATCACCGTGCCGGGGAAAAGCACCGCGCCCCGCAGCGGCAGCAGCGGCAGCACCTTGGGCAGCTGCTCGTCCTGCAGCTTGCCCCCGGCGTCTATATTCATCACGGGTATGATATTCATACCTATATCTTCTCCGGCAAGTATAAACGGATCTTTCATTGTATGTCAAATTGTCATAATTGTAATAAGCCTGTTGCAATGGTCAATCATTGTGCCAAAGATAAGCGCAAATTTTTAGCGATATCTATTTGATAAATAAAAAAATAAGCATACTTTTGCAACCAGTTTCACTGGAAAACATCTTAAATACTAACATTATAGAGTTATGACTAAAGCAGATATCGTAAGCGAAATCGCGAAATCTACCGGATATGAGAAAGTAGTGGTTCTCGGGGTTGTTGAATCATTTATGGAATGCGTGAAGGAGTCGCTCAGCAAGGAAAAGAACGTGTATCTCCGCGGTTTCGGCAGTTTTGTGGTAAAAGAGCGTGCCGAAAAGGCTGCCCGCAACATCTCCAAGAATGTCACAATCACGATACCGGCCCACAAGATCCCCTCTTTCAAGCCTGCCAAGACTTTCGTGGAGCAGGTGAAGAATCTGAAATAATCACTTAAAAACCTAATAATTATGCCTAGCGGTAAGAAAAGAAAAAGACATAAGATGTCTACGCACAAACGCAAGAAACGTTTGCGCAAGAACAGACATAAGAAGAAATAACCCTTCTTAAGTTTTCAAGGCTGGCCACAGTGCCAGCCTTTTCGCAATGGGAAAAAACCTGTTCATACATGTTGACAAAGGCGTCACCTCGATTGCTCTGACCGAGGCAGGGCGCCTTATCGAGTATGACCAGGAGAGCGATGCCAAGGCCCAGTTCTCCGTGGGGGATGTCTTTCTGGGCAAGGTCAAGAAACTGCTTCCCTCCCTCAACGCCGCGTTTGTGGATATCGGAGACGAGAAGGAGGCTTTCATACACTATCTTGACCTGGGCATAAATTTCAAGACATTCGACTATTTTGTAAAGCAGATAGACATCTCCAAGAACTATACGACATTCTTCGAGAAGGTCTCCATAGCCGAGCCTCTGGAAAAGGAGGGGCATATCAGCGACCACCTGCACGTGGGGCAGCCGGTTATGGTGCAGATAGTCAAGGAGCCCATCTCCACCAAAGGCTCGCGCCTGTCGGGTGAAATCTCCATCGCGGGCCGCAATCTGGTGCTGCTGCCCTTCTCCGACAAGGTCAGCATCTCCCAGAAAATCTCCTCCAAAGAGGAGAAGTCCCGCCTGAGCCGTCTGATATACAGCATCCTTCCCAAAAATTACGGGGCCATTGTGCGCACCGCCGCCGAAGGCAAGCGCGCCGCCATTCTGGATGCCGAGATAAAGGGCTTGATACACAAATGGGAGAGTTCGTGGAAAAAGATGGCCAAAAGCAAGGATGTGCAGCTGCTTTTCCGCGAAAACAGCCGCGTCACAACCCTTATCCGCGATCTGCTTAACGATGAGTTCACCAACATATATGTTGACGACCGCGCTACCTTCGAGGAGGTCTGCCAGTATGTGGCGATGATCTCCCCGGGACAGGAGAAGATAGTGCATTTCTATAGCAGGACGCAGCCCATCTTTGACTATTACGACATCACCCGTCAGGTCAAGGGGGCCTTCGGACGCGTGGTCTCCTTAAGGAAGGGGGCTTACCTTGTCATAGACCACACCGAGGCGATGCACGTCATAGATGTCAACAGCGGCACCCGCATCAAGGCGGGCGAGCAGGAAGACAACGCCATTGAGGTGAATATGAGCGCGGCGGACGAGGTTGCACGCCAGCTGAGGCTGCGCGATATGGGCGGCATAGTGATTGTCGACTTCATTGATATGGAGAGTCAGGAGCACCGCACGCGCCTCTACAAGCATATGCAGGAGCTTATGGAGGGCGACCGGGCACGCCACACGGTGCTGCCGCTCACAAAGTTCGGTCTGATGCAGATCACCCGCCAGAGGGTGCGCCCCGTGACGGTGGTGGAGACCCAGGAGGTCTGCCCCGCCTGCAAGGGCACCGGCAAAATCGGCCCCACGGTGCTGCTGGACGAATCGCTGGAGCGTCATCTGATGGGGATAATGGAGAAGGGGGGCCACAAGAAACTCTCTCTTGTGGTGAACCCCGTGGCCTATGCCTACATAACCCGCGGAATGTGGAGCAGCAAGGTCGGCGCTTGGAGGCGCAAATACAAATGCTCCATCAAGGTGGAGCAGGACAGCGCCTTTGCCGTGAACCAGTCCGCCTGGTTCGATGCCGTTACCAGCGAGCGGCTCGGTTCATTTTTTGACTGATTTCCCCGTTGCAGAGATTGCCGATGCTCCCCTTGTGGGTATGCCCCAGCCCCTCTACTGTCTTTGCTCCCGAATATTGGAATCTGCCCTCGTTAACCGCTTTGCCTATGGTCTTGTAGGCATCTCTGAAGGGGACGCCCCCCACCACCATCTTGTTGACTTCCTCCACGGTGAACATCGGGTCGTATAGGTGAGTTCCTTCCAGGATATGCTTGTTGACATTGATGTTCTCCAGCATATACACTGTCATCTGCAGGCACTCCTTTATGGAGTCGATTGCGGGGAAAAGGGTGTCCTTGAGCAGCTGGAAATCTCTGTGGTAGCCGTGTGGCAGATTGGTGGTGAGCATTGCGATGCTCCCCTCGCAGCCCTCTATGCGGTTGGTCTTGGCCCGCATCACCTCCCACACGTCGGGATTCTTCTTATGCGGCATAATGCTGCTGCCGGTGGTCAGCGAGTCGGGGAAGGAGATGAACTTGAAGTTGCTGGACATATACTGGCAGCAGTCGGCGGCAAACTTGTTGAGGGTGGAGGCGAGGCAGCCGATGGCTGCGGCGAAAGCGCGCTCTGTTTTGCCGCGCCCCATCTGCGCAGCGATGCTGTTGTAGCTCAGATCCCCGAAGCCCAGGTCACCTGTGGTCTTTTCGCGGTCCAGCGGGAACGAGCTGCCGTAGCCCGCCGCGCTGCCCAGAGGGTTCTGGTCGGCGATTCTATAGGCCGCCCCAAGCATCTGCATATCGTCGCAGAGGGCCTCGGCGTAGGCGCCGAACCACATTCCGAACGACGACGGCATCGCAATCTGGCCGTGTGTGTAGCCGGGCAGTATAACGTCTTTGTTCTCCTCGGAGAGAGTCTGCAGCTTTTCAAACAGGGTCAGGGTCAGAGAGCGGATGTTCTGCAGCTCGGCGCGCAGGTAGAGCTTCAGGTCCACCAGCACCTGGTCGTTGCGGCTCCGTCCGGAGTGGATTTTCTTGCCCAGGTCGCCCAGAGTGCGGGTCAGACAGATTTCCACCTGGGAGTGGATGTCCTCCGCAATGTCCTCCAGCACAAAGGTTCCCCCTTCTATGCTGCGCAGAATGTTGTCCAGCTCCGCCTGCAGCACCTTCTCCTCCTCTGCGGGCAGCAGCCCGACTTTGGAGAGCATCGCAATGTGGGCCTTGGAGCCCAGCACATCATATTTGGCAAGCCGCATATCCAGTTCGCGGTCGCGTCCGACAGTGAAATCTTCTACCGCCTTAGCGGCGTCTACACCTTTGTTCCAGAGAGTTTGCATAGGTCTATAATGATATTTGCTCGATAAACTTTATATATGTGCCGATTCCCTCGCGGATTTCGCTCTTGAGGATATATTCGTCGGCCTTGTGGGAGCGGTTGGAGTCGCCGGGGCCGATTTTGATGGCCTCTATGGGCATCCGCATCCAGTCGGAGGAGGTGGGGGAGGTGATCATCTCCAAACCCATCTTCTGCGCGGTGCGATACAGGGGCGAATCGTGCGGGGTGGCGCTGGCGCGGTTAAGCAGGTTGCGCGCCTTCAGGGACGAGGAGACCTCCGCCTGCAGCAGGCCCAGAATCTCTTCGTTTGAATAGCACTCGTTGGGGCGGATGTCCACCACAAAGGTGCAGTTGTCGGGAATCACGTTGTGGGCGTGCCCCGCATTTATTTGCGTTACGGAAAGCTTGACCTCCCCAAGGGTGGGGGATACTTTGCCGAAGCGGTAGCTCTTCAGACGGGCGATGTCGTCTATCGCCTTGTAGATTGCGTTCTCGCCCAGGTGGGCGCGGGCTGCGTGGGCGCTGCGGCCGGTGGCGGTGCCGTCAATCACCAGCAGTCCGCTCTCGGCTATGGTCGCCCTCATCCGGGTGGGTTCGCCGATTATAGCAAAGTCGGCGCTGCTTTTGATGAAGTCGCCCAGACTGCGGGTGCCCCCGGCGCCGGAGCGCTCCTCTTCGCAGGAGAGCAGCAGCTGCAGGTTCACCGGACAGGCGCCCTTTTCGCGGAAGTGGAGAAATGTGGCGATCATGCTCACCAGACTGCCGCCGTCGTCGTTGCTGCCCAGGCCCAGCACGCGGTCTTGCGCCTCTGGCGGGTTGACGGCGTCGAAGGTGTATGAGTCGGCAATCTGCACCGTGTCTATATGTGCGCAGAGCAGCAGGGTGGGGCGGTCGCCTGCAATCTGCAGCCGCGCAGTTATATTGTTGCCGCGCCGCTCTGCAGTAACCCCCTGCGCGGCGAGCCACTCCATAAGAAACTCGGCCCGCTCCCCCTCTTCAAAAGAGTAGGCGCGGATGGGTATCAGCCGTTTGAGCAGCTCTATCGCCAGGTCGCCGTAATTCTGCATAAATCTATCTGATTGTGGTGCCTTTTATCTCCAGCAGGTTTTCAGAGTTCTTGATTATTACGCTTTTGACGCCGCTGCCGATGGCCTCGAAGGCGTTCTGGAGTTTGGGCAGCATTCCTGCGGAGACGCTGCCGTCGCTCTTGAGCTCTTCAAAAAGCGGCCGGTCGATGTATGGAATCAGAGAGCTGTCGTCGTCTTTGTCGCGCAGCACGCCGTCCTTCTCAAAGCAGAAAATCAGGTCGGTGGCGTAGAGCGGGCTCATAGCCACGGCGATGCCGGTGGCTATGGTGTCGGCGTTGGTGTTGAGCAGCGCTCCCGCGCCATCGTGGTTTATGGCGCACATCACGGGGGTCACCCCCGCTTTCAGCAGAAGATCAAAGGCCTCGGGATTCACCATATCCAAATCTCCCACATAGCCGTAGTCCACAGGGGTGGCGGGACGCTTGCGGCAGGTTATGGCACCGAAATCGGCACCTGAGAGTCCGGCGGCGTTGCAGCTGTATTTCTGCAGCGAGGCTACGATCTGCTTGTTGATCAGGCCGGCATAGACCGCCGTGACCACCTTTAGAGTGTCGGCGTCGGTGACCCTGCGCCCGTCTATCATCTTGGGTTCGATGCCCAGCCGGGGCAGGATGCGGGTGGCGACGGCTCCCCCGCCGTGCACCAGAATCTTGGCGCCTGGGATTGAGGAGAACCGCTGCAGAAAGCGCTCCAGAGCGTCGGGGTTGTCAATCACATTGCCCCCTATCTTTATAACCGAAAGTTTTTTCATCAGAGCGAAAGGAGTATCTCTTTAAGCACGGTCTGTGCGGATACCACGCGGTTTGCCGCCTCCGGTATCACCAGAGACTTGGGCGACTCTATCACATCGTCGCTCACAATCATATTGCGGCGCACCGGCAGGCAGTGCATAAAGAATGCATCGTTGGTAAGGGCCATCTTCTCTGCAGTCACGGTCCAGCTGCGGTCGCGGTTTATCACTTTGCCGTAGTTGTCGCCCTCGTATGCCGCCCAGTTCTTCGCATATACGAAGTCGGCCCCTTTAAGAGCCTTGTCCTGGTCGTATTCCACCCGGGCGCGCCCCACGAACTTGGGATCGAGCTCGTATCCCTCGGGGTGTGTTATCACAAAGTCATAGTCGGTGGCGTTCATCCACTCCGCAAAGGAGTTGGGCACGGCCTGCGGCAGCGCCTTGGGGTGGGGCGCCCAGCTCATCACCACTTTGGGACGCTCCTGCTTCTTGTGCTCCTCGATTGTGATAAGGTCGGCAAAAGACTGCAGGGGGTGGCGCGTGGCCGCCTCCATACTGAACACCGGCTTGCCGGAATACTGTATAAACTGATTCAGGATAACCTCGTCGTAGTCATCGCGCTTGTTTTCAAAGCGGGCGAAGCTGCGCACGCCTATCACATCGCAATAGCTGCCCATCACGGGAATCGCCTCCAGAATGTGTTCGCTCTTGTCGCCGTCCATCACCACACCGCGCTCTGTCTCGAGCTTCCAGGCGCCCTGGTTTATATCCAGCACAATCACGTTCATACCCAGATTGAGACCCGCCTTCTGGGTGCTCAGGCGGGTGCGGAGGCTGGAGTTGAAAAACACCATCAGCAGAGTCTTGTTCTTGCCCAACGCATTGTCTGCAAAGGGATTCTGCTTTACATAGGCGGCTTTTTCAAGCGCCTCCTTTATCGGGCCGATGTCGGCTGCACAGGTGAAGTGTCTCATAATGTTCTATGCTGTAAGATTGTTAAACGACTCTACAAACTGCTCGCATTCCTGCTGCGAAATGCACAGGGGAGGAAGCAGCCTTATCACGTTTGCTCCGGCGCCGCCGGTGAAGATATGCTTCTTAAAGAGCAGCCGATTGCGCAGGTCGCCGTATTCCTCCTTGAGTTCGATGCCTATCATAAGGCCGCGTCCGCGCAGCTCTTTTATGGCCTTGTTGTCTTTGAGCGCGCCAAGGAGATATTCCCCTTTGCGGCGGGCATTTTCCGCGAGATTTTCCCTGCCGAAGATATCCAGCACGGCGATGGCGGCGGTGCAGGCGAGGTGGTTGCCCCCGAAGGTGGTGCCCAGCATCCCATATTCGGCCTTGATGGCGGGATTGATGATGATGGCGCCGATGGGGAAGCCGTTGCCCATACCTTTGGCCATTGAGATTATGTCGGCATGGATGCCGTATTTCTGGTGGGCGTAGAAGTCTCCCGTGCGGCCGTATCCGCTCTGGATTTCGTCCATAATGAGCAGGGTGCCGGTCTTATCGCACGCCTTGCGCGCCGCCTTGAGAAATTCTCCGGTCGGCTCATAGATGCCGGCTACGCCCTGGATCCCTTCGATTATCACAGCGGCGAATTCGCCTCCGGCAAGATGCCGCTGCAGGGAGGCGACATCGTTCAGCGGGGTGAACTGCACATTACCGGTCCTGTTGAAGGGGGCCTGGATTTTGGGATTGTCGGTGGCTGCCACGGCGCCGCTGGTGCGGCCGTGGAACGAGGCGCCGCAGGCAAGAATCTTGCTGCGCCCGCTGAAGAAGGAGGCCAGTTTCATCGCATTCTCGTTGGCCTCTGCCCCGCTGTTGCACAGAAAGAGATTGTAATCGGGGTAGCCGCACATCTCGCCCAGCTTGCGGGCGAGAATTACCTGCAGCGAATTCTCCACTGCGTTGGAGTAGAAGCCGATCTTGCTGATCTGGGCCGTGAGGGCGGCTACATAGTCGGGGTGGCAGTGTCCCACAGAAATCACGGCGTGGCCTCCGTAAAGGTCCAGGTATTCGGTGCCGTTGCTGTCCCAAACCTTGCAGCCGAGCCCTTTTACAGGCTCTATGGGCCACAGTTTGTATGTCTTGAAAAGTTCCATTGTCTAAAATGCGTTTGCCTTGAGGCGGAGGGCGGTGGATCGCTCCAGATTGAACATCAGGTTCATGTTTTCCACGGCCTGGCCGCTGGCCCCTTTAAGCAGATTGTCTATGATTGATGTAATGTGGATGTAGCCGTTGTGGCTTTCGATGTGAATCAGACATTTGTTGGTGTTCACAACCTCCTTGAGGCTGACGGGTGCCTCGCTCA
This sequence comes from Bacteroidaceae bacterium, assembly GCA_963662035.1. Classification (GTDB taxonomy): domain Bacteria; phylum Bacteroidota; class Bacteroidia; order Bacteroidales; family UBA932; genus Equibacterium. The sequence goes on along the minus strand of CAVLDO010000008.1, from coordinate 2,888 downwards.
CAAACACAAAGGGCGAATCCTTGTAATATTCCCTGTAAATTTCAGAGACCTCCTGCGCGCTTGCGCCGCACTCGGTGTAGATGCTGGCAAAGATGCCTCGGGCAAAGTCGCCGCGCATAGGCACAAAGTTTATTTTCTGCTCCTTGCCGCTGAGCTTGCGCAGTGTCTGCCCGATCTCCGCCAGATGCTGGTGGGTGAAGGGCTTGTACACCGATACATTGTTCTCCCTGTAGGGGAAGTGGCTGGTGGCCGACAGCTTGCGGCCCGCCCCCGTGGCGCCGGTTATGGCGGTGACGTGAATCTCGCCGCAGAGCATCTTGAGCGCCGCCAGGGGCACTGTGCCAAGCTGGATGCAGGTGGCAAAGCAGCCGGGGTTGGCAAGATAGTCGCACCCCTCTATTTCGCTGCCGAATACATCGGTGAGGCCGTAGACAAAGTGCATTCCCTTGTAGTCAGCCTCGGTGCGGAAATCCTGCCCAAGGTCGATGATCTTGCATCCTGCGGGGATGTCGCATTTGTCGATAAACTCCTTGGAGAGGCCGTGCCCCAGGCAGAGGAACACCACATCGGGGTCACCGGGGGTGTCTGTGAACTTGAGGGATGTCTCCCCCAGCAGATCCCGGTGGAATTCTGTGATGTCCATCCCGGCGCTGGTGGTGCTCATCACGGAGCAGATTTCCACCTCCGGGTGGTTTATGAGTATTCTCAGAAGCTCGCCGGCGGTGTAGCCGGTGCCTCCCGCGATGGCGGCCCTTATCATATCAGCTCGTCTTTATGCGCTCCGTAATAAACGCGCAGCGGGGTGGAAGTCACTTTGATGAAGCCTTTGGCATCGTCGCTTGTCCATCCCTTCTGGGTTTCGCCGTATTCGCCGAGTTTCGATTTGAGAAGGTCGTGCTCGGAATCCACGCCCACAGTAGAGAAGCCGTAAGGGCGCAGCTCCAGAGTCACGGTGCCCGTGACATTGCGCTGGCTGCTGGTGAGCATTGCCTCGATGTCGCGCATCACCGGCTCGAGATACTGGCTCTCGTGCAGGAACATTCCGTACCAGTTGGCGACCTGGTCTTTCCAGTACTGCTGCCATTTGGAGAGGGTGAACTTCTCCAGAAACTTGTGGGCTCCGATGATGAGCATAGGGGCGGCGGCCTCGAAGCCCACGCGCCCCTTGATGCCGATTATGGTGTCGCCCACGTGCATGTCGCGGCCGATGCCGTATGCGCTGCCTATCTCCTCCACGGCCTGGATGGCTGCTATCTTGTCGTCATAATCCATGCCGTTGACGCTGCATATTTCCCCCTCCTTGAAGCCGAGGCTCAGGATTTCGCTGCCGCTTTTGGTCACCTGCTTGAGATACGCGCTCTCGCTCAGGCCCTGCCGGGAGTCAAGAATTTCGCCGCCGCAGATTGATGTGCCCCAGATGCCCACGTTGTAGGAATATTTGAGTTTTGTGAAGTCGGCAAAGTAGCCGTGCGCGTTGAGGTAGTCCACCTCCTCCTTGCGCGAAAGGTTGCCGTCGCGGGTCAGGGTGATGATCTCCATCTCGGGGCACATTACCAGAAAGGTCATATCAAAGCGGACCTGGTCGTTGCCGGCACCGGTGGAGCCGTGGGCGATGGCGTCGGCCCCGATCTCCTTTGCATAGCGTGCGATGGCGATGCCCTGGAATATGCGTTCGGAAGAGACGCTGATGGGGTAGGTGCCGTTGCGGAGCACGTTGCCGTATATCATATATTTGAGGCTCTTCTCATAATATTCCTTGGTCACGTCCAGGGTGACATATTTTGTGGCGCCCAGAGTGTAGGCGTTCTCTTCGTTTGTCTTAAGTTGCGCGGCGCTGAAGCCGCCGGTGTTGGCGCAGGCGGCATAAACTTCATAACCTTTCTCCTTTGCCAGGTACATTACCGTGTAGGAGGTGTCGAGTCCGCCGCTGTAGGCAACAACTACTTTTTTCTTTTCCATATCTGTAGATTTTTGATTGCTGATTAATTGATGTGGTCGTCCGTTTCTATTTTGATATGTTCCTTGGGATCGTAGAGCAGGCCGGTGCAGATGCACCTTTCGTAGAGGTTGTCTTCCAAAATGTGAAAGTTCTTGCACCCTTCGCATCCCTTCCAGAATTCGGGATCGTGTGTCAGATCCTGGAACGCCACGGGCCTGAAGCCAAGTTCGTAGTTCATCTTGAGCACGGCCGCCCCGGTGGTTATGCTGAAGATCTTGGCCGAGGGGAAGAGCTCCCGCGAGAGGCGGAAAATTCTGTGCTTGATGGTTTTGGCAAGCCCCAGCCCTCTGAACTTGTGGGCCACTATCAGCCCCGAGTTGGCCACGAACTGCTTGCCCTCCCAGCTCTCTATATATGAGAAGCCGGCAAACTGGCCGTCGTCGGTCACGGCAATGACGGCTTTGCCCGCCTTCATCTTTTCCGATACATATTCGGGAGAACGCTTGGCAATCCCGGTGCCCCGCTCCTTTGCGGAGACTGCCATTTCGTCGCAGATTGCCTGCGCGTACTTCGTGTGGCTTTCATCGGCCACCAATACAGTAATATTCATTTCTTAAATGAATGATAGATGGTTTGTAAGAAAAATGCGATGGGATTCTGCTGTCCCGTGATATGAAGAATGGTAAGCCTGCGTGATAGGCGAGCTGAAATCGCCCCACTGGCTTAACGTCGGACACGGGAATGAGAGATTCTATGAAGTGATGTTTCCATTGCGGCGCAAATGTACATTAAATTTATTGATATGCAATAATGCAGTTTTGAAATGACTCTAAAATTCATATATTAATAGGTCTTTGCCGGTAGTAACCCCGCGTATCTGAAAAATATGCGGGATTTCTCACATTTTATTCAAAAAAGATTTGGAGGGAAAGGAAAGATTGCTACCTTT
>CAVLDO010000007.1:0-86344 GCA_963662035.1 Bacteroidaceae bacterium | reverse complement strand
TCGCGGATGCCTAAAGGGGCGTAGCGGGTATTTTTTCTACCCGCCAAGCCCCTTCAGGCGTAGCGCTGATGCGTGGCCGGCCTCTCAAAGCTAACCGCGTGCCTTGAGCTGCGACCCGCTGCCTATAACGTTTATGGATTCCCCGCCACGGTCATCTGCAGCGGCTCGGCAAAGAGGTTGTCTCCCTGGCCGTCAGCCATCGGCAGAGCGCGCTAACGGGGCCGGATAAGTTTGTATTCCGGCACGAGTGTCTTCATTACGACCCAGGCCAGCAGGTAGGCCACACCACAGAAGCAGAATACCACAAAGTACCCCGCAGGCTTGCCGCAGAAGCCTATGAAGCGGAACGCCTCTCCCGCCGACTCGGCATAGGTAAACAGGTTGCCCGCCACCTTCTGCACAATCATCGAACCCAGTCCGCCTGCCATAGTGCCGATGCCGGTGATGGTGGCCACCGCGCTTTTGGGGAACATATCGCTCACCGTAGAATAGAGGTTGGCGCTCCAGGCCTGATGTCCGGCTGCGGCTATGCCTATGAGCACCGCAGGCCACCAGGGGGTGTTGAAGTGCACCCCGAGCGGCTGTGCAAACAGGGCGGCGAGAGGGGCGAAGGCGAATATGAGCATCGCCAGCATCCTCCCCTTGTAGGGGTTCATTCCCCGCTTCTCCACAAAAATCCTGGGCAGATAGCCTCCGAAAATGGAGACGATGGTAACTATCAGATATAGCGTAAAAATCAGAGCCTGGCCGCGCGGACTGGTTACCGGCGCATCAAACTGGTTGCTGAAGTAGGACGGTGCCCAAAACAGAAAAAACCACCAAACGCCGTCGGTGAGAAACTTGCCCAGCGCAAACGACCACGTCTGGCGGTGACGGAAGCACTCCAGATAGCTCATCCTCTTCTGCGGCTCTTCCCTGGCAACTTCCCTTTTTCTGACAACGGTCTGATCCACTTTCGCAGCATTCTGAATGTTCCCGGAGGCAGTCCCGTCGACCTCTGCCACGGCGGAATTCACCTTCCCGGCGCCACTCCCGGCTCCCGGCGGCACTTCAGCTGCACCTTCAGCCGCACTACACGCACCGGCGGCCTGCTCGGCGGCTTCGTCCTGCCGGATATATTCCAGCTCGGCGCTGTTCACGCGGCGGCTGTCCTGCGGCTTGTCGTACATAAATTGCCAGAAGAACATCCATACGAATCCCAGACCTCCGATTATCACAAATGCCCACTCCCAGCCCAGCTCAACGGCCAGGGATGGGATTATCAGCGGCGCCGCCAGGGCCCCCACCGATGCGCCGGCATTGAATATGGCCGTGGCAAAGGCGCGATCCTTCTTGGGAAAGTACTCTGCGGTGACCTTGATGGCGGCAGGGAAATTGCCCGCCTCGCCAAGGGCCAGAATGCCTCGGCACAGCAGAAACAGATACACCGACGTGGTGGACACGGCCAGCGCCGCCCGGCTGCCGGCCTGCAGCGCGCGCATCGCCGCCACGCTGTCAAGCCCCGTGATGCCGGCGGTGGCCCAGCCGCAAAGAGCGTGCAGACAGGCTCCCAGCGACCAGACCCCGATAGCGGTCAGATACCCCTTTTTTGTCCCCATCCAATCCACGAACTTACCCGCAAACAGGCTGCAGAGTGCGTAGAAAAAAGAGAAGAAGCTGGTTACCGTGCCGTAATTGGCATCGCTCCAGTGGAACTGGGGTTTTATGAACTCTTCGTATGTCAGGGAGAGCACCTGCCGGTCAAGATAGTTGATGGTGGTAGCAACAAAAAGCAGCGAACATATCCACCAGCGCCAGGAACTCATAAGTTTCTGCTGAGTGCTCATAGTTTAGAATTTGAAGTAGTTTTTTGCGTTATGATAACTTATGTCGGCCGCCATCTTGCCTATGAACTCCTTTTCAGATGCGGGAAGCTTGCCCTGCTCTATGTCGGAGCCAAGAATATCGCAGAGAATGCGGCGGAAATATTCGTGGCGTGGATAGCTGATAAAGCTGCGCGAATCGGTGAGCATCCCCACAAAGCGGCTCAGCAGCCCCAGGTTGGAGAGGTCGTCTATCTGCCGGCGGATTCCGCTCTCGTGGTCCAGAAACCACCAGGCGCTGCCCAGCTGCATCTTGCCGGGGACGCTGCCGTCGTTGAAGGTGTAGGCGAGGGCCGTCATCACGGCGTTGTCTTTGGGATTGAGGGTGTAGAGTATGGTCTTGGCCAAAGCCCCGCAGCTCTCAAGGCGATCCAGAAAGCGGTGCCCGGCGGCGGCCACCGGCAGGTCGTGGATGGCATCGTAGCCGGTGTCGGGCCCGGCGGCGGCAAACATCCGCGTGTTGTTGTTGCGTATGGCCCCGACGTGATACTGCTGGGTCCAGTGCGAAGCGGCGTCCATCACCCCCTGATCGAACAGGAAGGCGCTGCGCCATTTGGCAATCTCCCCGGGCGTAGGCGTTTGATCCTGCATCACCTTCGCAAAGATCCGCTCTATCTCCTGCGCGGTGTAATCCTCGGCATAGAAGGTGTCAAGACCGTGGTCCGAGAGGCGGCAGCCGCACTGCTCAAAGCTGTCGTGACGCCTCTGCAAAGCCTCCCGGAGAGCGGCATAGGAGCCGATTTCCACATCTGCGGCCGCCCCGAGCCTCTGCATATACGCCCTGAAAGCGGCGCTGTCTTCAATGGCCATAGCCTTGTCGGGGCGCCAGGTGGGGAGCACCTTGGTGCCGAACGGCCTGCCGGCGATCTCCCTGTGGTAGCGCAAATCGTCTGCCGGGTCATCGGTGGTGCAGAGCGTCTCCACATTGAAGCGGCGGATTATCGCCTGCGGGCGGAAATCCTCCCCCGCGAGGGCTGCGTTGCACTCTTGGTAAATCTCCCGGGCCGATGCGCCGTTGAGCAGCCTGTCTATGCCAAACACCCGCTTCAGCTCCAGATGGGTCCAGTGGTAGAGAGGGTTGCGCATAGTGCAGGGCACCGTCTCCGCCCATTTTTCGAACACTTCCCACGAAGATTTGCCGCCGCCTGTGATGTACTCCTCGCCTACCCCGGCGCCGCGCATCGCCCGCCACTTGTAGTGGTCGCCTGCGTGGCCGTCTATTATCCACAGGGCGGTAATGTCCCTGAAAGGGCGGTTCTCGGCTATCTGACGCGGGTCCAGATGGCAGTGGTAGTCGATTATCGGCAGCTTTTCTGCATAATTGTGATAGAGCTCACGTGCCGCATCGCTCTGCAGCATAAAATCTTCGTGGATAAAACTCATAGGGGCGCGGCTTTAGATTGAGAATGCGTCAAAGCCGCCGTCCACCACGCAGATGGTGCCGGTCACCGCCTTGGAGGCGTCGGATGCCAGATAGTGGAGGGTGCCCACCAGCTCTTCGGGCTCCAGAAAGCGGCCGAAAGGGGTGTGGGAAAGAATCGTGTGGGAGCGGGGGGTCAGCGAGCCGTCCTCGTTGGTGAGCAGCGAGCGGTTCTGGTCGGTGAGCAGAAAGCCGGGGGCTATGGCGTTTACCCTCAGCCCCTCGCCAAACTTGAGCGCAAGCTCTGCGCTGAGCCACTTGGTCCAGTTGGCCACAGCCGCTTTGGCCACGCCGTAACCGGCCACGCGGGTCAGGGGGCGCAGCGCCGATTCGGAAGCGAAGTTGATTATGGCGCCCGTTCCGCGCTCTGCCATTGCGCGGGCAAAGACCATCGTGGGGATTATTGTGCCGAAGAGGTTGAGGTCGGTGACAGCCTTTACTGCGTCAACATTCAGATCAAAGATGTTTTTGTCCGGGGGGACGGTGGCCGAGGCCATATTGCCGCCGGCGGCGTTGAGCAGCACATCGATCTTGCCGTATCGCTCCAGTATCTGCTTCAGGTTGTTTTCCAGGGCCGCCTTGTCCATTACGTCGGTAGAGAGGAACATTGCGCTGCCGCCATCCTGCTCTATCGCGGCTACCAGCGATTCGCCTTTCTCCCTGGCCCGCTCCAGATCCAGCAGCACCACACTGGCGCCCTGCCCGGCAAAATATTTGACAATGGTGGCTCCCAGCACGCCGCAGGCACCGGTCATCACTACCACCCTTCCGTTCACATCAAAAAGGTTCTGCATATCTTCTATGGTTTTTTATATCGGTTTTTGAATCCCGTAAAGTTAGCAAAAAACCGCCACGATGATTCTGCCCGCTCCCGTTTGCCGTGCTAACGAGAGTTCCCGGCGGGGATGCGGGGGCTCTCGCCGGGGGGCTCACCGTTTATCTATGACGAAAGTTGATATTTTGGGCTAAGAATCTACGCAGGACGGCCTTGCGATGGTCGTGAGAGGCCGGCGCGTTTTTTATGCGCTCCACAGGCACGGAACACGGCGAAAATCCCCGGCCGTGCCCGAAACGGCGCTCCTCGGGCACGGAGCGCGGCGAAACTCCCCGGCCGTGCCCGAAACGGCGCTCCACGGGCACGGAGCGCGGCAAAACTCCCCGGCCGTGCCCGAAACGGGGCTCCACAGGCACGGAGCGCGGCGAAACTCCCCGGCCGTGCCCGAAACGGCGCTCCACGGGCACGGAGCGCGGCAAAACTCCCCGGCCGTGCCCGAAACGGGGCTCTGCGGGCACGGAGCGCGGCGGAACACCCCGGCCGTGCCCGAAACGGGGCTCCACAGGCACGGAACGCGGTAGTTATGGTCTCGTATTCTCCAATGTCCTCGCAATCCCCTCTTCCAGGCCGCGCAGCTCCGCCAAACTTCTCAGACGTCCGTAGCAGGAGTACCCAGGATTGGATTTGCGCCCCAAATCGTCGCACATCTGATGGCCGTGGTCGGGCCGCACCGGGAGACTCACCCCCCGCCGCTGTTCCACTTCCAGCAGCGCCCGCATCATAGCATACATATCCACATCGCCCTCCAGCAGGTTGGCCTCGTAGAAATTGCCGTCGGCATCGCGCTTTGTGGTGCGCAGATGCACAAAGCCGACCCTGTCGCCAAACTCGCGCATCATAGCCTCGCAGTCGTTGTCGGCCCTGACCCCGAAAGAACCTGTGCACAGACACAGTCCGTTGGAGGGGTTGGGCACCTCATTCACCAAATCGCGGAAATCCTGCGCCGTGGAGAGGATTCTGGGCAGCCCAAGTATCGGAAAGGGAGGGTCGTCGGGATGAATCACCATCACGCTGCCGCACTCGTCGGCCACTGGGCAGATCTCCTTGAGAAACCATATCAGATTCTCCCGCAGAGTCTGCGCGCTGACATTGTCGTAGCGCCTGAGCGCCTGGCGGAACTGCTCCAGGGTGAAGCTCTCCTCGCTGCCCGGCAGCCCCGCTATCATATTGCGGGTTATCAGCTCCTTCTCCGCCTCGCTCATAGCGCCATAGCGCTCACGGGCGCGGCGCACTTCATCTGCGCTGTAGTCGGCCGCGGCCCCCTCCCGCCCCAGAATGAAGAGGTCAAACGCCATAAAGGCCGCCTTCTCAAAGCGCAGCGCCCGGCTTCCGTCGCTCATCGGGAAGGAAAGGTCGGTTCTGGTCCAGTCCAGCACCGGCATAAAGTTGTATGTTATGCAGTGTATGCCGCACTGCGCCAAATTGCGGATGCTCTGCCTGTAGTTCTCTATGTAGCGCAGATAATCCCCCTCGCGGGTCTTGATGTGCTCGTGCACGGGGACGCTCTCCACCACGCTCCAGCGCAGCCCCGCATCGGCAATCATCTTCTGCCGCGCGGATATCTCCTCCACGCTCCACACCTCGCCGTTGGGGATATGGTGCAGCGCGTGCACTATGTCGGTAGCCCCCGCCTGACGTATGTTGCCCAAGCTCACCGGGTCGCCGGGGCCGTACCAGCGCCAGCTCTGTGTCATCCGTATCATTTTCTGACCTCCTTGATTATGTCCAGACATTTGCGGCAGCGATGCTCTACTGCATCCCAGTCGCCGCTGCTGATTTCTGACTTGGGGAAGAGGTTGCCCCCCATCCCCACGCAGGTGGCGCCTGCGGCAAACCAGCCTCGGAGATTCTCCTCCTCGGGCTTGACGCCGCCGGTGACCAGTATCCTGCTCCACGGCATAGGTGCCAGCAGCCCCTTTACGAATGCGGGGCCCAGCACATCGGCGGGGAACACCTTGCAGATCTCGCAGCCCGCCTCCTGGGCATCGCCCACCTCGGTGACGCTGCCGCATCCGGGGATGTAAGGGACCTGACGGCGGTTGCACACCCGCGCCACCTCGGCGTTGAACAGCGGCGACACCACAAACGAGGCCCCGCTCTGCATATACAGCACCGCCGTGGGGGCGTCCACCACGGAGCCCACCCCGAGAATCATATCGGGAAGGTTCTCCGCCGCAAACTTTGCCAGGCCGCAAAAGACCTCGTGGGCAAAGTCGCCCCGGTTGGTGAATTCAAAAACTCTGACGCCCCCTCTGTAGCACGCGCCAAGCACGTTTCGGGCATCTTGAACAGAGGCGCTGTAGAACACCGGCACGAGTCCGGTGCCGGCCGCCTCGCCTATTACCTTAAACTTGTCGAATCTTGCCATAACTTGATTATCTTGAAACGCGGCCCGATTTGTCGCCCCCCATAAGCGTCTCCACCTCGGCGACGGACACGCGGTTGTAGTCCCCCTCGATGGTATGCTTTAGACACGACGCCGCCACCGCAAATTCCAGCGCCTCGCGGTCGCTGCCATACCGGTTCAGGCCGTAGATGAGCCCTGCGGCAAAGGAGTCGCCGCCCCCTACCCTGTCCACTATGTGGGTGATGTCATACTCCTGCGAAACGAGCAGTCCGCCACCGTTATAGAGAACCGCAGACCAGCGGTTGTGGTCGGCGCCGAGGCTCTTGCGCTGGGTGATTGCAACCTTCTGCACGCGGGGGAAGCGCTCCATAAGGGAGCGGCACACCTGCTCGTAGCGGGCGCTGTCGAGATTGCCGCCGACGGCGTCGCACCCCTCGGCAGAGATTCCGAACACCTTCTCCGCATCCTCCTCGTTGCCTATAATCACATCGCAGCGCTCTACCAGGGCGGGCATCACCTCCGATGCATGCTTGCCATATTTCCAGAGCTTCTTGCGGTAGTTGAGGTCGCAGGAGACCTTGAGCCCCAGCTCAGAAGCCGCCTCCAGCGCCTCCAGAGTGACATCGGCCGCCCCCCGGCTTATGGCGGGGGTAATTCCGGTCCAATGGAACCAGTCGGCCCCATTGAACACGCGCTTCCAGTCTATCATTCCAGGCCTTATCTCGGAAATGGCAGAATGGGCGCGGTCGTAAATCACCTTGCTGGGACGGCACACCGCCCCTTTCTCTATGTAGTAGATTCCCAGCCTTTCGCCGCAGCGCAGACAGGCATCGGCATTCACCCCCAGTCCGCGCAGCTGCGCCAGACAGGCGTCGGCTATGTCGTTCTGCGGCAGGGCCGACACAAAGCGGGCGTCCTGCCCGAACGCGGCCAGCGACACGGCCACATTGGCCTCGCCGCCCCCGAAAGTAGCCTCAAAACTGCCGGCCTGCGAAAAGCGCAGATGGCCCGGGGCGGCCAGCCGCAGCATTATCTCCCCGAAAGTAACAACCCTTGCCATCTCCTCTCCCCTCTCTCTACTTTGCCGCAGGGCACTCCATCACCACGCGCAGGCCGTCGTAGGCAAACATACGGGTATAATTGCCCGATCCGCGGTAGGCGGTGCGGCTCATTGTGGGGCCGTAGTTCCAGCTGCCGCCGCGGATTATGTGGAACTCGCGCTTGCGTTCGCTCTTGAGCATCTTCTGCGAATACTGGGGCTCGGTGCCGTCGTAGTTGAGCAGTTTGTCGCTGCACCACTCCGACACGTTGCCGCTCATATCGTATAGCCCCAGCTCGTTGGGCGCCTTGCCCGCCACCGGATGCGGCTTCTCTTCAGAATTGACGGCTGTCCAGGCCACTTCATTGATATTGTTGCTTCCGGCATACTTATAGCCCTTGCTCTTGCTGCCGCCGCGCGCCGCATACTCCCACTCGGCCTCGGTGGGCAGGCGGAACTTCTTGCCGGTGAGGGCGGTGAGGCTGTCGGCAAAGTCGTTGCAGTCCTGCCAGCTGATTTTGTTCACGGGGCACTCGGGCCACTGGGTGTGGGAGGGGTTGGAACCCATCACCGCCTCCCAGAGAGCCTGCGTAACCTCTGTCTGGCCGATATAGAAATCCCCCACTGTGACCTCGTGCGCGGGCTGCTCGTTGGGCTGCGCCTCGGAGCCCTGCTCTGCTGTCGCCCCCATAGTGAAGGTGCCGCCGGCGACTTTCACCATCTTGAAGCTGACCCCCTTGACGGTGAAGGTCTCCGCCTCCACGGAGGCCGGAGCCTCGTCTGCGGCGGTCTGAGCGCCCCCCTTGGAACCCCCTTTGCAAGATACAAGCGCAGGAACGGCCATCAGCGCCGCACCCAGAAGTGCCATACGGCAAAGATTAATCTTTTTCATAAGCGTTTTGTATATTTTTATATAAAACTATCCGATTCAGGCTATGCTCTTAAGAGCGGCAAGAACCTCTTCCACAATCTCTTGCGGGGCACCTTCGAGAACATCGAGGGCAAATGCCATAACCTGCAGGCGGCGGGCCTGGGCAAGGTCTATCCCCCGGCTGCGCATATAAAAGAGCGCCTCTGGGTCTATCTTGCTAAACGTGGCGCCGTGGCTGCACTTAACATCGTCGGCATAAATCTCCAGCTGCGGAAGGCTCTGCGCGTGGCAGAAGTCCCCCAGCAGCAGGTTGTGGTTTTCCTGATAGGCCTCGGTGCCGATGCACTCCTGCGGCACTTTGATCAGACCGCAGAAGCGGGTGCGGGCCCCGCCGGAGAGTATCCCCTTGAACTTCTGGCGGCTGCTGCATCGGGGCAGATTGTGCACCAGATTCACGCCGAAGTCCACATTTGCCTTGCCGCAGGCTATATATAGCCCGTCGAGGCGGCAGCTGCCCCCTTCTCCCGCAAACGAGAGACGGACGCCGCACTTTATGCAATCTTCTGCGCCGGGCAGTAGCACAAACAGCAGCGAGAGCGACGCGCCGGCCCCCACCGTTATCTCCCAATTGCGCTCTCCGCCTTCGCGGAGCACTATCACATCGCTCTTGGAAGTGTTGCAAGGGATGTCAATTCTCTCCATTTGCCTCTTTTATAATCCAGTCATACCCGCGCTCCTCTATCTCCAGCGCCAGTTCCTTGCCGGCGGTCTTGATTATGCGGCCGTCGTAGAGCACGTGTATCACGTCGGGCACTATGTAGCCGAGCAGCCGCTGGTAGTGGGTTATCACTATGAAAGAATTCTCCGCCGTGCGCAGGCTGTTGACCCCCTCCCCCACTATGCGCAGGGCGTCCACGTCCAGGCCCGAATCGGTCTCGTCCAGAATGGCCAGACGCGGTTCCAGAAGGGCCATCTGCAATATCTCGTTGCGCTTTTTCTCCCCGCCCGAGAAGCCCACGTTGACCCCGCGCGAGAGAAAGCTGCGGTCCATATTCACCACCGGCAGCTTACTGCCCAGCAGCTTTATGAACTCCGCCGAAGAAAGTTCCGGCAGCCCCTGCGCGCGGCGCTTTGCCGCCAGGGCGCTCTTGAGCATCATGGTGTTGGACACTCCGGGAATCTCCACCGGATACTGGAATCCCAGAAAAAGCCCCTTCCACGAGCGTTCCTCGGGGGTCAGAGCCAGCAGCGACTCGCCGTCGAGCAGGGCGTCGCCCTCGGTTACGGTGTATCCGGGCTTGCCCGCCAGCACGCCGCTCAGGGTGCTTTTGCCGGCGCCGTTTGGCCCCATTATGGCGTGCACCTCTCCCGGCCCCACGTTCAGGTTGATTCCTTTGAGTATTTCCCGCTCCCCGGCCAGTGCGTGGAGATTATTTATCTGCAACATTGTCTTGAGTTTTAAGTTGTTTGCACCACTGGGCCAGTCCCATCGCCGCCAAAGCCAGGTATATGGCGCTCACGGCGGGCATAAACACAAGGCCGGAGGTAAGGTACAAAATAATTTGAGCTATGTCAACAATCAGCCACACTATCCAGCATTCCAGCCGCTTTTGGGCGGATAGCAGCTGCGCGCAGAGTATCGTCACCGCCACCGTAGCATCCAGATAGGGGCTGCGGGCTGCGGGGAAGACCTCGGGCCACCAGGCGTCCAGGTGGCTCAGCACAAAGCCCCACAGGGCCACCGCCGCCACAATGGCCAGCAGCAGGGCACCTCTCCGGCGCCATTTCATCAGAGTCACCTTGAGCTGCCTGCTGCTGTTCTCCTCCCCGGCCTTGGGGTGAGTCCAGCGCCAGTGTCCCATAGCGTTTATAAAGAGTGCTATTGGCTGCAGCAGCATGCTGGCGTAGAGGTTCTTGTTCCAGAAAAGCATAAACAGCAAGATGTTGTATGCATATCCCACCCAAAAGTTGGCCACTGCAGCCCGCCCGGCCAGAAACACGCACACAAGCCCGCACAGGGTGCTTATCACCTCCAGCAGGGAGACATTGGCGTCGGCTACGGCAAAAGTTATGTTGTATAAAAAGTCCATTCTCTATCCTACGCTTCCCTCCAGACTGACTCCCAGCAGCCGGCGCGCCTCTATGGCAAACTCCATAGGGAGCCGCTGCAGCACGTCGGAGGCGTATCCCCCCACAATCAGGGCCACCGCATCCTCTTCGCTGATGCCCCGCTGGCGCAGGTAGAAGAGCTGGTCATCGCTGATTTTGGATGTGGTGGCCTCGTGCTCCAGCACCGCATCGGGGGCGGCGCACTCTATCACGGGAAATGTGTGCGCCCCGCAGCGGCCGCCTATCAGCAGCGAGTCGCACTGCGAGTGATTTCGCACCCCTTTCGCCCCCCGGGCCACCTTCACCAGGCCCCGGTAGCTGTTCTGGCTCGCGCCCGCGCTGATGCCTTTGCTCACGATGCGGCTGATGGTGTTGCTGCCGATGTGCACCATCTTGGTGCCGGTGTCGGCCTGCTGAAGATTGTTGGTGAGCGCCACCGAATAAAACTCCGAGAGACTGCCGTCTCCCTTGAGTATGGTGCTCGGGTATTTCCAGGTTATGGCGCTGCCCGTCTCGACCTGAGTCCAGAACAGCCGGCTGCGCTCTCCGCGGCAGAGGCCGCGCTTTGTCACGAAGTTGAAGATGCCGCCCCGGCCCTCCTTGTCGCCGGGGTACCAGTTCTGCACGGTGGAGTACCGCACCTCGGCATCCTTTTCCACAATTATCTCCACGATTGCCGCGTGCAGCTGGTTCTCGTCGCGCATCGGGGCGGTGCACCCCTCCAGATAGCTCAGGTAAGAGCCCTCTTCGGCCACGATGAGCGTCCTCTCGAACTGGCCCGTGCCCCGGGCGTTGATGCGGAAGTAGCTGGAAAGCTCCATCGGACAGCGCACCCCCTTGGGGATGTAGCAAAACGAGCCGTCGCTGAACACCGCACTGTTGAGGGCGGCGAAATAGTTGTCGGAAGGGGGCACCACCTTTGCCAGGTACTTGCGCACCAGGTCGGGATGCTCGGCAACCGCCTCGGAAAAGGGACAGAATATGATGCCGTTCTCCCGGAGGGTCTTTTGGAAGGTGGTCTTCACCGACACCGAGTCAAACACGGCATCCACCGCCACGCCCGAGAGCATATCGCGCTCGTGCAGCGGAATCCCCAGCTTGTCGAAGGTCTTGACCAGCTCGGGGTCAACCTCCTCGCGGGCCTTGGCCTGCTTGGGGGCGGCAAAATAGATTATATCCTGAAAATCAATCGGAGGTATGTCCAGATGGGCCCAGGAGGGCATCTCCATCTTCTGCCACTTGTGCAGGGCGTCCAGCCTGAACTCCAGAAGCCAGCCCGGCTCCCCCTTGCGGCGGGAGAGCATCGTCACTATCTCGTCGTTTAGCCCTTTCGGGAAAAACTCCTGCTCGATGTCGGTGGTGAACCCCTCCGAATACTCCGAGGAGAGACGTTTCAGTATATCTTCATTTTCTGCCATAAGAGGGGCAAAGTTAATATTTATGAGTATTTTTGCCACAAAGTTTATCGATATCGGATATGGCGGAAAATCAGAACACACAGCGCACGGAATTCTCCCAGATAGGCCACCGCGAGGCCGCAAGGCGCCTTTTCGAGGGGAGCGGATATGTCAACAGCAACATCGTGAAGATTAAGGGGGGCATCATCCGCAGCAAGATGATGATGCAGGGGGTCGACTTCGACCTCGTGTATAATCCGCTCAAGCACCTGGGATACAAGGCGGTGCTGAATGTGGTGGGGGAAATCTACGCCGCATTCTACCGCCCGGACACCCTGTGCGTGTCGCTGGGCATTTCGTCGCACTTCTGCTACGAAGACATCGCCGAGTTCTGGGGCGGAGCGGTGGCGGCCTGCAAGGAGCACTCCGTGCAGACCCTGCACCTTGACCTCTTCCCCTCTATCAACGGCCTGCAGATAAGCTTGAGCCTCACCGGATGCCGCAGCGCCGAGGTCGAGGGCAGAATCAAGAGCCCCTCGAGTATGGATCTGATATGCCTGAGCGGCAATGTGGGGGCGGCATATATGGGCCAGCACGTGCTGGAGCGGGAAAAGAGCGTGTTTCTGGCCTCGGGCGAGGCCAACGCCAAGCAGCCCGACCTCTCCAAATACAAATACCTGCTCTCGCAGTATCTCTGCCCGGAGATTGCCGCCGACACGGTGGAGAACTTCACCAAGGGAGGCTTCTACCCCACCGCCGGGGTCTTTGACAGCCGCGGCCTCTCGGAGGCGGTCAACACCCTGTGCGAGCAGACCGGCCTCGGGGCCAAGATTTATCTGGACCGCCTGCCGATTGCCTCGGAGACCTTCGCGATGGCCAACGAAATCCACATCGACGCTGTGACCGCCGCCGTGAGCGGAGGAGAAGACTACCGCCTGATATACACCCTTCCCATCGACCAGTTCGAATCTTTCCACAAGGAGGTGCAGAATTTCGATATTATCGGCCACCTCTGCCGGCAGGATGTCGGGGCGGTGATGGTGACCCCCGACGGTGCCGAGCTCCCCATAAAGGAGTTGTAGAGCGGCCTGTCTGCGCACCCCTTTTTACTGGAATTTACGCATACGCAAAAGCGCGCCCGCACGATTTGTGCAGACGCGCATTTATATTAATATTAATATATTTTTATATAAATATGTAAAAATATATTTGTGCTATGCGGTTGGTTTTCCGATTGTTAGATTCTGCCGTACTTTTTAAGAAGGTCATAGACAGCCTCGTTGTAAAGCTCATCGTATTTGGTTCCGGTTTCGAATTTGAGCTGCCCGAGCTTAAGAAATACCCCATTGTCTATATGGAAACTGACAAGCCTGCGGTTGGCGTTTTTGCTGACCTTCCCCTCTGAGGCAGAGGTCTCAGATGCGGCGATTTTTCTTGCAGGCGCAGCGGGCGTCTGCGCCGGCGCGGGTGCCGCAGTCTCCTTTTGCGCAAGTGCGCCGCGAAGGCTGTTACCGCCGCCCAAAGTTGCCTCTCTGAACTTGTCGAAGGGATCGTGATTTTTTGCCATATATATTTATATATTTATGTTTTTATATAAATGTATTTTTCGATATTTGCATAAAACCTATTTGGAGATGCGTTTGGCAAGGGTTTTAGCAACATCAAGATACTGCTTGGTAACCTTGCCGGAGGGGTCGTAATCATAAATGCTCTGGTTGAAAGACCCTGCCTGGGCTATCTTTGTGGCCTTGCTTATGAGAGGCTCTATAAAGGTGTCCCCCATCTCCTCGCGGATTTTGGCCACATACATATCGCTGAGCTTGTTGTGCTCGTAGCGGGTAATTATCACGCCGCTGAGCTTAAGGTCGGGATTGAGCCTGGGATTGGAGTGGACATCGGAAAAGAGGTTTGCAACCATCACCATTCCCGAGTAAGCGAGACCGTCGGGGGTGGCCACCATAACAAGGTGGTCAGAGGCCACAAGGGCGTTGTAAGTAATCAGACCCAGCGCAGGCGGGCAGTCTATTATAATATAGTCGTATTTCTCCTTAACGGGGCGCAGAAGATCCAGCAGAAGGTATTCGCGGCCGGTGACAGCTGCAGTGTCGCGGTCAAAATTTGAAAGTGCCAGCTCAGAAGGGACAAGATCCACATTCTTCTCTACATTCTCTATGTTGAATTTGCGCTTGTCCATAAAGGCGTCGCGGATGGTGGCCTGATGCTCGTCCGGGGACAGGGGGCTTATCATAGTGGTGAGGTTGGCCTGCGAGTCGAGATCCACAAAGAGGACCTTCTTGCCCTTGCGGGCCCAGGCGTATCCGATGGAGACTGCGGTGGTGGTTTTACCCACGCCGCCCTTGTTGTTTGCAAAGCATACAATCTTTCCCATATATCTCTGTTTCAAATATTTCCACAAATATATATAAATTTATATTTATATCAAATTATAATATCATAAATATATTTATATGTTTTTATATATAAATGAATACCTTCGAGAACTCGCAGCGGCGGCGAATACACAAATAAAAACAGAGAGGGTACCCCCTATGGGAGCACCCTCTCATATAAAATACTATAATACTACTTATCGGAGGAATAGGCCAAAGACCGCGCTGCCGCTGCCGCTCATAGCCGAGTAAACTGCTCCGCGCCTATAAAAGTCATTTTTCAACTTCTCAAGAGCGGGATATTCCGCAAAGATGGGCCTTTGGAAATCATTCACGAGATTCTCGGGCCATTCGCGGGGCTCCATTTTAAGAGTATTTGCCAGCGAGAAGCGTTTCTGACGGGGATTTTGAGCAAAATATTCATCTACCATCTTGTAGGCCGCCGGAGTTGAAATATGAATGCCGGGAGTGGCCACCTCAACCCTGAACCGCTCCATATCAAAATCGAACGGCTCGAGTATCTCGCCGCGCCCGGAGGCAAGCATCGGGCAGTTGTATATAAAAAACGGACAGTCGCTGCCGAGCGTTGCTGCGTGGGCGGCAAGGGCAGTCTTGCTCAAGCCGAGCGAGAATATCTCGTTTATCGCCACAAGGGTAAAGGCGGCATCGCTGCTGCCCCCGCCGAGGCCGGCTCCTGTCGGTATATTTTTATATAAATATATTTTTACATTACCGATTCCGTAGAGCCGTCGCATCAGCTCAAAAGCCTTGTAGCAGAGGTTCTTTTCAACCGGGATATCCTCGGGCGAATTGTAGCACACAAGTTCAAAAGAGTCGCAATGGACCACCTCCAGAACATCGGAGAGTTCCCGCACCGGCACAAACAGGCTCTCGATGTCGTGATAGCCGTCGCTGCGGCGCTCATACACCGTCAGGCCCAGATTTATCTTGGCGTTGGGGCAGAGAATCATACGATGCTTAAAACATATAATCCCAGAGAGGGAGCTGCACGGGTTTGGTGTTAAGAGCCTCCACGGCCCTGCCGGATAGGTATTTGCGGCCTATTACCACGCGGAACATATACTCGCTGAACCACTCGTCGGTGAATGTCAGGTAGCCGTTGTGCCCGGCAGAAGGGCCCCAGCTGTTCTCAAACTGCCACTTGGTGGGGACATCGCTATCGTCGGTGTCGCAGGCCATCAGCAGCATTGCGTGCGTAGAGCCGCTCTGACGGGTCAGAATCCGCGCCTTTTTGTCCATAGAGAGACTTACTCCCAGCAGCGACTCATAATCGTACTGCCCCGGGTTCAAGATACCCTCAGAGCTGTTCATCTGCTTGGATACATCGCAGCTGGCATACATCGGCTCGCCTGCTTTGAGAGAGGCCAGCGCCGATGCCTTAATCTCGTCATTGGGCAGATTCAGGTAAATCCAGTTGACCCCCTCGTAAGTATTGCGGTAGTTTTCAATCTCATAGAGCTTGTAATACTCGCGGGTGGGGTCGTTCATTATCATAATGTAGCTGTCCGGGCCGAAGTCGGCGGGACGGATGCACTTCCAAAACTCGGCGGGAGTGCTGGTGAGGCTCTCTATCTTGCCGTCGCGCCCTCTGTAGCGCCAGGTGAACTCTGTGGGAGGCTCGCCCAGACAGAGGGCCAGAATGCGGTATGTATCCTTGAGCGCGGCTAACTTAATCTCCTGCACCTTGGCATCGCGCTCTTCGGCAGCTTTCCTGCCCTTTGCAGGGGCCGTGGCCGCCTCGCGGATTTCGTAGCCCGCCTTGCGCAGGCGCTCGTTAAGCAGGCTGCGCATCTGGGAGGTGTTGTTGCTGTTGGCGCTCTCGGGCATCGCGCTCTCGGGCACTACTCCATACTTCTCCACTATATTGTAGAACAGGTTCCACACGCCGCCGTCACTCACCGGGGCCTTGAAATACTCCGTCACGGCGCGGTCGTCGTACCCCTTGTCGGCAGAGGCGATTATATTCTCCAGAAAGAGATTTGACTTCTCGAACAAGTCCCAGAAATAGCAGTAGTTGTTGCTGAAGCTGAAGGCGTCTATGCCAAATTGCTTCATCACCTGCGGGCGCAGCTGATTCGTGCTGGTAAAGAGCCAGCAGCGGCCGCTGTTTTGCTGGTCTGTGATGCCGCTCACATCGGCCTTATATTTGAAAAAATGGTCTACCTTGCCCGCCTTGGAGCGGGAGAGGGCGTGCTTCTTGATTTCTGAGGTGCCGGAAAGGATGTTCTGCAGCGCGGTTGTAGATGCGTTGTCGCGGTCGAAACTGCTTCTTATCTGATCCACGGCGTCGGGGGTCAGACTCTGCGCTGATAGCACAGAGGCATAAAAAAGGGCCGCAATGGCCGTTGCTCTTTTCATGTGCGTTGTTATAAAATGTTATCTGCAACAAAATTAATATATTTGGAATTATTAATCATCAAAGTCATGTTCAGCAAAGATATCTACGCAAGCCGCCGCAAAAAGCTCCTGGAGAGCTTCAAGAGCGGCATTCTGCTCTTTTTGGGAAACAACGAATCTCCCGCAAACTATCCCGACAACACATACATTTTCCGCCAGGACAGCACCTTTCTCTACTATTTCGGGCTGGACTGCCCAGCAATGGCTGCCATAATCGATGCCGACAGCGGCACCGAGACCATCTTCTGCAACGATGTCGATATGGACGACATCATCTGGATGGGGCCGCAGCAGAGCGTGGCGGATCGCGCCGCATCAGTCGGGGTGGGGGAGAGCCGCCCCTTCGGCGACCTCGCAGCCGCGGTTAAGGAGGCCCTCGCAAAGGGGCGCAAGGTGCACTTTACCCCGCAGTACCGCTGCCGCAATATGATTCTGCTCTCCGAGATGATCGGCACCAGCCCGCTTGCGGTCAACGACCTCTCCAGCAAACAGTTGATAGAGGCTATCGCCGCCCAGCGGCTCATCAAGGAGCCCTGCGAGATAGCGGAGATCGACCGCGCCTGCGACCTCGGTTACGCGATGCACTACACCGCGATGCGCCTGATGCAGCCCGGTATGGTGGAGCAGGAGGTCGTAGGTGCCATGGAGGGGGTCGTGATCAGCGGCGGATATATGGTATCCTTCCCCACAATCCTCTCGCAGCACGGCGAGACCCTGCACAACCACATGCACGACAAGGTGCTCCAGGAGGGCAAGCTGTGCGTGATTGACGCCGGCGCCGAGATTGCAAGCCACTACTGCAGCGACTTTACCCGCACCCTGCCGGTGAGGGGCAGATACACCCCCAGACAGCGCGACATCTACACCATCGTGGAGACGGGCAACAGCCTCGCCGCAGAGATGGCCCGTCCCGGCATCACCTACCGCGAAGTGCATCTGGCAGTGGCACGGCTGATGCTGCAGGGGCTCAAGAATGTCGGTTTGGTCAAGGGCGATATAGACGCCGCCGTTTCAGAAGGGGTGATGGGCCTCTTTATGCCTCACGGACTTGGGCACAATATGGGCTTGGACGTGCACGATATGGAGAATCTTGGAGAGGATCTGGTGGGCTACGACCCCGACCAGAGCCGCTCGCCCCAGCTCGGGCTGGGCTCGCTGAGGATGGCCCGCAGACTGCGCCCCGGGCACGTCATCACCGACGAGCCGGGCATCTACTTTATCCCCGCACTCATAGAGCAGCACCGCGCCGAGGGCAAATTCAAGGATTTCGTGAACTACGACGCCCTCAAGGATTACTATGACTTCGGAGGAATCCGAGTGGAGGACGACCTGCTTATCACCGAGAGCGGATGCCGCCGCCTGGGCAGCCGCCGTCTGCCCGCCACCGCAGACGAGGTGGAGGCCGCTATGGCGCGCTGACACGTGTGACAATTTGTCACAAAGGGGGTGCTGGCATCTGATTTGCCTTACAGGAAGCCGTTAACACAAATTAAACAACATTAAAATATCAGAATTATGATCAAACCATTAGCAGACAGAGTCTTGGTAGAGGCACAAGAGGCCGAGACCAAAACCGCGAGCGGCCTTTTTATTCCTGACTCGGCAAAAGAAAAGCCCCAGCAGGGTGTCATTATCGCAGTTGGAAATGGCAAGAGCGACGAGCCTATGGAGCTCAAGCCGGGCGACAAGGTAATGTACGGAAAATATGCCGGCACCGAGGTGACTTACGAAGGCAAGGATTACCTCATAATGCGTCAGAGCGACGTTATAGCAGTTATAGCTTAACCCTTTTAAACAGGAGGAACAATTATGGCAAAAGAAATCAAATTCAATATCGAGGCGCGCAACCTTATGAAAGAGGGTGCTGACGCCCTTGCAGACGCAGTCAAGGTGACCCTGGGTCCCAAAGGCCGCAACGTCATCATCGACAAGAAGTTCGGTGCGCCCCACGTAACCAAGGACGGCGTCACCGTGGCCAAGGAAATCGAGCTTGAAAACCGCTTTCAGAATATGGGCGCGCAGATGGTCAAGCAGGTTGCCAGCAAAACCAACGACCAGGCGGGCGACGGCACAACCACCGCTACCGTCCTGGCTCAGGCCATCATCAACGTGGGTCTGAAGAACGTGACCGCAGGCGCCAACCCTATGGACCTCAAGCGCGGCATCGACAAAGCCGTTGACGCAGTGGTCGACAACCTGCATCAGCAGAGCGAGACCGTGGGCGACAACATCGATATGATCAAGCAGGTCGCATCCATCTCCGCCAACAACGACGAATACATCGGCTCGCTCATCGCCGAGGCGGTGAGCAAGGTCAAGAAAGACGGCGTCATCACCGTGGAAGAGGGCAAAGGTACCGAGACAGAAGTCAAGGTTGTCGAGGGTATGCAGTTTGACCGCGGCTACATTTCCGCCTACTTTATGACCAACCCCGACAAGATGGAGGCGGTTTTGGAGAACCCCTACATCCTGATCACCGACAAGAAGATCTCCGCAATGAAAGACCTTATGCCGGTGCTCGAGCCCGTGGCACGCGAAGGCCGCGCACTGCTGATAATCGCCGAGGATGTTGACGGCGAGGCGCTCACCACTCTGGTAGTCAACAAGCTGCGCGGCACCATCAAGGTGGCTGCAGTCAAGGCTCCCGGCTTTGGCGACCGCCGCAAGGAGATGCTGGAAGACATCGCCATCCTCACCGGAGGCCAGGTTATCAGCGAGGAGAGGGGCATCACCCTCGAGAACGCCACCGTGGAGATGCTGGGTACCGCAGAGAAAGTCTCCATTGACAAGGACACCACCATCATCGTGGACGGCGGCGGCGACAGCGAGGCCGTAAAGCAGCGCGCAGCTCAGATCCGCAAGCAGATAGAATCCACCAACAGCGACTACGACCGCGAGAAGCTCCAGGAGCGTCTTGGCAAACTGGCCGGCGGCGTGGCGGTGCTCTATGTGGGCGCAGCCAGCGAGGTTGAGATGAAAGAGAAGAAAGACCGCGTGGAAGACGCCCTCAACGCCACCCGTGCAGCTGTCGAGGAGGGTATCGTGGCCGGCGGCGGCGTGGCTTACATCCGCGCTACCGAGGCTCTGAAGAACCTCAAGGGTGCCAACGAAGACGAGCAGACCGGCATCAACATCGTGGCCCGCGCCATTGAGGAGCCTCTGCGCACCATCGTGGCCAATGCAGGCCTAGAGGGCAGCGTGGTTGTCCAGAAGATCAAAGAGGGCAAGGGTGACTTCGGCTTCAACGCCCGCACCGAAACCTACGAGAATCTGCTCAAGGCGGGCGTGATCGACCCCACCAAGGTAAGCCGCGTGGCTTTGGAGAATGCCGCATCCGTGGCAGGTATGTTCCTGGCAACCGAGTGCGCAATTGCAGACAAGCCCGAGAAGACTCCTGCAATGGCTCCCAACCCCAACGCAGCCGGTATGGACGGCATGATGTAATCTTATAGATTTATATTTTTATAGAAAAAAGCCGACTCCCTCCGAGCCGGCTTTTTTTCATATATTTGCCAAAGATATGGACGACACTCAATATATGCAGGCGGCCCTTGCCGAGGCCCGCAATGCGGGTGATATGAACGAAATCCCCATCGGCGCAGTGGTGGTGTGCAAGGGGAGGATAATCGCCCGCGCCCACAACCTCACCGAGACTCTCAACGACCCCACGGCGCACGCCGAGATGCAGGCCATCACAATGGCCACCGACGCCCTTGGGGGCAAATATCTTGCAGACTGCACCCTGTATGTGACGGTGGAGCCCTGTCCGATGTGTGCCGCCGCTCTGGCCTGGGCGCAGATTCCCCGGATAGTCTACGGCGCAGCCGACCCCAAGAGGGGCTATTCGCTCTTCTCGCCGAGCCTGCTGCACCCGCGCACCACCGTCACGTGCGGCATCCTTGCCGACGAGTGCTCCACCCTTATGAAAGAGTTCTTCAAAGAGAGGCGGTAATTAAAAATTTGTTTATAACTTTGCGCCTTGCAGCATTGAGATATGGTGTAATGGTAGCACTACAGATTTTGGTTCTGTCTGTCGAGGTTCGAATCCTCGTATCTCAACCAGATTATCAATTAAACTACTGACACGTGGAACAGCCTCCGAGTTGCAACATTGAATCCCCCGCAGGCGATGGCGGTTTAGACCCGTACTACCACCGGACGCCCGTTAGCGTGTTGTCAATCACACAAAACAGCAAATCATCAGCCGCCGCTGCCAGCGTGCGGCCATAACCCGTTTTATATGGCCCTATACCTCACAAAGAAACTGGAAAACGAAGCCACAATCTATGTCTGGGAGATAACCGAGACAGAGCAGGAGCTTATGGATATGTGCTCCATCCCCAACAACGAGCTGGAAGAGCTCTCTATGATGCGCAGCGAAGAGCGCCGCAAAGAGAAGCTGGCCGTGCGCGCCCTGCTGGGGGAGATTTTCGACGACAAGGTGTATCTGGGCCACCACGACAACGGACGCCCCTTTCTGCACAATTCGGCGCAGGAGATAAGCATCTCCCACTCCAACCGATTCGTGGCCATCATAACCCACCGCGACGAGGCGCTGGGCATTGACATCGAGAGCCTGGAGCGCAACTTTGACGCAGTGGAACGCAAGGCCCTTTCAGAAGAGGAGAAGGAGGATCTGGGCGACCACAACCGCCAGAAGCAGTTGGCTATAATCTGGAGCGCGAAAGAGGCCATTTTCAAGAGAATGTCGCTGCTCGACGTGGATTATGCAGAGCAGATAGAGGTAGAGAAGTTCAACCCCAGGGACGAGGGGGAGATTTCTGCCGTATTCACCCACAAGGACGGCACCGAGATGGAGTTCGAGCTGGGGTATATAATATTCGAGAAGCACGTTATGGTCTGGGTGGTCGGTTAGTATGAAAAGATTTGCGAAAACTGCGCTCTGCGCTCTCTCGGCAGCCGTGCTGCTGACATCCTGCGGCCAGGGAAGCGGCGGCAACAAGAGCGCCGCAGACCCCGCAGACAACCGGTTTGAGATGCCTCAGGTGCCGGCTATGATTTCCGGCGAGGCGGAGGCATTGGACTACATAGTGAGCCACTACTGGGACAATTTCTACTCTGAAGCGCGCCCCGGCGATCGTGACACCGCGCTGGTGCGGGGCTTTGGAGAGAAGGCGTTCCGAGAGATTCTGGGGCAGTATGCCCTGCTGCTGCGCACTGTTCCCACGCAAAAGGCGCTCAAATCCTGCGAAGCCTTTCTGCAGAGCACCGAGAAGGCCCAGATTGAGGCGGGGGAGGGGACCCTCTGGAAAAAGGTCACCGACGCCTACGCCCTGGTGATGGGCGACCCCAACTCCCCCTACCGCAACGAGGAGTTCTGCATCCCCCTGTATCAGAAAATAGCCTTGTCTCCTCTCTCAAGCGAGAGCGAAAAGGCCGATGCCGATGCCACTCTGCCGCTGCTGCGCCTCAACCGCCTTGGAGAGAAGGCCAATGACTTCTCCTACACGATGCGCAACGGCCGCACGGGCCATCTCTACGGCATCGATGCCAGATACACTATCATCTTTTTCAGCAACCCCGGCTGCCCCAACTGCCGCGAGGTAATGGAGTCCTTGGAGCAGTTCCCCGGCATAGACGCCCTCATAGAGGGCAAATATCTGGCTGTGGCCAACATCTACCCCGATGAAGACCTCTCAGAGTGGATCAAATATTCCGAGAGTTATCCCAAAAACTGGATAAGCGCCTACGACCATCTGCAGGCCATCTATGGCACTCCGCTCTACAACATCCGCGCAATCCCCTCTGTATATCTGTTGGATGGCGAAAAGAGGGTTCTGCTCAAGGATGTCCCCACCGAATATCTGCTGCAGTATATGCAGATGATTTTCCTCTCACAGGCTACAGATTGACGCCGGAAATAAAGTCCAGGCGGGTGCGCCACCTGCCGTCCGGGTCCATCCGGCGGGAGAGCTGCGCCCCTACCTCCAGCTGCACTCCGATGCGGAAAATGTACCCCTGCACGGTGACGGCCGAGCCATAGCTCAGCATCCGCTGCAGACTCTGCTGCGCAGTCCGGTTCACCGCCGCATCGGCAAAAGGAGTGATGTTCACCCGCTTCAGGTAGAGCAGTGACACCGGCCTGAAGTCGTTGAGGACGATGGGAATCGCGTAGTCGGCCGTGGCCTTGAGATAATCCCCCAGGGGCATATTGCTGTAGCCGCGCGGCACGGTGGCCAGATTGTTCACCAGAACGCCGCCATAGAGGCCGTCCAGGCGCGTCTGACCCATCAGGGTCAGCCTGAAACCCTGATCCAAAGTAAAGCCGGGCAGGTATCCGTATGTGTAGCCGTAGAGCAGTCTGTTCTCCGCACCGGCGCCCCCTATCTGCCAGGCCGCCTTTGCCTCTGCGCCAAAGCCCATGCGGGGCATTCTGGCCGCCTTAGGCACCGGCAGCATCCTGTAATACCTCAACCCTATCCGGATATCGTTGGCATAGCGCCACCTCCCGTCGTCGCTGCTGTAGCGGTCGTTACTCCAGTCGACCTCGATCTGGGGGACGATGGCGCTGAGCACTCCGCCGCGGCCCAGGTTGACGGTGGTGTAGGTGCTCAGCGAGAGCTCCAGCGACGGCTTTTTCACCAAAAGGGTGTCGATGGCACCTCCGGCGCTGTCGCAAGTTACATCGCGCCGGTAGCGCTCGTTGTAGTCGGCGTTTATCTCGAATATGGGCCAGAGGCCGCTGTAGTTGAAGTTCAGGTGGCCCGCCGTGATCCCGTTGTAGCGGGAGACTCCCGCAACGGTCACCGCAGTGCCCAGCGTGTTCTGCGAGAGAAGGGTGACGCCGGGAGCCGCAAGCTGATAGTAGTAGTCGTAGCTCAGGTCCATTATGCGGTTGATGCTGGCATATAAGGGGGCCCAGGAGTGGATGTTGACAAGGTGTGTGAGCTTGCTGTAGCGCCTTTCGGGCAGGGAGTCTATCGTTGCGCGCAGGGCGGCCTGCTCTGCGGCCGAGAGGGCGGGGGCGGCGCTGTCGCTGCGCGCGGCGAGGCGTTCCGCCTCCTGATAGACGTACGGATGCTCCATAGATGTGTCCTCCCAGAGCAGATCGCCCCTGTAAGTCTTTACGGGGGTGTATCCGGTCACATCGTAGTCAGACCAGTAAAGTGTGCCGTCCGATGTCAGACTGGGGTAAAACGCGCCGTGACGGGCGTTGGTGAGCCTCTGCAGCGTTTTGCGCGAGGCATCGTATGCATAGATGTTGGTGATGCCGTCCACATCGCTCTCGAAGAGCAGGCGGTTTTCCGCCGCCCTCAGGCGAAGTATGGTGCGGCTCTGGGGCTCGATCTCCGTCTCCCAGGGGGCGAGAGGGTCATCTGCGCTGCGGGAATAGAGCCCCCAGAGACCATCGCCCACAATGGCGTCGGCATAGAGCCGGCCGTCCAGAAAGGCGGTGCTGTGTATCTGCCCGCCGCAGGGGGCGGGAATCTGCGCCTCTATCTGCAGCGTCTGTGCCGAGAGCAGCACCACGCGGGAAGAACCCTGCACCGGGTATTCAGTCACCGCCACCGTGCGCCCGTCGGGAGAATAGGAGGGGTTGAAGTAGCGGGTGCGGCGTGTCAGATCGCGCGTCTTGCCGGTGGACAGGTCGTAGGAGCGCAGCACAGAGTAGTTCTGCAGCTCCCAGCGGGGATGCGCCACTATCTCGCTCCACACCAGGGTGTGGCCGTCGGGGGTCACGATGGGGCTGGTGAGGCTCTCTGCGGCAAAGGGGCGCACATAATGCTCTCTGCCCAGCGTATCTATGCGCACCAGCTGGCTGATGTGCCGCAGGCCCGCCTTTACCGCCACCACGCTGCCGTCCGAGGTCTGCAGCGGAGAGCTGTAGGTGGTGTAGTTATCCTTCTTGCCCTCCGTCAGCAGACGTGTGAAGGCGGTGTAGGGCTCCCTCTGCCTATATTCCTTAGCCCACACGGCGTTGAAGAGGGATATCGCGCCCTGATAGTTCTTGCGCCGCGTATGGCCCGTATAATGCTGGAACGCCTTGTTTATTATGCTTGGGTCATACCAGTAGCGGGTAAAGTCGTGATAGATGTCCCCAATCACCGTGTAGTCGGAGTTGTCCCGCATAAAGGTCTCGGTGAGATAGCCGAAGGCATATTTGCTGGGGATGTAGTTGTAGAACGAGCCGAAGCGGTAGGCATCGTAGTTGGGCTCGACCCCCGCTGCGGCCATTGCGCGGAAGTGCATCAGAAAGTTGGCGTCGCGGCCGCGCCCCGCCCTTGAGAAGTCGGTCTCGGAGTGCACCGCATCCCCTTCGAGCTCCCATCCGGCGGGGTAAAAACCCATTCCGATGCCCACCGCCTGCTCTCCCAGCAGAATATTGAACACCTTGAAGGTGCCGGTGGAGAAGTGGGTCATCTGCCCCACGTGCCTCCCCTCGTGCAGCGCCAGCTGGTGAATCCAATCGTCGGCGTAGCCGCTGCAAAAAGGCGGGGTGGTGTAGATGTCTATCCTGCGTGGGGCCCAGGCCGCAGTGGCGTTGCTGTTGAGGTTGTATGCGTGCAGCACCAGCGGCACCTTGGCCCCTTCTATGCCCAGCGCCACCTGCGTGCGGACCCTCGCCAGGGCAAAGTTGTAGAGATATTCGCGCGCCAGGGAGTCCATACCGGCGGGGTAAATCACATCGAAGTTCTTCCCCTTGATGGTGCGCCACTTGATGGAAGAAGGGTCGCTGCCCAGCGTATAATACTGGGCTGAGGCCACATAGCAGCAGCATAGCAGCAGCGCCAGGGAAAGTATTATCTTAAATAGTCTCATCTCTGAAATAATTAAAAACCCGGCCGGCCATTTTGCCGCCCACTACGCTCTCCAGCTCCTGCAGGGAGGCTTCTCTCACCCGCTTTACGCTCTTGAAGTGCGAGAGCAGCCTGGTGCAGGTGACATCTCCCACGCCGGGGATTTCTGCCAGCTGCGTGGTGGCGAACCCCTTGGAGCGCAGGTTGCGGTGGAAGGTTATGCCAAAGCGGTGCGCCTCGTCGCGGATGTGCATCAGCACCTTGAGCGAGGTGGAATTCTTGTCTAAGAACAGGGGGTAGGGGTCGCCGGGGCGGATTATCTCCTCCAGTCGCTTGGCCAGGCCCACCACCGTGAGGCGGGTGTCGATGCCCAGTTCGCAGAGAGCCTCCATAGCCGAGTGCAGCTGCCCCTTGCCTCCGTCTATCACTATCAGCTGCGGCAGCTCCTGCTCCTCGGCCAGCAGCCGGGAGTAGCGGCGGTTCACCACCTCCTTCATAGTAGCAAAGTCGTCGGCCCCCACCACCGTCTTTATCTTGAAGTGGCGGTAGTCCTTCTTGCTGGGACGGCATTCGCGGAACACCACGCAGGAAGCCACGGGGTTCGTCCCCTGGATATTGGAGTTGTCGAAGCACTCTATGTGGCGCGGCAGATCCTTCATCCCGAGGTCGCGCTGCAGCGCCTGCATCACCATCATATTGTATTCGTCGGGGTTGACCTTCTCTTCGTGGCGGAACTTCTCCGCCTTGAGAGCGCCGGCATTCTTGGTGCTGAGCCTCAGCAGCTCCAGATTGTCCCCCTTCTGCGGCACGGTGAGAGTGACCCCCTCAAACTCCTGATTGGGAATAACGGGCACCAGCACCTCCTTGGAGAGGGGGCCGAACTTGGATATCATCTCGGCCATAAATGTGGCCAGAACCGCCTCTTGCGGCTCCTCGATGCGCGCCTCAAGCTCCATATTGAATGACTGCACCACGCACCCCTTGCGAATGCGCATAAAGTTGCAGAAGTGGTCCTCGCCCTCGCTCACAATAGAAAATACGTCGGTGTCGTGCATCGTGCGGTTCACTATGGGAGAGCGGGAACAGTGCTTTTCCAGTATGTCCAGACGGTCTTTGTATTGCTGGGCGTCTTCAAAGCGCAGCTCGGCGGCGGCCTGCTGCATCCTGCCCCTCCAGTCGCGGATCAGCTCCCGCGCCCCGCCCGAGAGCAGGGTCTCCACGGCCGCAATCATCGCATCATAGTCCGCCTTGGATATTTCTCCGGTGCAGGGGGCGCAGCAGCGGCCCAGATGGGCGTTGAGGCACACCTTGAACTTGCCTTTTGAGACGGCCTCTTCGCTCAGGGCCAGCTTGCAACTCCGCAGCGGATAGAGGCTCGCTACAAGCTCCAGCAGCGCGTGGGCATAGCCGGCGGAGCTGTAGGGGCCGAAGTATCTGCCCGATGCGCGCACCATTCTCCGGGTGAGCATCACCCTGGGGAATGGCTCGTTGCGGATGCAAATCCAGGGGTAGGTCTTGCTGTCCTTGAGCAGAATGTTGTAGCGCGGCTGGAGTTTCTTTATCAGATTGTTCTCCAGCAGCAGGGCGTCCTGCTCGGTCTCCACCACCGCAAACATCATATCGGCAATTTTGCCCACCATTGCCCGTGTCTTGCGGTCCAGACTCTCGGGAGGGCGGAAATACTGCGACACGCGGCGGTGCAAGTCCTTGGCCTTGCCCACATAAATCACCGTGCCGCCTGCGTCAAGAAAGCGGTAAACCCCGGGGGAATGGGGCAGCAGACTCACTTTTTCCCTTACATTCAATTCAGGAGCGCCTTGATGCCGTTGTTTATGTAGTCATACTCATCTTGATACCCTCTGGAGCGGAAGAGATTTGCCAGATAAGAGGCATACTGCAGCTCGCGGTCAAGCGTCTCCTCGTCCAGAGCGGCGCCGCGCACCAACTGGGCGCTGTAGAGCATAGACTTGAGCGCCTCCTCCATATAGGCGTGCGAGAGGTTTTTGGCCTTCTCCACGCAGTCCAGCTGCAAATAGAGGTCGATGCTGGTCATAACCTCATACTCGTTGCCGCCGCGCAGAATTGACACATCCAGCGGGATGTTCTTCACGGGGGTCATCTCGTAGCAGCGGTCCAGCACCTTCTCGGCATCCTCGTTGCGGCCGTCATTCATAAGCTTGAGGGCCACCTGGTTGAAGATGTCGCGCACGGGGGTCACGCTGCTGTATGCATACAGATTGAAGTAGTCGAAATTAATGGTGGTGTCGGCGGCGCTCTCGAAGCGGTAGCCGTTCATCACGAGCTCGTACATCTTGTCCACATCCATCTGTTTAGGTTCCGGAGCCTGGGGGCATACGATGGGGGTCAGCTGATACGCGTACCCGTCGAACTGCAGCCATTTTGCAATCTCGAATGTGCAGTCGCCCATCTGACTCACGAAATAGATGGGGCGGTCCCAGTTGTAGTTGGCGAGCAGATCAAGCAGTATGAGGTCGGTCTTGCTGATGGTAGTGGCCCCGCCCGGGATGGTCAGGGTCAGGGTGTCCACCATCTTGCCGGCGTCGCAGGGCTTCACCAGGCCGTATCTGAGGGCGTTCTCCTTATTTACGGGGACATTTATGGTGCGGGTCACTATGCGGCCGATACTGCTCCCGGGAATGCGATATTTAGGGTTGGTGAACACTTCCATCACCTCCCGTGCGGTGGCGGGGCGCTGCAGCACATCCTGCACCCTCACGAAGTCGTTGGTGCCGTAAAGATAGTCCTTGCGGGGAAGGGTGATAGGCAGGGGGGCCGAGGCGTTGCTGCGGCACTTCATCTGGTCGATATACCAGTCCATTCCCAGCAGCGAGGTGTTCATTATCCTCACGTCGGTGCGGATACCCTCAACCTCCTGCGCATACCACAGGGGGAAGGTGTCGTTGTCGCCGTGTGTTATGAGTATGGCATTCTGTCCGCAGCTGTTGAGGTAGTTGGAAGCCACCTCCAGCGCGGTGCGGCGGCCGCTGCGGTCGTGGTCGTCCCAGTTTTGGCAGCCCATCAGTATGGCCACCGCCAGGGCCAGGGCGCTTGCGGCGGATGCCGTGCACACCGACTTGCCTTCGGACAGCAGCTCGCCATTCTCGCGGGGGATGCCCTTGCCCAGCAGACGGTCGGCGAAATCTTTGAGCCACATCACGCCCAGACCTATCCAGATGGCGAACACATAGAACGACCCGGCGTATGCATAGTCGCGCTCGCGGGGCTGGTAAGGGGGCTGGTTAAGGTATAGGATTATGGCGATACCGGTGAGGAAGAAGAGCAGAAAAGTGATCCAGCTCCCCTTGCCGTCGTGCTTAATCTGATAGAAGAGACCCAGCAGACCCAGCAGCAGGGGGAGGAAGTAGTAGTGGTTCTTCCCCTTGTTATGGGCGAGGTAGTCGGGGGCGAGGCTCTGGTCTCCCAGGCGCGCCTTGTCTATGAACCCTATGCCGCTCTCCCAGTTGCCGCTGGTCAAATCGCCGGGCACCTGCCCGTGCAGGTCGTTCTGCCGGCCCACGAAGTTCCAGAAGAAGTAGCGGAAATACATATAGTTCAGCTGGTAGTCGAAGAAGTAGCGCAGGTTGTCTGCCATCCTGGGCATCCTGTTTATCTCCTTGGTGCCGTTGGCGTGGGTCACCACATTCTCGCGGTAGTCGCCGCCGGTGTAGGCCTCGTAAAACTGCTCGTGGCTGGACGACTGGGTGCTCCACATTCTGGGGAAGAGCATCTTGGCCCCGGCGGGATACTCCGCAGAAAGGGGCTTTTCTGTCTTATAGTAGCGGCCGTCGAGGGTCGTCCAGTATTCCCCCTCCTTGATGTCATACACCGACATATACGACTCGCCGTAGATGAGCGGCTTGCTGCCGTACTGCTCGCGGTTGATGTAGCGCACCAGGGTGTAGAGATTGTCGGGAGAGTATTCGTTGGTGGGTGTGTTGGCGTTGGCGCGGATCACCACCATCGCGAATATCGAATATCCTATCAATATGCAGGTCACGCAGAGGGTCACGGTATGGGCCAGCGCCTTGCCCGCGCGCCGCAGCAGATAGAGCGCCGCAAAGCAGGCGGCAAACAGCAGCAGTGTGAATATGGCCGCCCCGAGATTGAAGGGGGCGCCCAGGGAGTTCACGCAGATGCGGTCCACAAAGGCGATGAATTTGGGCACCAGCGGCACTATTCCATAGAGAATCACCGCCAGCAACACGGCCGAAATGCCCAGCAGCAGCACCCCCTTCCAGAAGGAGACCTGCTCCCCCTCGCGGGTGCGGAAATACCAGATGAACACTATTGCCGGTATCACCAGCAGGCTCAGCAGGTGGATGCCTATGGACAAGCCCAGCATCAGGGCTATGAACACTATCCAGCGGTCGTTATAGGGCTCGCCGAAGTTCTCTTCCCACTTGAGGATGGCCCAGAACACTATGGCCGTGGCCAGCGACGACATGGCATACACTTCGCCCTCCACTGCGGAGAACCAGAAGGTGTCGGAAAAGCAGTAGGCCATCGCCCCCGCCACGCCGGCGCCCAGCACCGCAAGGGCGCTGCCCAGGGTGAGCTGCCGCCCCCTCTCGTGCAGAATCCTGAGTCCGAAGTGCACAATTGTCAAAAAAAGGAAGAATATGGTGAAGGCGGAGCACATCGCGCTGCAGCAGTTCACCGCCGCGGCGGCGTGGCTGCTGTCGGTAAAGATAGTGAACAGGCGGGCTATCAGCTGGAATGTGGGGTTTCCCGGGGGGTGTCCCACTTCGAGTTTGTAAGACGACGCGATGAATTCGCCGCAGTCCCAGAAGCTCACCGTGGGTTCTATGGTGGATAGGTACACGACAGAGGCTGCCGCCAGCACCACCACGGCCACGATGTTCCTGATGCGGTTAAACAGTTTTTTCTCCATAGAAATAATAATCATAATCCATAAACCAACAAATGTAAGAATTGTTTTTTTATAACTAAATTCGCAGGCATAATATCGACCTCTCTTATGGCAACCGACTGGAAAGACCGACTGGGAGTTGTTTACTCCACCGACCCCGACTTCAAATATGTTACAAGGGCCGACCTCGAAGAGGAGGCCGAGACCCCGGAACCCGCCCGCCAGAAGCTGATCGTGGGCATCGACCGCAAGGGGCGCGCCGGCAAGCAGGTCACCGCCGTAAACGGCTTTGTGGGGCGCGAGAGCGACCTGGCCGCCCTGGCCAAAACCCTCAAGACCAGATGCGGCGTGGGCGGCAGCGCCAAGGAGGGGGTCATCCTTATCCAGGGGGACTTGCGCGACCGCGTGGTGGAGATTCTCAAAGGGCTGGGATATAACGCCAAGAGGGGGAATTAGCGGTGATGTTTCTGCAGGCGATAGGGCAGGAGTGCTGGCAGTCAAGCTCCCTTATGACCGCAATCGGGGAGGACTTCCCCAGCGCGGTGGTGGAGAGCCACCCGGCGCTGACCACCTACGCGCTGCTTTTCTGCCTGCTGTATTTCCTGATTTTTGCCGAGAACTCGTTAATAGCCATACTCATCTCCTGCCGCTCGCTGCTGAATTCGCTGGTGCTGGAAGACACCCTATCCAACAAGAACCTCACTTACGCCATCGGCAACACGGCGCTGCTGTGTCTGCCCACTTTGGCGCTCACCCTCTACTTCCTTGACCTTTCGAGCCTCAATTTCATATTCATACTTGCTGCGCTGTCGGCCTTCACGCTGGTGCATCTGGGGCTGAGGCTGCTTTGTGGCTGGCTCAAGCACGCCCGGGAGACGTTTCGCGCCATAGGGGTCTGCGACCGCATCTGCTTAATCATATACACCGGTCTGCTGCTGTTGCTGCTCCCCTTCTACCGCTACTTTCACCTTCTGGACAGGGGGGGCGCCGCAGCCGCCGCAGCCATCTCCGGAGCCTT
Organism: Bacteroidaceae bacterium; assembly: GCA_963662035.1. Taxonomy (GTDB): domain Bacteria; phylum Bacteroidota; class Bacteroidia; order Bacteroidales; family UBA932; genus Equibacterium. Next base: position 54,988 of record CAVLDO010000007.1, on the reverse strand, counting down.
TCTGCTGATAATGCTGGCACAGAAATCTTTTAAAATTTTTAAGGGAAATAATTTCTCCATATTATTTTGGTTTTTGTACCTTTGCGCGCTCGAAGTTCTGCCCCTTGGGCTACTGATTAGAGTACTGATTAGGTTATGATTGATTTAAGAGGAAAGAAAATACTGATTGCCCAGCCGGCTCCGCTAAACAACTCCCCCTACGCAGAGCTTGAAACAAAATACAGCCTCTCTTTTGAATTCTGTCCGTTTTTCACCGTAAAGCCGGTGTCCACCAAAGATTTCAGAAGCCAGAACGTGCATATTCTCGATTTCACCGCAATCGTATTCACATCCCGCAGTGTCATCGATTCTTTTTTCCGCATCTGCGAAGAGACCCGCGTGACGGTGCCGGAGGATATGAAGTACTTCTGCCAGAACCAGCAGATAGCCCTCTATCTGCAGAAATATATCGTTTACCGCAAGCGCAAGATCTTCTTCGGCGACGGCAAATCCCTCTCCATAGTGGATTCCATCGGCTCAAAGCACAAAGGGGAGAAGTTCCTCATCGCCTGCACCGACTCTCTGCGCCCCGATATGGCAAAAGCCTTTGACGATGCCCATCTGGACTATGGCAGCGCGGTGTTTATGAACACCGTGGTGAGCGACACCAGGCATCTGGACCTTTCAAGCTACAGCGCACTGGTATTCTACAGCCCGTGCGATGTCCGCTCTCTGCTGGAGAATCACCCCGATTTCCGGCAGAACGACCTGCTGCTGGCCACCTACGGCGCCAACACCGCCAAGGCTGCGGAGCAGGCCGGTCTCAAAGTGGAGATCACCGCCCCCACGGCGGAGGTCAAATCCATAGCTCAGGCTCTCAGCATCTACTGCAGCAGGCTTTAAGCATCCTGCCGCAGATAATCATCACCCGAGGCTTATGATGTTCTCTTTCCCTAAAGAACAGCGGCTCTGCCAAAGAGAGACTATCGCGAGCCTGCCCGCGCGGGGCAAGGTGATTTTCAAATACCCCATCAAGGCCTATTACCTGCCCGGAGGCGGACGCCTGCCCAGGTATGTGATTTCGGTGCCCAAGCGCAACTTCAAGCGGGCGGTGAAGCGCAACCTGCTCAAGCGGCGCATCCGCGAGTCGCTGCGACTCAACCAAAAGGCCGTTCTTGGCGATTTCAAGGCCGATTACCTGCTGGTGTACATTGCCAAAGAAATCTGCTCTTGTGCCGTAATAAGCGCCTCTGTGTGCGAAATTCTGGGCAAAAGCCGCGCAGAGCAATGAGCCGTAGGCGCCATACCCTGCGAAAAGTCGTCTCCCGGCCGTTTCTGATGCTGATCAAATTCTACAAGGTGGCGCTCTCGCCCTATATGGGGGGCAGCTGCCGCTTCACCCCCACCTGCAGCACATACGCTTATGAGGCGATAGAAAAATACGGTATCCTCAAGGGGGGCTGGCTTGCCTTCAAGCGCATTCTGCGCTGCAATCCCTGGGGTGGCAGCGGCTATGACCCGGTGCCTTAGAAGTTGTCGGGCGGCGTGGCCAGCGGGCGCAGGCTCCGTCAGGGACATAAAAAAAGGCGGACACCCCTCGGAGTCCGCCTTTTTCTGCATACCTGCAAATCCGATTACTTCTTGCTCTCGGATGCAGCCTCGATCTTCTGCTCGCGCTTGCGGTTGAGGTCGTACATAATAGGTGTACCGATGAAGATGGAGGAGTAGGTACCCACAATCACACCGAGTGCCAGAGCCACGGCAAAACCGCGGATAGACTCGCCGCCGAACACCGCGATTGCCAGCAGCACCACCAAAGTGGTGATGGAGGTGTTAAGAGTACGGCTCAAGGTTGCGTTGAGTGCGTCGTTGATATTCTCCTTGAGAGGACGCTTGGGATAGAGCACCTTGTATTCGCGGATACGGTCAAAGATAACCACGTTATCGTTGATGGAGTAACCGATGATGGTCAATATCGCGGCTATGAAGTTCTGGTCGATATCCAGGTTGAACGGCAGGATTCCGCTGAAGAGCGAGAAGAAGCCGATCGTAACCAGAGAGTTGTTAACCAGCGATATCACGCCGCCCAGACCCCAAGTCCAGTTGGTGAAGCGCAGGGCGATGTAGCCGAAGATCGCTATCAGCGAGAGGATCACCGCTATGACAGCATCCCGCTGCACCTCGCTCGCGATGGAGGCGTCCACGCGGTCGGAGGAGATGATACCGTTAGGGTTGTTCAGAGTCGATACGAAGTCGTCGAGGCTCATATCTGCGCGGAAGAAGCTCTTCAATGCCTTGTAGAGCTTGCCCTCTATCTCCCTGTCGGTCTCGCGGCTGGTGTCGTCAACCTTGTATTTGGTGGTGATGCGCATCTGCGACTCGCCGCCGAACTGCTTGACCTCGGGGGCCTCGCCAAACTCTTCGTAAGTAGCCTTGCGGACATCCTCTACCTTTACCGGCTGGTCAAAGCGGACAACGTATGTACGGCCGCCGCTGAAATCCACGCCATAGGAGAAGCCCTTTGTAAAGATGCTCACCAGCGCTATCACGCCAATCACGATGGAGATGGTGTAGGAAGTCCTGCGCATCTTGACGAAGTTGAAGTGGGTATTCTTGAGGAAGTTCTGCGTGGTCTTGCTGTAGAAGGTGATATCCTTGTTCTTGGCCAGCCTTCTCTCGAAGATGAGTCTGGGGATGAAAATCGAGGTGAACACGGAGGTGATGATACCGATTACAAGCACGGCTGCAAAACCCTTGACGGGGCCGCTGCCGAAGAAGTAAAGGATGATACCGGTGATCATTGTGGTCAGCTGGCCGTCGATGATGGCCGAATATGCATTCTTGTGACCGTCATTTATTGCCAGTCGCACGCTCTTGCCGGCGTTGAGCTCCTCCTTGATGCGCTCGTATATGATCACGTTGGCATCCACCGCCATACCCATAGTCAGCACCAGACCGGCAATACCGGGCAGGGTGAGCACCGCTCCGAACGACACCAGTGCGCCAAAGAGGAACAGCACGTTGCACAGCAGCGCTATGTCGGCCGCAAAGCCGGCGCGGCGATAGAACCAGAGCATATATGCAAGCACCAACATAAATGCCAGCAGGAACGAAATCATACCGCTGCGGATGGATGCGCTACCAAGGGAAGGGCCCACAACCTGCTCCTGCACGATGCGGGCGGGAGTACTGAGCTTACCGGACTTGAGCACAGTGGCAAGGTCTTCGGCCTCTTCTGCCGTGAAGTTGCCGGTGATCTGACTGCTGCCGCCGCTGATCTTGTTCTGCACGGTGGGGTAGGAGTAAACCAGGCCGTCCATCACCACTGCAATCTGCTTGCCGATGTTCTGCTCGGTGATGACCTCCCAGCGGGCGCTGCCGGTGGTGTTCATTGTCATGCTGACCTCGGCGGCACCGGAAATCTGGCTGTAGTTGACGCGGGCGGAAGTGATCACGCCTCCGTCAAGCACGGCACCCTTGCCGGCGTTGCTCTTGAGGGCCACCAGCTCGTAGTACTGGTCGCCGGTCGTAAATGAGCTCGGCTTGAATGTGAGAGCCGGCACAAAGTCGTTGGGGAAGGAGACGCTGCTCTCGCGCAGCATACGCATAACCTCCGCAGTGTCGCGGTAGTGCACAACACCCAGGCAGGCGCTGTTGCCGCCCAACTGCTGCAGACGGCCGAAGAGAGGGTTTGCCTTTCTGTAAGCCTCGTTCTGGGCCGCCAGATCCTGCGCCTCGCCGCTTTGGGCAAGACTGTTGAGCAGGGTGTCCTCGGCAGCTGCGCCGGCCGCATCGGCCACTGCTGTGCTGTCGGCTGCGGGAGCCGTCTCAACTGCGGCCAGCCTGGAAGCCTCATTGCGGTTCACTTCCTGCAAGAAGGGGAGAATCTCCTGTGAGTTGTAGGTGTTCCAGAACTCGAGGGAAGCGGTTCCCTGGAGCAGCTTGCGCACGCGCTCGGGCTCCTTGACGCCCGGCAGCTCCACAAGGATGCGGCCGGTGCGGGCGATCTTCTGGATATTGGGCTGAGCCACACCAAACTGGTTGACACGGCGCTCCACAACCGTATAGGAGTTGTTGATTGCGCTCTCGGCCTCCTTGCGGAGCAGCTCGATGATTTCGTCGTCGGTTATCTTGGACTTGTTGGGGACATCGCTGCTGAACTTCTCCAGGTCGATATCGAAAGAGAGCCTCTGGTTGGGAGCGACCTCTTTCCAAGCCTCGGCAAAGAGGGTGATGAGGTCGGTGTGTGTCTCTTCTGCACGCTTACGCGCCAGCGAGAGTGCCTTGTTGAACTCTTCGGAGGTCTTTTCGCGGGCGCAGTTGCGCACCAGTTCTCCGAGGTCCAGCTGCAGCATTACGTTCATACCGCCCTTGAGGTCCAGACCGAGATTGATCTCTTTCTCCTTCACGGACTTGTATGTGTAGCCGAAATAAACCTTCTCTGTAGAGACGGAGTCGAGATACCTGCTGTTGGCCGCGCTGTGCACAGAATCGATGTAGACAGCCTTGTCAAGATCGGACACCGCGCCGAACTCTGCGCTCTGTCTTACCTGCTCCACTGCCTTGTCTGCATACTTCGCAGCCTTTTTCTCCTGAATTGCGGAAACCAGCGTGAAAGAGAGCTGGAAAGCGCAAGCCAGGCCGATTAGAATTGCCACCAAACGAATGGCTCCTTTACTTTGCATAACTGTTGCGTATTTTGAATTTTAGATAATTCACGAAAAATAGTCTGCGAAATTAGTATTTTTTCTTAATATGTGAACTATTTCCTACTTTTGTTTTCGGTTTCGCCATTAAAATTGAGATGAAAAACCTCCGAAAAATAGTTTTGATTGCCGCCATCGCCCTCTCCGCCAGTGCCTCCGGCCAGAGCTACCGCTCTCTTGTGAGCAGCGGCGACAAGGCGATGGGCTCCTACAGCTTCGAGGCCGCAAAGCGCGACTATTCCAGAGCGCTGGAGCGCGCCCAGGATTCCACAGAACGGGCAGTGCTGCAAGAGAAGATCACCTGGTGCGAAAACGGCATCGGTATGCTGCAGTATGCATCCCGTCCGCAGGTGATTTCCAGCATCACCGTGCCCCGCAGCCGCTTTTTCCTCTACTACAGCCACTTTCCCGACAAATCGTGGCGCAAGGGGCCCGACGGCGAGGTCTTTCTCTACAACGACAATATGCAGAAGGTGATAATCCCCACCCGCAACCAGTACGGCACCTACGACCTCAACTATTCCGAGCGGGGTGCTGACGGCCTCTGGGGCCCTCTCACCGATATGGGCGACGGAGTCAACTCGATAGAAGACGAAATATATCCGGTGCTCAGCGAAGACGGCACCAAGATGTATTTCTCTTCCAAAGGGCTCTACGGAATGGGGGGTTACGACCTTTTCGTGAGCGAGTGGGACGCCGAGAGCGGGCAGTGGGGCGTGGCGGAGAATATGGGTTTCCCCTATTCGTCGCCCTACGACGACCTCCTGTTCTGCGACACGCCCGACGGCAACTTCTCTCTTTTCGCCTCCAACCGCGCCTGCGCGGCCGACAGTATGGTGATTTACCTGCTGAAATACGACCCGACCCCGGTAAAGAAGCCGGTGGAGTCGGTGGAGGAGGCACGGATGATAGCCTCTCTTATGCCCCGCCCGCACATCAACCTTGATGTGGACGACAACACCTTCTCCCACAGCCTCTACGGCGATGACTCCTTTGCGCAGTATTACAGCCTCGTGGGGCGCTACGGCGCCGTGAAGGATTCGCTGCGGATTATAAAAACCGAGCTTGAGGAGAGCCGCCGGCTCTACTCGGAGGCCGACAGCGACGACCGCAAGGCCCTCGCACGCGCCATTGACAGTGCCGAGAGCGAGATTTTTGCCCTGCAGGAGCGTCTGGGCTACATCGGCAGCGAGCTGCAGGCGGTGGAGATGGAGTTTCTGGTGCGCGGCGAGAACGTCAGTCTGGAAGATGTGGAGCAGGCTGAAGTGGAGCAGGCCATCACCTCCGGCGACATCGGCGGCGACTCCGCCCCGCAATACACCTTTATCCAGCGCACGCTGGGTTCTATGCCCGACTTCGAGTTCGCCAAGCCGGCAGTCGAAGTGGATATGACATTCCGTGTGCTGGACGAATCGGTGATAGTGGAGGACTATCAGCTGCCCCTGGAGGGCCTGGTATATCAGATTCAGGTGGCAAAGACCGCAGCCAAGCTGGAGGCCTCCCGCTTCAAGGGGCTCAGCCCCGTCTTCACCAAGAAGCTGGGCAGAGGCAATGTTTACCGCATAGGTATGTTCGACACCTGGGCAGAGGCAAACAAGGCCCTCTCCACGGTCAAGAAGAAGGGCTTCGGCTCGGCGCAGGTGGTGGCATTCAACAACGGCGCCAACGAAACCGTCAAGAACGCCCGCGCCCTTGAGGCCAAGGCAAAGAGCAATGTAAAATACAGAGTCGCCTTCCGCGAGTACCCCGACGGCATCCCCTCCGAAGTGCGCGCCGCAGTGAGCAGCGTGAGCACGGCCGACATCGCCCGCACGGTGGAGGAGGGCGTCACGGTATATTTCATCGCCCCGCTTGACAAGAGCAAGGCCGAGAGCGTGCGCAGCGCGGCCGAGGCGGCCGGCGCCGAGGGCGTGAGCGTGGAACCTCTTAAATAATCCGATATGGGACCTGTCATAATTCTGCTTCTGGTGGGACTTGTGCTCCTGCTTGTGGAGACCTTTCTGATTCCGGGATTCGCCGTTACCGGCATTCTGGGCATCGCCGCAATGGCGTTCGGCTGCTATCTGGCTTTTGTGAATATCGGCACGGGATGCGGCATCGCCGTGACCCTGCTGTGCATAATAGTCACCGCAGTGCTGATTGCAATAGCGCTGCGCCCCTCCACCTGGAAGCGGTTTTCCCTGCATACCAACATCGACTCCAAGGCCGATGACAATCCAAAGCAGAAGGGAATCGAAGTGGGGGGCACCGCCACCGCCGTGACCCGCCTGGCCCCTATGGGCACCGCTCTGTTCGACTGCGGCGCCAAGGCAGAGGTAAGCAGCCAGGAGGGCTTTCTGGACCAGGGCACCCGCGTGGTGGTGACCGCAATAGACGACAACAAGATATTCGTAAAAAAACTATAATCAAATGGACCCTATGACAATCTTCTGGATCGCAGTCGGCTTTGTGCTGCTGCTGATCCTCCTGTGGCTATTTCCCGTGACCCTGTGGTTCCAGGCCCTGATTTCAGGAGCCAAGGTCTCCCTTATCCAGCTGGTGCTTATGCGCTGGCGCAAAGTGCCCCCGGGAGTCATAGTCAACGCGATGATCGCCGGCACCAAGGCGGGACTCAACCTCAACGCCAACGAGCTTGAGGCGCACTATCTGGCCAACGGCCGGGTGGGCAAGGTGGTCAACGCCCTGATTTCCGCCGACAAGGCCAACATCGCCCTGGACTTCAAAAAGGCGGCGGCCATTGACCTGGCGGGCCGCGACGTGTTCGAGGCGGTGCAGATGTCGGTCAACCCCAAGGTCATCAACACACCCCCCGTGTCGGCCGTGGCCAAGGACGGCATACAGCTGATTGCCAAGGCCCGCGTGACGGTGCGCACCAACATCCACCAGCTGGTGGGCGGCGCAGGCGAGGAGACGGTGCTGGCCCGCGTGGGCGAGGGCATCGTGTCCAGCATCGGCAGCGCGGAGAGCCACAAGGAGGTTCTGGAGAACCCCGACAGCATATCCAAGGTGGTGCTCAGCAAGGGGCTTGACGCCGGCACCGCCTTCGAAATCCTCTCAATAGACATAGCGGATGTGGACGTGGGCAAGAATATCGGCGCCGTGCTGCAGATGGACCAGGCCAACGCCGACAAGAACATCGCCCAGGCCCGCGCGGAGGAGCGCCGCGCTATGGCCGTCGCCCTGGAGCAGGAGATGGTGGCCAAGGCGCAGGAGGCCCGCGCAAAGGTCATAGAGGCGGAGGCAGAGGTGCCTCTGGCTATGGCAGAAGCCTTCCGCAGCGGCAATCTGGGGGTTATGGACTACTACAAGTTCCAGAACATCCAGGCCGACACCGAAATGCGCGGCAGAATCGCCAAGAAGTAGCGCCCCGGCCGGCAACACAAAAAACCTCCTGCAGGGGAATCGCCCTGCGGGAGGTTTTTTGTGCAGGGATCTTCCCCGCTTTACTCTATGTTCTTGCGCAGCAGGTTGTTGATGTTCACCTGGTCGGCGATTACCTGATGCAGCCTCTCCAAAGGGATGCGGTCTTGAGTCATAGTGTCGCGGTAGCGCACGGTCACGGTATTGTCGCTGAGGGTGTCGTGGTCCACTGTGACGCAGATAGGGGTGCCGATTGCATCCTGACGGCGGTAGCGGCGGCCGATGGAGTCCTTCTCGTCGTACTGGCAGTTGAACTCCACGCGCAGCGAGTGCAGGATTTCGCGGGCCTTCTCGGGCAGTCCGTCCTTCTTCACCAGAGGCAGGATGGCCGCCTTGACAGGAGCTAGCGCCGCTGGCAGGGAAAGCACCACGCGCTTCTCGCCCCCCTCCAGAGTCTCCTCGTGATATGCGGAGGAGAGCACGGCCAGCACGGTGCGGTCCACACCGATGGAGGTCTCCACTACATAGGGGACATAGCTCTCGTTGGTCTCGGGGTCAAAATACTGCATCTTGCGGCCGCTCATCCGCTGGTGGTTGCCCAAATCAAAGTCTGTGCGGCTGTGGATGCCCTCCAGCTCCTTGAAGCCGAAGGGGAAGGCGAACTCTATGTCGGTGGCCGCATTTGCGTAGTGGGCCAGCTTGTCGTGGTCGTGGAAGCGGTATTTGTCGTCGCCCAGACCCATAGCCTTGTGCCAGGCCAGACGGGTCTGCTTCCACTTCTTGAACCACTCCATCTCGGTGCCGGGTTTTACGAAGAACTGCATCTCCATCTGCTCGAACTCCCTCATTCTGAATATGAACTGACGGGCCACTATCTCGTTGCGGAAGGCCTTGCCTATCTGCGCGATGCCGAAGGGAATCTTCATGCGGCCGGTCTTCTGCACATTGAGAAAGTTTACGAAGATGCCCTGCGCCGTTTCTGGACGCAGGTAAATGGTGCCCACGCCGCCGTCGACATTGCCCAGCTGGGTGGAGAACATCAGGTTGAACTTGCGCACCTCCGTCCAGTTTTTGGTGCCGGAGATGGGGCACACGATGTCGCAGTCTATTATTATCTGGCGCATCTCGGTCAGGTCATTGTCGTCCAGCGCCTTTACCATACGGCCATGCACCTCGTCCCACTTGGCCCGGCTGCGGAGCACGTTGGGATTGGTGGCGCGGAACTGGGCTTCGTCAAAGCTGTCGCCGAACTTGCGGCGTCCCTTCTCCACCTCCTTGTTCATCTTCTCCTCCAGCTTTGCGAGATAATCCTCTATAAGCACGTCGGCGCGGTAGCGCTTCTTGGAGTCCTTGTTGTCTATCAGAGGGTCGTTGAAGGCAGCCACGTGGCCGCTGGCCTCCCAGATTTTGGGGTGCATAAAAATGGCGCTGTCGATGCCCACGATATTGTCGTGCAGGCGCACCATCGCATCCCACCAGTAGGTCTTGATGTTGTTCTTGAGCTCCACGCCCAGCTGGCCGTAGTCATACACGGCCGCCAGCCCGTCGTAAATCTCGCTCGACTGGAATATGAATCCGTACTCCTTGCAGTGCGCGGTCAGATTCCTGAAAACTTCTTCTTGTGTCATTTTAGCATTATTTAGTTATCACTCATTTCAACTCTTCAAGCAGCGGGGTCACAAACGGGCGGCTTTTAATCTGCGGATGGGGCAGGCGCAGCTTCTCGCCGCAGCGCCGCTCGCCGTCAAACTCCAGTATGTCTATGTCAATTGTGCGGGAGACATACTTGCGCGACCCGTCAGCATTGTATTGCGCCTCGTGGCGCGGCCTCCCAAGCTTCTGCTCTGTGCTCTGGCATATTTCAAGCAGACTCTCGGGAGTGAGCCAGGCGGGACGCTCAAAACCCGCCGCCATATTAAGGAAGTCGGGGCCCTCAAAGCCCACCGCCGCCGTCTCGCGTGGAGGCGTGCAGTGCAGCCTGACCCCCAGCTCCTCCTCCAATATGCCGCAGGCGGCCCTGAGGAATCCCAGCCTGTCGCCCAGGTTGGAGCCCAAAAGCAGATAAATCATACCAGTCCCAGCTCCACCTTGGCCTCCTCGCTCATCATATCCTGGTTCCAGACCGGCTCGAACACCAGTTCGATGGCGACGTCCACAACCCCCGGCACATCGCGCACCGCCTCCGCCACATTGTCCACCACCACGTCGGCGATGGGGCAGTTGGGGGCGGTGAGGGTCATCTTTATGTTCACCACGTGGTCATCGCCCACGTTTATCTCGTATATCAGCCCCAGGTCATACACGTTCACCGATATTTCGGGATCGTAAACCTGGCGCAGCGCCATCACAATTTTGGCCTCAAGTGCGCTCTTTGCCATACTCTAACCCTCCAGGGCACTCTGCGCGATGGCGCGGATGCGCTTTATCATAGCGGCCAGACCGCCGGCTCGGGTGGGGGAGAGGTTTTCCCGCAGCCCTATCCTGTCTATGAAATTGAGGTCGGCGGCAAGTATGTCCTGCGGCATCTGGCCGTCGAACACCCTTATCAGCAGGGAGATTATTCCCTTGGTGATGATGGCGTCGCTGTCTGCCCTGAAGTGCAGACGCCCCTCGGCGTCGCTGCTGCAGGTGACCCACACGCGCGACTGGCACCCGTCAATCAGGTTGGCTTCGCACTTGTCGGCATCCGAAGCGAGTGACATTCCGCGCCCGAGGTCAATCAGGTATTCGTACTTGTCCAGCCACTCATCGTAGAGCGAGAATTCGTCCACGATTTCCTCTTGTATCTCAGCTATGCTTTTCATTTTCTCAATATTCCAATGCATCTTTCAAGGCATCTGCCGAATGCCTCCACCTCTTCCACGGTGTTGTAGGTCATCAGCGAAGCGCGCAGCATACTGCCCCCGCTTATGCGGTCTACAATGGGCTCGGAGCACATATGGCCGCTGCGCAGCGCCACCCCCATCTTATCCAGCAGCATCGCCGCATCCAGGGGGTGAACCCCGTCTATGGTGAACGACCACAGGGGGACCTTGTCTGCGGGCGCCGCAGCTCCGGCGGCCACCCACACCCCGTCTATGGAGGCCAGAGTGTGATTCATCGCCTCGGTCAGACGCCTCTCGTGCCCGGCAACCCCCTTGTCTGCGCGCAATTCTGCGGCAAACTCCAGTGCCGGGGCCAGGCAGGCGCCTCCTATGAAATTGGATGTGCCGGCCTCGAATTTTAGGGGCAGGTCGGCGTATGTCGTCTTGGCAAAGGTCACTTTGTCCACCATATCGCCGCCGCCCATAAAGGGTGGCAGCTTTTCCAGCCACTCGCGCCTGCCGTAGAGCACCCCGATGCCGGTGGGAGCGTAAATCTTGTGCCCGGAGAAGGCGTAGAAGTCGCAGCCGATGTCCTGCACGTCCACCGGGCAGTGGACAATCCCCTGCGCGCCGTCTATCAGCACCGGGATTCCCAGGGCGTGGGCCTCCTTCACTATCTCCTTCACGGGATTCACGACTCCGAGAATGTTGGAGACGTGGGTCACCGCCACCATCTTTACTCCCGGACGCAGCGCGCGGCGGTATGCCTCCATGTCAAAGGCGCCGACGTTGGCCGCTGTGCGCCCGGCCTGCACCGGAATCACCTCCAGACGGGCCCCCGCCGCCTCGCAGGCTATCTGCCAGGGGACTATGTTTGAATGGTGTTCGGCCTCGCTCAGGATGATTGTGTCTCCGCTTGCGATGAAGCCGCCCCGCTGCATACAGGCAGCCACCAGGTTAATCGCCATCGTGGCTCCGCTTGTGAAGATTATCTGCTCGCTGCCGGGGGCGTTTATAAACCTGCGCACCGCCTCGCGCCCCTTCTCGTAATACTCGGTGGCCTCGTAGCTCAAGGTATGCACGGCGCGGTGGACATTGGCGTTGTGCAGGCGGCACATTTCGCTCTGGAACTCCAGCACGCGCTCCGGCTTCTGGCTTGTGGCGGCGTTGTCAAAGTAAATGAGTTCGCGCCCGCCCGCCTTGCGGCCCAGAATCCTGAAATTTTCCCTTATGTCCTGCACAGAAAGCATCAATCCAACTTATTTGCGTAAATTTACAATCTGCAAAAATAATCAATATTGTTCAAAAACTTCACAGTTATGTACGAGTATATATCAGGCAGACTATCAGAACTCAATCCTGCAGAGGCAATCGTAGAGGCGGGGGGTATCGGCTACACGGTGCTGATATCGCTGGGCACCTTTTCTTCTCTGGAAGGCAAGACCGACTCTCACATCAAGCTATTTCTGCACCACCTGCTGCGCGAAGACGAGGAGTCGCTCTACGGATTTGCCGCAAAAGAGGAGCGGGCCCTCTTCCGCCAGCTTATTTCGGTGAACGGAGTGGGGGCCGGCACCGCCCGGATGATGCTCTCCGCGATGAGCTGCGACGAGCTGCAGAACGCCATAATCGGCGGCGACGTGGCCCGCATCAAATCCATCAAGGGCATCGGCACCAAGACTGCGGAGCGCATAATTCTGGAGCTTCGCGACAAGATAGTCAAGGGGGAGGGCAAGCCTCTCTCCCCCGCCTCCGGAGCCAGAAGCGAGGTTCGCGCCGAGGCCTTCAACGCCCTGGTGCTTTTGGGATTCGCAAAGCCCAATGTGGACAAGGCTCTGGATATGGCCCTCAAGCAGACCCCCGACGCGACGCTGGAGAATCTGATAAAAATTTGCTTGAAAATCTTGTAGTTTCCGCCGACTTTGTTAAATTTGTACCCGTAAAAGGACTATTATGTTAGTACCCGAAGATTTACTTTACACAAAAGACCACGAGTGGACTCGCCCGGAAGGCGACATTGCAGTTGTAGGAATTACCGATTTCGCGCAGAGCGAGCTGGGAGACATCGTTTATCTTGATGTCCCCACGGTGGGGGAGATTCTCTCGGCCGGCGACAAGTTCGGCGACATCGAGGCGGTAAAGACCGTAGCCGAGGCCTATATGCCGATAAGCGGTGAGGTGGTGGAGTTCAACGAGGCTCTCGAGAGCGCCCCCGAGCTGGTCAACGCAAGCCCCTACGACGAGGGCTGGATTGTCAAGATCAAGTTTTCCGATCCGTCGGAATTTGATAAACTGTTGAAAGCTGAAGAGTACAAGAAATCAGTCTAAACATTGAAAATTAAATGTGATGTGTTAAGCCCGCTGCCGTGAGGCAACGGGCTTAATTTTTTTGACTACCTTCGCACCGCCTAATTAAATAACTACAATGGAAATCCGACGACTATTCGATTTCATCGACCACGTTGAAAACGATCTCCCGCAGCGGTGCGATGTGCTTGCGCGCAGCCAGAAGGGAGTCTGGACCAAGACTTGCACCTTGGAATTCGCGGAGGGCTGCCGGTCGGTGGCCCGCGGCCTGCTGGCAATGGGCTACGGCAAGGGCACCAAGCTGATAGACATAAGCGCCAGCCGCCCCGAGTGGAACTTCATAGACCTCGGCAGCGCCCTGGCGGGTATGATTCACATCCCTGTGTACTCCACCCTCTCGCACGACGACTACCGCTACATATTCGAACATTCCGATGCAGAAATAATATTCATAGACAACGCACGCCTGCTCAAGAAGCTCGCCCCGATTGTGGAGGAGATTCCCCGCGAAATCAAGGTGGTGCTCATAGACGACAGCGACAGCGCCTTCTGCCTGCGCGATATGCGCAAGGCGGGCGATGCGCGCCGTCAAGAGCTGGACAGCATACTTGAGCGCAACAAGCGCACCATCGGCGAAGACGAGTGCGTGTCTATCGTGTACACCTCCGGCACCACCGGCCGCCCCAAAGGGGTTATGCTGAGCCACCGCAACCTGGTGTTCGACGCCCACGCCCACGCCGTGCGCCACGTGCTGGACCACCGCCACATCGCCCTCAGCTTCCTGCCACTGTGCCACGCCTACGAGCGCACTATGATTTACGACAATCTGGAGCGCGGCATCCGCATCTACTATGCCGAGAGCCTGGCCACCATTCAGGCCGATTTGGCATCGTGCCACGCCGACAACTTCTGCGGCGTGCCCCGCGTGCTGGAGACCATCTACGCCAAGTTCGAGCAGGCGGGAGCCTCCCTTTCCGGCTTCAAGAAAAGCCTCTACGCCAAAGCGTGGGACTTTGCCAATACCTTCGACAGCTACAGCAAAAACCCTCTCTACCGCCTCAGGCACGGCATCTACGACGCCCTCATCTATAAGAAGTGGCGCGAGGCGCTGGGCGGGCACAAGATGATTGTGGTGAGCGGCGGCAGCTCCATCCAGGAAAAGATCGTGCGCTGCTTCACCGCCGCCGGCTTCCAGCTCTGCGAAGGATACGGAATGACCGAAACCTCCCCCGTGATAGCGGTGAACAACCCTGTAGACCGTCTGGTGATAATCGGCACCGTGGGACAGCCCATAGACGGCACGCAAATAAAGTTTACCGAAGACGGGGAGATTCTAACCCGCGGCCCGCACGTGATGCTGGGCTACTACAAAGACCCCGGACAGACCCGCGAAATAATAGATGAAGAGGGATGGCTGCACACCGGCGACATCGGCTGTATGGTGGACGGCCGCTTTCTGAAGATCACCGACCGCAAAAAGGAGATGTTCAAGCTCAACAACGGCAAGTACATCGCCCCGCAGGCCATCGAAACCAAGCTCAAGGAGTCGCCGCTGATAGAGCAGTGTATGGTGTACGGAGCCGACCGCAAATATCCCTCCGCCCTCATAATCCCCGACTTCAACGCCCTCAAGCGCATCTGCACAGAAAAGCACCTTGCCGCAGGCAGCCGCGCCGAGATGCTTGCCGACAGCGGGGTGATCTCCCTTCTGCACGCCGAGGTCTTAAAGGTCAACGCCAATCTGGCGCAACACGAACAGCTGCGCAAAGAGCAGTTTATCGACGACAGCTGGGGCATCGACAACGGTATGCTCTCGCAGACCCTCAAGCTCAAGAGGGCCAATGTGCAGAAGAAGTATGCCGCCGCAATTGAACTTTCCTACGAATGATCAGGTTTGCCACGGAGGACGACCGCATAGGGGTCAGAGCCCTGCTTGAAGAGTGCTTTACCAGCGGCCGGGAGTATCTTGACCACTTTCTTTCCCCCTCCACCGACCGCAGGCTGCTGTGCCGTCTGGAGCAGGGGAGGGTGGTGAGCACCCTATCCGCCTTTCAGATAAGTTATGTCTCGGGCGAGGAGGCAGGCGGTGACGGACATTATCACAAGTATTACCATGGTTTTTACCTCTACGCCCTGTGCACCACCCCCGACTGCCGGGGACTCGGATACGCCGGCAGCCTTATAGAGTATGCGGCCGAAAATGCCCGCCGGGAAGGGTGGGACTTCCTGATTCTGCGCCCGATGGACGCCGACAGCGGCCTTGCCGCCTATTACCGCAGGCACGGCTTCACGCAGGAGATTTTCAGGCGCGGCGGCCTGCCGGCCTGCGAGCAGCCCCGCAACATAGGCGCAATGCGGGCGTCGCAACTCTTTATGCTGCGGCACAAGGCTCTTGTATGCAATTATTTCCAGTGGAGCGCCCCTATGCTGCACTATATAATAAGAGAAGCGCGGCTCAACCCGGCTGCAACTCCTGCCGCCCCGCCCCGTCCGTGGGCTCTGGTGCGCCCGCTTTCCGCCGCTTTCCGCCTGAGCGGCAACGACGCCGTGTTCAGCTACCCGATGGATTGATTCGGTGCGCATCAACGCTGCACCCCTGTAGGCGTCAGCTATTTTGATGCGCAAGATAAGCCCTTTATTCAGCGGCCGAAATAGACCAGCAGCACCGATATGTCGGCCGGGGAAACGCCGCTGATGCGCGAAGCCTGCGCAATGGTGGCGGGCCGGTAGCGGTTAAGCTTGATGCGGCACTCTATGCTCAGCGAAGTCACCTTCTCAAAATCGAAATTCTCCGGTATCCGGATATTCTCCAGCCGTAGAATCTTGTCGGCAAGGCGCCGCTCCCGCTCTATATATCCCTGATATTTCACCGCAATTTCCACATCTTCGAGTATCTCCGCCCTCTCTTGAGGTTCAGCATCATCCAGTCCCAAATCGGGCAGAGTACCCGGCGCGGCTGCATCTATAAGCCCTTGGAGAGACACTCCCGGGCGGGTGAGCAGCTCTCCCATACGGCGTCTGCTGTCTATGGGGGCGCTGCCCACGCTCTCAAGATACCCGTTGGCCTCCCGAGGCGTCAGGCCGGTTTCGCACAGAATGCCGCGCACCCGCTCCACCGCCTCGTATTTGCTCTCCATATCGCGCAGACGGCCCGCGCCGATGAGCCCGAGAGCGTGCCCTTTGGGAGTGAGCCGGCGGTCGGCGTCGTCCTGCCGCAGCAATATGCGGTATTCCGCCCTGGAGGTGAACATACGGTAAGGCTCATCCACCCCTTTGGTGATGAGGTCGTCTATCAGCACGCCTATATAAGCCTCGTCCCGCTTGAGTATGAAGGGTTCTGCGCCCTTCACCTTGAGGGCGGCGTTTATGCCGGCCATAAGCCCCTGCGCGGCAGCCTCTTCATAGCCGGTGGTGCCGTTGACCTGACCTGCAAGGAACAGCCCCTGCACCACGCGGCTTTCAAGCGACCCCTTGAGCTGCGACGGGTCAAAATAGTCATATTCCACGGCGTAGGCGGGGCGGAAAATGCGGATGTTCTCAAATCCCTCTATCTCCCGCAGCGCCCTTATCTGGGTGTCCGTGGGCAGCGAAGAGGAGAATCCCTGCAGGTAATACTCGCAGGTGTGCCACCCTTCTGGCTCAAGAAACAGCTGGTGGGAATCCTTGTCGGCGAATGTGCGCAGCTTGTCCTCTATCGAGGGGCAGTAGCGCGGCCCTATTCCCACTATCTTGCCGGTGAAAAGGGGCGACTGGTCAAATGCGGCGCGCAGTATATCGTGCACCCTTTCGTTGGTGTGCACAATGTAGCAGGGCATCTGCTCCCTGCCCCCCTGCACGGCAGATTTCTCTTTTGTGAAGCTGAAGCGGGCGGGGCGTTCGTCGCCCGTCTGCACCTGAAGTTTAGAAAGGTCTATGGAGCGGGTGTCTATGCGGGGCGGGGTGCCGGTCTTCATCCGCCCCACTGTTATCCCCTCTGCGCGCAACTGGTCGGCTATCCCGTAGCTCGCCAGTTCCCCTATGCGGCCGCCGGCTGCGCTCTGCTGCCCTATGAATAATTTGCCCGCGAGAAATGTGCCGGCTGTGATAATCACCGCACGGGAGCGGAATTCGGTGCCCATCGAGGTCCTCACCCCCGTCACGCGCCCCTTATCCAGCAGCAGCGCAGAGACGGTGTCCTGCCACATATCCAGCGGCAGATTCTCCAGCACACTGCGCCAGTTGAGGGTAAAAAGGGTCTTGTCGCACTGGGCCCTCGGGCTCCACATCGCCGGCCCCTTGCTCTTGTTAAGCATCCTGAACTGCAGGGTGGAGCGGTCGGTGACAATGCCGCTGTAGCCCCCCAGCGCATCTATTTCGCGCACTATCTGCCCTTTGGCGATGCCGCCCACGGCAGGGTTGCACGACATTTGGGCGATGCCGCGCATATCCATTGTGAGCAGCAGCGTGTGCGCCCCCATATCGGCGGCGGCGGCAGCGGCCTCGCAGCCGGCGTGCCCCGCCCCCACAACTATGACATCGTAATCGAATTCCATTGCTCAAGGGCGCGGTTCTCCGCCGCCCGCATCTCTTTCTGCTCTTCTTCAGTATGGTCGTCAAAGCCGGCCAGATGCAGCAGGCCGTGGCTTATGACACGCATCATCTCCCGCTCGAAGCCCTCGCCGTACTCCTCGCCGTTGGCGCGCACTGTGTCCACGCTTATGAAAATGTCGCCGTCAAGCCTCTTTGAAGAGGGATCCTCCCGCAAGTCAAAGGTTATTATGTCGGTGTAGTAGTCGTGCGAGAGATACTGCCGGTTTATCTGCAGCAGATAGTCGTCGCTGCAGAAAATGTAGTTGAGGTCGCCGGCCTTGAACCCGTACCCTTCGGCTACAGATTTTAACCACCTCTTTATTTTGTTTTTGCTTTTGATTTCAAAAGCAGTGTTTTCTTTAAAAAAAGAAATCATTTGCTAACTTTGCGCCACTTATGGTTTTCGGCAAAAGTATCAAATTAAATAAACTTCTAAAAACTTATTAAAAATGGCAAAAGTAACAGTTATCGGCGCGGGCAACGTGGGCGCAACAGTTGCCAACGCAGTCGCTCACACCGGATGTGTTTCCGACCTCGTTCTCATCGACATCAAGGAGGGAGTCTCCGAAGGCAAGGCGATCGATATGATGCAGACCGCCAAGCTCTATGGCTTTGACACCCGCATCAAGGGAGTCACCAACGACTACAAGGCCACAGCTGGCAGCGACGTTATCGTAATCACCAGCGGCGTTCCCCGCAAGCCGGGAATGACCCGCGAAGAGCTTATCGGCGTCAACGCAGGCATCGTCAATTCTGTTGTAAAGAGCGCATACGAGTACTCTCCCGATGCAGTGTTTATGATCATCGCCAACCCTATGGACACTATGACCTACCTCACCTACAAGAGCTCCGGTCTGCCCAAAAACAGGGTTGTGGGTATGGGCGGACAGCTCGACAGCAGCCGCTTCTGCTACTACATCAGCCAGGCTACCGGCGCTGCTCCCAGCGACGTTGAGGGCATCGTGATAGGCGGTCACGGCGACACCACTATGATTCCCCTCATCAGCAAGGCCACCTACAAGAGCCGCAAAGTCACCGACATCGTGAGTAAAGAGGTTGCCGACAAGATTGTCGCAGACACTATGGTGGGCGGCGCAACCCTCACCAAGCTGCTGGGCACCTCAGCATGGTATGCTCCCGGCGCAGCTGCAGCATCTATGGTCAAATCCATAATTCTCGACCAGAAGAAGGTGTTCCCCTGCTGCGTGGCTCTGGACGGCGAATACGGCAAGAGCGACATCTGCATCGGCGTGCCTGCAGTAATCGGCAGAAACGGCGTGGAGAAGGTCGTTGAGATGGATCTCACCGCAGAAGAGAAGGCCGCATTCGACAAGAGCGCCGAGGCTGTGAATAAGACCAATAACATTCTCAAGGATATGGGCTTGGTTAAATAATTTTTCAACAATATTTTGACAAATAAATTATTCTCCCTACTTTTGAGAGTTGAAGAATAACGCATTATGGAAGTCAAAAAATCACCCAAAGCCGATCTTACCAAAAGTTCGACCTTCTTTCTGGAAATAGGGCTCATAATCACCCTTATCATCGTGCTGGTTGCCTTCGAGTGGAAATCGGGCGAAGTTAAGACGATGGACCTTACCACTCAGGAGGTTATCGCAGCAGAGGAAGAGATAATCCCTATCACCGAAGAGGAGCAGATCGCCCGCCCTTCGATGCCCACGATTCCCATCCTCTCCGATGCCATCGACATCGTTGACGACGACATCAAGGTGGACGAGGAGATGTTCTCCTTCGAGGACAGCGAGGATCTCGGCGTCGATATGAACGACTACGGCTACGAAGTCGGTGAGGAATCGGTTGAAGAAGAGGCAATCCCCTTCGCTCTGGTGGAGCAGAAACCCCTTTTCAACGGCGGTGACGCCAACGAATTCTCCAAATGGGTGAACAAGAACCTTTCCTATCCCGACATTGCCAAGGAAAACGGTATCCAGGGTCGAGTTACCCTGCAGTTCACCGTTAACACCGACGGCAGCGTAAAGGATGTCAAGGTGCTCCGCGGCGTCGACCCCTCCTTGGACAAGGAGGCCGTCAGGGTTGTTTCCAGCTCCCCCAAGTGGACTCCCGGCAAGCAGCGCGACCGTGCGGTCAAGGTCACCTACACCTTCCCCGTTATCTTCCAGCTCAAATAACAGGATATTGTCAAACAACATAGAGAGGCGGCCCCACAGATGCGGCCGCCTCTTTTTTACTTTAAAAACAGCTTGCAGATGGAAAGTGCAGTGATAGCCACGGTAATCAGGGACAAAAACCAGACAAGGCAGAGCGAAGAATATCTCGACGAACTTGACTTTCTGGCCAGGACGGCTGACATTGAGGTGCGCAAACGGTTTGTGCAAAGGCTGGACCACCCCTATTCCGGCACCTACTTCGGCAGCGGCAAACTTGCCGAAGTCAAGGCATATGTGGAAGAAAACGCCATCGACTATGTGATATTCGACGATGAGCTCAGCCCAACCCAGATGCGCAACATAGAGAAGGAGACTCACTGCAGCGTGATAGACCGCACCGGCCTGATATTGGACATATTCGCCTCCCGCGCCCGCACGGCGTATGCCAAGACGCAGGTGGAACTTGCACAATATCAATATCTCCTGCCCCGCCTGACCGGTATGTGGACCCACCTCGAGAGGCAGAGGGGCGGCATCAATATGAGAGGCCCGGGTGAGAGCCAGCTTGAGACAGACCGCCGCATTGTGCTGAGCCGCATCTCGCTGCTTAAGGAGCAGCTAAAAAAAATTGACCGCCAGATGGCCTCGCAGAGGGGCAACCGCGGCTCGCTGGTGCGCATTTCGCTGGTAGGATACACCAATGTGGGCAAGAGCACCATTATGAACCTGCTCTCCAAGAGCGACGTTTTTGCCGAAAACAAGCTCTTCGCCACCCTTGACACCACTGTGCGCAAGGTGGTGCTGGAGAATGTCCCTTTTCTGCTGAGCGACACGGTCGGATTCATCAGAAAGCTCCCCACACAGCTTATAGAGGCATTCAAGAGCACGCTCGACGAGGTGCGCGAGGCCGACATCCTGATGCACGTGGTGGACATCTCCCACCCCAACTTCGAAGACCAGATAAAGGTGGTGAACCAGACCTTAAAAGACATAGGCGCCGGCGACAAGCCGGTGTATATGGTGTTCAACAAGATAGACGCCTACACGCCGGAGTTCTACGACGAATTCTCCATAGATGCCAAAACCGACCGCAACCGCACGGTGGAGGAGATTAAAAACAGCTGGATGGCACGCGAGAACACCCCCTGTATATTTATAAGTGCGCGTGAAAGGACAGGTCTGGAGAAAATGCGCTCCGACCTGTACAAGATGGTGGCCGAAATCCACGCCGGCCGCTATCCGTTCAACAATTTTCTCTGGTAAGAAGGCCCCTCAACAACTCCATTGTGCGCTCAGGAGCCTCCAAAAAGGCGTTGTGTCCGCACTCAGGCAGCACTTCCAGCGGAAGTGACGGGCAGTCTGAGGCAAGGCGCTCGCGCACTGCAGGTGTCACCAAAAAGTCGCTGTCGCCGCAAATGGCCAGTTTGGGTATCCTGCATTTCTCAAGAAAGGCGCTGGTATCGCTCCGCTCTTCCATACCCTTGATGCCCGCCACAATGCCGGCGGGGTCGTGGGTCTCGCACAGTTCCACAGTTTCGCGGATTTTCTCGTCCAAAGGGCGCAGATTGCCTTCATTAAAGGTTCTTGGTATCGAGAGTTCGGCCAGAGAGAGCAGATGGCCGCTTTCGATAATATCTATCTCCCTGCGCCGCTGCAATTTCTGCTCCGGAGTGTCGGCATAAGGGTGGCTGTTGAGCAGCACCAGGCCGCAAAAACGCTCCGGAAACATCCTGCAGCAGTTTATTGCCACAAATCCCCCCATCGAATGGCCCACCACCGTGGCCTTCTCTACCTTGCATACATCCAGCACCCCCTTGGCCACTGTGGCCATAAGTTCCATAGAGTCCACCGGAGCGGTGCAGGTGAGGCCGTGCCCGGGAAGATCCATCCTTATGACTCTGTACCCGGCTCCGCAAAGCTCTTCAAAAACATCCTCCCAGATGTACATTGTCTCCATATAGCCGTGCAGCAGCAAGATAGTGGAGCTGCCGCTGCCCGAATCCTCTATGTGTGCGGCGATGTTGCCGGCCAGTGAAAAAAACTCCATTTAAAGAAATATGATAATGGTGAGTAAAGGTATAAATTATTTGAATTATATTTGCAGACAGCTTAATAACTAACACTATAATTCTAATGACAGAACTAATTTCCAAAGTTCCCGAAGGGCCGTTGGCCGATAAATGGACCAACCATAAGGCTCACATCAAGGTAGTGAGCCCCGCCAACAAGAAAAAGATGGAAATCATCGTGATCGGTACAGGTCTGGCCGGAGCCTCTGCTGCGGCTACTCTTGGAGAGCTTGGCTACAACGTTAAGATCTTCTGCATCAGCGATTCTCCCCGCCGTGCGCACTCCATCGCAGCACAGGGCGGCATCAATGCTGCAAAGAACTACCAGAACGATAACGACTCGGTATTCCGCCTCTTCTACGACACCATCAAAGGCGGTGACTACCGCAGCCGCGAGGCCAATGTTTACCGTCTGGCGGAGGTCAGCGGCAACATCATCGACCAGTGCGTGGCTCAGGGTGTCCCCTTTGCACGCGATTACGGCGGACTGCTTGACAACCGCTCTTTCGGCGGCGCGCAGGTTTCGCGTACGTTCTACGCCCGCGGTCAAACCGGTCAGCAGCTGCTGCTGGGAGCTTATGCCGCCCTCAACCGTCAGGTGGCAAAAGGTACTGTCAAGAGTTATCCCCGTCACGAAATGCTCGACCTCGTGCTTATCGGTGGCGAGGCCAAAGGCATCATAGCGCGTGACCTCACCACCGGCGAAATCCAGCGCTTCGGCGCTCACGCAGTGGTTGTGGCCAGCGGCGGATACGGCAACACATACTTCCTCTCCACCAATGCTATGAACTCCAACGGCAGCGCCGCATGGCAGTGCTACAAGAAGGGCGCTTTCTTCGCAAACCCCTGCTTTGCCCAGATTCACCCCACCTGCATCCCCGTGCACGGCGACCAGCAGAGCAAACTGACCCTGATGAGCGAGTCTCTGCGCAACGACGGCCGCATCTGGGTTCCCAAGAAGAAAGAGGATGTGATGGCAATCCGCAAGGGGACCAAACGTCCCAGCGACATTGCCGAAGAAGACCGCGACTACTATCTGGAGCGCCGCTATCCCGCATTCGGCAACCTTGTGCCCCGCGATGTGGCATCCCGTGCAGCCAAAGAGCGCTGCGACGCCGGCTACGGCGTGAACGAGCAGGGCCTGGCGGTGTTCCTTGACTTCAAGACCTGCATGGAGCAGAAAGGCAAGAAATATATCGAGGAAAAATACGGCAACCTGTTCCAGATGTATGAGGAAATCAACGATGTGGACCCCTACAAGGAGCCTATGATGATATTCCCCGCCATCCACTACACAATGGGCGGCCTTTGGGTTGACTACAACCTGCAGACCACCATCCCCGGTCTCTACGCAATCGGCGAAGCTAACTTCAGCGACCACGGCGGAAACCGTTTGGGAGCATCCGCACTTATGCAGGGTCTTGCCGACGGCTATTTCATACTTCCTTACACCATCGGCGACTATCTGTCATCCAAATTCAAAGATCCCAAGACCGACACCAACCACCCCGCATTTGCCGAGGCGGAGAAGAAAGTTCAGGAGAAAATCGACAGACTCTTCTCAATCAAGGGCAAACGCACCGTGGACAGCATCCACAAGGAGCTGGGCCACATTATGTGGGAATATGTCGGAATGGCCCGCAACGAAGAGGGGCTGAAGACAGCCATCAGCAAGATTCGCGCTCTCAAGAAGGAATTCTGGAGCAACGTATATGTGGCCGGCAAGAAAGAGGTCTTCAACCAGGAACTCGAGAAGGCTCTGCGCCTGGCTGACTTCCTTGAAATCGGCGAACTTATGGCTACCGACGCTCTCAACAGACGCGAATCCTGCGGCGGACACTTCCGCGAGGAGATGCAGACAGAAGAGGGCGAGACCAAGCGCGACGACGAGAACTATATGTATGTGGCGGCTTGGGAATACAAGGGCGAAAGCGAGCCCGAACTCCACAAGGAGCCTCTTAAATTCGAATATTGCAAAGTGGCAACCCGCAACTATAAAGACTAAGGAAGAGTATGAAATTCACACTTAAGATATGGCGTCAGGAGAACGCCAAAGCCCAGGGTCATTTTGAGACATACAATGTTGACGGCATCAGCCCCGATACATCCTTTCTCGAGATGATGGATATTTTAAACGAGCAGCTTGTAAATGAAAAGATAGATCCCGTATCTTTCGACAAGGGTTGCAAAGGGGAGCACAGCGGTCCCGTAAGCTTTGACCACGACTGCCGCGAGGGCATCTGCGGTGCCTGCTCTCTGTATATCAACGGCCGCGGACACGGTCCCGAGAGCGGTGTAACCACCTGCCAGCTTTATATGCGCAAATTCAAGGACGGCAGCACCATCACCATCGAGCCCTGGCGTGCAAAAGGTTTCCCCATCATCAAGGATCTCGTGGTTGACCGCCGTGCATACGATAAAATTCTCCAGGCAGGCGGCTTCGTGTCGGTGAACACCGGCGGTGTGCCCGATGCAAACGCCATCCCCATCAGAAAAGAGGCTGCCGATGAGAGTATGGACGCTGCGGCCTGCATCGGCTGCGGGTGCTGCGCCGCAACATGCAAAAACGGCTCTGCAATGTTGTTTGTAGCTGCCCGCGTAAGCTCTCTGGCTCTGCTGCCTCAGGGTAAGGTAGAGGCCAAACGCCGCGCAAAGGCTATGGTGGACACTATGGACGCCCTGGGATTCGGCGGCTGCACCAACACCCGCGCCTGCGAAATGGAGTGCCCCAAAGGAATCACGGTGAGCCACATCGCCCGTCTCAACAGGGAATTCCTCAATGCCAAGCTCAGCGAGTAGCATTAGCAATACACCTATTATAAAATAAAAGCTGCTCCCCGTTGATAAACGAGGGGCAGTTTTTATTTTAGAGTTGATAAATTGTGAAAATATGTTGATAACCGATGATAACTCGCCAACATTTTAACAGAAAAAGATTTTTTGACATCTTTTCAATAGTTTTCAACAAAATTTATAACATATTAATTTAAAAAAAATCGGCTCTATATGCTCTTAAAAGCATATTTTAAAAAGTTATCAACATTATCAACAGATAGATTTTAGAGGCAAGAGAGATTTTTAAATTTCTTTTATCTTTGTTCTATGAGTGAAAAAGTTTCATACAAAGAGCGCGAAGAACTCGCGGGAAAGGATTCCGATTTCGAAAATAAAATCCGCCCGGGGCAGTTCACCGACTTCAGCGGCCAGAGCGACATAATAGAAAAGCTCAGAATATATGTAAAGGCCGCAATAATTCGCGGCGAATCACTTGATCACATACTTTTTCACGGCCCTCCGGGCCTTGGCAAGACCACTCTGGCCCACATTGTGGCCAACGAACTCGGGGTAAATATGAAAATCACCTCCGGACCTGTGCTTGACAAGCCTGGCGATCTCGCGGGGCTGCTCACCAGCCTTGAACCCGGCGACGTGCTTTTCATAGACGAGATTCACCGCCTGAGTCCTGTTGTTGAGGAGTATCTCTACTCCGCTATGGAAGATTATGTCATAGACATTATGATAGACAAGGGGCCGGGTGCGCGAAGCGTGCAGATTTCACTCAATCCCTTTACCCTTATAGGTGCCACCACCCGCAGCGGTCTGCTCACCTCTCCGCTCAGGGCCCGCTTCGGCATTCAGGAGCATCTCGAATATTACGACTACCCCGTGCTTAGCAACATCGTAAAGCGCAGTTCCTCCATTCTAAAAATAGGAATAGACGATGATGCAGCCACCGAAATAGCGATGCGCAGCCGTGGCACGCCCCGTATAGCCAACAACCTGCTGCGCCGCGTGAGGGACTTTGCACAGGTAAAGGGCAACGGCAGCATAGACCTCGATATCACCCGCTACGCCCTCAATGCCCTCAACATAGACCGCCGGGGGCTTGACGCCATCGACAACAAGATTCTCACCACTATCATAGATAAGTTCAATGGTGGACCTGTCGGGGCCAGCACAATCGCCACCGCCATCAGCGAAGATCAGGGGACACTTGAAGAGGTTTACGAGCCGTTCTTGATAAAGGAGGGCTTTATCCGCCGCACCCCGAGGGGCCGAGAAGCCACCGACCTGGCCTACAGCCACCTTGGGCTAAGCCGCCTTGCGCCTGATAATACACTATTTTAGAGATAGTGCGCCGTATATTCATAATATTATCTTTTATTGCAGCGCTGGCGGTGCCTTCGCAGATGTTCTGCTGCACCTCCGCCATATTCAGCGGCCGCACCACAAATAGCGGGCGCCCCATAATATGGAAAAACCGCGACACCGGCTTTCTTGACAACCGTCTTGAGTTTGTAAGGGCAGGGGAGGCCGGCAGATACGGCTTCATATTTCTCTCCAATAGCAAAAGCGGACCCAAGGAGGCCTGGAGCGGCCTCAACAGCGAGGGGTTCTCCATAATCAACACCGTTTCATATAATATACGCCGCGAGAAAGACGACACCCCTGCCTCTCTTATGGATCGAGAGGGGCTGCTGATGTACTATGCGCTGGCCAACTGCGCCACTCTCGCCGACTTTGAGGATCTGCTTGCGGCGCAGAAGGCTCCTTTCGGGCTTGAAGCCAACTTTGGGGTGATTGACGGCAGAGGAGGAGCGGCATACTATGAGGTAAACAACTTTTCTTGGGTAAAATACGATGTTAACGACCCAACAGTAGCCCCCGACGGCTACCTTGTGCGCAGCAACTACTCATTCAGCGGCACAGGAACAGGGCAGGGATATGCCCGCTACAAAACCGCGGTACATATTATAAATGAAAGGCTGGATGGGGGAGGCAAGGTGGATGTACGTTTTGTTATGGAATCCCTCTCGCGAGGCTTCTACCAGTCAGAGTTCGGCTTTGACCCCTGCAGTGACGGGCTCAGCTTTTTTGCCGACCGTAACTTCATTCCCCGCAATTCCACCGCCTCGGTGACCATAGCTGAAGGTGTGGCCCCCGGTGAAGACCCATCTCTGTCTGTGTTCTGGTGCGCGCTGGGGTATCCTCCAGTATCGGAGATAATTCCTTCAAAAGTTGCGGCAGGGGATCTGATTCCATCCGAGTTGACTGCGGGAGAAAAAGGCCTTGCTGTGGCCTGCAGCCGCGCTCTTGAGCGTAAAAAAAAGGTATTCTCTATAGATTTAGGCGATGGAGTGCGCTATGTCGACTTTAATGCCATTAGAAAAGAGAGAGCTGCGCTCAAAGAGGCCGAAGATGAAATTTTTGATAATTTTGCCCCCGATTTCAACCCTTTGCAAATGAAACGGTTCTATGAAGATATTGAAATTCGATAATCTCCGGGGCGGAGTATCATGCAAGTCGGTGTTTCTGGCCAATGCAGTGTCTAAATTTGATGCTCCGTCGCTGAACATAGTCTGTTTCAATACCAAAAAGGAGGCTCTGTTCTGCACCAGCGACCTCGACAACTTTTTCGAAGAAGATTGCCTCTACTTTTTCCCATCCACGGCCGAGTCAAAATCGGCGCAGTCGGTAAAGAGCGCCACCAGCAAGGTGCAGCGCACCGCCGCCATCAAGGCTCTGGACTCCTTTTCAGAGAAGAAACTGCCCTCTAATATAGACTTCACGCTTGAGAAGTCCGGCACAAGCATAGGGCGCGAACTGCTCAACCGGCAGCTCTGCAGTGCACATTCTCCCATAATAATAGTGGCCTACAAAGATTCGCTGCAGGAAAAGGTGCTGCAAAGGCAGCAAACCCGCAACAGCATAATAACCCTCAAGAAAGGACAGAGCCTAAGCCACGACTTCATTAAGGAGGTTCTCTTCGAGAGCGGCTTTAAAAAGGTGGACTTTGTGTCTATGCCGGGAGAGTTTGCACTTAGAGGCTCCATTATAGACATTTTCTCCTATGCCGACAACAATCCCTACCGGATAGATTTCTTCGGAGACGACATAGAGCAGATATCCCGCTTCAACGCCGACACCCAGCGCACTATGGAGAGCCTGGACAAGGTTGAGATCTATCCCAACCTCTTCGAGAACCACGCCGAGCAGGAATATGCCGATTTTATAGAGCAGCTGCCATCCAATGCCATATACTGGGACTTCTGCGAAGAACTGGCGGCCAGCAGCGCCACTGCGCGCGATGTGGTGCCCCAGCCAGCCTTCAACAAGAACTTTGAGATACTCTGCCGCGACATAGCCTCTCGGGAGGAGGCCGGCTATGTGGTGCACATCCTCTCCACCCAGCTCAATCAGACCGTCCGCCTCAAGCAGATTCTCTCCGGGATAGGGGGTGGCTGCCACGTGGATTTTGTGGCGGTGTCGCTGCACGAGGGATATATCAGCAACAGCGAGAAGCAATGCTGGTACACCGACCACCAGATTTTCGAGCGTTACCACAAGATAGTAACCAAGAGGGAGGTTTCCAGCAGCGAGCGACTCACCCTCAACGACCTTATGAGCTTCAACATCGGGGACTATGTGGTGCACATAGACCACGGAGTGGGGCGCTTCGGCGGCCTGGTGCACACCGAAATCAACGGCAAGATGCAGGAGGCCATCAAGCTCACCTACAAAGACGGCGACGTCATATTCGTCTCCATACACGGCATTCACCGCATCAGCCGCTATAAGAGCGCCGACGGTGATCCGCCAAAAATCTACAAATTGGGCTCCCGCACCTGGGAAAAGCTTAAGGAGAACACCAAAAAGAAGGTCAAGGACATCGCAGCAGACCTCATAAAGCTCTACAGCGAGCGCTCCGAGGTGAGCGGCTACGCCTTCCCTCCCGATGACTACCTGCAGCAGGAGCTGGAATCCTCCTTTATGTATGAGGACACCCCCGACCAGCACAAGGCAGTGGAGGATGTCAAGCGCGATATGGAGAGCAGCCATCCGATGGACCGCCTAATATGCGGCGATGTGGGCTTCGGCAAAACAGAGGTTGCCATCCGCGCCGCCTTCAAGGCAGTGGCCGGTGGCAAGCAGGTAGCGGTGCTGGTGCCCACCACCATACTTGCGCTGCAGCACTACCACACCTTCTGCGCCAGGCTGCACGATCTGCCCTGCAACATAGAGTTCATAAGCCGCCTCAAGACGGCCAAGGAGGTGCGCGACATCGCATCAAGGCTGCGGGAGGGCAAGATAGACATACTGATAGGCACCCACCGCATCCTGGGCAAGGAGATAATATTCAGGGATCTGGGCCTTCTGATAGTGGACGAGGAGCAGAAGTTCGGCGTCAGCTCCAAAGAGAAGATGCGCCTCATCAAGAAAAACGTGGACACGCTGACCCTCTCCGCCACCCCGATACCCCGCACGCTGCAGTTTTCTCTGCTTGGGGCGCGAGACATCTCCATAATATCGACCCCTCCCCCCAACCGAATCCCAGTGCACACGGAGATAATAGACTTTGACACCGACCTCATAAAGGAGATAATAGATTCCGAGCTGGAGCGCAGCGGGCAGGTTTATTTCATCCACAACCGGGTGGAGGACATAGAGGAGGTGGCGGGCCGGATAAGACTCATCGCCCCCAAGGCGCGCATCTGCGTGGCCCACGGACAGATGGAGGCGGCGACGCTGGAAAAAAAGATTCTGGACTTTATAGACGGCGACTACGACATACTGGTCTCCACCACCATAATGGAAAACGGCGTGGATATCCCAAACGCCAACACTATGCTCATAAACAAGGCTCAGAACTTTGGCCTGGGCGACCTGCACCAGTTGCGAGGCCGCGTGGGGCGCAGCAACGTCAAGGCCTTCTGCTACCTTATAGTCCCCGCTACGGAAAATCTCACAGAAACGGCCCGCAGCCGCCTTAACGCCATCGAAACCTTCAGCGACCTTGGCAGCGGCTTTAACATAGCTATGCAGGACCTTGACATCAGGGGCGCCGGCAACCTTCTGGGGGCGGAGCAGAGCGGCTTTATTGCAGAAATGGGTTTTGAGACATATCAGAAGATACTTTCCGAGGCTATGAGCGAGCTGCGCGGCGAACTATCGGCAGAGGAGCCCGCGGCCGACACAGGCGGCATAATCTCCGGCGGATGGATTTCTGACTGCTACATAGACACCGACATAGAGGCCTACATTCCCGACGATTATGTCAATGTTCTCAAAGAGAAGATGCGCCTCTACCGCGAGCTGGACAATATGAAGAGCGAAGCCTCCATCGCCGGTTTCCTGGAGGAGATGACCGACCGCTTCGGCCCCGTGCCGCCCCAGCTGGAGGAGCTGATAAACATAGTGCGGCTGCGCCAGCGGGCGATAGACCTTGGCTTTGAGAAGATAATCCTAAAAAGCGGCAGTATGACCGCCTACTTTGTCTCCAACCAGAACTCCTCCTACTACAACAGCCGGGTGTTCGGCTCCATCCTGGAATACATACAGCAGGCGGGCCGCAAGTATCAGCTGATTCAGAAGCCTAATTCGCTCTATGTCAAATGCGAAAAAGTTCCGAGCGTTAAAAAAGCGGTTGATATATTGCAAGAAATGCTAAATTTGCACCCTCAAGCCTCTTAAGAGAATGAATTTACTTATAGATATCGGAAATACCTCCTGCAAGATAGCCCGCTACGATGCACTGCAGCGCCTCTCATTGCAGCGCTTGAGCAACAGTTCCGATATTATGGAAGCGGCGTGCGGCACCTACGACACCATAGTGCTCTCTTCTGTGTGCGATGCAGACCCGCCGCTCAACGCCTTTCTCAAAGAGCACTGCAAATGCTTCATCGACTTTAACCTGGACTGGGTGCGCAAAAAGCTCGCAGAGGGCTGCCCCGCGCTGAAGTGTCTGGAAAATATGCCGGATGGAATGGGGGCCGACCGTATGGCCGCCATACTTATGGCCTGCACGATGATGCCTGAGGAGGACATAATCCTCTTTGACTTCGGCACAGCCATCACCATAGAATTCATCAGCCGCAGCCGCTACGAGGGGGGTGTCATATCCCTCGGTCTGAACACCCGCTACCGCGCCTTGAGCGACTACACCCGCAAGATTCCGATGACAGACCCCCACGACATACTCTCCCGTGGCGACATAAACACCTTATCCACCGTGGGATATGACCTTGACACCGCCCTTGCCTCAGGCAACATTCTCGGCATAAAGTTTGAAATCGAGGGTTACTTGCGCTCCCATCCCCGCCGCAAAGTGATATTTGCAGGGGGCGACGCGCAGATTTTCTCCGCAGGAATCGGCGCCGAAAAGGTGGTCGACCCCAATCTGGTTCTGGGAGGACTTTCCCGCATAGCACTGGTATAATATGAAAATAAGAGCAAAAATATCGCTGATAAGCGCCCTCTTGGCCCTCTTTGCAGCGGCACTTCCCGCCGCCGCGCAGGAAGATGTGGCCTACGACGCCTTCTCTCCCTACTCGATGTACGGCATCGGCAGCATAGAGTCTCCCGGAAGTCAGAACTCGATGGCGATGGGAGGCATAGCCATCGGCGACCGCAACAATTCCATAATCAACTGGACAAACCCGGCGGCGGTCACCGCCCGCGAGAGCCGCGCCTTTATGCTCGACTTTGATGTTACTCAGAAGAACATACTCTACCGGGCCGACGCCTCCACCAGCATAGAGAACACCGACAGCGGTATCCAGCGCTCGGTGAACAATATGTTCAACATCCACCACATCGTGATATCCTTCCCCATAAACGACCGCATAGCGGTGAAGGCGGGACTTATGCCATATGCCGCCACAGGCTACAACTTTGTCTCTGGAGAGTATGCCGACGAGGTGCTGCTGGAGATGGGAAACGTCAAATATCAGAAATCGGGCAAGGGCGGCATCTATCAGATAGTGCTGGGCGCCGGCTGGGATGTGGCCAAAAACCTGAGCATAGGCGTAGACGCAATCTACTATATGGGCAACACCATCCACTCCAGCACCACAGCCTTCACCACAAAGGACAATTACCGCCAGCTGACCCGCTCGTGGAGCAGCGTATCCCGCGGAGTCGGGGCCAAGGCTGGCGTGCAATACACTGTGAATCTGGCCAAAAACCTGCCGCTGACCCTCGGGGCTACCTACAGCATAGGCGGGGCGATGGGGGGCGACTACACCGACCTCACCCTGGCCGCCACCAGCTCGTCCACCGACACCATTGCTAATGTGACAACCCCGATAGACTACAAGATACCCCCGGAACTGGGCGTGGGATTCACCCTGCGCAAGGTTGACCGCTGGATGTTCGGCTTCGACTACACCACTCAGGATTGGAGCGGCACCACATTCACCAACTCCCCCGGCATAGACATCACCACCCGCAGGACTCAGTCGTTCAAGCTGGGAGGCGAGTTCATCCCGGAAAAATACGATATCAGGCACTACGGCCGCCGGATGACCTACCGCGCAGGACTCTATCACACGCAGGGGTACATCGCAATGAACGGGGTGGCGATAAACTCCACGGGCCTGACCTTCGGCGCAAGTTTTCCCATATCCAAATCGGCCAATACACGCCTCACCAGCATCGCCTTCAGCGTGGATATCGGGCAGAGCGGCACTTTGTCCAACAATCTGGTCAAGGAAAATTACATAAAGTTCAATGTGGGCCTCAATATGTTTGACACCTGGTTCCACAAATCCCTGTACAAGTAGATTGAAATTTAATAACTTTGCACTATGAAAAGGATTTTGACAATATTGTTTGCGGCAGCAATCACCCTTACCGCCTCTGCACAAGGCCGCTTCGGAGCCGACAGCGCCGAGTGCGTGAAGTATCTCTCTTATTACAAGGAGTATCTCAAACACAACAATAACGCCGATGCCATCGGCCCCTGGCGCAACGCATACGCTATATGCCCCCCCACCGCCAGCCAGAATATGCTCATCGACGGCCAGAAGCTGATGCGTTGGGCATACAACAAGAGCAAGGATGCCAAAGAGCGCGAAGGCTATCTCGACACCCTGATGCAGATTTACGACCTGCGTATTGCCAATTATCCCAAGGGGGCCATTTCTGCAATGAACAACAAGGTGATCGACATCGTCAATTTCAAGTGGAAAGAAAACGACACCGAGGCGGTGTACAACGAGGTTAAAAGCATCTGCGCCGCCACCGGCTCAAAGGCCAAGGACCTCGTGTTCGTGAAATTAATGGAGGTCAGCACAGCTCTTTACGGCGAGGGTAAAATCTCCGCCGAGACTGTGATTGAGGACTACAGCGCCATCAGCGACAAGATAAGCGAGGCCCTCACCGTTGACGCCCGCGACGGCGCCCGTCTGGCAAAGGCACAGAAAGATGTGGAGACCCTCTTTATGAACAGCGGCGTGGCCAGCTGCGAAAATATGATAGCCCTGCTGCAGCCCCGCTACGATGCCAACCCCAACGATGAGGAGGTTCTGCGCTCCGTGGTAAAGATGCTCAGCGCGGCAGACTGCCTTGAGAGCGACCTCTACATCAAGTCGGTGGAGTCTCTCTATGCAATCGATCCCACCAGCAGCACAGCCTATCTGCTCTACAAGCTCTACGCCCGCAAGGATGACTCCGCCAAGGCTGTGGAATTCCTGCAGAAGGCCATCGACACCAGCACCGGCGATGCCGAGCAGCTTGCAAGCTACTATCTCGAGCTCGGTTCCTATAATTATAAGTCGGCAGGCAACAATGCGGCGGCAGTAGCGGCTGCCAAGAAGGCTGCCGAGGTAAGCGAGGCATACAAGGGCCGCGCCTATCTGCTGATAGGCACCATCTGGGGCACATCCCGCTGCGGCGGCAACGAGGTGGAATCCCAGGCTCACTTCTGGGTTGCCTACGACTATGTCATCCGTGCCAAGGCGGCCGACGCTACCCTTGCCGACGAGGCCAACTCCCTTGCATCGCAGTATCAGGCATACTTCCCCAGCCAGGCAGACGCGTTTATGTACGATTTGACCAACGGTCAGAGCTACACAGCGGTCTGCGGCGCGATGCGCGAGACCACAACAGTAAGAACAGCCAAATAACGAAGCGTAAAAATATCATATTCATAGGAGTAGAGGCAGGGCGCACCCTGTCTCTATCTCTCTTTTTATCCGCAGCCCTGCTGGCCTCTTCCTGCAAAAAGGAGGTGGAGAAGATTTCCGTGGACTTTGAAACCACTCCGGTGCAGAGCGTGCGCGGGATGCAGGTGAGCGAATACCAAAAGGCTGACCTCTCTATGCAGATGCGCACCCGCAGTATGGACACCTATAACTACGAGAAAGATTCGGTGCAGGTGAAAAGGGAGGTTTACAGCGGCGGATTCGAGGTTTACGTCTACAGCGCCGACGGCCTGCTGGAGTCCCAGCTTATCAGCGAGGGTGCGGAGCACATCGTGCGCGGCCGCAGCGAGGAGTGGATGGCATACGGCAACGTAAACATTCTAAACCATCTCAAAGGGGAGCGCATAATCACCGACACCGTGTGGTGGGACAAGCCCAAGGAGCAGATCTTCACCGACTGCTATGTGGTGATGACATCTCCAAAAGGCAAGCTGCAGGGCTACGGTTTGCGCAGCGACCAGCGCGCCAACAGCTCCACGATTCTCCGCCCGTTTGACTCTTTTGGGCGCGTGGTGAGCGATTCTACCAAATTTTACATTGATACAGTGAATTTTGTAGGTCCCTTGCAGTTGATTGAATAAAATTTTATAATTTTGCGCCCTATGGTCCCCAATCGGCAGGGAACCTGTTTTTTATTAATGAAATAAACCAAAAAATACTGATATGGCCGTATTGGAGAAAATCCGTGTAAAACTCGGAATTCTTATTTCTATCCTGATAGCGGTGGCTTTGCTGTCGTTTATCATAGACCCTAATACTCTCGGGTCCACATTGCAGAGTATGTCCAAGGACAATAATGTCGGCGAGATGAACGGCAAGGCGGTCACCTATCGTGACTACTTCACCGCAGTGGAGCAGAACACGCAGCTGATGCAAGCCTTGAGCGGCTCCGGCGCAAACTCGGAGGAGGCTCAGAACCAGCTCCGCGATATGACCTGGAACGAATTCTTCAACCAGAGGGTGTTCTTCCCCAAGGTCAAGGCTGCCGGATTCAGCGTGGAAGATGCCGAGATGGTGTCGCTGCTGGGCGGCGCAAATCCTTCTCCCATAGTGGCCCAGCAGAGGGTTTTTGCCGGCGAGGACGGCCGTTTCAGCCCCGAAGCTGTCAAAAACTTCGTTTCTCAGATGGATCTTGACGAGAGCGGAGTCTCCCGCCAGTACTGGAACTACCTCAAGGAGCAGGTATATTCCCAGCAGATGTACAACAAATACATCAGCGCCCTGCGTGCCGGCACCGTGCTCAACGCTTCGCAGATTGCGCGCGCGATTGCCGATGGCAACACCACCAAAGATGTCGATTTCTTTGTGGTTCCCATCAATTTCGGCGTGGACAGCACCCTGCAGATTTCTGCCGCTGAGGTGAACAAATACTACAACGACCGCAAGGATCTCTACAAGCAGCAGGCAAACCGCGACATAGAGTATGTC
This sequence comes from Bacteroidaceae bacterium, assembly GCA_963662035.1. GTDB lineage: Bacteria > Bacteroidota > Bacteroidia > Bacteroidales > UBA932 > Equibacterium. The sequence continues at coordinate 19,653 of CAVLDO010000007.1, read as the reverse complement.
CTCTACGAGGTTGTCCCCAGCCGGGAGGACATCGATGCCATCAAGGCAGAATACGATGCGCTCTACGCCCAATTTGCAGAGGCTCAGAACCTCAAGAACTTCATAGCCCTGAACAGCGACCGCCGCTGGGACGACAACTTCTACAGCCGCGAAGAGCTCAAGAGGGCGTCCCCCGCGTTTGTTGACTTCGCCTTCGGGTCTGCGGATGGCGTCAGTGCCATCGACTCCACGGCAGATGCCTTCACGGCGGTGCGCGTGGCAGAGCGCAAGATGGTTCCCGACTCGGTGAGCCTCTCCTACGCTATGTTCTCCGCAGCCAACCGTGCGCAGGCCGACTCTCTGCTTGCGGCAGTGATGGCCGACGGCGGCAGCGCCGATATGACAGAGCCCGCCTGGGTCACTATGGAGGGCCTCGCAGCTTCCGGAATGAACGACCTCAATGTTGTGTTCTCGATGGATGCCGGCCAGAGCCGCATCGTGGAGCTCGGGCAGTATCAGATGGTAGCTGTTGTAAGTGTCGACAAGAAGACCACAGCCAAAGAGAAGGTGCAGCTGGCATACTTCTCCAAGCATATCACCCCCAGCGAAGACACCTACCGCGAGTATAATATGAAGGCGGCATCCCTGGCCGACCGCAGCGAGGGCAGCTACGAGAAGTTCGCCCAAATAGTCAAGGACGAGTCGCTCCCCGTGATACCGCTGTCGCGCATCACCATAGACACCCGCCGCATAGGTGTTGTTGACAACGCCCGCTCCGTGGTGCACTGGGTGTTTGACCGCAAGACCAAGAAGGGTTCTGTGTCGGACGTAATTACCGTGGACAACAAGTATTACTTTGTGGCTGCGGTTACAGAGACCCGCAAGGAGGGTCAGATCCCCCTGGAGGAGGTGAAGGATGAAATCCTGACAGCGCTCATCAACCAGAAGAAGGTTGACAAGGTTGCCAGTGAATCGCTCTCGAAGATCAGCGGCGGCGAGTCTATTGAGGTTCTCGCAGAGAAATTCTCCACCACCGTAAACCACCGCACCGGGATGAGTTTCGCTTCGGCGGATATGTCCACCGAGCCTGCCTTCGCAGGGGCTGTGGCGGCTGCTCCCACCGGAAAGGTAATCGGCCCGGTAAAGGGTTCGGTAGGGGTTTATTTCTTTGAGGTAAAAGATTCTGCAACAGGCGAATATTACACAGAAAGCGATGCCGTGAACCGCAACCTGCAGAATGCTATGTATATGATGCAGTCCATCTCGCAGATTGTCTCTCAGGAGGCAGACGTGAAAGACTACAGGGCAAAATTCTATTAGCAGATTGTTTTACACATACCCACACAGAGTGCCTCTATCCGCAAAAAATTTTGTGGTTAAGTATTTTATATATATATTTGACCAATATTTGTGCATAGTGCGCAGAGATTAAATAGAATTATAAACAATTTTATAATCCATTTAAAATAATGTTTAACCAAATGAAACGTAAAATGTTTTTTAGACTTGCAGCCGTCTGCATGGTGGCTGTAAGTGTTCTGATTGCTTGTACGAAGGATTACGGCTCAGACATCCAGGCGCTTCAGGATAACGTTGACAAGCTTACCGCTCAGGTCACCGCACTCCAGAGCTCCATCGATGACGGTTCGGTGATCACCTCCGTAGAATCCATTACCGGTGGTACCCGCGTTACCTTGAGCAATGGCAAGACCTTCGACGTCACCAACGGTAAGGACGGCGACAAAGGCGACAAAGGCGACAACGGCAGCGACGGCACAAACGGTACCGTTTGGACTATCGGCGACAACGGCAACTGGTATTGCGACGGTGTAGATTCCGGTAAGCCTTCCCGTGGAGAGACCGGTTCTCAGGGCGTCAAGGGCGACACAGGTGCCAGCGCATACGAAGTTGCCAAGGCCAATGGTTTCGAGGGCACCGAGGCAGAGTGGCTCGCATCCCTCAAGGGTCAAAACGGCACCAACGGTGACTACTACTATCCTTGCACCGACAAAACCAGCGAGAACTATGGCAAATGGATCAAGGTCAACGGCGAAACCGCTGCAGAGACTGTCACCGATCAGGAGTGGCTCCCTCTGGGCACCATCACCGCTGTCTGGGATCCCGAGTCCGAGAGCATAACCTTCCACAATGTAGAAGGCGCTGACGAAGGTGTTGTATCCATCAGCCTCGCAGCAGAGCTCAAGAGCCTCGCAATCATCCCCGAGCTTTGGGACGCTACCCTGGGCATGCCCACATCCACTGTGTACGCATTCCTTCCTTCCGCGTGGGAGATTGCCAATGTGCTTATCGGCAGAGACGCCAACAACCAATTCCGCACCAATGTTCTCTGGCCCAATACTGGCATTAACAGCTGGAAGCAGCCCGAAGGATTCGGCCTTTACTATTGGTGCATCCTCTGGAGCACTTATCTTGGTAAACATGGCAAAAACAGCCCTGCTTATGACGAGACCTTCGATATGTCAAGCTCCAAGTTCACTTATCAGTGGGTAATCAATGCTATGATGGAGGATTTCCCCGACAACGAGGCTTATGAATTCACTTATGAAACATTCGTAAATCATATCGACGAGGAACTTGCCCTTTGGAAGAGTGCTCTTGCTGCTGCTTGCGATTATGGTGTTAACTATACCCGTCAGTTCCCTGTAAGCGCACTTAACCTCAAATACCGCGTTAACCCCGCAGGTGCAAATCTTGATTCTTATCAGTTCTCTATGATTGACCGCAGCCTCAAGGTCAGCACCAAGGCAGACGGCGACAACCGCAACTATGCAGTTGCCAAGGTTGACGCAGAGCGCAGCGGCAAGGATCAGATCAATGTCTCCGGCTATATCAACTATTTCAAGTATTGGTCTGAGCAGCCTGTAGAGTGGCTTCTCGGTCTGCTGTTTACCAAGGAGATCTACAGCTGGAATTACTATTGCAAATACGATGCTACGACTGCCGATGCTTCCAGGGCTCCCCAGTATAAGGAAACCTTTACTCAGTATGTAGGTCGCCTTATCAACAACAACGGTTACACCGGCACGATTCTTTCCACCGCTCTTACTACATACAACAATTGGATGGATGCAATGGGTCTTGATTATGAGACCATCGTTGCACTCGAGGCTGCCAAGGACGACAACGGTGCAGAGGCTGTGGTTTCTGACTATGCATCTGTACAGATGGAGTATGTAACTCCTATTTGGACTGCATACAACCACAACGATGCCAACCGCTCCCGCGAGCGCTGGATGGTGGCTCCCAACCACTTCAACAGCTACAAGAAGACTAGCTACGGTTACTATGAGAACGACTACATCGAGATGGGCAAGACCTACGATGTCGCTTCCCATATGCGTTTTGCTGACCCTTACTATGGCACTATCGACAAGCTCGGCTTCAATGTGAAGTATGACTACTATGTATTCAGCGCAGCAAACAGCCAGGACTATAGTCGTTATGACGCAACCGGTTATGCAGACCGTGATGACAACCCCAGCGGTGAGACCGAATTTAACTTTGGTGCTTGGGATAAGGTGGATGTTGATGCCAATGGTATCGTAAGCTTCAAGGAAGGCGCTACCGGCGCAATCGGCAAGTATGTGATGATTACCGCCGACGCTTCTATCTACAACGAGGCTACCGGTACCTGGTACAACAGCGCCGTTGGTGCAGCAGACCCTTGGAATGACAAGACAATGCACGATACTTTCGCAGGTCACTACATCCTGCTCGTCATCCCCAATGCAGACGAGACTGTCAATGTAGAGCACAATCTTGGCGACTTTGACTACTTGACTCTCAGCAAGACTGCCAATGCTCCCGCAAGCAAGGCACTCGAGGCACTTGATATGGAGCTTGACGGCTTCGGCAACATCTATAAGACCCCCGTGCTCACCTCTACTCAGCCCAACGGCTACACCGGTACTTACCAGGCAGGCAATGCAGATATGTTCAACGTTACTCTTGACAACCAGTCTCCTCTGGGCGAAAGCAGTGTAACTTACACTTTCGAGCCTAAGGACGAGTACAAGACAGAGTATCCTACTCTCTGCTACACCATCAAGTACAACATTACCATCAACTGGCGCGAGACTGAGCCTGTCCTGAACCCCGACTACATCCTGTACGAAGAGGACGGCACTCTGACCAAGACCATCATTGATCCCGACCCTGTAACCGTTGAGCCTTACAGCGCAGAGAACTATCCTTACGTTGACACTCTCATAGCTGTCAAGGGCAAGGCTGTTGACGGAACTTGGACTCCCCAGTCTTCCATCCGCGAGCACATCCTTGATTACGGTACTTATATGGCAACTGAGTCCAACATCAGCAACCTCCATATGAGCATCAACTACACCGCAAGCAAGCAGGATGCATCCACTGCGGAGATCTTCTCCACCGCAACTTCTACCGGCGTAACTCCTTACACTACCCAGGAGATTAAGATGCTTACTCCTTACCAGCAGCACGAGCTCTACCGCGACTACGTGGTTGATATGAACGTCACCCTCGCAAACGGTGTCTCCAAGGTTGTCAAGGGCTACATCGTACGCTTCATCTGCCCGATGTACATCTTCATCCCCGAAGATATCACCCTTGAGACACACAGAACCGACTGGTGCTCACGAGTAGTTTACTTCGAGGTTCGTGAGACCGGCAGCGATACAAAGCTCGCTTACTTCAAGAACGATAACGATCTCAACAAGAAGGTGCTTTCGATCACCGATTATGCAAGTACTTCATACGCTGGGGTATTCGCCGGTATGGAGGCTCCTGTATGGAAACTCAATACCGATGCAAGCTTCGGCGGCAACCTGCTCTGCGAAAACAACACAGGCTGGTTCTTCTGGAACAATAACGGTACTGACCTCCAGGTAGACAAGGAAGCTACTTACGATGTTACCCTCAACCTGCCTGAGCTGGCCAAGCTGTCGGCAACCGGCAACATCCACGTGATCCGCACAGCAGATTCTCACTCCGCTCACATTATGGAGGAAGGCTCTCCTGTAGAGAAAGTTCCCGGCGAAGGTGCTCTTCCCACTTACGATATTGTTTTCGAATAATAGCAGATCATAGATAATTTATGGGGCGGCCAAATGGTCGCCCCATTTATTTTGTTTATGTTCCAACAATTTGCTATCTTTGCGATTGCACTGTTGTGTGCGCTTGTAATGAATTCATTAACATTTAATTAGTATAATAATCATGAAGAAATTATTTTCAATTGTTGCTCTGTTTCTCGCTATGTTCGTGGCGGGTGCTCAGAACAAATCAGAATTTAATCCCTATTGGTATCTTCAGCTTCAGGGTGGCGCCGGCTACACCGTAGGCGAGACAGATTTTATGGATCTGGTTTCTCCCGCAGCAGCCCTCAACATCGGCTGGCAGTTCTCTCCCGTTGTGGGCGCACGCATCAACTTCAACGGCTGGCAGGGCAAGGGTGCGCTTCCCGGCGCATCTGCAAACCACACCGAGGATTTGGTGTACAACTTCAATTTTATTCAGGGCGGCGCTGACGTCCTCTTCAATCTTGCCAATATCGGCAACTACAAGGCAGACCGCATCTTCAATCCCTACGTGTTTGCCGGAGTTGCTGCAAACTATGCATTCAACAACGATGCTCCATCTATGGCCGAGTATCCCGTGGAGCTTGCCAACCGCTGGGAAGACAGCAACATCTCTCCCGTGGGCCGCGTAGGTATCGGCGCTGACTTCCAGTTGGGTTATCGCGTAGCCCTGGGCCTCGAGGTTGCGGGTAACGCTCTCAACGACAAGTTCAATAGCAAGCCCGGCAATTATTCTCCCGATCTTGACTGGCAGTATCAGGCTCTCGTAGGCATAAAGGTCCGCCTGGGCAAGAAGCCGGTTCCCGCACCCGTTCCCGTTCCCGTGCCCGTTGCCGAGCCCGAACCGGAACCCGAACCGGAACCTGTAGTGGAGCCCACTCCGGAACCCGAACCTGAATTCGAGGCATTTGTGGAGAACATCTGGTTTACCATCGACAAGTTCAACATCCGCGAGAGCGAGGCTTACAAGATCGACAACCTCGTGCGCGTGCTCAACGAGAATCCAGACACCAAGATTGCCGTTACCGGCTATTGCGATGTGGAGACCGGTACCGATGCTTACAACTGGAAACTCTCCGAGAAGCGTGCAAATTCAGTGAAGAATGCTCTTGTAGAGAAGGGTATCAGCGAGGATCGCATCATCACCGATTTCAAGGGTAGCCGCGTTCGTCCTTTCGAGAGCCCTGCAGAGAAGAACCGTGTTGCAATCTGCATCATCGACGACTAATCTACAAACGACACACTTTAATAAAGGCTGGCCATTCGGTCAGCCTTTTTTATGCGGCGCATCAAAGTCGTGGATGCCTAAAGGGGTGGAGCCCCGTTTTGGGCACGGCCTGGGGTTTTAGCCGCGCTCCGTGCCCGGGGAGCCCTGTTTCGGGCACGGCCGGGGTTTCTCGCCGCATCCCGTGCCCTGTGAGCCCCGTTACGGGCACGGCCGGGGTTTCTCGCCGCGTTCCGTGCCCTGGGAGCCCCGTTACGGGCACGGCCGGGGTTTCTCGCCGCATCCAGTGCCCGTGGAGCCCCGTTACGGGCACGGCCGGGGGGTTATCGCCGCGCTCCGTGCCTGCAGAGTGCTGTTTTGGGCACGGCCTGGGATTTTCGCCTGGCTCCGTGCCCGTGGAGCCCCGTTTTGGGCACGGCCTGGGGAGTTTCGCCTGGCTCCGTGCCCGTAGAGGCCCGTTTTGGGCACGCCCTGGGGTTTTCGCCGCGCCCCGTGCCCGTGGAGCGCCGTTTTGGGCACGCCCTGGGGAGCTTCGCCGGGTTCCGTGCCTGTGGAGCGCCGATTCGGGCACGGCCGGGGAGTTTCGCCACAGCTCCGTGCCCGTGGAGTGCCGTTTTAGGCACGGCCGTGGAGTTTTGCAGCGCCCCGTGCCCGTAGAGTGCCGTTTTGGGCACGGCCGGGGGTTTTCACTGCGTTCCGTGCCCGTGGAGCGCCGTTATGGGCACGACCGAGGTTTCTCGCCGTGCTCCGTGCCCGTGGAGCGCCGTTTTGGGCACGGCCTGGGGGTTTTCGCCGCGCTCCGTGCCCGTGGAGCCTCGTTTCGGGCACGACCGGGGGAGTTTTGCAGCGCTCCGTGCCCTGTGAGCGCCGTTACGGGCGCGGCCTGGGAGTTTCGCTGCGCTCCGTGCCCGTTGAGAGCCGTTTTGGGCACGGCCGGGTGAGTTTCGCCGCGTTCCGTGCCCGAGGAGCCTCGTTACTGGCACGGGCTGGGAGTTTCGCCGCGTTCCGTGCCCGAGGAGCGCCGTTACGGGCACGGACTGGGGAGCTTTGCCGCGTTCCGTGCCCGAGGAGCGCCGTTACGGGCACGGCCGGAGGTTTTCACTGCGCTCCGTGCCCGTGGAGCCTCGTTTCGGGCACGGCCGGAGGTTTTAGCCGCGCTCCGTGCCCGTGGAGCCTCGTTTCGGGCACGGCCGAGGGGATAATCGCCTTAGCGCATCATAGTCGCGGATGTCTAAAGGGGTGGAGCGCCGATGCTCTTTAGTTTCTTTCTCGATTATTTATGACCGGAGGGCTTCTACTGGGTTGAGGCGGGAGGCGGCGGCTGCGGGGGCGAGGCCGCTGACCAGGCCCAGGGCGAGCGCTATGGCGAATGCTTCTGCGATGTGGTGTGGACGTATGCAGGCCTCTATGGCTCCGGAGGGGATGAGGGCGACGAGCGCGGCGGCCAGCAGCAGTCCAAGCGCCGCCCCGAGAGTGGAGAGGAGCACCGCTTCGCACAGAAATTCGCGCAATATCCGCCGGCGTGTGGCGCCCAAGGCCATTTTAAGGCCTATTACGGGCGTTCTCTCCTTTACTGAGACCAACATTATATTCACGATGCCGAACCCTCCTATAAGCAGCGCAAACATCGCCAGCGCGACTCCTATCAGTGAAATCTTGCCGGTGAGAGCAACCGTTTCGCGGCAGAGGTCCTCCATAGTGTTCAGGGCAAAGTTGTCTTCCGATGAGCTGCGCAGGCCGCGCACGGCGCGCAGAATGCGGCGGCTCTCGCCCAGTGCGGCATCGCGCCCCCCAGCTCCGGGACCGATTGCTATCATAGTTTCCAGCGCATCGCGCCCCGCAATCGCCTCGGCAGTGGAGTAGGGCACCACCAGAGAGTAGTCGGTGGCGTAGAGGTTGATGATGTTCTTGCCCTCGCGGGTCAGCACCCCTACAACCGTGAGATTGCGTCCGCCGACGCGGATGCTCTCCCCGCACACTTGGGCTGGGTCGCCCCCGTCAAGGTCGGCGCCGAAGAGTTCTTCTGCGGCTCTTGCACCCAGAATCACCTTGGAATCGCCGCCGGAAAGTTCTGCCTGCGAGAAGTCGCGTCCCCATAGTATGTCGGAATAGACCATATTGCGCCAGGCGCCGCAGACCCCCACCAGATTGGCATCCCGCAGGATTTTGCCGCCGTAGATTGCGTCTGCCTCGCTGCTGGCCCCGAGCGCAGTCCAGCCCTCTGCAGAGGCGGCACTGCCTGCGGCTGCGTATTTTTTGCCAGCCGCTGCGGCCGATTGCAGGGGATACTGCGAGCTACCCCTGGCTCCGGCAGATTGTTGGGCTCCGCTTTGACTGCCTGCCGCTGCGGCAGATTGCAGGGCACCGCTTGGACTGCCTGTGGCTGCGTATTTTTTGCCAGCCGCTGCGGCCGATTGCAGGGGATATTGCGAGCTACCCCCGGCTCCGGCCGATTGTTGGCCGCCGCTTTGACTGCCTGCCGCCCCGGCCGATTGCAGGGGATACTGCGAGCTACCCCCGGCTCCGGCCGATTGCAGGCCGCCGCTTTGACTGCCAGCCGCTGCGGCCGATTGCAGGGAATACTGCGAGCTACCCCCGGCTGCGGCCGATTGCAGGCCGCCGCTTTGACTGCCAGCCGCTGCGGCCGATTGCAGGGAATACTGCGAGCTACCCCCGGCTGCGGCCGATTGCAGGCCGCCGCTTTGACTGCCAGCCGCTGCGGCCGATTGCAGGGAATACTGCGAGCTACCCCCGGCTGCGGCCGATTGCAGGCCGCCGCTTTGACTGCCAGCCGCTGCGGCCGATTGCAGGGAATACTGCGAGCTACCCCCGGCTGCGGCCGATTGTTGGGCGCCGCTTTGACTGCCTGCCGCTGCGGCAGATTCCCCGGCGCAGAGAGAGCCGCCCGATCTTCTGCCCTCGCGGTCTGAGGCCTCGAGCGACCCGGTAAGGCCGCCGGAGAGGGCCTGGAAGTCGGCGTAAGAGGGCATCGGCCGCGCGGCGTAGCTTCTCCAGGCGTCGTCTCCCTCCTCCGACACCACCGGGAAGCGCTCTACCATCACCATATCGCTGCCGAAATGGTCGAACCCGGCCACCACAGCGCTTTGGAACGCATCCACAAGCACCAGCGACACTATAACCACAAAGATTCCGACGCTTACGCCGGCAAGAGAGAGAAAAGTGCGCAGCGCGTCACTTTTCAGCTGATGAAAAATCTCCATTTTCCTTTCCTCCATCCAATTTGTTTTTGATTTGTCTGATAGTATCAAAAGCGTTCAGTGGGGAAATGGAATTGATATCTATTTGTTCTATTATATGCTTGATGTCCAGCAGCAGGGGGTCGTCCAGCTGGAAAAACGAGAGCTGCAGTCCGCTGTCGGGGTTCTGGGCGGCCCCAGCGGCAACACTGGCAGCCCCGGCGGCAACACTGGCGGCCTCGGCGGCAACCCCTGCGGCCCCTGCGGCCCCAGCGGCAACACTGGCAGCCCCGGAGCCGGTTTTGGCTGCGGCACCGGCGGCAGCCCCGGCGGCGCGCGCGGTGGTGCCGGTCTCCAATGAGGCGAGCTTGCGCTCCGCGCCAAGCAGCACCTGCTGCGGCATACCGGCCATCCGCGCCACCTGGATTCCGAAGCTGCTTTCCACACCGCCAGGGGTCAGTTTGCGCAGGAAAATCACCTGCCCGTCCACCTCCTTGGTGGAAATGTGCCAGTTGTGCACCCTTTCCAGCATCTGCTCCATCTCGTTGAGCTCGTGGTAGTGGGTGGCAAAGAGGGTTTTGGGGCGCATCGGAGAGCTGTGCAGATACTCCACGATGGCCCAGGCTATGGACATTCCGTCGTAGGTGCTGGTGCCGCGCCCTATCTCGTCCATCAGCAGCAGCGAGCGCTGCGATAGGTTGTTGAGTATGGTGGCGCTCTCGGTCATCTCCATCATAAAGGTGGATTCGCCTCGGGAGATGTTGTCCGAGGCTCCGACGCGGGTGAAAAGCTTGTCAAGATAGCCTATGCGGGCGCTTTGGGCCGGCACAAAGCTGCCTGTCTGCGCCATAAGGGCTATGAGGGCGGTTTGCCGCAGCAGGGCCGATTTGCCAGCCATATTGGGTCCGGTGAGGATTATTATCTGCTGCGAATCGTTGCCGAGGATAAGGTCGTTGGCCACATACTCCTCGCCATCGGCCATCAGGGCCTCTATCACGGGGTGGCGCCCCAGGCTGATTTCTATTTCCAGCGAGTTGTCCACCACCGGGCGGGTGTAGCCCCGCTCGCGTGCGGTTTGGGCAAAAGAGGCGAGGCAGTCCAGACGGCTCACCGCAGCGGCGTTCTGCTGGATGGCGGCGATGTTGCGCTGCAGTTCGGCCACCAGGTCGGCATAAATGCGCCCCTCGATGGCCACAATCTGCTCCCGGGCCACCACAATCTTCTCTTCGTATTGCTTGAGTTCGGGGGTTATGTAGCGCTCGGCCCCCACCAGTGTCTGCTTGCGGATCCAGTCGGAGGGGACAAGATCCCGGTAGGTATTGCGCACCTCCAGATAGTAGCCGAACACGTTGTTATAGCTGATTTTGAGCGAGGCGATGCCGGTGCGTTCCTTTTCCCGCTGCTGGATTTCCAGCAGGATACTCTTGCTGTTCTCCAGAATGTTGCGGTAGTCGTCGAGGGAGGCGTCCACCCCTGAGCATATCACGTCGCCCTTGCCTATCTGCTGCGCGGTGTCGGCCTTGACGGTGCTCTCTATCTTCTGTGCGAGCGCGGCAAGGGGGTCCAGAGTGCCGGTGATGCCCTTCAGCGGCTCCATGGTGGCGCAGCTCTCCAGAATCTGCGCTATCTGCCGCTGTCCGCGGCCCAGCTGCAGCAGTTCGCGCGGCAGAATCTTACCTGCGGCGGCGCGGGACACTATACGCTCCAGGTCGCCCACCTGCGCTATGGCCTCCCGGACGCAGGCGCGCAGATCGTCGTTATTGTACAGGGCCTCCACGGCATCGGCGCGGCGCTTTATGGCGGCGGTGTCTTTGAGCGGCATAGCTATCCACTCCCGCATCCGGCGCGACCCCATAGGGCTCTTGCAGCAGTCCAGAATGTCTATCAGAGCTTTGCCGTCGGGCGTCATAGGGCGCAGAATCTCCAGCGACCGCATGGTGAAGCGGTCTATCCACATAAAGCTGCCGCGGTCTATGCGGCTTATGGAGCGGATGTGGGAGATGTCCTTGTGTTCTGTGAGGTCCAGATAGGCGAGAACAGCCCCGGCGGCGGTGACGGCCAGCGGCATCTCCTCTATGCCGAAGCCCTTGAGGGTGTCGGTGCCGAAGCGGCCGGTGAGGGAGCGGTAGGCGGTGTGATATACAAACGCCCAACTCTCCAGTGCAGTGACGAAGGTGCGGTCTTTAAACCGGGCGCGGAACCCCTCTTCGTAGCCCTTCTGCAGCAGAATCTCCTTTGGGGAGTAGTCGCTCAGCAGCAGATCCACAAAGTCCAGATTGCCCTGCGCGGCGCGGAAATCTCCGGTGGATATGTCCAGAAAGGCGGCCCCTGCCATATCTTTCTCGAAATAGAGTGAGCAGAGCCAGTTGTTGGTGCCGGCATCGAGCAGCGACCCGTTGAAGTTGACTCCGGGGGTCACCAGCTCGGTAACTCCGCGCTTTACAAGCTTTTTGGTGAGCTTGGGATCCTCCAGCTGGTCGCAGACTGCCACTTTGTAGCCAGCCGCCACCAGTTTGGGAAGATAGAGGTCGATGGCGTGGTGCGGCACTCCGGCAAGGTTGGTGACTTGTCCGGCGCCGGCGCTCTTGCGGGTCAGCACCAGCCCCAGCACTTTGCTCACTATCACGGCGTCGTCGGCGAAAGTCTCGTAGAAGTCGCCGACACGGTAAAAAAGAATGCAGCCTGGATACTGCGATTTGATCTCGTAGTATTGCTGCATCATAGGAGATGTGTTCTTCGCCGCTGCCATACGAAAGCAAATGTAACTAAAAAACGACTATCTTTGCACCCGCATTATGAGAGTAAAGCCAAAAAAAAGTCTGGGACAGCACTTTCTTGCCAACGAGGCCATCGCGCGGCGCATCGCCGGCGCGCTGGTAAATGACGGCGGCACGATGGGGGTGCTGGAGGTGGGCTGCGGCACCGGGGCTCTCACGCGGCACCTGCTGCAGCGCGAAGATCTGCTGGTGAAGGGGATCGAGATAGACGGCGAATCCATCGCCTATCTGCGCGAGAATCTGCCCGAAATAATGCCCCGCCTCTACGAGGCCGACTTTCTCAAGTGCGACCTGCGCAAAATCTTCCCGGAGGGAGAGTTCTGCGTGGCTGGAAACTTCCCCTACAATATCTCCTCGCAGATATTCTTCAAGATTCTGGACTATAAGGACATTGTGCCGCAGGTGGTGGGAATGCTGCAGCGCGAAGTGGCGCAGCGCCTTTCCTGCGGCCCGGGAAGCAAGAACTACGGCATACTCTCGGTGCTGCTGCAGGCCTGGTATGATGTAGAATACCTCTTTACAGTGGACGAGAACGAATTCATACCGCCGCCCAAGGTGAAATCGGCGGTGATAAGGATGCGCAGAAACGGTCGCACGAGTCTCGGGTGCGATGCTCAGAGCCTGCGTCAGGTGGTGAAGACCTCTTTCGGGCAGCGGCGCAAGACTTTGCGCAATTCGCTGCGGCCGCTGTGCGACAATCTGCCGGAGAAGTTTGCCGGACTGCGCCCCGAGCAGCTCTCGGTGGAGGATTTCATAGAGCTCACAAACGCGGTTTTTCCCGCACAGGCATAAAAAAAGCCCCGCGAAACTCGCGGAGCTTTTGCCCAGTTGAGATATCAGGACTCGAACCCGAACCGAAAGAGCCAGAATCTTTTGTGCTACCATTACACCATATCTCAGTGCTTTAGCGCGGCAAAGATATAAGTATTTCCCGTTATTTCAAAAAAATCGGTTAGAAAATGTTGCTAAGCGCGCTGAAAACTGCTCCGTCGTGCAGTGCGGCGGGGCTTCCGGAGTCGCTGTCGGCGCAGATGCTCTCCACAATGGGGATTTGTGCAATCAGCGGCAGGTGGTACTTGTCGGCCAGAGTTTGGGCTCCGCCCTGCCCGAAAATGTAATATTTATGGTCGGGCAGCTCCGCCGGGGTGAACCAGGACATATTCTCTATGATGCCGAAGATGTGCTTGCCTATCTTGGGGTTGAGGAACATATCGATGCTCTTCTCCACATCGGCGAGAGCCACCTTCTGCGGGGTGGTGACCACAAACACCCCGTCCAGCGGGATGTCGTTAACCAGCGAAATCTGGATGTCTCCGGTGCCTGGGGGCATATCTATCAGCAGAAAGTCCAAAGAGCCCCACTTGACCTGCAGAATCATCTGCCGCAGGGCGTTGGAGGCCATAGGGCCGCGCCATACCAGAGCCTGGGCAGGGGGGGCGAAATAGCCGATGGACATCCACTTGACCCCATATTTTTCCACGGGCAGGAGCAGCTGCTTTTCGCCGTCGATTTCCGCCTCGGGCTGCACACCCTCGGTGCCGGTCATCTTGGGGATGGAGGGGCCGTAGATGTCGGCGTCGGCCACACCCACCCTGTAGCCCTTGCGGGCGAGGGTTATGGCCAGATTCACCGCCACCATAGATTTGCCCACGCCCCCTTTGCCGCTGGCCACCGCTATCACGCTGCCCACCTGCGAGAGATTCCCGGTGTCGGGGTCGGGGGTCAGGGCCTTGGCGGGCTTTCCGGCGCGCACCAGCTCCAGAATGGAGATTCTGTAGCCGGGAAAGCGGGCGGCGAGGGCCTCGCGGCACGCCTCCTTGATGCTGGCCGAGAGGGGGTCCTTGCGCGGGAACACGAGGTTGAACTTGATGGTGCTTTCGCTGGAGTGGATGTTCTCCACCATCCCCAGCGAGACTATATCGCGCCCCTCGGCGGGGTGCTGCACCTGCGAGAGTATCTGCTCTATTTCTTTCTGCATAGCTATTCCCTTGCGGGCGCGGTGCTCCTGAGGAAAAGTTCGTCCATCTGCACCACGTCTATCTTACTGGGGGCGTCTATCATCATATCGCGGCCCATATTGTTCTTGGGGAAGGCAATGAAGTCGCGGATGCTCTCCTGCCCGCCGAAGAGGGCGCAGACGCGGTCAAAGCCGAACGCGAGGCCTCCGTGAGGCGGGGCACCGAACTTGAAGGCGTTGATTATGAAGCCGAACTTGTAGTCGGCATCCTCCTTGCTGATGCCAAGAACCTCGAACATCCGCTGCTGCACGGCTGCCTCGTGGATACGGATGCTGCCGCCGCCCAGTTCGGTGCCGTTGAGCACGAAATCGTAGGCGTTGGCGCAGACTCTCTCCAGATCCTCCTTTTTGTTGCTGTAGAAGAGGTCCAGATGCTCCGGCTTGGGGGCGGTGAAGGGGTGGTGCATCGCGTAGAAGCGGCCGTCCTCCTCGCTCCACTCCAGCAGCGGGAAATCCACAACCCAGAGGGGGGCGAAATCATCGGGACGGCGCAGGCCCAGGCGGCCGCCCATCTCTATGCGGAGCACTCCCAGCATTGTCTGGGTCTTGCGGCGCGGGCCGCAGAGCACCAGCAGCAGGTCGCCCTTGGAGGCGCCCATAGCATCGGCTACGGCCTGCAGCTGCTCCGCAGTGTAGAATTTATCGACAGACGATTTTATGCCGCCGTCTTCGCCAAGCTTTATGTAAACCAGCCCCTTGGCGCCTACCTGCGGGCGCTTGACCCACTCGGTGAGTTCGTCGGTCTGCTTGCGGGTGTAGCCGGCGGCGCCAGGAACCGCAATAGCTCCCACATACTCCACGCTGTCGAACACCGAGAAGCCGTGCCCCTGCACCAGGGAGGTGATGTCGTGGATTTCCATCCCGAAGCGGATGTCGGGCTTGTCGCTGCCGTAGCGATCCATAGCCTCATACCAGGTGATGCGTGGCAGCTTGGGGGCGATGTCCACATTCAGGACATTCTTGAAAAGGGTGCGCATCATACCCTCGAAGGTGTTCAGCACATCCTCCTGCTCCACAAAGCTCATCTCGCAGTCGATCTGGGTGAACTCGGGCTGGCGGTCGGCGCGCAGATCCTCGTCGCGGAAGCAGCGCACAATCTGGAAGTAGCGGTCGTAACCGGCCACCATCAGCAGCTGCTTGAAGGTCTGCGGACTCTGCGGCAGGGCGTAGAACTCGCCGGGGTTCATACGGCTGGGAACCACGAAGTCGCGGGCCCCCTCCGGGGTCGATTTTATAAGATAAGGGGTCTCGATTTCAAGGAAGTTGTTGGCGTCAAGATAATTGCGCACTTCGTGGGCTATTCTGTGGCGCAGCATCAGCGCGTTTTTGAGCGGGTTGCGGCGCAGATCCAGGTAGCGGTATCTGGCGCGGAGCTCATCGCCGCCGTCGCTATTGTCTTCGATTGTGAAAGGCGGGGTGGCGGAGAGGTTCAGGATGTTGATTGCAGAGAGGATTATCTCTATGTCGCCCGTCTCTATCCTGGAGTTCTTGCTCTGGCGCTCGGCCACCTTGCCCACGGCCTGGATCACAGCCTCGCGGCCCAGTTTTGCGAGGTTTTCCTTTACGGAGGCACCGGAGGCATCGTCCACAACAAGCTGCGTGATGCCGTAGCGGTCACGCAGGTCTATGAAGGTCATTCCGCCCATTTTGCGGATTCTCTGGACCCAGCCGGCCAGAGTTACCTGTTTGCCGGCGTCAGAAAGCCTGAGTTCGCCGCAGGTGTGAGTTCTATACATATAAGAGAGTTTTGTAATAATTTCTGTTGTTTCTTACGCGGCCTTTCCGGCCATTTTCATCTTTCTCATCGGTTACGTGGCTTTTGCACCCTCTTCCTTAAGATGAAACTGTCTCGAAAATCCCGCAGAATAAACTTCTGGAACCCTTTCGAACAGCTCCCGGCTGTTTTGTGATTTTAAACATTAAAGAGGAAGTGCATTATGTCGCCGTCCTGCACCGTGTATTCCTTGCCCTCGCTGCCCAGTTTGCCGGCGGCTCGGCAGGCCGATTCGCTGCCCAGAGCTACGAAGTCGCCGTATTTGATGACCTCGGCGCGGATGAAGCCCCGCTCGAAGTCGGTGTGGATGACTCCGGCGGCGCGGGGGGCCTTGTCCCCCTTGCGGATGGTCCAGGCGCGCACCTCGGGTTCGCCCACGGTGAAGTAGGTCTGCAGCCCCAGCAGGTCGTAGGCGGCCTGAATCAGGCGCTCCACGCCGCTGCGCTCCAGCCCTATCTCGCTCAGGAACATCTGCCGCTCGTCGTAGGTCTCAAGCTCGGCTATCTCGCTCTCGATCTTGGCGGCGATTATCAGCATTCCGGCATCTTCGCTCTTTATGGCTTCTGCCACCGCCTCTGTGTAGCGGTTGCCTGTCTTGGCAGAATTCTCGTCTACATTGCAGACATAGAGCACAGGCTTGCAGGTCAGCAGGCAGAACTCCTTGGCCAGATGCTCTTCGTCGGGGTTCTCCGGCACCACTTCGCGCGCATTGCGCCCCGCCTCCAGCACCGCCTTGTACTTGGAGAGCATCTCCACCGCCTTCTTGGCGGTTTTGTCGCCCCCCACGTTGGCCTGCTTGCGCAGCTTCTCCAAACGGGAGTTAACCGTCTCCAGATCCTTGATCTGCAGCTCCAGATCCACTATCTCCTTGTCGCGCACGGGGTCTATGCTGCCGTCTACGTGGGATATGTTGTCGTCGTCGAAGCAGCGGAGCACGTGCACAATCGCGTCGGTTTCGCGTATGTTGGCCAGGAACTGGTTGCCCAGACCCTCGCCTCGGCTGGCTCCACGCACCAGGCCGGCTATGTCCACAATCTCCACCGTGGCGGGCACCACGCGGCGCGGATGCACCAGATTCTCAAGCACCGCGAGCCGCTCATCGGGGACGTTGCAGCTGCCGATGTTGGGTTCTATGGTGCAGAACGGGAAGTTGGCGCTCTGGGCTTTGGAGGTGCTTATACAGTTGAAAAGGGTGGACTTGCCCACGTTGGGAAGACCCACTATGCCGCATTTTAGAGACATTTCGCTTGATTTTTAGAAAATTGGATGCAAATATACTCAAATTTTGGCTAACTTGCCTCTATGAAGAAGATATGTGCGGTGGCGGCTGCCTTTCTGGCGGCGACGGGGCTCAACGCCCAGGTGATGTGCTGGAACATCGAGAATTTTTTTGACACTTACAACGACCCGCTTACTGCAGACGACCCTTTTACCCCGCGCGGCGACTATCGCTGGACGCGGCGCAAGTTCGAGGCCAAGCGGAATCTGATTGCAAAAACCATAATCGCCTCTGCAGAGAGTTTCGGCGGGGAGCTTCCCTGCATCGTGGGGCTTTGCGAGGTGGAGAACCGCTATGTGCTGGACAATCTGCTGCAGAGCACGCCGCTGGCCAAGTGCGGCTACAGGGCACTGCACCGCGAGGGGCGCGACCCGCGCGGAATTGATGTGGCGCTGCTCTACGACGGGCGGCGGGTGCGCCTGCTGCACAGCCGCTTCATCACCATAGAGCAGTTTGCCACCCGCGACATACTCTACGCCGAGGTGGTGCTCCTGCGGCGCGGGGCGGTGCTCCGAGATGGGGTGGAGCTCCGGGATGGGGTGGTGCTCTGGGATGAAGAGGTGCTCCGGCGCGGGGCGCCAGAGGGCGCCCGGGGCGGGGAGGATACTGCCGGGGGCTGGGTCGGCTTCGGGGGTGACGACCCCGTGGTGGATCATCGCGGAGTGGGCTGTGCCGGAGGAGCCGGCGATGGCTGCGCCAGGGAGCGTGACGATGGTTGCGATGAGGGTTGCGGCGATGGTTGCGCTGGGAGCTGTGCCGGAAGTTGCGATGAGGGTTGTGACGAGGGTTGCGCTGGGAGCTGTGCCGGAAGTTGTGAAGAGGGTTGCGATGAGGGACGTGACGGGGCTGAATTGCGCACCGGTGTCATCGATGGGGGTGTTGTCGATGCTGGGTCTGTTGATGCTGGGGCTGTTGATGCTGGTGCGGGACCGGTTACGGCCGCTGCTGGGCCTGAGGCGACCACCGCAGGCTCCGTGGTGGTTCATCGCGGAGTGGGCAGTGCCGGGGGCTGCCCCGTGGTGGTCCCCCGTAACGCTTCCGAAGTCAGGGAAAACTCCGGAGGCAGCTCAGCTGCTATAGGCGTAGCTGCTGGTGTAAAGGACTTGGCAGAAGGTGGCTCTGTGGGCGACACCGTGGAGGGCCCCCATAGAGGGATCGGGGCTGGGAGCGATTCTGTGGCGGGTTCCCGTGGCAGGATCGAAACTGGCGACAACGTAGCGGTTCATTGCAAAGGTGTCGGGGCTGGGGGAGATTTAGGCGATACCCTGCACATCTTTCTGAACCACTGGCCGTCGAAATATGGCGGCGCGCGCGAGTCGGCTCCCAAGCGGCAGGCAGTTGCCGATGCTCTTGCCGAGGCGCTGGACTCTCTCTTTGCAGCTTGCGGCAGTGCGTCGGTGCTGGTTATGGGCGACTTCAACGACACCCCAGATTCACCTGCCGTAACGGGGCTCTGCCGCCGGTTTCAGCTCACGAACCTCACGGCAGACCTGCCTGGCAGCATCAAGTTCCACGGAGCATGGGAGATGATAGACCAGGTGCTGGTCTCGCCCGCAGCACTGCCTGTTGCCAGGTGCGCCCGGCTCTACACCCCCGACTTTCTGCTGGAAGAGGACAAGGCCTATCTTGGACGCAAACCCCGCCGCACCAACATCGGCCCGCGATATAATGGCGGCGCAAGCGACCATCTGCCGGTGCTGATCAGCTTTGAGCTTGGTGCCGAGAACATAAAACACTATTGAGCCAGGCGTGAACCCGAAAACTTTCCGGGCAGAACAACATCCGGCAAATGAGTGTCACCCAGTGCCTGTGGAGCGCCGTTTCGGGCACGGCCTGGGAATTTCGCCGCGTCCCGTGCCCGAGGAGTGCCGTTTCGGGCACGGCCTGGGAATTTCGCCGCGTCCCGTGCCTGTGGAGCCCTGTTTTGGGCACGGCCTGGGAGTTTCGCCGCGTCCCGTGCCCGAGGAGCCTTGTTGCGGGCACGGCCTGGGAGTTTCGCCTGGCTCCGTGCCAGTGGAGCCCCATTTCGGGCACGGCCAGGGAATTTCGCTGCGCTCCGTGCCCGAGGAGGCCCGTTACGGGCACGGTCTGGGGTTTTCGCCGCGTTCCGTGCCCGTGGAGGCCCGTTGCGGGCACGGCCTGGGAGTTTCGCCTGGCTCCGTGCCAGTGGAGCCCCATTTCGGGCACGGCCAGGGAATTTCGCTGCGCTCCGTGCCCGAGGAGGCCCGTTACGGGCACGGTCTGGGGTTTTCGCCGCGTTCCGTGCCCGTGGAGGCCCGTTGCGGGCACGGCCTGGGAGTTTCGCCTGGCTCCGTGCCAGTGGAGCCCCATTT
>CAVLDO010000006.1:0-91739 GCA_963662035.1 Bacteroidaceae bacterium | reverse complement strand
AGTTGGTTAGAGCACCTGACTGTTAATCAGGGGGTCCTAGGTTCAAGTCCTAGATGAGGAGCAGCCAAAGCGCCCGGCAGAGTACCTGCCGGGCGCTTTTTACAAGGGGGCCGGAGTGTTGTTAAAACTCCGTTGAAAACTTAATGCGAAAAATGTTTCGCGGGGCGGAATAGATTTCGCAACTTTACATTCGAAACGATAGAAGGCGCGGACTGCCACGGTTGTGGTCCGCACTTTTTTCACCCCGTTTTTTAAAATCGTAACTTCTTCAAAACCAAAATAATATGGATGTCAGAAAGACCAACGGCACTTACGAGGAATTCGACAACGAAAAGCTAAAGAAGGGTATACGTCAGGCATATATGGCCACAGGGCAGAACTGCCCCGAGGAGGTGGTCGTATCCATCACGGACAACCTATATATATACGACAAGATCTCCAGCCAGGAGATCCGCCGTCAGGTGGTGGAGTCGCTGATGTCCATCAACAAGAAGGCGGCGCTCGAATATATCGAGCGCTTTGATTCGGGTCTTGACCTGCGCAAGAAGCGCGACTTCATCAAAGACTACATCAAGGCCTCGAACGCCGCCACCGGCTCCAAGTTCGACGCCAACGCCAACATAACCCACAAGAACATCGTGACTCTGGGGCAGGAACTCTACAAGGAGAACAACATCAAGCAGAACCGCTACATTATGCGCGACAAGATAAAGTCGCTCTACGGCCGCGCTTTGGCAGACCGCTATGTGGCCGATCTGGAGAGCCACGTCCTCTACAAGCACGACGAAAGCGGCACCCCGGGCTATCCCTACTGCGTGGCCATCACGATGTATCCCTTCCTGGAAAGCGGCCTGCGCGAGCTGGGCGGCGTGTCGGTGGCCCCCACCGATCTCAAGTCGTTCTGCGGCGAGTTCATCAATCTGGTCTATTCGGTCAGCAGCCAGTTCATGGGGGCCGTGGCCACGCCGGAGTTCCTGATGTATTTCGACTACTTTCTGCGCAGGGATTATGGCGACGACTACCTCTCGCGCCTGGATTCGGTGGTGGAGAACAACCTCAAGCAGCGCACGCTGGTCAAGGTCATCGACAACTATTTCCAGCAGGTGGTGCACTCGATGAATATGCCCGCCGGCAACCGCGGCTACCAGACGGTGTTCTGGAACATCAGCTACTTTGACAAGCCCTATTTCGAAGGGGTGTTCGGCGACTTCCGCTTCCCCGACGGCACGGCTCCTGTGTGGGAGACCCTGAGCTGGCTGCAGAAGCACTTTATGAACTGGTTCAACGAAGAGCGCAACCACTATGTCCTCACCTTCCCCGTGGAGACTATGGCACTGCTCACCGACGGCGCCAATGACTACGCCGACAAGGAGTATGCAGACTTCACCTCCCGGATGTGGGCCAAAGGGCACAGCTTCTTCTGCTACATATCCAACTCTCCCGACAGCCTGGCGAGCTGCTGCCGCCTTCGCAACGAGATTCAGAAGGAGGACGGCCACAACCACACCACCCACCAGTATTCGATGGGCACGGCATCGGTGGCCACCGGCTCCAAGTCGGTGATGACCATCAACCTCAACCGTCTGGTGCAGAATGCCGCCCGCAAGTATTTCAAGAATGAGAAGCGCCTTGAGATGAAGCGTGGGGTGGCCTTGAGCGTGAACGAGTACGACCGCAGCAAGCTGTATCAGTACATCCGCGAGGAGGTGATAGACGAGACCGAGGCGGTGCACAAATACCAGACCGCCTTTAACGAGATAATAAAGGACTTTCTGAAGGCCGATATGCTGGATGTTTACCGCGCCAATTTCATCTCGATGGACAAGCAGTACCTCACGGTGGGAGTCAACGGCCTCACCGATGCCGCAGAGTTCCTGGGCATAGAGGTTTCTCCCAACAACGACTACCGCGACTTTGTGAATATGATGCTGGAGACCATCAACATGACCAACAGAAAGGATCGCACCAAGGAGACGATGTTCAACACCGAGTTCGTGCCCGGCGAGAACCTCTCGGGCAAGAACTACAGGTGGGACAAGCGCGACGGCTACTTTGTGAGTCCCAAGCACAATATGTACAGCTCCTATTTCTACAACCCGGAGGATGCGGGCCTGTCGATGATAGACAAGTTCAAGCTGCACGGAGAGGACTTCGTGAAGTATCTCGACGGCGGCAGCGCGCTGCATATGAATATAGAGGAGCACCTGAGCTTCGAGCAGTACCGCCAGCTGCTTAACGTGGCGGCGCACTACGGCACAAACTACTTCACCTTCAACTGCCGCAACACGGTGTGCAACGACTGCGGCTACATAAGCAAGGACACCCTGCACAAGTGCCCCAAGTGCGGCAGTGAAAATCTGGACTACCTTACCCGCGTCATAGGCTATCTGAAGCGCGTGTCCGCATTCAGCGAGATGCGCCAGACCGAGGCCGGGGCCCGCTACTACAATCCCAAGGAGGTCCCCACTTCAATAGAAGAGGAGTAGAAAGTGATAAGATATATTCCACAGGCGACATCTGTGGTGTTGGAAGAGATACCCGGCAAGGTATCTCTTGCCGTGGATGTCAGCAATTGCCCGCTGCGCTGCCCGGGCTGCCACTCCCCTTTTCTGCAGAGTAATGTGGGGGAGGAACTCACCCCGGAGATTATAGACGGGATGATAGCCGACAACTTCGGGGTCAACTGCTTTCTTTTTTTCGGGGAGGGGCAGGACGACGGCGCCTTTCTGGATCTTGCCTGGCATATCAGAGACAATTACCCCGAGATGGCCATAGCTCTCTATTCGGGGCGCGGCGAGGTTCCGTCAACCTACTGGCGGGTGTTCCACTATATCAAGCTGGGCCCTTACATAGAGAAGCTCGGGCCGCTCAACAGTCCCACTACCAACCAGCGTCTCTACAAGGTGGAGAGCGGCCGCCGTGTGGACATTACCCCGCAATTCTGGCATCGGGGGATAGATCCTAACATTTGACCTCCATTATTTCGTCCCAGTTTGTGGTGTAGCGCCGCGAGCTCATTGTCCGGGAAGAGAACTGATCCATCGTCCCCTGGGCGGCGAGGCGCACCGTGCCGCCTCCTTCTGCGGAGTTGATGGCATCGATGGCCTCCATCAGACTGGCGCGCCGGCTGCGGTCCAGAGTGTCCAGCATAGAGGTCTGCGCCCCCCGCCGAGGCACTATCCGCGTGGCCATCACGCCCGCCCGCTTGTAGCCGAAGCCCGGGCGGAAGATGCTCCCCAGGCATTGTGCGGCCCGCTGTGAGAGTTCCAGCGTGTCGTCGGTGGCGACTTCGAACACAGCGTTGCCCACCTGATAGCTTTGCGGGCTGTCTTCGCGGAAACGGTTGGTGAGTATGAACACGCTTATCTGCTGGGCGCAAAGCCCCTCCCGCCGCAGTTTTTCTGCCATCTTGCAGGTGAAGGTGGCGATGGCCGCCTCAAGGGCGTCCAAGGTGGTCATTTCCTTGGCGAAGGAGCGCGAAATGCACACGCTCTGCCGCTCGGGCCTGACATCTTCAAACGATATGCAGCGGATCCCGTGCAGTTCCTTCCAGGTGCGCACTCCGCTCACGCAGAAATGCAGATCCACCGTCTCCTGCGGCAGGCGGTAGAAGTCCAGCGCACAGCCGGCGCCCATCGCCTGCAGCTTTGCGGCGCTCTGGCGGCCGATGCCCCAGATGTCCCTCACCGGGAAGCGCGAGAGCACCTTCTCCACATCCTGCTGCCGGTACATAAGACAGCCCCCCTTGAGCGCCGGGTATTGCTTGCAGAGCTTGCTGGCTATTTTGGCGAGGGTCTTGGTGGGGGAGACGCCGATGCTCACCGGTATGCCCACATCCCGCCGGATGCGGGCCGACAGGTTGCGGGCAAAGTCCACAAGAGTCTCCAGCGGGAACTCTGCAAGGTCCATAAAGGCTTCGTCGATGGAGTAAACCTCGATGTCGGGCACGGCGGCGCGCAGTATGTTCATCACCCGCGCGCTCATATCGCCGTAGAGCTGATAGTTGGAAGAGAACACGGCGACATTCTCCCGCCTGACCAGGTCGCGTACCTGGAACAGCGGGGTGCCCATCTTGATGCCCAGCGCCTTGGCCTCGTTGCTGCGGGCCACGATGCAGCCGTCGTTGTTGGAGAGCACGACCACCGGCCGCCCCTCAAGGTCGGGGCGGAACACCCGCTCGCAACTAACAAAAAAATTGTTGCAGTCGCACAATGCAATAAAAGCCATCGGAAAGCTAAACCTTCTTGATGAGGTAGCGCACCACCCCCCACACCGCGAACTGGTTGTCGGCATCCACCCGGATGGGCTTGTAATCTTTATTGGCCGGCATCAGCAGGGCATAATCGCCCATATTGCGATAGCGCTTGAGGGTGAACTCCCCGTCCACAAAGCAGACCGCCAGGCAGCCGTCGTAGGGCTCCACGCTTTTGTCGATTATGAGCATATCGCCGTCGCCGATGCCGTCCTCTATCATAGAAACCCCCTTCACCCTTGCAAAGAAGGTAGAAGAGGGGTTCCGTACAAGTTCCTTGTTGAGATCGAGGGCTACATCCATAAAGTCTTCCGCAGGGGACGGGAACCCCGCGTGGACCGTTACGAGATCTTCGCCGTCGGCCATACCGCGCTAATCTTTTGCGGCGGCGAGCGCCTCGCGTACCTTGGCCTCTACCTCGTCGCAGAATTCGGGATTGTCGCGCAGCACCTGCAGCACGGCGTCGCGCCCCTGACCTATCTTGTTTTCTCCATAGCTGAACCAGGAGCCGCTCTTGTGGATTATGTCAAAATCCACGGCGAGGTCCACGATCTCGCCTATCTTGCAGATGCCTTCACCGAACACGATGTCGAACTCCGCCTTGCGGAAGGGGGGCGCCATCTTGTTCTTGACGACCTTGGCGCGGGTGCGGTTGCCGGTGGCCTCGTCGCCGTCCTTGATCTGGGTCACCTTGCGCACATCGATGCGCACCGATGCGTAGAACTTGAGGGCGTTGCCGCCGGTGGTGGTTTCGGGGTTGCCGAACATTATGCCGATCTTCTCGCGCAGCTGGTTGATGAAGATGCAGCAGGTATTGGTCTTGGAAATGTTTGCGGTGAGCTTGCGCAGTGCCTGGCTCATAAGCCTTGCCTGCAGACCGACCTTGTTGTCGCCCATCTCCCCCTCGATTTCAGCCTTGGGGGTGAGGGCCGCCACCGAGTCTATCACTATGATGTCGATGGCGCCGCTGCGGATCAGGTTGTCGGCGATTTCGAGCGCCTGCTCGCCGTTGTCGGGCTGCGAAATGAGCAGAGTGTCCACATTCACTCCCAGATTCTTTGCATAGGTGCGGTCGAACGCGTGCTCGGCGTCGATGATGGCGGCGATTCCGCCCGCCTTCTGCGCCTCTGCGATGGCGTGTATCGCCAGGGTGGTCTTGCCGCTGGATTCAGGGCCGTAAATCTCGATTACGCGTCCGCGGGGGTATCCGCCGATTCCGAGGGCGTGGTCCAATGCGATGGACCCCGACGGAATCACAGAAACAGAGCTATCCGGCTGGTCTCCCAACTTCATAATTGAGCCCTTGCCATAATCCTTCTCGATTTTGGAAATCGTCGCCTTCAACGCTTTGAGCTTCTCTTCGTTCGACACGGCTTGATTCATCTCTTCTTTAGCCATAATAGTTTGTGTTTCAGGTTGTTTTAATATGTTAGAAATTAGGTTTGGGGGCATATTTATCGTAGAACTCCTTGATGACGGCCACCGCCTCATCGGGGGTGTCCACCACGTGGAAGAGGTCCAGGTCGCCTTCGCTTATCATATTGTGCTCCAGCAGTGTGTCTCTAAACCAGTCCAGAAGACCCTGCCAGTAGCTTTTGCCGTAGAGCACCACGGGAAATGAGACCATCTTGTCGGTCTGGATCAGGGTCAGCGCCTCGCTGAGCTCGTCCAGGGTGCCGAATCCGCCGGGCATCGCGATGTATCCCTGCGAAAACTTCATAAAGATGGTCTTGCGCACGAAAAAGTAGTCGTAATTGACCAGTTTGTCGGGGTCGATATATATGTTGGGGCTCTGCTCGTTGGGTAGGTTGATGCACAGGCCTACGCTGGCGCCTCCCTCGGCCGCAGCCCCCTTGTTGCCCGCCTCCATAATGCCGGGGCCGCCGCCTGTGATGATGCCGAAGCCCAGACGGGTCAGTTTGAAGGCGATTTCTTCGGCCGCCTTGTAGTATTCGTCTTCTGGCCTGGTGCGGGCGGAGCCGAATATGGCCACGCACGGCCCGATCTGCGAGAGCTTGTCGAAGCTCTGCACGAATTCCGACATTATCTTGAACACAGACCACGAGTCGGCGGTCTTGACATCGTTCCACCACTTGCGGCGGAAGCTTCTGCGTATTATTTCTTCTTTCTCGGCGTGATTCATAAGGCAAACTTAATCATTTTCTTACTACTTTTGCCCAAAACTGGATGGAAATGGCGCAATTTCTTTTAGGTATGACGCTCCCTGAGCTCAAGAGTCTCTGCAGCGGACTGGGCCTCAAGAGTTATGTGGCTTCGCAGCTGGCGGATTGGCTTTACAAAAAGCGGGTGAAGAGCATCGCCGAGATGACCAATCTCTCCAAGGAAACCCGCGGGAGGCTCTCCGCTGAGTACGAAGTGGGGCACATCGCCCCTGCCGACGTGCAGACATCTGCCGACGGCACCCGCAAATATGCCTTCGGGGCGGTGCGCCAAGGGCAATACATCGAGACCGTGATGATTCCCGAGCGCGACCGCGCCACGCTGTGCGTCTCTTCGCAGGCGGGGTGCAAGATGGGCTGCGTGTTCTGCATGACAGGGCGCCAGGGCTTCCACGGCAATCTGTCCACGCGCGAAATCATAGCGCAGTTCATGGATGTGGAGGAGTCGGAAAAGCTCACCAATGCGGTGTTTATGGGGATGGGAGAGCCGCTCGACAACTGGGACAACGTGAAGGCGGCGCTGGAGATTCTATGCGCCGACTGGGGATTCGGCTGGAGTCCCAAGCGTATAACCCTCTCCACCGTGGGCGATATGGCCACGCTCAAGGATTTTCTGGATAACACAGGCTGCCACCTTGCGGTGAGCCTGCACAACCCCATCCACTCCGAGCGGCTGGCGCTGATGCCGGTGGAGGGGCGGTATCCTCTGGAGCAGGTGTTGTCTCTGGTGCGGCAATACGACTTCACGGGGCAGAGGAGGGTTACATTCGAATATATAATGTTTGCCGGGCTCAACGATTCAAAACATCACGCCGACGCCCTCGCCCGCCTGCTCGCGGGCCTGGAGTGCAGAGTCAACCTGATCCGGTTCCACAAGATACCCGGCTCGCCCTATTCCAGCGGCGGGGAGAAGATTATGGAGGCTTTTCAGTCGCGGCTTCTGGCCGCCGGGGTCACCACTACTATACGCGCCTCCCGAGGGGAGGACATAATGGCTGCCTGCGGCCTTCTGGCAGGTAAAAACTCACAAAACTAAAAAAACTCGAAAAATGAAGAAGCTTAGATTTTTCGCGGCGGCCGCGCTCTGCTTTTTTGTGGCGGCGCAGGCCTATGCCCAGCGGCCCAAGGTGGCCGTGGTGCTCAGCGGCGGCGGGGCCAAGGGGGCGGCGCACGTCGGAGTCCTCAAGGTGCTCGAGGAGTATGACATCCCCATCGACATCATCACCGGCACCAGTATGGGCGCCCTGGTGGGAGGCCTGTATGCAGTGGGGCACTCCGCATCGGAGCTGGATTCGATAATAGTGTCGCAGGACTGGGAATATGTGATTACGGGCACATCCAAGCGCGAAAGCCTCTCATACGAGCAGAAGACGGCGGAGTCCAAATATCTGGTGCAGATTCCCTTCGGCTTCGATTGGAACGGCGCCCTGCGGCGCGAGAACCCCATCGCGACGGAAACGGCCGACGCCCTTTCTGCGGAGCGGGACAATCACGAGAATCTGCGTCTGGCCCCAGAGGGTTCCAGCAGCGGGCTGCTCCCGATGGGCCTCATGGGCGGGCAGAAAATCTACAGCCTGCTCTCCGAATGCACGATGGGATACCACGAGGAGAGCGACTTTTCCAAATTTCCGATTCCCTACGCCTGTGTGGCGGTGGATATAGTTTCGGGTAAGGAGATTGTGTTCAACAAAGGCATCCTGCCCATAGCGCTCAGGGCCTCGATGGCCATCCCCGGGGTGTTCCCTCCCGTCAAGACCGACGGAATGGTGCTGGTGGACGGCGGCCTGCGCAACAACTATCCGGTGGATGTGGCCCGCGCGATGGGGGCCGACGTAGTGATAGGGGTCAAGACCCCCAGCGACGGCAGCAAGATAGACTACAACAACGTGGCCGACATGCTCTCCAAGGTGATAACGGTGGCAATGACCGCCAAAACAAGCAACGCCTTGGAAGACACCGACATACTGATTCAGCCCGACATAGAGAATTACGGCACGATGAGCTTTGACAACAAGAGCCTGCGCCGCCTCATAGACAACGGCGAGAAGGCCGCCCGCCAGGCGGTGCCCCAGCTGCTGGAGCTCAAGAAGTGGCTATCGCAGAAAGAGAAGGAGGGCAACGAGAGCTTTGTGGGGCCGCAGCCGGCCGCGCACGAGGCGTTAAAGGCCACCAAGGTCAGCGACACCATAGTGCTCTCTTCCATCCGCTTTGTGGGGGTGGGTGCCAAGGAGGAGGCGCTGCTGCGCAAGAAATTCCACCTCGACACCTGCCGCGGCATCTCCATATCCGACATAGAGAGAGCTGTGGACGGCATCTATGGCACAAATGCATATAACTCAGTGGTGTACAGCCTGGAAGGTAACCAGTCCCCCTTCGGCCTGGTGATGACTCTGGTGCCCAACCGCAACAACCGGCTGGGGCTGGGGCTCAGGTTTGACACGGAGGAGATATCTTCCATCCTGGTGGATCTGGGGCTCAACTACAACAGCTTGTACGGCAGCCGGTTCGGGCTCTCGGCCCGGCTGGCTAACTATTATCAGCTCCAGGCTGAATACTCTTATGTCGGGTCCAACTTCGCCGGTTTCGAGGCGAGCTACAGAATGCGCCACAGCGCCCTGCCGCTCTACTCGCAGGACAAGAGAAAGTACCACCTGATCGATTATCTGCAGAACAATGTGGACCTTTCGCTGGCCAGCGGCAACCTGCGCAAGCTGAAGGTGGAGGCGGGACTGGACGCCCGGCTCTATTATTACCGCACTGCTCTGAGCAACGCCAACGTGCCTGATGTCTACAACACCGATGACAGCCGCACCGCCTTCTTCGGCCCGTTTGTAAAACTGGGCGTGGACACGCAGAACAGCGCCTGGTTCCCCACAAAAGGGGCGAAACTCGGCTTTAACGCGGTATATCTCACAGATATAAGCGATGTGGCGGATCTCGACGACCAGTCTGCCGACAGCTCGCCGCTGCTTGCGGCATCGCTCTCCGCCCAATATGTGGGCTCCATCGGGAGCAGGTTCGCCTTCACCCCCTTTGTGCATTCGCGCATAATCGTCGGCGATGATATACCTGTGGCCATGATGAACTGCATCGGCGGCAACCAGGCGGGGCGCTACACGGAGCAGCAGATCCCCTTCTACGGCAGCACGGGAGTGATTGCGGCCGAGCCGTTTGTGGCCGTGGCGGGTCTGGACCTGCGCTATGAAATATTCGAGAGCCACTATCTGATGCTCACCGGCAATTATGCGCGCAGCGGCGGCGACCTGCGTGGTTTTGTCGACGATGGCGGCATAACGGGTCTGCGTGCGGGCTATGCCTATGACCTGAGGACCGGCCCGCTGGAGGTGAACATCAACTGGAATTCGCACCATCCCGGAGTGGGCTTCTATGCAAGCCTCGGCTTCTGGTTCTAAACGGCGCTCCGCAATGAACGACGCCGAGAAGAAGATATGCGGGAGGATGGCGCGCCTCTGCAGCGCGAGAGAGTACTGCAAGAAGGATATCGCCGCCAAGATAGCCTCCTGCGCGGGTGGGGAGGATATTGATTGCGATGCCATTATTTCCTACCTTTGCCTTAATAAATATATAGACGAGAACAGATACGCGGCCTTTTTTGCGCGGGACAAGAGCACCCTTCAGGGGTGGGGAGAGCGTAAGATACGCTACGCCCTCTCTATCAAGGGTCTCGACAGGGAGACGATAGACGGCGCGCTGCAGAGCATCGATCAGGCCGGGGCCCACTCCAGGATGCAGAGCCTGC
The DNA here is from genome assembly GCA_963662035.1 of Bacteroidaceae bacterium. GTDB lineage: Bacteria > Bacteroidota > Bacteroidia > Bacteroidales > UBA932 > Equibacterium. The sequence goes on along the minus strand of CAVLDO010000006.1, from coordinate 81,547 downwards.
TTGCGGCAAAGTGGCGCACCATAGGGGGCGAAGGACAGGAGCCCTTTGCAAAACTGCTCCGCTACGGAGAAAGCCGCGGATATTCATACGAACAGATAAAGGCGTTTTATGATAACATCAGACGAGGTTAGTAAAATCGCACAGCGGTTGAAGACGTTGGGGAGGTATCTTTGACATCCCCGGCAAATTAGAGAGGCAGCAGCAGCTGTATCAGACCACATTGGAGGCCGGTTTCTGGGAAGACCCCTCAGCTGCGGAGAAGACCCAGAAGACGATTTCGTCCATCAAGTTCTGGACCGACGGCTATGCCAGGGCTGAGTCGCTGCTGGCCGACCTGGAGGTGCTAATGGACTTTGGCGAGGACGCCGCAGCCGATGCGGATGCCGCCTACGCCTCCCTCGTACAGGAGGTGGAGAATCTGGAGATGCGCAATATGCTCTCCGCCGAAGGGGACAGCCTCGGGGCGATACTCAAGATAAACAGCGGCGCGGGCGGCACCGAGGCCAACGACTGGAGCGCGATGCTGATGCGGATGTATACCCGCTGGGCGGAGCGCGGCGGCTATAAGGTCACCGTGGCCGATGTGCTGGAGGGGGAGGAGGTCGGCATAAAGTCGGTCACACTCGAAATCGAGGGGGACTATGCCTACGGCTACCTCAAAGGGGAGAGCGGCGTGCACCGTCTGGTGCGGATTTCTCCGTTCAATGCCCAGGGCAAGCGTCAGACCACATTCTCGTCGGTGTTTGTGTATCCCTTGGTGGATGATTCGATAGAAATCGAGATAAACCCCTCCGACCTGGAGTGGGACACCTACCGCAGCAGCGGCGCGGGCGGACAGAATGTGAACAAGGTGGAGACGGGAGTCCGCGTGCGGCACATCCCCACCGGCATAGTGGTGGAGAACACGGAGAGCCGCTCGCAGCTTGAAAACCGCCAGAACGCACTGCGCATCCTCAAGAGTCATCTCTACGACCTTGAACTGCAGAAGCGCCGCGAAAAGCAGGCGGAGCTCGAAGGGCAGAAAAAGCGCATAGAGTGGGGGAGCCAGATACGCAACTACACCCTGCAGCCTTTCCGTCTGGTGAAGGATCTGCGCACGGGGCACGAGACCAGCGACACCGCAGGGGTGCTGGACGGCGACCTCAACGAGTTTATGAAACTCTACCTGATGCAAAACGGAAACAATACAACTATTTGATTGATATGGAATTTTTTTATGCTCCTATGTTTCAGCTCGGAGAAGACACCACCGAGTATTATTGCCTCACAAAAGAGGGGGTGAGTGTATCGCAGTTCGAGGGACATCCCATACTTAAGGTTTCTCCCGAGGCCCTGACGGCACTCTCCGCCGCCGCTTTCCGCGACGTCAACTTTATGCTGCGCCGCAGCCACAACATTCAGGTGGCCTCGATACTGAGTGACCCGGCGGCCAGCGAAAACGACAAATATGTGGCGCTGACAATGCTGCGCAACGCCGAGGTGGCCTGCAAGGGACAGCTTCCCTTCTGCCAGGACACAGGCACCGCCATAATCCACGGCGAGAAAGGGCAGCAGGTCTGGACCGGCTTCTGCGATGAGGAGGCTCTCTCCATGGGCGTTTACAAGACTTATACGGAGGAGAATCTGCGCTACAGCCAGAATGCCCCCCTTACGATGTACGATGAGGTCAACACCAAATGCAACCTCCCCGCACAGATAGACATCGAGGCCACCGAGGGTATGGAATACCGCTTCCTATGCGTGGTGAAAGGGGGCGGCAGCGCCAATAAGACCTATCTCTATCAGGAGACCAAGGCCCGCATCCAGAACCCCGGAACACTCGTCCCCTTCCTCACCGAAAAGATGCGCACCCTGGGCACGGCTGCCTGCCCGCCCTACCACATTGCATTTGTCATTGGCGGCACTTCGGCAGAGAAGAACCTGCTCACGGTAAAACTGGCCTCCACCCACTACTACGATTCGCTGCCCACGACGGGCGATGGCAGCGGCCGCGCCTTCCGCGACATAGAGCTTGAGAATCTGCTCAAGGAGGAGGCTTGCAAGATAGGTCTCGGCGCGCAGTTCGGCGGCACCGCGTTTGCCCACGATATCAGGGTGATCCGCCTGCCGCGCCACGGCGCAAGCTGCCCCATCGGCCTGGGCGTGAGCTGCTCGGCAGACCGCAACATAAAGGCCAAGATCAACGCCGACGGCATCTGGATAGAGAAGATGGACGACAACCCCGGCGAACTCATCCCCGAGGAGCTGCGCAGCGCAGGTGAAGGCAATGCCGTGAAGATAGACCTGAATATGCCTATGAAGGATATCTGCGCGGAACTCTCCAAATATCCTGTGGCGACCCGCGTGAGCCTCTCCGGCACCATTATCGTGGCCCGTGACATAGCCCACGCCAAACTGAAGGCTCGTCTGGACGCAGGCGAAGACCTCCCCGCATATTTCAAAGATCATCCGGTGCTCTATGCCGGCCCCGCCAAGACCCCCGCAGGGATGCCCTGCGGCTCGATGGGCCCCACCACCGCCAACCGTATGGATCCCTATGTGGATGAATTCCAGGATCACGGCGGCTCTATGGTGATGATTGCCAAGGGCAACCGCACCAAGGCCCTCACACAGGCCTGCAAGAAGCACGGCGGCTTCTATCTGGGCAGCATCGGCGGCCCCGCAGCAGTGCTCAGCCAAAACTCCATAAAGAGCATCGAGTGCGTGGAGTATCCCGAGCTCGGGATGGAGGCCATCTGGCGCATCAACGTGGTCGATTTCCCCGCATTCATACTGGTGGATGACAAGGGCAACGACTTCTTCGCAGACAAAATGTAACTACCCAACACTTTTCCGGGATGCTTGAGTGCAAGAACATAACCAAGCGGTTCGGCAGCTACACGGCCCTCGACGATGTGTCGCTGACGGTGCCGGACGGCAGGATATTCGGTCTGCTGGGGCCCAACGGCGCCGGCAAGACCACTATGATACGCATTGTCAACCGCATCACGATTCCCACCTGCGGGCACGTGTACTTTGACGGCAAGATGGTCGACGACGCCTTTGTGCGCAAGGTCGGCTATCTGCCGGAAGAGCGCGGCCTCTACAAAAAAATGAAGGTAGGGGAGCAGATGATGTATCTGGCCCGTCTCAAGGGGCTCTCCAAAGCCGAGGCCGAGGCCGAACTTAAAAAATGGTTTGTAAAATTCAAGATCCGCTCCTGGTGGGACAAGAAGGTGGAGGAGCTCTCCAAAGGTATGGCACAGAAGGTCCAGTTCATAGCGACGGTGGTGCACCGGCCCAAGCTGCTGATACTGGACGAGCCTTTTTCCGGTTTTGACCCGGTGAACGCGCAGACCATCCGCACCGAGATTCTCCGTCTGAAGGAGGAGGGGACCACCGTGATTCTCTCCACCCACAATATGGAGTCCGTGGAAGAACTCTGCGATGAGATAGCCCTCATCAACAAGTCTCGTCTGGTGCTCAGCGGGGCGACCAAGGCCGTGCGGGAGCGCTACGGCGCCAATCAGGTGGAGCTGCTCTACAACGGCGCTCTCCACGCTGCGGCACGCACATATTCAGTGGCGAAGGAGGAGATCGACAGCGGCTGCAGCCGCGCCCTGCTGGATATCAGCGGCGGCTTTGCGATGCGCGATGTGCTTGAGGAACTCGCGGCGGGCGATATGGACATAATTTCTGCAAGGAAAATGATGCCCAGAATGAACGATATCTTCATCAAACTTGTAAGCGACCCCAAACAGAAATGAAACTGAGCAACATAGGTCTGATAATCGGCAGGGAATACTCCACCCGTGTCAAGAAAAAATCGTTTATTCTGCTCACCGTCCTCACTCCCCTGCTTATGGCGGCGATGATTGCGGTGCCCGTGCTGATAAGCCTCTACAGCGGCAACGACAAGGAGGTGATATCCATAGCCGACTCCACAGGTCTGCTGGGGCCTTATTTCGAGAATGACAGCCACACCGAATACCGATTCATCGCGGAGCCTGTAACCCCCGGGGAGCTAAGGAGCGGCTTTGACAGCTACGGCTCCACGGCGCTGGTGTATGTGTCGCCCCTTGACAGAGCGGCCAACGTGAGCGTCATCTCATATTCGCGCGAACCGCTGAGTATGGAGACCAAGACGGAAATAGGCGCCAACATAGGCACCGCCCTGCGCGACTTCAAGCTCAAGGCGCTGCAGATAGAAAACTTCGACGAGATTATGGAGAGGGTCAAGACCGACGTCAGGGTGGATGCCTACACCATAAATGAATCGGGCGAGCAGAAGAAGGACAGCGTGGAGATGTATATGGTGCTGGCGTATGTTATGAGCTTCCTCATATATATGTTCGTGTTTATGTTCGGCTCAATGGTGATGCGCGGCGTGATAGAGGAGAAGTCAAACCGCATTGTGGAGGTGATAGTCTCCAGCGTGAACTCCTTTGAGCTGATGATGGGCAAGATAATAGGCGTGGCCCTGGTGGCCGTCACCCAGTTTGCGGTGTGGGTGCTGATGCTCGGCGGCCTTATGAGCGCTCTGAGCGGGACGGTTTCGCAGAAGATGCCGTCTCAGGTGGCACAGATCGCGGCCGGCGCAGAAGGCGCGATGGCTGCGGAAGATGCCGGCCCCCTTTCCGATGTGATGTCGGCCATCGGTCAGCTGGGCGATATGGATCTGGGCCGGATAATCGCCAGCTTTCTTATCTACTTTCTGCTGGGATACCTGCTCTATGCCGCTATGTTCGCGGCGGTGGGCTCTGCAGTGGACAATGAGGCCGACACCAACCAGCTTTCGCTGCCCATCACAATACCGCTTATGGTGGGGCTCTTCATTATGCTGCACACGTTCCAGCACCCCAACAGCAGCCTCTCCGTGTGGGCCTCCATAATCCCCTTTACCTCGCCTATGGTGATGCTGGCCCGCATCCCCTTCGGGGTAGTGCCCGCCTGGCAGCTGATTCTGTCGATAGCGCTGCTGATTGTCACCTTTGTGGCGGCGGTGTACCTATCGGCCAAGATTTACAAGGTCGGCATACTCACCTACGGCAAGAAGGCCACTTTCAAAGATCTCTGGAACTGGGTAAGGTATAAAGAATAAACACTTGCGATGAAACGATTTCTGCCGGCACTGGCCCTGCTCTTATGCATCGGCGCCTGCACTCCCAAGGGGTATGATACCTACACTTGGGAATATCACACGATAGACACCCTCTACGACGGCGGCACAGGCTCTGCCGTGAGGGAGAAGATAGCTGAATACGACAGTCTCATAGCACCGTTGCAGGAGATTCTCTGCTACAGCAGTGAGAATTATGCCGAATCCAAGCCGGAGAGCGCCTTCAGCGACTTTATAGTGGACTTGCTGCGCGAGTCGGCGGAAATGATCACCGGCGAGACGATAGAGGCCGGACTGATGAACTTCGGCGGCATCCGCACCGATATGCCCAAAGGGGCCGTGCGGCTCTATGATGTGCTGAGCATATCCCCCTTCGACAACCGCATCTGCGTGCTGACCCTCAAGGGGAGCACCATCCGCCGGTTGGTGGAGAAACTGGTGACCGGGCGGATGGAGCCCCTGAGCGGCATCCGCATAGTGGCCGACGCCGACACCCTGCTCGAATGCACGATTGCGGGCGAGGCTCTCGACAACGAGCGGGAATACAAGCTGGCGACGATAGACTTTCTGGTGACCGGAGGCGACGGAATCGACTTTGGCGACGGCATAATCGAGTGCAACGACATCGGAGTGGTTCTGCACGATGCGATGGCCTCTTATCTGCGCGGCGTGATGGCTTCCGGCAGGGTTCTGGACCTTAAGGCCGACGGCCGCGTGAAACTCGACAATCCCGTGGGGAGAAACAACAAGAAAAAATGATCAAGCGTCTCACACTTACTTTTGCGCTGACTCTGGCGGCCGTTTGCGCGGCCTGGGCGCAGAAACTGGTGATAATCCACTCCAACGACACTCACAGCCAGATAGAACCCCTGCGCACCGGCAAGAATGCGGGCCTGGGCGGGGTGGAGCGCCGCCTGAACCTGATAGACAGCATCCGCGCCGAATACGGAGACAAGAATGTGCTGCTGCTGGATGCGGGAGACTACAATCAGGGAACCCCCTATTTTACGGTAGGCGGCGGAGATCTGGAGATGGCTCTGATGAACCTGCTCGGCTACGATGCCGTGACCATGGGCAACCACGAGTTTGACAATGGCCAGGAGGAATTCGCACGACGGCTCTCAAACAGCCGGTTCCCCACGCTCTGCTGCAACTACGATTTCTCGAAGACTCCGCTTGCGGGCTATGTGAAGCCATACACGATTGTAAGGCGCGGAGGCTTCAAGATAGGCATAGTGGGGGCGACCGCCCGCCTGTCGAGCGTAGTGTCGGCGCCAAATCTGGAGGGGATAGAGCCGCTCGACACGGCGGAGGAGATCAACCGCTGGGCGCACTATCTTAAAAAGAGCAAGCGCTGCGACATAGTGATTCTGCTCTCGCACCTCGGATTCGAGGGGGGCGACGAGACCGATGTGACCGACGACATTATTGCGGCCTCCAGCCGCGATATCGACTTTATAATCGGCGGGCACAGCCACACCTTTATAGAGCACCCGGCCGAGGTCAAGAACCTCGACGGCAAGATCGTCCCCATTGTGCAGGCAGCCAGCAAGGGGATCGTGGTGGGCCTCCTCAAGATTTATTAGACTCCTTTAGCGCCTTTTCGAAGCAGTGGCGGCAGAGGGGCTCGTAGGTCTGCTTCTCCCCCAGTTCCACCAGCCGGTCGCTGGAGATGAGGCGGTGGGAGTAGTTGGCCGGGTCGCCGCACTTGACGCAGATGGCGTGCACTTTGGTGACATATTCGGCCACCGCCATCAGCGCCGGCATAGGGCCGAACGGCTTGCCCAGGTAGTCCATATCCAGACCCGCCACAATCACTCTCACCCCGCCGGAGGCCAGCTGCTGCACTATGTCCACGATGCCCTCGTCAAAAAACTGAGCCTCGTCGATTCCCACCACGTCCACATCGCCGCACAGCAGCAGAATGCTGCCGCTGGAGTCCACGGGGGTGGAGCGGATGGAGTTGCCCTGATGGGAAATGACATCCTGCTCGGAGTAACGGGTGTCAATAGAGGGTTTGAATATCTCCACCCGGAGATTGGCGAACTGCGCGCGGCGCAGGCGGCGGATAAGCTCTTCTGTCTTGCCCGAAAACATCGAGCCGCAGATGACCTCTATCCAGCCGGGATTTTTTGTGTTCTCTATGAACATTGTGCTGAGAAAATAAACTACCTTTGTGGGGTGACCAGACAAATATAGTACAAAAAATGTCAAAACTCTACATAGTTCCCACACCTGTCGGCAACCTCGCAGATATGACTCCGAGGGCGGTGGAAGTGTTACGGAGTGTGGATCTGATACTTGCAGAGGACACGCGCACCAGCGGTGTGCTGCTTAAAAAATTCGGGATCACAACACACGCGGAGAGCCACCACAAGTTCAACGAGCACGAGACTTCGGAGCGCATATGCGACAAGATTCTCTCGGGGCTCTCGGTGGCGCTTATCAGCGATGCAGGCACGCCCGGCATCAGCGACCCGGGCTTTCTGCTGGCCCGCACCTGCATAGAGGCGGGAGTCGAGGTGGAGACGCTGCCAGGTGCCACAGCCTTTGTGCCGGCGCTGGTGAATTCGGGGCTCCCCTGCGACCGCTTCTGCTTCGAGGGGTTCCTGCCGGTAAAGAAGGGGCGTCACACCCGCTTGAGCGAGCTCGCCACCGAGCGACGCACTATGGTGCTCTACGAATCGCCGCTGCGGCTGGCCAAGACTCTCGGGCAGCTGGCGGAGGCGTTCGGAGCGGAGCGCAAGGCTTCAGTGAGCCGCGAGATTTCCAAGATCCACGACACGACGGTGCGGGGCGGCCTCGCATATCTGGCGCAATTTTTTACCGACCATCCGCCCAAGGGGGAAATAGTGATTGTGGTGGCGGGCTGTGGCGACAAATAGACTTTAACTTTTTTATGGAGGAGAGATATGAAGCGGGAGAAACTTTCAAAGGCGGCCGCCTCCGGTGCGGTGGCCCTTATTTTTTTGGTGCTCGGGTTCCAGGCGGCGATTTTTACCGGCAATGTGTTCCGGCGCGGGGCGCGGGGCGGTGATTCGGCCCCTGCTGCGGCTTCTGATCTTGCGGCGGCTTCAGCTGTGGCTGCGGCTGGTGGCGGGCCGGCGGCGGAGACTACGGCCCCTGCTGCGGCGCAGGATCGCCCGACAGCTGAAAACGCACGCAAGGGGCGCCCTGCAGGTTCACGGCCCTTGGCCCCGGCTGCCGCAGAGCCCTCTGCAAAGCCCTATGCCGGCTCTGCGCAGGGCGTAGCGGCGGCATCGGAGAAGAGAGCAGGCGCGCAAGCGGCTCAAAAAAGCGGGAAGGGAGTGGTCGCCGGCGGCCTCGCCCCAGGGCGGGAGTACCCCTACAGCGACTCGCGGCGGGTGCTGGAAGAGAGCCTGAAAAAGAGGCCGGAACCAGAATCGTTTCCCTTTGATCCCAACACGGCAACGGTGGAGGAGCTGGTGCATCTGGGACTCAGCGAGCGGCAGGCGCAGGTGATCGAGAACTACAGGGCCAAAGGGGGGAGGTACTATAAGCCGGAGGATTTTGCCAAGATGTATGTTGTGGACAGTGCCCTGTTCCGGCGGCTTAAACCCTACATCAAACTCAAGAAACTGGACCTGAACAGCGCCGACAGCACCGAACTGCTGCAGTTGCGGGGCATAGGCCCTTACTATGCCGGCAAAATTGTCCGCTACCGCGCGCGTCTGGGCGGAGCCTTCACCAGCGTGGATCAGCTGCTTGAAATCGAAGGCTTCGAGGCCGAGCGGCTCGCCCGCTTTGCCGACGGGGTGGAAGCGGTGCGGCGCAAGCCGCAGTTCACACTCTGGAGTGCCACCAAAAGCGAACTCGCCGCCCATCCCTACATTGGCGCCTATGCCGCAAAGGGGATTGTACGCTACAAGTCGGTTACCGATACGGCCAGCTGGTCGCTCGCCGACCTCGTGTCAAACGGGGTGCTTGACAGCATTGCGGCCTCAAGGCTGCTCTATCTTGCAGGCGGGGAGGGTCACCACGAATGACGCACCCCCCAGGAGGGTGCTGCGCTCGTAGCGGATGCTGCCGCCGTTTTGCTCGAATATGTCGCGGCAGATGCACAGGCCCAGGCCGCTGCCATCGGTCTTGGTGGTGAAGTTGCCGCTGAACAGCTTGGGAATGTTCTCCTGGCTCACGCCGGGGCCGTTGTCTTCAACCATCACAAGATAGTTTCCGTCCTCTTTGCCCAGGCGTATCACCACCCGCCCTTCGCGGTTGCCGATGGCCTGCGATGCGTTGGAGATGAGGTTGGTGAAGGCGCGCAGAACCTGCTGCTTGCGCAGATCTATCGGGGCGCTCTCCAGATCGGACTCAACGCTGATGGTGAAATTTTCCGCCGACAGGAACAGCTCCGCCTCCTGCCTGAGCAGCAGCAGCAGATCCTCGCGGCTGACCTCCTCGTCTGAGAAGAGTTTTGATAGGCTGGAGAAGTCGGTGGCGGCGCGGGTCAGGATGTCTATCTGCTCCAGCAGCGTGGCGCTGGTCTTGTCGAACTTCTCTTCCCAGCCGGGGGCGTTGCTGCGCTTGAGCCGCTGCAGATGCTGTATGCTCAGCTTCATGGGGGTCAGCGGATTCTTGATTTCGTGGGCGATGGTGCGGGCCATACCCTTCCACGCCGTTTCGCGCTCGGTGCGCGCCAGCAGGCGGGTGCTCTCGTCAAGCTCGTCCACCATACGATTGTAGGCGGCCACCAGCATTCCGAGCTCGTCCTTGCCCTCCTTGTATTCGAGATGCTCCTTTTTTCTGCTTCCCGGCAGGCGCATCATAGAGTTTCTGATCTTGGTGATGGGCTTGGATATGGAGTTGGCCAGCATCACGCTCAAGAATGTGCTAAGCAGCAGCATCAGCAGGTAGAGATTGATGATGCTGGAGACTATCATAGCCCCTTCCATCTGGAACTGGGTCTGCTCGGTTACGTGCGGGATGTTTGCGATTGCCACCATATCGCCGTCGATATTATAGAGCGGGGCGTAGATGGACTGGAACGAATGGCCCACTATCCTGGCGGCGCAGACATAGTTGAGATAGTTTTCCTTGGCTATGGCCCGGAAGGCGGCGTGGTCCATCCTGAGCCCGAGAATGGAGTTGTTGAACAACTCCGGGCGGGTGGTGCACAGCAGCACACCGTGGGTGTCGTAGAGGTTGATGTCATTGCCGGTGCTGCTTGAGATGGACTTCATGGCCTCCTGTAGCTGAGGAGTGTTGATGTCGGTGTAGCGCAGGGCGTACTGGCAGTAATCGGAGAGGGTGCTCTGCACAATCTCCATATTGCGCACCATATTGCGCTCGTTTACCTTGCGGTTGCGCTGCACGGTGAACCATATTGTGCCGGCTCCCACGCAGAGCAGCGAAAGCCCCACGGAAACCAGCATAACTCCGGTGATGCGCCGCTTGTAGGTGTTGCGGGGCAGTGTAAAGAGCTTGCTTTTGCGCAGGTGGGAGGTGCTGGGCACGATTATCACCGACATCAGTATGAACAGGTAGCAGAAGAGAATCACGTGCCGCAGAAATCCGGTGGCGGGGCGGCTTAGTATCACAAGATCATCGTCGCTGACCTTGTTGATGAACTGCAGCGTTTTGCCGCTCAGACTCAGATAGTAGCCGTTGCGGTACGACCCCATATCTATCTCGGTGGGGAAGGTCTCCCTGCCGGAGTAGGCCACCAGACGGCCGTAGCAATACTTGGCGTATGAGTAATAGGGGGGTATGTCGGGGCCCAGCGACTGGTGGGAGAGGATTTCCGACATATTGGTCCCCTTGCCCGAGCGGAAGCGCGACTCTATCTCTATGTAGAGGTTGGTCGCCTCCATGGTGTCATAATTCACATAGGTGAATACGCCCAGATAGGAGGCCTGGCCGCTGAAGTTGTTCATAAAGAAGAAGTGCGAGTTGGGCGAGAGGGGGATGCCGTATTTGCGCAGCTCTTCGCTGTAGAAGCCGATGCAGTTGAGGGCGGGGGTGTTGCGGTCTACAATCAGCTGTGTGGCGGGGTTGCAGGTGGTCACCGTTATGTTGTAGCGTGACGAGAAGCTCCTGAACAGGTAGCGCTCCAGAATTCGGTTGCGTATGATTTCGCCGGAGTTGCCTTGCCAGAAGGTGAGAATCGCGATGATCTGGTCGTCGCCTATGCCGGGCTCGATTGCGCGCAGCTGCACCTCAAGGGAGAGGTCGCGGTCTATCGAGAGGCGCTCCGTGAGCAGGCGGTTGCTGCTTATCTCCTTTTTGAGCCCTGCGGAGTGGATCGTGGTGGTGCAGTAGAAGGCTACCGCCAGCAGATAGCAGGTGAAGTATTTCCAGTTGTAGATGTTTGCGACGCGGCGCCCCGCGACGGTGGTTATGCACAACTGCAGAGAGCTCAGCAGGGCCACGAACAGCAGCGCGTAGGTCAAGAGCGCCACAAGAGAGTAGATGCTGATGGCATAGATCCGCTCAAGGTTGAGGTTGATGTTGGAGTTGTAGATGAGCGAGCGCAGCGTGTAGTTGATGTAGAGAAAGAGCAGCACGGTGACCGCGATGCTGGCGGCGGCGCAAAGCGTGCGGCCACGGCGCCCCATCTTGCGGAACCGCTGCAGCAGCGGCACCCTGAGCAGAAACACTCCCATCGCCAGCAGAAATATGTAGGTGTTTGCGGCCAGCAGGCTGCAGAGCGAGTCCAGGAGGTTGTTGCCTGCGTAGGTCAGCGGAGAGAACAGAGTGCCTGAAGGGTCGCAGATGTGCCCCAGATGGCGCGCCCACAAAATAAGTGCTGTGATAAGAGTTACATACACGGCGAACGAGCGCCTGCTGCGGCGCGCGAGGTGATAGAGGAACACCGCCACAAGCAGCAGCATTATCACCATCCAGTGCAGAGGGTAATAGCCGTAGCTGTAGTGGGAGCGGGAGTTCTCCACCACCGAGAAGAGCGGGGTGCCGTCGGAGCTGCTCACCGCTATGCCCATCGCCGAATGCAGGGGGACGGTGGTGTATTTATCTCCCAGGTGCAGCCGGGGATTGGTCTCGTTGGCATAGCTCATGCTCTCCAGCGGGTACTCGTTCTTTATGAGGATGGCCCCGACGAGACAGTCGCGCCCGTCGCGCCACACCTTTACATAATACCAGCCGGAACCCAGATTGACATAGTCCTCGTCGCCGTCAAGGTAGGCCAGGGGAGTGGAGAAGATCTGCTCGGAGGCGAGCAGGTGGTGCAGTCTGTAATAAGCTCTGGAGGGGCGTATGGCATCGTTGGCTATGGGGAATTCGTTGACCCATTCGCTGAGGGTGTCGCTGCGGTAGAGGTAGATCACCATATCTTCCGGCAGGTCGCTGCGCTCTTTCATAGTGGCGGTGCCCTCCAGCAGCCCCCGGCAGTAGCGGTTCAGAATCATTTCCCGCTTGTACAGGTTGTGCTGCATCGCCGAGGCCTCCGACTGCAGCTCGTGCGCCGGGGCCTCCTTGAAGAAGGAGGCGATGAACAGGGCGGCGGAAATCACCACCAGCGCCGCTATGGCATACTTGTAGGCTTTTTTCATTCGTGGTGATAGGGTTCGCCTTTGATTATTGTGAATATGCGGTAGAGCTGCTCAAGAAACACGACCCTTATCAGCTGGTGGGAGAAGGTCATCCTGGAGAGAGAGACCATCGAGTTCTTGCGCTCGTACACGCTCCGGCTGAAGCCGTAGCTGCCGCCGATTACAAAAGCGATGTCCCGCGAACTGTAGAGGAACTTCTTCTCCATCTCGTGCGCCCAGCCGGTGGAGGAGAACATTTCGCCGCGCTCGTCCAGCAGTATCAACTCTTCGGAAGGAGTCACCGTTTTTAAAATCAGCTCGCCCTCCTTCTCCTTTATCTGCTCGCGCGACAGCGACTTTACGTTTTTAAGTTCTGGAATCTCCACCAGGGAGAATCTGCAGTAGTGCGACAGGCGTCCGGCATACTCTTCCTGCCCCTGCCTCAGCCATCCGGCCTCGGTCTTGCCCACCAATATAAGACGTATGTTCATCGTGTGGCTTGATTTTTGAAAAATTGACCCCTGTCAAAACTTAGATAAAGGTATGAAAAATTATCTGCTGATTTCAATTTTGCTTTGCGCGTCGGTCTTCAAAATTGATGCCCGCCCCATAGACGATGGCGATGTTTTCGTCCCCATCGCCAAGTATATGGAGGCCGGGGACAGCGATAAGCTTTCAGTATGGTTTGCCGACAATCTCCAGGTGGATGTCCTGGGCACCATAAACAACTGCACCCGAAACCAGGCCAAGTTGATACTGCGCAACTTCTTCGCTAAAAACACCCCCAAGGAGTTCAAGATAATGCACAAGAGCGGGCGGCCCCCTATGAACTATGCAGTGGCGAATCTCGATGCCGGCGGCTCTAAATACAGGGTGATAATCTTTGTGAAAAGTTCAGAAGGGAGAAACGAGATACTCCAGATAAAGATAGAAAAGCAATAAACGTTATTATAGATAGGTTATAAACACTGAAGGGTCTGCCGAAGCTCGGCAGACCCTTCAGTGTTTATTCCTGGTTCAGGCTTTAGGCGCGGGACTATTTCACGCGCTCGCCGTAGCTGCGGTCCACGGTGTTCACGCGGATCTTGTCGCCCTGGTTGATGAACAGGGGCACCATAAGGGTTGCGCCGGTCTCCAGCGTGCACTCCTTGAGGGCGTTGGAAGAGGCTGTGTCGCCCTTCACAGCGGGCTCGGTGTAGGTCACCTCAAGCTCCACGTAGGTGGGGAGCTCGCAGGTGAGGCAGCGCTCGTCTTCTCCGGCAAGGAAAATCATCTCCACTGTCTGGCCCTCCTTCATAAGGTCGGCGTTTTCTATCATCTCAGTGCCGAGGTGCACCTGCTCGAAAGTCTCGGAATGCATAAAATTGAAGCCGTCCTCGTCTTTGTAGAGGTACTGGTAGGGGCGGTGCTCCACGGTGATGGTCTCTATTTTCTCACCTGCATTGTAGGTCTTTTCCAGAATGCGGCCGTTCTCCAGGTTGCGGAGTTTGGTCTTTACGAATGCGGGGCCTTTGCCCGGCTTGACGTGCTGGAACCACACGATAGAGCACGGCTTGCCGTTGAAATCTATGCACAGTCCATTTTTGAAATCAGCTGTAGTTGCCATAAAATATTATCTGTAAAAATTTGGTTTCTGATGGTGCAAATTTAGCAAAAGTCAAGTTATGAGCAAATTTACAGCTTCTCGAGAGCGGCGGCAATCTCTTCCAGCTGCCAGCGTGGAGTGCTGGTGGCTCCGCAGACGCCTGCCGAACGGGCCTGCGATAGCCATTCGGGGCGGATCGACGCGGGCCCCTCGACCCAGTGCGAGGCGCTGTTGCATCTTTTGCAGAGATCGAAGAGGACGCGGCCGTTGGAGCTTTCCCGTCCGCTTGCAAAAAGTATGACATCGTGCTCCGAGGCAAACTTCTCGAGGCTTTTCAGGCGGTTCTGCACCTGATGGCAGATGGTGTTGTGCACCGTGACATCGCCGCCACGGCTGCGGATGGTCTGCTGCAGAAGCTCGTATTCGCCCTTGTCTCGCGTGGTTTGGGAGAAGAGCTCTATGTGGCGGCCGAAGTCGATGCGCTCCAGATCGCCTGCGCTCTCCACAACGATTGCCTCCCCGCCTGTTTGGCCCACCAGACCGTTGACCTCGGCGTGCCCCTTTTTGCCGAAAATGACCACCTGGCCGCCGCTCTCTTTGGCACGGCTGTGGGCTGAGGCTATGTCTTTCTGCAGTTTGAGAACCACAGGGCAGGTGCAGTCTATCAGGCTGATGCCCAGGCTGCGGGCCAGGGCGTAGGTCTGCGGCGGTTCGCCGTGGGCGCGGATGAGCACGGTGGCCCCCGGCTGCATCAGGGGCATATCCTCCAGGCTTATGGTCTTGAGTCCTTTGGCCTCCAGGCGGGCGATTTCTGCAGTGTTGTGCACCATCGCCCCCAGGGAGCAGAGGCCGCCCCCCTTGAGGAGGAACTCCTCCGCCTTGCCCACGGCGCGCACCACGCCGTGGCAAAATCCAGAATCGGGGTCGATTTCGATGCTAAAGCGAGAAGCCATATTTGCTGTTGAGCAGATCTGTCAGCCAGCGCATTTCGTCTTCCAGAGTCATCGTGGTGTTGTCCAGCACAATGGCATCGGGGGCTTTGCGCAGAGGGGAGACCTCGCGGCCGGAGTCGCGACGGTCGCGTTCGCGCAGATTGCGCAGCACGTCCATAAACTTCACTCCGGGGTCTGTCGTCTCACGGTAGCGGCGCATCGCCCTCACCAGGTCGTCGGCCTCCATAAAGATCTTGAGCTGCGCATCGGGAAACACGGTGGTGCCGATGTCGCGCCCGTCCATCACGATTCCTCCCCGGCTGCCCGCCTTGCGCAGCAGGCTGTCCACAAAGTCGCGTACCGGAGCTATGGCCGACACGGGGCTGGCTATGGCGCCGACCTTAAGCGAGCGGATCTCCTTCTCCACATTTTCGCCGCCGATGCAGGTCTCGGGATTCTGGGTTATCTCCAAGGTGCCGAGCAGGGCCACGAGGGCGTCCCGGTCGATCTTGCCGCCGCAAACCGCGCCGCAGCGCAGCGCGTGCAGCGCCACCGCACGGTAGAGCGCCCCGGAATCGAGGTGCGTGTAGCCCAGCCGCGTGGCTATGAGGCGGGCAAAGGAACTTTTGCCTGTGGCTGAATAGCCGTCTATGGCGATAATTATTTGTGGCTGTTGTTTCATCGCGTGCGTATTGATTCACAAAAATACTTAAAAAATGACTACATTTGCAAGAATGAACTCCGCCCGTTTGTGTATGCGTTGTTTTGGCGCCGGGGGCGGGTTCTGCGCTAATCCTGATTTCTGATATGAAACTGCTGATTATAGACGACGAGCGGGCAATCCGCAACACTCTCAAAGAGATACTTGAATACGAGGGACACACCGTGTCTGTGGCTGAAGATGGCCTGAAAGGCTACGAGGCTGCTATGGCGGGGAATTTCGACGCCATATTCAGCGACATCAAGATGCCCGGGATGGACGGCGTGGAGCTTCTGGAGAAGCTTGTGGGCGAGGGGTGCGATGCCGCCATCATAATGATTTCGGGCCACGGCGACATAGACACCGCCGTGGACTGCATCAAAAAGGGGGCGTACGATTTCATACAGAAGCCGCTCGATCTGAACCGCATCCTCATCACCCTCAAGAACGCCACCGAAAAGACTTCGCTGGTGAAGGAGACCCGCATTCTGCGCAAGAAGCGGGACAACCGCTACACCATCGTGGGGGAGTCCGAGGCCATAAGGCACGTGCGCGACGTCATATCCCGCGTGGCCCCTACCGACGCCCGGGTGCTGGTGACCGGCGGCAACGGTACCGGCAAGGAGCTGGTGGCGCACAACCTGCATCAGCAGAGCAACCGCGCCGGGGCACCCTTCGTTGAGGTCAACTGCGCCGCGATACCCGGAGAACTGATAGAGAGCGAGCTTTTCGGCCACGAAAAGGGCTCCTTCACCTCCGCCATCAAGCAGCACAAGGGCAAGTTCGAGCAGGCCGACGGCGGCACCCTCTTCCTCGACGAAATCGGCGATATGAGTTTGGCGGCCCAGGCCAAGGTGCTGCGGGTGCTGCAGGAGAAGAAGCTCAACCGCGTGGGCAGCGACAAGGACATAGAGGTCAATGTGCGGGTGATTGCCGCCACCAACAAGAATCTCGTCGACGAGATTGCCAAGGGCAACTTCCGCGAGGATCTCTACCATCGCCTGAGCGTGATACTGATACACGTCCCCAGCCTTGCCGAGCGCAGGGAGGACATCCCCCTGCTGGTGGACTACTTTATAGAGCAGATCTGCGCCGAAACCGGGATGCAACGCCTCAAAGTGGAGCCGGAAGCTTACAAAGAGCTGCAGAAAAAGCCCTGGACCGGCAACATACGCGAGCTGCGCAACGTTGTCGAGCGCCTGCTGATACTCTGCAGCGGCACCATAACCAAAGATGATATAGTAATGTATGCCAATCCGGCATTTTAGATGATATGAGCAACAATCTTGTAGCAATAGTGGGAAGACCCAATGTCGGCAAATCGACCCTCTTCAACCGTCTGGTGGGGATGCGTCAGGCCATTGTCGACAATGTCTCAGGCGTGACACGCGACCGCCATTACGGCAAGTGCGAATGGTGCGGACACGAATTTTCCGTGGTCGACACCGGAGGTTTCACGATAAACAGCGATGACGTGTTCGAGAGCGCCATCCGCAGCCAGGTGATGATAGCCATAGAAGAGAGCGACCTGGTGATATTTATGACGGAAGTGGGCACCGGCATCACCGATTTCGATGCCGAGATAGCCGACATTCTGCGCCGCAGCAGAAAACCGGTGCTGCTGGCGGTGAACAAGGTGGACAGCGCCGAGAAGATGTACGGCGTATATGAGTTCAACTCGCTTGGGCTGGGGGAGCCGTTCTCCCTCTCGTCGGCCACCGGCAGCGGCACGGGCGAACTGCTCGACGCCGTGCTGGAGAAACTCCCCTCCGACAGCCGCATAGTGGAGGATGCGCAGCAGAAGAGGCTGCCCCACATCACCATCGTGGGCAAGCCCAATGTGGGCAAGTCGTCGCTCACCAACGCTCTGCTGGGGGAGGACCGCAACATAGTGACCCCAGTGGCGGGCACCACCCGCGACGCCATTTCTACCTATTACAATAAGTTCGGGCACGAGTTTATGATAGTGGACACGGCCGGCCTGCGCAAGAAGAAGAAGGTGACCGAGGATCTGGAGTTCTACTCCGTGATGCGCGCCATCCGCGCCATAGAGAACTCCGACGTCTGCATCCTTATGATAGACGCGCAGCAGGGCATCGAGGCCCAGGATCTGGCGGTGTTCAACATAATCAACCGCAACCGCAAGGGGTGCGTTCTGGTGGTGAACAAGTGGGATGCGATAGAGAAGGACAACAACACTATGAAGGAGTACCGCGAGGCTCTCAGCAGCAGGCTCCAGCCCTTCAACGACATCCCCATAATCTTCACCTCCGTCCTCAAGAAGCAGCGCATCCTGGAGGTGCTCGACGCGGCGGCGCAGGTCTATGAGAACTATTCCCGCAAAATCCCCACGTCGCGGCTCAACGAGGCGATGCTTCCCGAAATAGAGAATTACCCCCCGCCCGCCTGGAAGGGGAAGTATATAAAGATAAAATATGTTACCCAGCTGCCCACGGCGTTCCCTTCGTTTGCGTTTTTCTGCAATCTGCCGCAGTATGTCAAGGACCCCTACAGGCGTTTTCTGGAGAACAAGATCCGCGAGCATTTCGATTTCAAGGGGTGCCCGCTGCAGATTTTCATCAGGCAGAAATAGAAGAGATTACAGATGAGCGAAGAAACAGAGCAGAAGAATTACGAATACGGCGACGGCAGCATAATCCATCTTGAGGATGTGCAGCACATCCGCCAGAGGCTTTCGATGTACATCGGCCGCAGGGGCGACGGCAGCGATGCCTCCGACGGCATATATGTCCTCACCAAGGAGGTCGTGGACAACTCGGTGGACGAATTCCGCAGCGGCAGCGGCCGCAGGATAGACATTTTGCTGGAGGACAAGACGGTTTCTGTGCGCGACGGCGGTCGCGGCATCCCCTTCAAGGATATGATAATGGCGGTGAGCCGGCTCAACAGCGGCGGCAAGTACAACAACAAGAACTACAAGCAGAGCGTCGGCCTCAACGGCGTCGGCCTCAAGGCCGTGAACGCCCTCTCGTCTTATTTCAAAGTGCAGTCGTGGCGCGACGGACGCACCAAGTGGGCTGTGTTTGCGCAGGGCAAACTGCAGCAGGAGAGCGAGAGCGAGAGCACGGAGCGCGGAGGCACCCAGATAACCTTCACCCCCGACGAGGAGATATTCCCCGGCTATGAATTCAACGAGGAGTTCATAGTGGAGATGGTGAAAAACTACGCCTACCTCAATGTAGGGCTCACCCTGAGCTACAACAAGACCCTCTACAAATCCACCGAAGGGCTGCTGGACCTTCTCAACGACAATATGGACGAGGAGCCGCTGTATCCCCCCATCCACCTGACCGGCACCGACATAGAGGTGGTGCTGACCCACGGCAGCCGCTACGGCGAGAACATCGCATCGTTTGTAAACGGACAGAACACGGTGATGGGCGGAACTCACGTGGCGGCGCTGCGAGAGGCTGTCGGCAAGACACTCAAGGACTTCTACAAGAAGGACTTCACTCCCGCCGATGCGCGCCAGTCGATAGTGGCCGCCATCGCCATCAGTATGGACGAGCCGGAGTTTGAGGCGCAGACCAAGGTGCAGCTGGGCAGCAAGACCATCAACAAGGAGGGGCTCTCGATGCAGAAGTTCGTGGGCGACTTCATAAGCCGCGAGCTGGACAACTACCTGCATCAGCACAAGGATGTGGCCGATGTAATGCTGGCCAAGATCCTCGCCAGCGAGAAAGACCGCAAGGCCATACAGGGGCTGCGCAAGGAGACCAAAGAGCGGCTCAAGAAGGCCTCTCTCAACAACAAGAAGCTCTCCGACTGCCGCATCCACTACAGCGACAAGAACGCGATGCGCGACTCCACCATGATCTTCCTTACCGAGGGAGACAGCGCCAGCGGCTCCATCAAAAAGATACGCGACGCCAACACCCAGGCTGTGTTCAGCCTCAAGGGAAAGCCGCTCAACAGCCACAAGGCCACAAAGACCGACGTTTACGAAAACGAGGAGCTCTCGCTGCTGCAGGCGGCCCTCAACATAGACGAAGATCTGGACAACCTGCGCTACAACTATGTGGTGATAGCCACCGATGCCGATGTGGACGGAATGCACATACGGCTGCTGCTGCTCACCTTCTTCCTGAAGTTCTACCCCGACCTGATACGGCAGGGGCATCTTTACATACTGCAGACGCCCCTATTCAGGGTGTCTGACAAGAGCCGCAACGTGTACTGCTACTCCACGGCCGAGAAGGAGGCCGCCACGGGCTCTATGAAGAACTCCACGGTGACCCGCTTCAAAGGTCTCGGCGAGATCTCTCCCGACGAGTTCAAGGGCTTCATCGGCAAGGACATCCGCCTGGAAAAGGTGCATCTGGCCGCCGACGACCCGGTGTCGGATCTGCTGGAATTCTATATGGGAGAGAACGACAACATCCGTCTGGACTTTATCCGCGACAACCTGCGCAGCGATATAGACAATGTAGAGGAGGCACAATAGATGAGAGCGAAAACTGCAGATTTTATTTTACGTAAGGTGATGCGCTGGCATCCCGACGACAATTTTCCCAAAGACGGCAAGGCGCTGATATTGGGGGTGCCCCACACCTCCATTTGGGATTTTGTGATAGCCTACCTATATGCCATCAGCAAGGGGGCCAAAATCCATATTCTGGTTAAGGAGCAATATTTTATCTGGCCCTTTGCCGGGATGATGCGCCGCTGGGGGGCGATTCCCCTCAAGCCCCAGAAGGGGTGCGGCAAGGGGATGGCTATGCAGATGGTGGAAGCGTTCAACACCCACGACAGAATCCTGTTCGGAATGGCCCCGGAAGGGACCCGCAAGCCGGTCAAGAAGTGGAAGACAGGCTTTTACACTATCGCCCGTATGGCAGATGTGCCGGTGTATGCCGGCTATATAGACTATGCCGGCAAGAGGGTGAGCTACGGCGAGATTTTCCCCCTTACGGATGATATGCAGGCCGATATGATCCGCCTGCAGCAGTTCTACAAGGATCTCGGCGTGCGGGCAAAACACCCGGAAGGGTTTGTGTTTGACGACGCCGTAAAATAGAGGGCTTGCGATATGGGAAAGCTTTATGACAGGCTATCGGCGGACTACCGCATCAGGGAAGGGCTCAAATCCTGCATGAACTGCGGGGTCTGCACTGCCATCTGCCCCGCCGCTGAGTTTTACAACTACAATCCCAAAACCATAGTGAACATAGTGCAGAGCCGCGACGACGACCGCATAGAGGAGCTGCTGCGAAGCGACACCATCTGGTATTGCGGCGAGTGCATGAGCTGTATGACCCGCTGCCCGCGCAAGAATGTGGCGGGACTGGTGGTGATGGCTCTGCGCAACCTCAGCATAGAGACGGGACTGTTTGTGGAGAGCGAGAAGGGGCGGCAGCAGCTGGTGCTGCAGCGGGTTCTCTGCGGCAATGTCTTAGGCTACGGCTACTGCATCTACCCCAGGAACTTTCTGCCCGCAGACCACCCCGAGGCGGGCCCGATAGGGGAGTGGATAAGCGCCAATCTGGACGAGGTGCACCGCCGCGTGGGGAGCAATCTCGACGGCGAGGGGCCGGGAGTGCTGCGAAAAATCCCGCAGAGCGCCCTGGACGAGCTCAAGGCGATATTCGATGTCACCGGAGCCACTTCCAGAATGGAGGCCGTGGAATCAGCCTCAAAGAAGAAGGCCGCTGAAATGGGACTCGATATGGACGAATACTGCCGCCGGACTTTTACCGAGTGCAGTGACAAACATTTCAACCGATAGCGATGATTTATCAGGGAAAACAGAAAATATGGTCTGAGTATCAGAAGGAGATGCCGGACGACAACTGGTTCTTTGTGCGCAGCTGCATCAGGCAGAACTTCTTTCCCGGCGCCGAGCGCATCTATCTGGACATAATGCGCGGCAATCTGGGCAAGGATTTCTGCGAGAACCCCTACCATACGACCTGCGGCGGCATCGCCTATCACAACGAGTGCATCCCGCAGGTGACCCAGATGACGATAATCGCCCGCCAGTTCTCTCTGATGAAGGAGGCTGGCTACAAGAATTACACCTGCTCCTGCATAACCTCCTTCGGACTCTACCTGGAGGCGCTGGAGACCTGGCGCGAATTCCCCGAGCTGGAGGCCAAGGTGCGCGAAGACCTCTGGAAGGCCTGCCGCCGCGAGTTTGACAAGCCCGAATTTTTGGTGCACTCCAGCGACCTGGTGTACAAGTTCCGCAACGAAATAGCGGAGAAGGCCCGCTTCCGCCTGGTGAATGCCAAAACCGGCGCCCCGCTGCGGGTGGTGGAGCACATCGGCTGCCACTACGCCAAAATGTTCCCCTCCAAGGGGGTCGGCGGCGCCGAATATCCCTATGTGCTGGCCGGAATGGTGGAGAGCTGGGGCGGCAGTCTGATAGACTACCCGGAGCGGCGCCACTGCTGCGGCTACGGCTTCCGTCAGTATCACGTCAGGGCCAACAGGGGCTACTGCCTCTCCAACACCCACAAGAAATTCGAGTCGATGGAGCCGTATATGCCCGATATGATAATCACCAACTGCCCCGGCTGCGCCTATTTTATGGATCGCTGGCAGTATGTCATAGCCGAGACCACCGGCAAGACTTACGCGCAGAACGGTTACGGCATCCCCGTGCTCACCTACGAGGAGGTGGCGGCGCTGGTGCTGGGCTACAAGCCCTGGGATATAGGGCTGCAGATGCATCAGGTGGCGGTGGAGCCGCTGCTGGACAAGATGGGCATCCCCTACGACCCCGAGAAGAAATACGACGGAGTATCCGGCCTCAGGCTCCCACGGCCCGAGTGCCCCGCCAACATAAAGTGCTTTTAAGAGCGTATGAGCAAAAATGTGATAATAATAGGCGCCGGCCCCGCCGGCATCGAGGCGGCGCGCTGCATAGCCCGCTTTGGCCACACCCCCATCCTGATAGAGAAGGAGGCGTATCTCGGAGGGCATCTGGCCCGCTGGGACCGCCTTTTCCCCGAAGGGCGCGACGCTCAGCAGCTTTTGGGCGAGCTGCTGGACGATATGCAGGGCATCAAATATTTCACCGATGCAGAGGTGCAGGGCATCAACAATATTGCCGGGGACTATCAGGTGTTCCTCTCCAACGGAATCTCCGTGACGGCCCAGGCGCTGCTGCTCACCACCGGATTTGAGCTGTTCGACGCCACGGCGAAGCAGGAGTACGGCTACGGAATCTACGACCGGGTGCTTACCAATGCCGAGCTGGAGGACTATTTCCGCACCCGAGGCGACGAGCGCGTTTCCGACCCCCGCGCGGTGGGCTTTGTGCACTGCGTGGGAAGCCGCGACGAGAAGGTGTGCAACCGCCAGTGCTCCAAAGTGTGCTGCGCCACCGCCGTGAAGCAGGCCACCGAGCTTAAGCGGCTTTATCCCGAGGCCGTCATATATTGCTTCTATATGGATCTGCGTATGTTCGGGCGGGGATATGAAGATATGTACTACGATGCCCAGATACAGGGAGTGCGCTTTGTGCGCGGCCGTGTGTCGGAGGTCAGCGAAATGCAGGACGGCCGGCTGCTGGTAAAGGCGGAGGACACTCTGCTGAGCAAGCCGCTGCGCGTGAATCTGGACCTGCTGGTGCTTATGAGCGGAATCGTGGCGCCGGAGAGCAACCGCGAAATCGCCCGCAGCCTCAAGATTCATACCGGCGGCGACGGGTTCTTCCTGCCCGCCGATGCAATGGCGGATCCCTGCACTTCGGCCCGCAGGGGGCTCTTTTTCGCCGGCGCCTGCACAGGGCCCAAGACGGTGCCCGAGACCTTGACGGAGGCCCGCAGCGCCGCGCTGCGTATTAACGAATATTTAGCAGAAGACCAAGGTGAAAGATTTCGGCTACGCTCTCTCAAAGAGTTCCGCGATAATATTAAACGATAGCGCAGAGGGCAAGTTCAACGAACTTGTGGCGCAGGAGCCCGACGTGATGCGCTGCATAAGCTGCGGCAGCTGCGCCGCAAGCTGCACTGCGGCCGCGTTCACCCCCCTGAGCCTCAGGCGGGTGATGCTCTCCCTGCAGCGCGGCCCCAGCAAGGAGGCTCTGCAGCAGATCAAGGGGTGTATGCTGTGCGGCAAGTGCACTCTGGTGTGCCCGCGCGGACTCAACACCCGCCGGATAATCCTGAACGTTCTCAAACTGTATAAGGAGGAGTAGCTGTGGAAGAGCGTATATTGCAGAGTTTCGATCCTTTCGTCCTCCCTTTTATGGCCGGGATGGTGTTTGTGCTGTGCTGGTGCCTGGGCTCCATAGCAAAGGTGCTCTCGCAGCTGAGCCGTGCCGACCGCTACCGGTTCTACCTTTCCCTGGTGACACCCGCCACATTCTGCAAGAACTGCCGGGACATAATCTGCGACTGCCTGCTGCACGTGCGTCTGTGGAAGCGCAACCGCCTGCTGGGCTATATGCACAGCAGCATCGCGTTCGGCTGGTTTTTGATGATAGTGATAGGTCACATAGAGACCTTCCTCTTTGTCCCCGACAAGGTGCACCTGTTCTACTATCCGATTTTCTTCCGCTACTTTATGCAGGTCAAGGATGTGCAGCTGCGCGGCTCGCTTCTCTTCTTTCTGATGGATCTCTGCCTGCTGATCGTGCTCAGCGGCATAGTCCTGGCCATATTCAAGAGGTTCCGCTCCCGCGCACTGGGAATGCGCCGCACCACCCGCCTGACCCTCATCGACCACATCGGCCTCTACTCCCTGTGGGCAATATTCCCGCTCCGCTGGATTGCCGAGGGATTCACCGCCGGAGTGGCGGGCGGCAGCTTTATGACGGTTCCCATCAATCTGCTGCTAAAGAATTTTATGAGCAATCCGGAGAACTTTACCGTGGCCTGGTGGGCCTACTCCGTGGCGCTGGGCACCTTTTTGTTTGTGCTCCCCTTCTCCCGCTATATGCACATCCCCTCCGAGATAATGCTGATACCGATGCGCAACGCCGGGCTGAAGGTGGTTCACCAGCGGCGAGGATTCGCCCTGGCGCAGCTCTACTCCTGCCCCAGCTGCGGCGTGTGCATAGACGCCTGTCCGATGGGGGCGGCCAAGAAGAACAACAAGCTGGCCACCGTCTATCTCAACCGCCAGATAAAACGGCGAAACGAAGATAAGGTGAATCAGATCACCGATGCCTGCCTGATGTGCGGCAAGTGCGAGGCGCTGTGCCAGATAAAGATTTCCGCCACGGCGCTGCGGCAGACAATCCGCAACCGGCGGCGCTACGGCATCCGTCAGGACTACGGCTATCTGGCGGCGGTGCCTGCATCTTGCGCCTCTGCGGGTGCGGCTATGGCAATGCCTGCCGCAGACAACCCTGCGGCCGTTGAGGTCTCCGCTCCCCGCAAAAAGGAGAAAGTGCTCTACTATGCCGGCTGTATGACAGCCCTGACCCCCATAATCTACTGCTCCGTGCGGAGTCTGCTTGACAAGTGCGGGGCCGACTACTCCCTGATGGACGAGGGCGGCACCATCTGCTGCGGACGGCCGCTGATGCTTGCGGGCAAAAAGGAGGAGGCCGCGGCGCTGGTGGAGAAGAACACCGCCATAATCAAGGGCTCGGGGGCCGATATCCTGCTGGTTTCCTGCCCCATCTGCTATCGCGTATTCAAAGAGGAATACAAGATAGACGGCGTAAAGGTCGTCCACTATACCGAATATTTTGGCGAAGCCATCAAGGCCGGCCGCCTGTCTGTGAATAAAGGGGCGGCGAGGGCTGTTTACCACGACCCGTGCGAACTGGGCCGGGGCTGCGGCATCTACGCCGCTCCGCGCGAGGCTCTCTCCGCCGCCGTGCAGCTGGTTCCGGCAGAGAAAGAGCGCAAGGAGAGCGTCTGCTGCGGCGGCTCGCTGGGCAGTCTCTCCCTCGGCTGGGAAGAGCGCGCCCCCATCACCGCCGGCGCGCTCAAAAATCTGATGCATTCCGCCCCCGACGAGATTGTGACGGCCTGTCCGCTCTGTCTCAAGACCTTCTCCAGGGCCGCCGCCGTGCCCGTGAAGGATTTTGCGGAAATACTTGACGAAAACACCGAACCTGATAATAAGAACTGATATGTCTGCATACAAACTTATGACGGTCCTTTCGGGCCGCGTTTTTGAAGACGAGGGGTGGACCCTCTCCGACAGCGAGGCTCCCGCACCCTCCCTGGTGCGCACCCTCTACGACAAGAGCCGGATAGACTTCGGCCCCAAGGAGGCGGGAATCTTCCGCTTTTTGGACTGGCTGCCGGTGCGGCGCACCCTCAAGGGGAGCGGCGCCACGGTGACCTACCGCAGCGCGCGCCTTGCCGACGCCCTCGGTCTGGACAATCTTTACGTGGCATTTTCCGGATGGTGGCCTGAGAAAGGGGCCCTGATGGAGACCTGCACCTTTAAGGAGACCGAGGCCTACAGCGTCTGCGGCCGTTTGGGCGATGACTTTGACAAGGTTCTGGTGGTTTCATCCGCCGGAAACACCGCCCGCGCCTTTGCCCGCGTGTGCTCGATGAACAACATCCCGCTGGTGCTCACGGTTCCCTACGACTGCCGCGGCGCCCTTTGGTTCAAGCATCCGGTGAACCCCTGCGTCAAACTCATCTGCACCCCGGAGGGGAGCGACTACTATGACGCGATAGCGCTGGGCGACAAAATCGCCTCATCGCCCCGCTTCCTTGCAGAAGGAGGAGCCAAGAATGTGGCCCGCCGCGACGGAATGTCCACCACTGTGCTCTCCGCCGCCGAGGTGATAGGCCGCATCCCCGACTGCTATTTCCAGGCGATCGGCAGCGGCACCGGCACCATCGCCGCCTGGGAGGCAAACCTGCGCCTTATCGGGGACGGCCGCTTCGGCAGCCACAAGATGCGGCTCTACCCCTCGCAGAACATCCCCTTCACCCCGATGCACGATGCCTGGAAGGCCGGCAGCCGCGCCCTGCTCCCTATGGACGACGACGAGGCCCGCGCCAAGGCACTGCAGATAACGGCCAAGGTGCTCAGCAACCGCAAACCCCCGTATTCCATCGCGGGCGGCCTGTTCGATGCCATAAGCGATGCCGGGGGCGACATAGAACTTGCCGACAATAGCGACATTGAGCGTTGCCGCGCCCTCTTTGCCGACTGCGAGGGGGTAGACATTTCCGCCGAGGCGGCCGTGGCGCTGCAGGGGCTCATAAATGCCGTGAGCGCCGGCAAGGTCTCGCGCAAAGAGAATGTGATGCTGAATGTGACCGGCGGTGGCAGCGAGCTGTGCCGCAGCAAGGGAGAAATATTCACCCTTGAGCCCGCCGCGATTATGACGGCAGAAGAAAATGATGTAATTTCGCGCGTCGAGGCGATGTTCGAATAACATTATACGGGTGAGACGCCCTATCGGGGAGACCCCTTCGGGGGGGCTCTCAGGAAAGTCCGGGCAGCACAGGGCAGTGCGCTGTGGAAATCACAGAAGGGCGTAAGTTTTTGTTTCGCGTAACAGAAAACAACCGGCGCCGCAAGGCCGCCAAGGGTGAAAACGCGGGGTAAGAGCCCACGGGCGCGTGTGGCGACACGCGCGCAGTACGCGACCGCACGCTGCAAGACCAAATATACCGGCACATAAGGGCTGCCCGCTCTTTGCCGGGGGGTAGGTTGCAACAGATAAATGATAGGGGGGAGTCCCCTTAGGGGTCTCTCACGGAACTCGGCTTATAGTCTCACCTTTTTTATACGGGCGCTGCAAGAGATTGCGGCGCCTTTTATTTCACCTTGAATATATAGGTGATGGTGCCCTCCTGCGCCTCGGGAGCCGACTGGTTCACATTGAATTGGGCGCCCAGGGCCGCCTTGCGCGCGCTCTCGCGCAGGCTCTTGTCTGAAATGGTGGTGCCGGGGGCCCCAGGCACGGCGGAAATCACCTTTCCGCTGCGGTTCACCACAATCTTCACCACCACCTTGCCGCCGTCTCCGGCGTCAAAGCGGGGCAGGGGCAGAAAGCCCACCACGGTGCGTCCCTCCAGCTTGGCGGAGGGCTCCCCTTCGGTGCTGCCGTGCCTTGTGTTGCCAGCGGGATGGCCAGCGGTGAGAGCCTCGCTCACCTTGTCGGCCACCTGCTGCGCTGCGGTATCCTTGTCGCTGTTGTGCGCGCTGGAGAAGAGGGCCCGCTTGTTTATCTCCTTGGGACGCGGCGGTTCGGGGACCTCAACATCGCCCTTGTCGCCCACGGTGCTCTCGCTGCTCTCGTTGGGGCGCCCGGCCACAGTCTGCGCCTCTGACTTCTGCACCAGCTTAATCGGCTGCCTGGGCTTGGGCTGCTGCGTACGCGGCTCCTTGCCCACCTCCACCTCTATCTTCTCGGGCTCGGGAGGGGGGAGAGGGTCGGGCTCCATATCTATAAGAATCTCGGAGGTGCTGTGGGTGTCGGTGATGCTGATGGTGGCGTATGAGCAGTACACGGACACGAGCAGGGCAAAGCCTATCGCGGACATAGTCCCGATAAACTTCGCCCTGGATTCATATCCGTATTCGCTCATCTGTCTTTCCGTTTTTAGAGATTATTCAGGGGATGTGGCCATAATCACCTTGTAGTGATTGTGCTTGGCTATGTTCATCACCGCCACCACCTCTTTGACGGGGACGGTTTCATCGGCGTAGATGCTGAATGTGGGTTCATCCTCGCTCTGCAGCAGCTCCTGCAGCTCACCCTCTATCGCATCGAAGGGGACGGGGTTCAGATCGCCGTTGATGTGGTAGGTGACACGGTTCTGCTGCGGGTAGTGCTTGATGGATACGGTGGCCATAGGCTTGGCCGAGACCTGCCCGGTGCTCTTGGGAAGCAGCAGCTTGAGAGCGTTGGGGTTGATCAGGGTCGAGGTCACCAGAAAGAAGATCAGCAGCAGGAACACGAGGTCCGACATAGAGGACATCGAGAAGCTGGAGTCAACCTTGCAAGATCGTTTGAGTGCCATTGCCTGCCAGTATTATTCAACATCGAGATCTATGGTGTCCGTGCCGGAGATCGCGCCGCCGTTTTTGCGGGCGCCTGCCTCCAGGGCATCCATAAATTCGATGGTGCTGTTCTCCATCTTGTACACCACGTCAGAGATTCTGCTGGTGAGGTAGTTGTATCCGAAGTAGGCGATGATGCCCACGATAAGGCCGCCCACGGTGGTGATCATAGCGGTGTAGATACCGCCCGAGAGGAGGGTGATGTCGATGTTGTTGCCCGCCTCGGCCATATTGAAGAAGGCCTGCACCATACCCACGACTGTGCCCAGGAAGCCTATCATCGGGGCGCCGCCGGCGATGGACGCCAGTATCGGAAGCCCCTTCTCGAGCCGTGCCACCTCCAGGTTGCCCACATTCTCCACGGCGGTCTGGATGTCGTGCAGGGGGCGGCCCATACGGTCGATGCCCTTCTCAAGCATTCTGGCCACGGGGGTGTCGCTCCTCTTGCAGAGCGCCATCGCGGACTTCTTCTTGCCATCCTGCAGGTAGTCGGTGATGTCCTTGGTAAAGTTCTTGTCCACCTTTGAGGCGTGGGCGATTGCGTAGAGTCTCTCGGCAAAGATGTAAACCGCGATCACGCTCAGGGCTGCGAGTACGAGCATAAGCCAGCCGCCCTTTGCGGCCATTCCCAGCAGAGAGAATGAGTGCTGCTCTGCGGCTTCGGCAACCGTGGCCGTCAGTTCGTCGGCAGAGGCTTGGAGTAGTGTTGTCAATAACATTGTTTTGGTATTTGTTTAATTAATTTTCGCAATCAACGGGGTAGGGGTAGGTGATGCCGCACAGCATCAGCGGCTCTCCCGGCACCGACTGGCCCGCTCTGGAGCGGTCCCGGGCCTGCAAAATGGCCCGCATATCTTCTGCAAATATTTTGCCGCGCCCAACATCTATCAGAGTCCCCACTATGGCGCGCACCATATTGCGCAGAAAGCGGTCGGCGGTGATGGTGAACTCCAGGTGGCCGGGGGAGGTGACCCTCCACACAGCCCGGGAGACGGTGCATATAGAGGTCTTGTTGTCGGCCCCGGTCTTCTCGAAACTGGAGAAATCGTGACGCCCCATCAGCAGTGCCGCAGCGCGGTTCATCGCCTCCACGTCCAGCGTGAACTTGCAGTAGTGCGAATGCCAGGCGAAGGGGTCTTTAACCGTGTGAACCGCATAGCGGTAGGTGCGGCTGGTGGCGTCAAACCGCGCGTGCGCGCCATCGCCCACCTCCGAGATTAAATTTACCGCTATGTCAGGTGGTAAAATGGCATTTATTTTGTACAAAAGGGGGCCGTGCTCTTTGATTTGGCGGGGATAGTCAAAGTGGGCGACATAGCCCTCCGCACTCACTCCCGCATCGGTGCGCCCCGCTCCGGTGACCTCTATCCGGACCCCGAGAGCCTTTCCCAAGGCGTCTTCCAATACTTCCTGGACACTGGTGGCATCGGGTTGCCTCTGCCAGCCGCTGTAGCGCGCTCCGTTGTATGACACCGAAACAAAGAATCGCATAGGAAAATATTGTTATATTTGTCAGATATATAAGGAGCAAAATTATAAAACATTTCAATATGGAGAGCGAAAACATTAAAGAACTGAACGACCGCATACAGCAGGAGAGCTCGTTTGTGGACATCGTGCAGATGGAGATGGGCAAGGTCATAGTGGGCCAGAAGTCTCTGATAGAGAATCTGCTCATAGGTCTGCTGGCAAACGGCCACATTCTGCTCGAGGGTATGCCAGGCTTGGCCAAGACTCTTGCCATCAATACTTTGGCATCCACTATGAACGCCAAGTTCAGCCGTATCCAGTTTACCCCCGACCTGCTGCCGGCCGATGTCACCGGCACGCTCATCTACAGCCAGAAGAGCGAGCAGTTCCAGATAAAGAAGGGCCCCATCTTCGCCAACTTCGTGCTGGCCGACGAAATCAACCGCTCGCCCGCCAAGGTGCAGTCGGCGCTGCTGGAGGCGATGCAGGAGCGTCAGGTGACCATCGGCGACGAGAGCTTCCGCCTGCCGGAGCCTTTCCTGGTGATGGCGACCCAGAACCCCATAGAGCAGGAGGGGACCTACCCGCTGCCCGAGGCGCAGGTAGACCGCTTTATGCTCAAGGTCGTGGTCAAATACCCCAAGAAAGAGGAGGAGAAGCAGATTATCCGTATGAACAACACCGGCGAGGGTATGCCCAAGCCGTCCCAGGTGATAAAGACCGATGACATAATCCGTGCCCGCAAGGTGGTGCGCGACGTCTATATGGACGAGAAAATAGAAAAGTATATCGTGGACATTGTGTTCGCGACCCGCAACCCCGAGGAATACGGCCTCTCCAAGTTCAGGAATATGATTTCGTTCGGCGGTTCCCCGCGTGCCAGCATATCCCTCTCGATGGCCGCCAAGGCCTACGCCTTCATCCGCCGGCGCGGGTATGTGATTCCGGAGGATGTCCGCGCGGTATGCTGCGAGGTGCTGCGTCACCGCATCGGCCTCACATACGAGGCCGAGGCTGACAACATAACCTCCGAGAACATAATCAGCGACATACTCGACACGATAGAGGTGCCGTAGCGGCAGGGGAGGCGTCTGAAGATGGAAAGTAACGATCTGCTGGCCAAAGTCCGCAAAATCGAAATCCGCACCAGGGCTCTCTCGCACCAGATGTTTGCAGGGGAGTACCACAGCGCCTTCAAGGGGCGCGGAATGACCTTCAGCGAGGTGCGCGAATACCAGTGGGGCGACGATGTGCGCAATATGGACTGGAACGTGACGGCCCGCCTCCGCAGCCCTTATGTGAAGGTGTTCGAGGAGGAGCGCGAGCTCACCGTGATGCTGCTCATAGATGTGAGCGGCTCGCGCTGCTTCGGCTGCAATGTCCGCTCCAAGAAGGATCTTGCCACCGAAATCGCCGCAGTGCTCTCTTTTTCCGCCTCCATCAACAACGACAAGGTCGGCGCTCTCTTTTTCAGCGACAGGGTGGAGAAGTTCATCCCCCCAAAGAAGGGGCGCACCCACCTGCTGCGCATAATCCGCGAGCTGGTGGAGTTCTCTCCCGAGAGTCGCGGCACAGACATAGGCGGCGCGCTGCGCTATCTGACAAACGCCCTCAAGAAGCGCTGCACGGCATTTCTGCTCTCCGATATGATGGACACCGACGCCGACGGGCACCCGCTCTATGAGGAGGCGCTCAAGATTGCGGCGGGCAGGCACGACCTCTCGGTGATAAACATCTATGACCGGCGCGAAAAGGAGCTGCCCGACGTGGGGCTGGTGAGGGTGTGCGACGCGGAGACCGGGGCCGGCGCCTGGGTGGACACCTCCTCCAAGGCGATGCGCAAGGCATACAGGATGCGCGCGGAGGCTTTTGACGAGGAGTGCCGGGTGCTGATGAACAAATACAGGATAGACAATGTGAGCATAGCCACCGACCAGGATTATGTCCGCGGACTGGCGGCTTTCTTTAAAAACAGGGGGTTGAAATGAGAAGACTGCTGATGTCTTTCTTTTTCGCAGCCGTGTCGGCCGCCTGCCTTGCCCAAAGCGGCGAGGCTCTCTCGCGCTTGACGCGCGACACCATACTCATAGGAGACCAGGTTGAGTGGATAATTCCGCTTGAAATGGCCCCGGGAGAGAAATATTTTCTGGAGGATATCTCCAATCCGCCCGCGCCGGGGGTGGAGATCATAAAAGGTCTTGAGATGGACACCGTGCGGCAGAGCCGCTCCAAAATAGAAATCGAGGGGAAGGTGGTCCTCACCAGCTTTGACAGCGGTAGCTATTTTCTGCCCAATCTCATTGCGATGATAGAGCGCGAGGGGGGCGCGATAGACACCCTGCTCGTGCAGGGACCCGAGTTGGAGGTCACCACAATACCGGTGGACACCGCCACCTATGTCGTAAAGGATCTCAAGGGGCAGATAAAATACCCCCTGACATTCGGCGAAGTGTTCCCGTGGGTGCTGCTGGCGCTGGTTGTGGGGGCGGCAGCATATGCAGCTGTGCGTATGGTGAAGATGCGCCGCGCAAACCGCACCTTCCTGGGCAAGCCCATAGTGCAGGATCCGCCCCACATCGTGGCTTTGCGCTCGCTGGAGAAAATCCGCAGGCAGAAGCTTTGGCAAAGCGGACGGCAGAAGCAGTTCTACACCGAGGTTACAGACGCGCTGCGCGTCTACATCGCCGGCCGCTACGGCATAGCGACCCTGGAGCGTCCCTCAAAGGAGATGCTCGCCGACCTCAAAAAGCAGAACATTGAGGAGAACCTCTTCGAGGGCGTGTCTCAACTCTTCAACCGCGCCGACCTGGTCAAGTTTGCAAAATACGAGGCCGGCGAGGCTGAAAACGAAGAGGTCGTGCCCGGCGCCGTGCGGTTTGTGAATGCAACCTATATGTCTCAGGTAGATCAGGAGGAAAAGGAGTAGCCTATGTTTTTTGAATATCCCAAGCTGCTGTATCTTGAGCTGCTGCTCATCCCCCTTGTGGCGCTTTATGTCTACAAGGAGATAAAGGGACTCGCCCCTTCGCTGCAGGTTTCCGCCGTAAACAGGTGGATATACAGGCCATCGTGGCTGCGGCGTGCGCTGCGGCACTTGCCGTTCGTGCTGCGCATCGCTGCCCTCGCGCTGATGATTGTGGCCATCGCCCGTCCGCGCGACTCCAAAAACTTTGAAAAGGTGGACACCGAGGGTATCGACATAGTGCTTGATATGGATGTCTCAACCTCGATGCTGGCGCGCGACTTCAAGCCAGACCGCATCGGGGCCGCCAAGGATATCGCCATAGAATTCATCGCCTCCCGCCCCACCGACCGCATCGGCATAGTGGTGTTTGCGGGGGAGAGCTACACCCAGTGCCCCGTGACCACCGACCGCATCACCCTGATAAATATGATGAAGGAGGTGCAGACAGGTCTGATTGACGACGGCACGGCAATCGGCAATGGTCTGGCAACCGCGGTGGCCCGCCTCAAGGACTCCGATGCCAAGAGCAGGGTGGTGATTCTGCTCACCGATGGCGTTAACAACTGCGGCGAGGTCGCTCCCGAGACGGCGGCCGAGATTGCCAAGACATACGGCATCCGCGTCTATACGATAGGCGTGGGGGCGCAGGGGGAGGCTCCCTATCCCGTGCAGACCCCCTGGGGCGTGCAGGTGCAGAACCTGAAGGTGGAGATAGACGAGGCTCTGCTGCAGAAGATAGCCGAGACCACCGGCGGCAAGTATTTCCGCGCCACTGACAACACCAAGCTTATGGAAATCTACTCGGAAATCAACCGGATGGAGAAGAACCGCACCACGGTGGACAGCTTTCCCATCTACAGCGAGCGGTTTATGCCCTTTGCGCTGCTGGCGCTGCTGGCGCTCTGCCTGGAGCTGATTTTCAAATATCTGATCATTAAGAAACTGCCTTAAAATGATTCATATAGCTCAATCACAATACCTGCTGCTGCTGCTTCTGATACCCTTCTTTTTTCTTGGGTATTGGCGCTATCTCAAGCGGCAGAAAGAGCGCGCCGCCCGTCTGGGCGACCCTGCCCTTGTGGAGGCTCTGATAAGCGGCCGCTCCAGTGGCAAGGGATGGCTGCGGGTGAGCCTGTTTTCGCTGGCCTTCTTGTTTTTTGTGCTTGGGCTCAGCCGGCCTCAGCTTGGGGCCCGTCTGCAGGAGAAGGAGAGCCGCGGCGTGGAGATTATGATAGCGCTGGATGTCTCCAACTCGATGCTGGCGCAGGACTATTCCCCCAACCGGCTGGAGAGGGCCAAGCTGGCGCTTTCGCGGCTGGTGGACAAACTGGCGGGAGACCGCATCGGGCTGGTGATTTTTGCGGGGCAGAGCTTTGTGCAGCTCCCCATCACCACCGACTATGTGTCGGCCAAGGCCTTTCTTGGGACTATAGAACCGGGGGCTGTCCCGGTGCAGGGCACATCTACCGCCGATGCCCTGATGACCTGCGCCCGAAGTTTCAGCACCCAGAGCGAAAAGAGCCGCGCCATAATATTGATTTCCGACGGCGAAGACCACGAAGGGAACGTGCTGGAGACGGCCGAGAGCATTGCGGAGGAGGGAATCAGGATTTATTGCATCGGAGTGGGTTCCACGCAGGGGGAGCCTATCCCTATGGACGGCGATATGCTGCGCGACAAGGATGGCAATATTGTGGTGACCCGACTTAACGAGACGACTCTCAAGGAGATTGCATCGGCCGGCGGCGGAGAGTATGTGCGTGCATCGGCCGGCGAGTTCGGGCTTAATCCCATAATCGAGGACATTCGCAGCATAGAGTCCTCCAAGTTCCGCTCGGTGGTGTTCGAGGATTTTGACGAGCAATATATGTACTTTTTCGGCATAGCGCTGGCGCTTTTCGTGATAGAGATGCTCATAGGCGAGCGCAAGCTTAAGTTTAGGGAAAGACAATAAGTGAGTTAAGCGAATGAAACGGATATTGATAATGATTGCGGCCGCGGTGCTCTGCAGCCTGAATGCGCAGGCGCAGACCGACCGGCGGGAGGTGCGCGGCGGCAACCGCGACTACAAGAAGGCGGACTATGCTGCCGCCGAGATCGACTACAAGAAGGCGCTGGTGAAGGACTCCACCAGCGTTGCGGCGCAATACAACCTGGCAAACACCCTCTACAAGATAGAAAACTGGCAGGAGGCGGAAAAATATGCCGGCAAAGCGCTGGACAGCCTTTCGCGCAGCCCGCGAGCCGCCGATGCCTTTTACAACAGCGGTGACATCTACCTGCAGCAGCGCCGCTGGAGCGAGGCGATAGAGGCCTTCAAGGAGTCGCTGCGGCGCAATCCGGGCGATATGGATGCCAAGAGCAATCTGGCCTATGCGCAGAAGATGCTCCAAAACGAGCAGCAGCAACAGCAGAACCGGCAGGACAATCAGAATCAGGATCAGAACAATCAAGATCAGAATAATCAGGATCAGAACAGGGATAATAAGGACAACCAAGATCAGGACCAGAACAAAGATCGGGATAATAAGGACAATCAGGACTCCGATCAGAACAAAGACAAAAACCAGGATCAGAATCAGAATCAGAACAATCCCGACCAAAATCAGGACAACAACGATAATCAGAATCAGGACGGGCAGCAGCCCAAAATAACTCCCGAGGCCGCCTCGCAGATGCTGCAGGCAATCCAGGAGAAGGAAAACGAAACGCAGGACAAGGTCAACAAAGAGAAGGCCGCCGCCCTCAAGTCCCGTCAGAAAGAGAAAAACTGGTAATTTATGAAGAAATATATAGCGCTTTTACTCCTCTTGGCAAGCTACGCGCTGAGTGCGCAGACCCTGACCCTGCAGGCCCCCAACGTGGTGGCGGCGGGCGAACCCTTCAGAGTGGTGTTCACCTCCGACGGCAAGATCAGCGACTTTGAATGGAGCGTCCCCGACGGTCTGACCCTTATGTGGGGGCCGCAGACCGGATCGTCGCGCAGCGTCACGATAATCAACGGCAAACGGGAGAGCCACAGCAGCGAGACCTACACTTACCTGCTGTCGGCCTCGGCCAAGGGCACCTACACCATACCTGCGGCAACCTGCAAGGTGGGCGGCAAGCAGTGCAGCAGCTCTTCCGCCACGGTTGAGGTTGTGGAGGACGAGGGCGCATCGCAGCAACAGCAGAGCTCTAACGGCCGGGCTGCAGGCCAGAGCGGCGGCGGAGGCGCAAATGGCGGCGGCGCGGCCGTCTCGGATCCCGCCGTTACCGGCACTGTGAGCGGCGAGGACTTATTTATGCGCCTGACCCTGAGCAAGACCACCGCCACAAAGGGCGAACCCATCACGGCGGTTCTCAAACTATATACGAGGCAGAACATCGCCGGCTTCGAAGATTTCAAGCTTCCCACCTTCAACGGTTTCTGGAGCAAGGAGACCTACGCCCCCACCAATCTGGAGATTACATCCGAGAATGTCGGCGGCAAGGTGTATCAGACCACGGTAATCCGCCGCTATGTGCTCATCCCCCAGCAGGAGGGGACTATCACCATAGAGCCGGCCGAGGCGGTGTGCCAGTTGAGAGTGCGCGCGGGCGGGCGCACCGGCAGCATCTTCGATGACTTTTTCGACAACTACCAGACCATCCGCAAGCGTGTCTCTACCGGAGAGATCAAGGTCAAGGTGAACCCGCTGCCGGCGGGCGCGCCCGCATCGTTTGCCGGCGGGGTGGGGCAGTTCGGCATCACCGCCAAGTTTGCAAACGACTCCATAGCTGTGGGCGAGGCCTCTTCCCTGATGGTGACCGTGAGCGGCAAGGGCAATGTCACGATGCTCTCCGCCCCCAAGATAGACTTCCCCACCGATTTCGACGTTTACGATGTCAAGACCACCGACCGCAGCGAAGCCTCCGGCACATCGGGCAGCCGGGTGTTCGAGTACCCCTTCATAGCCCGCAGCTACGGCGACTTTACTGTCGGCCCCATAAAATACAGTTACTACGACAACTCCAAGGGAGCTTATGTGACGGCACAGGCGCCGGCGGTCACCATCCGCGTGAGCGGCGACGGCAGCAATGTGACATACGAGGCGGGCGGCCCCGTGCAGGGAGGCATCCGTCAGGGAGTCAGGGATATAGGCAGCGACATCCGCTACATCGCCACATCGGATCCTGCTTTGAGGCGCAGCGGAGCTTTCGCCGTCTCTTCGTGGCCCTTCTATGCGCTGCTGGCGGCAATCGCAGCTCTCTACTTAGCCCTCTGCGCGGCGCTTAAAAAGGTGCGCGCCATGCGTGCCGATGTCGTGGGCACCCGCAACCGCAAGGCGGCCAAGATGGCCACCGGCAGGCTCGGCCGCAGCCGCGAATATCTGCGTCAGGGACTTGTCGGGGCCTATTACGAAGAGCTGCACAAGGCTGTGATGGGATACGTGGGCGACAAGCTCTCTATGCCGCAGTCCTCTCTCGGCAAAGAAAATATAAGCGAGGCCCTCGCCGCCCGTGGAGTCGCGCAGCAGACAATCGACAATCTTATGAGCATAATTTCCACTTGCGAACAGGCCCGCTATGCCCCCGATTACACTCCGCAGCAGATGGAAGAGCAGTATAAAGAGGCCCTCGAGACCATCACCGCCATCGAGTCGGGCATCAAGAAGGCTTCCCGCAACGCCGGCAAGGCGGCCGTGGCTGTGGCGCTGCTGCTCTGCTGCGGCACATTTGCCTTGCAGGCGGCCTCCGACCCTCTTTGGGACGCCGCTGCAGAGGATTATGCGGCCGGGGCCTGGGATTCGGCTTTGGAGAAATACCTGCAGATAGAGCAGTCGGGAATGACCTCTGACCGCCTCTGCTACAATATCGGCAATGCCTATTACAAGTGCGGGCAGCTGGGAAAGGCGATACTCTACTACGAGCGCTCTCTCAAGCTCAACCCCGCCAACGCAGATGCGGAGTATAATCTCGGCATAGCCCGCGAGAGCGTGCTGGACCGCATCGAGACGGTGCCGGAATTCATTTTGGCCAAATGGATGCGCGGCGTGAAATATACGCTCTCCAGCAATGCCTGGGCATATGCGGCACTCGCTCTGATGCTGCTTGTGGCCGCCGGGCTGCTGCTCTGGCGCTTCGCTTCCCGCAAAGGGGTGCGCACTTGCGCTTTTGTGGCCGCCTGCATCTGCCTTGTGCTGGCACTCTGTGCCTACGCCTTCTCGTGGAGCGAGCGCGGTGACGTCCTCAGCGACCGCGGTGCAATCGTGATGCAGCCCGTAACCTCAGTCAAGAGTTCACCTTCTGGAGAGGGCAAGTCGCTCTTCATTCTGCACGAGGGAACCAAGGTGGAGCTTCTGGATAAGGTGGGCGAGTGGGTCAAGGTGGAGATTGCCGACGGCCGCCAGGGGTGGATGCCGGCGGGCGACATCTCCCGAATTTAAGGGATTGCGCGGCTCGGCCCCATACATTATCTTTGCGCTTATGAATTTTACAGGAATTATAGTGGGGGCGGCTGTCTTCTTCAGCATAGGTCTCTGCCACCCGATCACAATCAAGCTTGAATACTATCTCGGCCGCAAAGGAGCCTGGGTGTTTGTATCTGTCGGCATAATCTGCTCGGCGTTGTCGCTCTTCATTAAGAATTATATACTGTCCACGATAGTGGCCGCCTTTGCATTCTCCTGCTTCTGGGGCATCCACGAGGTGATCTCACAGGAAAAGCGGGTGCTCAAGGGGTGGTTCCCGGAAAATCCCGCACGCCACGAATACTACGAGCGGCTCCGAAAGAATACTGACAGCAGAGTTGAGCGTTAAGCAGCGCAGAGGGCACCGGCGAAAAGACCTCTTCTGCCGCCAGCGGAGCATAAAAACAAAAGACCTCGGGAGCATCCCGGGGTCTTTCGCGTGTGCCGTGTGGCGGGTTCTATTTGCTGTTCATCATAGACAGGATGCTTGTGATGGAACTTGCCATCTTGACAACTTCGCTGTTGGCGCCGGCACTCTCCGCGGCCGAAGAGCTGTCCGCCTTGGTCAGCAGGCTGCTAAGGGAAGTGAGGTCGCTGCTGTCGGCAAGAGTTGCCAGCGCGCCGGTGATGGCGGAAGAGTTGCTGCCGGTGATCTTGTTGCCAGAGCCGGTCACAAGGCCCGCTGCAAAATCGGCGAGCACGCTGCTGTTGCTGCTGTTGCCCTTGAGTATCTGGATGCTGGAGGCGATGGTGGCCAGGTTGGCAAGATTGGAAATGTTGCCCGTGTCCAGCTTGCCGTCGGCCAGATACTGGGAAAGAAGCGCCGTGAGCGCCTTTCCGGTGGCAGTGCCGCCGGATGAGCTGCTGTTGGAGATGGCCTGCGTCAGAGAGCAGGAAGATGCGAGTGCCGCTGCAATCACTATTGCGGCAAGTGATGAAATAAGTTTTTTCATTTATCTATTTTTTTGAATTCGCGGATAACGATAGCCTCCGCAGCGCCGCAGGTTGTGGTGACGCAGCGGACCCACTGCCCGTCGGCATTGTAGGTGTATTCCTTTTGCTGTGTGTATTCTCCCTTGCCGTCGTCGGGAACCCTGTAGTAGCGGTAGGATGTCCAGTTGCCCAGGCTGTCATATTCCCAGAAGTAGTAGCCTGTGACCTCGCCTTCGCGGTTTACGAGACTTGCGATTTTGCCGTCGGCCGTATATTCGTATTTCTTGCCGAATTCAAGTTTCTTGACGTTTTTGTCGAAGCGGGTCCCGGTATGCTGCACAAGATTGCCGCTGGAGCGCTCGTATAGGCGGCTACCGCTCTCGCTCACCGAGTCGGTGCGCACCGTCCGGTAGAGTTCCTGCACCTTGCCTGCGTCCACAGGCCGCATTTGAGAGACTGTGGTGCGGTCGTCCCTGGTTTCGGTGGTCTTGAGCTGCTCCTTTTTAGTGGAGGTTTTGATATACACCATATCGGGCAGCGCCATAGAGTCTGAAATCTCCACCACGGCGCCGGTGCTGTCGTGCACAAAGAGAATTTCGCGCGACTCCTGTCCGGGGACATACTTCACCACCTTGTCCAGAATGCCGGCCGAGGGGTTGCCATAAAGGAAGCGGGCGTAGGTGTAAACCTCGCCGCCGGGATGGAACCATTTCTTGAGCAGGCTGTTGCCGTAGCTGTCCTGATACTCGGTGACATTGGGGTAGAGGTCGTTGTCGTCGTAGGGTTCGCCGCACTCTGCGGGATTGCCTTCCTGCGGGCGGAAGCTGGTGGTAGTGATGGCCAGCACCGCTTCGGCGGGGGTGTCAAACTGCTTCAAGGGGTCCTGCCTGCAGCTCTGCGCGGCAAGGCACATCAGCGCTGCGGCAAGTAGAATGTCGATTCGTTTCATAGTATTATATTATTCCGTTTTCTCTTATTTTACTTCGGGAAGCTCAAGGCCGTAGCCCTTGCTGCGGTCTTCCATCTTGAGCATGAAGGTGAAGAAAAATGCCAGTACGCCGAACGATGAGAATACCAGCATCGGCACCAGATAGCCTCCGGTAGCATCCAGCAGCTTGCCGATGAGCAGGGGCACCAGGCACAGGCCGATGTTCTGCACCCAGAAGATGAGGCAGTAGGCACTGCCCAGCACCTTCTCGTCTATGATTTTGGGTACTGAAGGCCAGAGGGCTGCGGGTACCAGCGAGAAGGAGACTCCCAGCACCAGAATCAGCGCCACGGCAAGCCATTTGCTGGGGAATGCCGGCA
Organism: Bacteroidaceae bacterium; assembly: GCA_963662035.1. Classification (GTDB taxonomy): domain Bacteria; phylum Bacteroidota; class Bacteroidia; order Bacteroidales; family UBA932; genus Equibacterium. Next base: position 40,656 of record CAVLDO010000006.1, on the reverse strand, counting down.
GCAGGAAGGCGAAGCTCAGATGGCAGGCCACCATTATCAGCGAGCCTATCAGCAGCATGCTCGCCGCCTTCCCCTTGAAAGAGATGAAGCCGCCCAGAAAGGGGGTCAGCACCATCGCCAGGATGGGAAAGAAACTGAAGAGGCGCGCAGCGCTCTCGGCATCGATGCCAAGGGTGGTCTCGAGGTAGTTGGGGGCGTAGCGCTGGAATGGGAAGATGGCGCTGTAGTAGAGGACGCACATCAGGGCCACGATCCAGAACATCTTGCTGGAGAAGATTTTGCCCAGGTCGCTGATGTGGAATTCGTCTTCTGGGCTCTTCTCGGCGGCAACCAGTCCGGCGGCCACGAGCTGCCTGTCAAACTTGCTGTCCAGCACCGTGAACACGACAAAGAAGATGAGGCCGACCAGCAGCAGCGCGGTGCAGAACGCAACCGGAGCCACTACCGAGCCGAACTTGTTGTAGATGAGCGGGGATATCCACATCACCGCAAACACGCCCAGGCGGGCGATGGCCATCTCGATGCCCATCGCAAGCGACATCTCCTTGCCCTTGAACCACTTGGCGATAGCTTTTGAGACGGTGGTGCCGGCCATTTCGCAGCCGCAGCCAAAAATCATAAAGCCCATGGCGGCCATTTTGGCGCTGGCTGGCATTGCCGTCCGCCAGGAGCCCATCCAAGCGCACAGGCCGGTGGTCTGGAACCAGTCGGAGATTCCCACAAACTTGATGCAGGCGCCCAAAAGCATCAGCGAGGCGGAGAGCACACCTGTGCGGCGCACTCCCATCTTGTCCAGAATTATTCCGGCCAAAATCAGAAAGCCGCACACGTTGAGGATGTACTCGCTGGCGGCATAGGTGCCGAACACGGTGCTGGACCAGTTGATTTCTGTCTCCAGCATGCTCTTGAGCGGGGACATCACATCCACGAACATATAGGCGAAAAACATCATGGAGGCGATCAGAACGAGCGCCCCCCAACGCGCAAAGGCGTTGTCGTTAAGCAATTTTACAACTTTTTCTGTCATATCTTTTGGTATCAATATTATCGTCAGAATATATGTCAGCGCGCAAAATAACGCTTTTTGAGCCACAGCTCAAACATCGGGTCGATAATTTCGGCGCGGTCCTGCTCGTCGAAGGTCACGATTTCTTTCTTGCGCAAGGCGTCTTTTATGCGGAACACGTTGGCGCTGCTGTTGAGGTGATAGCGATCCAGGATGTCGCGCGAGCTGAATTTCTGCGCCCCGTCGCACACCGCCCGCAGAAGGTTGATCTGGTTAGGGGTCAGGCAGCTCATAGTGAAGCGGTGCCGTGCGTCATCCTCGTTAAGATAGGTCTCCACGGCATCGCCCAGAACCAGGCGGTTGATATAGCCCACTGCGCGCAGGTCGCAGATTCTGGCCAGGCGGTTGACGACCTGCGGAAAGCCTTTTGAGCAGAGGTAGAGCGCCTTGGAAATGTCGTCCTCTATATTCTTGCCGCTGCGCAGAAAACCGCTGCGCAGGTAGGCCATACACTCCTTTGCGGAAAGCGGCTCCAGCGGGATGTGCACGGCGGTGCGGTAGAACAGCCGGCGGACCTCGAAAATCTCCTTCATCCGGTTCAGCTGGGAGCCCGTGGCGATGTGGGCCGCGTCGCCGCTCTTTCCTAGATTGCGCTCCATGATTTTGAGGATATCTTCTCCCCCTTCGAAGCCCAGAATGTTTTGGAATTCCTTGAAATAAACCACATAGTGCTTGCCCGTGAGGCTGCCCAGCAGCGATGGGAGGCCGATAGCCGCCTCAAAACCGATGTTGTCCAGATTGATGTCAAGCGGCAGCAGCGCCTCCCTGTTGTAGCTCTCTATCGGGCCGCGGAAGGCCTCGGCGTAGAGGGCGGTGAGGGACTCTTTGTCCGTTATGTTGAACAGGTCCAGGGTGATGAACACCGGGGGGCGGGAGTCGGAGTCCAGAATCTTCTTGGCCGCGCGCACCAGAGTGCGCTTGCCGTAGCCAGCAGGGGCGTAGATGGTGATGAAGCGGCCCTTTCTGACCTGCTCGGCGACAAGGGTGGCGGAAGAAGCGCGGCAGATGAATTTCTCACCTCTTGAGGGGTATTGGTCGTCAAAATAGGAGATCATGGCGCAGTTGTGCTATAACATTGATGTTACAAATGTATTGCATATAATTTTGCAAATCAAATAAATATCGTATATTTGCACTCCCAATTGGGTTATAGACAGTCGATAAGCCATTGATAAAGAGGTATTTGATTGAAATATCCGCTTACGGCTATTAATTTTTAACAATTAATTTATGTACGCAATCGTTGATATTGCAGGACAGCAGTTCAAAGTAGAGAAGGGCTGCAGCATTTACGTAAACCGTCTTGCTGCCGAGGTCAATGCTTCTCTGGATTTTGACAAGGTTCTTCTCGTGGACAACGAGGGTTCTGTCCGGGTCGGCTCGCCTTATGTAGCCGGTGCTACCGTCAAAGCTACCGTGTTGGAGCATTGCAAAGCTGACAAGGTAATCGTTTTCCACAAAATCCGCCGCAAGGGTATGTGCAAGAAGAACGGTCACCGTCAGTATCTTACCAAACTTCAAATTGAGGAAATCGCTTAAAACAGTTTAGATTATGGCTCACAAGAAAGGTGTCGGCAGTTCCAAGAACGGCCGTGAATCAGAAAGCAAACGCCTCGGCGTTAAATTGTTTGGCGGACAGTTTGCCAAAGCCGGCAACATCCTGGTTCGCCAGAGAGGCACTGTACACAACCCCGGCGAGAATGTCGGAATGGGTAGGGACCATACTCTTTACGCGTTGGTCAACGGTACAGTAACATTCAGGAAGACAAGGGACAACAAGTCGTTTGTCTCCATACTCCCCCTCCAGAAAGAGGCCGAGGCGTAAGTCTTCCGATGCTTGAATAATAGAGAGTGACCTGTTGAAAGGTCGCTCTTTTTTTTGTAAATTCGCCCGTTATGGCAAATTTCTCTCTCAAACAAAAACCTCTGCTGCGCAACTTTATTCTGGGCGCAGTGTTCGTTTTGGCGGTGGTGCTGGTGCTGCAGCTGCTTCTGGCGCTGTTTACGCGGCACAATAAAGAACTTTCTGTGCCCGACTTCACCGCGCTAGATATGTCCACCGTGCAGGAGGTCGCCTCCAGGATGGATCTGAGGGTGGAGATTGCCGACTCGGTGTATGTGAAGCATCTCCCCCTCGGGGTGGTGTTCTCGCAGAACCCCGCAGCGGGCAGCAGGGTCAAGAAGAACCGTCGCATATTCATCACCATCAATTCCACCGTGCCCCGTATGGTGCAGGTCCCCTCTGTGGTGGGCTATTCCCTGCGTCAGGCGGCGGCAGAGCTCTCTTCGGCGGGACTTACGGTGGGCAAGCTAAAGTATGTGAGCGACATCGCCACCAACAATGTGCTGCGGCAGCAGTACAAGGGGCGCGACATCGCAGGCGGGCTCAAAGTAGAGACCCAGAGCAAGATAGATCTCGTGCTTGGGCTGGACCAGAATGACAACACCACCGAGGTTCCCGACCTCAAGGGTTTCTCGGGCAGTGTGGCGGCCTCCAACATAATCGAGAACTCCCTAAACGTGGGGCGGGTGCGCTACGACGAAAGCGTCCGCGATTATGCTGACAGCCTCCGCGCGGTGGTCTACAGCCAGTCTCCCGATGCGCTGGAAAGCGTCACGATGGGGCGCAACGTGGACATCTTTCTCACCGTTGACCAGGAAAAAATCAAATAGAGATGACGCAAGACAAGCTGCGGGACTCCGAGTTTGAGTCTGAAGAGCAGGAGGGCGGCGATGAGCAGCTGTTCGAGCATTTCCGCATTGTGGTGGACAAGGGTCAGGCGCCGCTGCGCATAGACCGCTACATCACCAGCCGGATGGAGCAGACTTCGCGCCACCGCATCCAGCTGGCGCTCGAGGCGCAGTATGTCAGGGTGGGTGGGCGCCCCGTCAAGGCCAACTACAAGGTGCGGCCGCTGGACGTCATCACAATAATGCTTCCCTATCAGCGGCGCGGTTTTGAGGTGCTGCCGGAGCCGATTCCGCTGGACATCCCCTACGAAGACGACGATCTGCTGATAGTGAACAAGCCTGCCGGACTGGTGGTACATCCCGGATTCGGCCATTTCAGCGGCACTCTGATAAACGCTCTCGCCTACCATCTTGGCATAAGCCAGGAGGCCGATGCCGCCGACGAGCGGATGGGGGTGCTGGTGCACCGCATAGACAAGGATACCTCAGGGCTGCTTGTGGTGGCCAAGAACGACGAGTCGCAGATGTATCTGGCAAAGCAGTTTTTTGACCACACCATTCAGCGCACCTACTGGGCGCTGGTCTGGGGCAATGTGGCGGAGGATTCGGGTACGATAGAGGGCAACATCGGGCGCGATGCTTCTGACAGGATGCGCTTCAGGGTGTTTGAAGACGGCTCGCAAGGCAAGCGGGCTGTGACCCACTACCGGGTGCTGGAGCGTTTCGGCTACACGACCCTCGTGGAGTGCAATCTGGAGACTGGACGCACTCACCAGATAAGGGTGCATATGAACCACATCGGACATCCCCTGTTCAACGACGAGCGCTATGGCGGCGACCGTGTGCTCAAGGGGCCCCTTTATGCCAAGTACAAACAGTTTATAGACAATTGCTTTGCAGTGATGCCCCGCCAGGCGCTGCATGCCAAGACACTCGGATTTGTGCATCCGGCCACCCGCAAAACCGTATTCTTTGACAGCGAAATCCCCGCCGACTTTGCCGCCCTGCTGGAGAAGTGGCGCAATTATGCCGCAGGCCGCGACACTCTGCGCGCGGTGCAGGAAGAGCCCGGGAGCTAACTTTTCACGACCCTGTCGGAGTGCTCGGCGATGAAGCTCTTCCAGTTGCTGGAGCCCCGGGTGTCGGTAAGGGGATTGGTGAGTTGATAAAAGTGGCACATCGCTATGGCCAGCGCATCGCTGGCATCCAGATGCTTTATGTCCAGAGTCACATCCATAGTGCGCTCCAGAATGCTCTTTACCTGTTCTTTTGAGGCCGCCCCCTTGCCGGTGACGGCAATCTTGACCTTTCTGGGGGCGTATTCTGTAACGGGAATCCCCCGCTGCAGCGCCGCCGCTATGGCCGCCCCCTGCGCCCGCCCCAGCTTGAGCATAACCTGCGGATTCTTGCCGTAGAAAGGGGCCTCGATCGCCAGGTCGTCGGGCCGGTACCGGTCGTAGAGCGCCCCCACTTCTATGAATATGCGGCGCAGCTTCTCGAAGTGGTCTTTCTCCTTGCGCAGGTCTATTATGCCCAGGTCTATGAAATGGACCTTTCTGCCGTCAACAAGAACGACCCCGTAACCCATTATGTTGGTTCCGGGGTCGATTCCCATTATGATTCTCTGTCCCTGTTTGTGCATCAGTCAATGCGCTCAAAGCCGGTCCACTTGCGCAGAACCTCGGGGATTTCGATGCAGTCGGCCTTCTGGTTGTTCTCCAGCAGGGCGGCCACTATGCGGGGGAGGGCCAGCGAACTGCCGTTGAGAGTGTGAGCCAGGGCGGTCTTGCCCGACTCGTCCTTGTAGCGGAGTTTGAGGCGGTTGGCCTGATAGGATTCGAAGTTGCTCACCGAGCTGACCTCCAGCCAGCGCTCCTGAGCCGCGCTGAACACCTCAAAATCGTAGGTGATGGCGGAGGTGAAGCTCATATCGCCGCCGCACAGGCGCAGAATCCTGTAGGGGAGGCCGAGGCTGGACACCAGCTTCTCCACGTGGGATACCATCTCGTCCAGAGCCTCGTAGGAGTTTTCGGGGAGGCTGAGGCGGACAATCTCGACCTTGTCGAACTGGTGCAGACGGTTAAGCCCGCGCACATCCTTGCCGTAGGAGCCGGCTTCGCGGCGGAAGCAGGGGGTGTAGGCGGTCATCTTCACGGGGAAGTCCTTCTTGGAGAGGATCACGTCGCGGTAGATATTGGTCACGGGCACCTCGGCGGTGGGCACCAGATAGTAGTTGTCCACGGTGGCGTGGTACATCTGACCCTCCTTGTCGGGGAGCTGGCCGGTGCCGAAGCCGGAGGCCTCGTTCACCATTATGGGGGGCTCCACCTCAAGATAGCCTGCGGCGGTGTTGAACTCCAGGAAGTAGTTGATCAGTGCGCGCTGCAGCTTGGCCCCCTTCCCCTTGTAGACGGGGAATCCGGCGCCGGTGAGCTTCACGCCCAGGTCAAAGTCGATTATATCGTATTTCTTGGCAAGTTCCCAGTGGGGCAGCTTGCTGGCGGAAAGGTCGGGAACCTCGCACACCTTCTTCACAATCACGTTGTCTTCCGCGCTCTTCCCTTCGGGAACCTGGGCGCAGGGGAGGTTGGGAAGCAGCACCAGCAGGTCGTTCTGACGCTTCTCGGCCAGTGCCATCTTCTCTTCGAGGGCCTTGGAACTCTCTTTGAGGGCGGCAACCTCTTTCTTGACCGCCTCGGCGGCCTCTTTGTCGCCGGCTTTCATAAGGGAACCGATTTCCGAAGCCTTGCTCTTCTGCTGCTGTAGCAGAGAATCCAGCTCGCTCTGGGACGAGCGTCTCTCCTTGTCGCAATCAAGTATCTGAGAAACAATCTCCTTGGCGTCGAAATGCTTGACCGCCAGGCGTTCTACAACAAAATCGGGGTTCTCCCTTAAAAGTTTGAGTGTAAGCATATTCTTATTTTTCTTTTATGCGGTGGCAAATATACACTTTTTTTAGTTGGCGTGCTCACTGAGCCACCCCTTAAATGCGGCGGCGTCCAGATTGTATCCCCTCTTGGAGAGCACCTTGCCCTCCGGGGTCTGGATGACATAATAGGGCTGGGCGTTTATGCCGTAGTTTTCGTTTGCGATGTGGGCGTTGATTTTGCCGATGGTCTTGAGCGTGCGGCCCGATGAGGTGGTGATCCAATCCTCGGGCAGCGCCTCGCTGCGGTCGTCGCAGTAGAGCATGCAGATTATGAAATCCTCTTTGAGGGCGGCGAGCACTCCGGCGTCGCTCCACACGCGGGCCTCCATCTCGCGGCAATTGACGCAGCCGTGGCCGGTGAAGGCCAGAAAGATGTTCTTGCCCTCACGCTTTGCGGCGGCCGTGGCCTCGCCCAGGTCAAAATAGCCCTGCAGGCCGTGGGGTAGCTCCAGGCGGTCGGCATACTTAATCTCTTGGGCCTTGGAGGCGGTCTGCGGCGCCGCTTCACAGTTGTAGCGTCCGATCACGAAATCCTGAGTCTCTATGGGCGGCAGATAGCCGGAGAGAGCCTTGAGGGGGGCGCCCCACATCCCGGGAATCATATACACCACAAAGGTGAACACCACGATTGCAAGCCCGAGGCGCAGCACGCTTATATGATCTTTGGGGCTGTCGTATTTGAAGCGCAGCTTGCCCAGCAGATAGAAGCCCAGCAGGGTGAAGACCACAATCCAGATGGCCAGATAGACCTCCCGGTCGAGCAGCCCCCAGTGGTAAACCTGGTCGGCGGTGGAGAGGAACTTGAAGCCGAGGGCTATCTCCACGAAGCCCAGAACCACCTTGACGCTGTTGAGCCAGCCGCCGCTGCCCGGCAGTTTCTTGAGCAGTCCGGGGAAGAGGGCGAATATCACGAACGGCAGGGCGAATGCGGCCGAGAAAGCCAGCATAGTGACTATCGGCGCCCAGAATTCGCCCGCGGTGGACTTGATGAGCACGGTGCCCACAATGGGGCCGGTGCAGGAGAAGGAGACAAGCACCAGCGTCAGGGCCATAAAGAACACTCCGCCCAGACCGCTGCGCTTGTCCACGGCCTGATCCGACTTGTTTACCAGAGAACTGGGCATCGTGATTTCGAAGGCGCCGAAAAACGAGGCGGCGAACACCATAAAAATCACGAAGAAGAGGATGTTGGGCAGCCAATGGGTCGCCAGATAGTTGAATATGTCGGCGGTGACGGCATCGCCCCCCACCAGACGGGTGATGATTATGATGGCGGCGATGGGGACCGTGTAGAGCAGCACTATGAACACGCCGTACATAATGGCGCGCAGGCGGCCGCGGGTCTTGTTTTCGCTCCCCTTGATAAAGAAGGAGATGGTCATAGGCACCATAGGGAACACGCAGGGGGTCAGCAGGGCGGCGAATCCCCAGAGAATCGCCTCCAAAATCATAGCCCAAAGCGCCCCTTTGGAGGCTGATCCGCCCTCGTCGGAAGAAATGGCGCTCCGGCCCTCCGGGGTGGATATTTCTTCGGCCGCCGCTGCGCCGCCGCCGGCAGTGTTTTCACCGCCGCCCAGAGTCACCGAAACTCTCTGCTCGGCGGGCATCGAGCACTCGCCGCCGGTGCAGGTCATATACTCTGCGGTGATGCCGACCTTCACAGCTGCGCTATGGCGGATTTTCTGCGAGAAGACAACCGTCCCCTCCCAGGTGCCCACTTCGCAGCCGAACACCTCGTCTTGATGGCGCCCGGCGGCGGGGATGATGCTCATTTCCCCATCCAGCGATGCTCCCTCGGGGAGGTCGAATGTGATTATGGTGTTCTGCGGGCCGCCTGCGATGGCGGCGGTGTCGTAGATGTGCCAACCCTTGTCTATGGTGGCGGTAAGGTCAATCCGGGAGACGCCCTGCTCCACGGGAGTCACTTTTGTGCTGAAGGCTACCTGCTGCGCCGAAGCGAGCGGGGCGGAAAGCAGAGCAAGCAGGCAGATGGCCGCCGCTGAATAAATCTTGTAAAGTCTTGACATAAAAAGCCGTTTGAGTGTGCGAATATAGCAAAAAGAACGGCTGCCGAAAGCGACAGCCGTTCTTTTTACTCACTTGAGCGGGGCGCGGAACTAGAATCTGTCCTCGCTGGAGACGGTGAGTTTCTTGCGACCGTGACGACGGCGCGCTGCAAGCACGCGGCGGCCATTGGGAGTGGACATACGCTCGCGGAAGCCGTGTTTGTTGCGGCGCTTGCGGATAGAAGGCTGGAATGTGCGTTTCATATCGGTAATTTTTTATTATTTTTCTTGTAAAGGAGTGCAAAAGTAAGTAGTCTGAAGCAAAATACCAAATTTATTGCTTGATGAGAACAACTTTTTTGGTGCTGAACCACTCCTCTTTGAATACGGAGCCTATATCGCTCACCGATACTTTCTTATGATCCGGCAGGTGAGGGCCGCTGCAGGATGCTATCTCCTGCTCCAGGTCGCCCCCCTTGAGACAGATTACCCCTTTGGCATATCTGCCCTTTACCCAGGGGAGAAATTTGTCCAGCGAGGCCACGGCCCGCGACACTACCCAGTCGAATTCCTGGGTGAGGCTCTCCGCCCGGCAGTTGAGGCAGGTGACATTGGTAAGGGAGAGTGCCTTGGCCACTTCGCGGGCCACCATCACCTTTTTGCCGATTGAGTCGCACAAGGTGAACTGGCACTGCGGGTAGAAAATAGATAGCGGAATGCCCGGGAAACCGCCGCCGGTGCCCAGGTCGAGCACCTGGTCGGAGGGGGCGAGCGCGCCTGGATATACGGCGGCTATCGCGAGCGAATGCAGCACGTGATGCGTGTAGAAGTCGTCCATATCCTTGCGCGAAATCACGTTGATCTTGGCGTTCCAATCGCAGTAGAGCCCCTTGAGGGCGGCGAACCGCTCCTGCTGCAGAGGATTGAGAGAGGGAAAATATCGTAAGAGTTCTTCCATATCGCTTAGGGTCAGTGGGCTTCCAGCCAGTTTTTGCCTGCGTTGCAATCCACAATCAGCGGCACCAGCAGAGTGCAGACACTCTCCATCTCTTCGCGCACCAGCTTCATAAGGCTTTCGCGCTCCGCTTCATATACATCAAAGAGCAGTTCGTCGTGAATCTGCAGCACCATGCGGCTGCGCAAACCCTCCTGAAGCAGCCGGCGGTGAATCTTTATCATCGCGAGCTTGATTATGTCCGCGCTGCTGCCCTGGATGGGGGCGTTGACGGCATTGCGCTCCGCAAGAGAGCGCACAATGCGGTTCTTTGAGTTGATGTCGGGCAGATAGCGGCGGCGGCCGAAGATGGTCTCCACATACCCCTTGGCGCGCGCCTCGGCCGTCACTCTCTCTATGTAGGCGCCGATGCCGGGAAAACTGTTGTAGTAGCCGTCTATAAGCTCTTTGGCCTCGGCGCGGGAGATGCCCAGCCGCTGCGCGAGCCCGAAGGCCGAGATGCCGTACATTATGCCGAAGTTGGCCGTCTTGGCGCGGCGGCGCTGCTCTTTGGTGACCTCCGACGCCGGCACGTGGAATATCTTGGCGGCAGTTGCGGCGTGGATGTCGTCGCCCGAGTTGAAGTCGGCCACCAGGGCGGCGTCGCCGCTCAAGTGGGCCATTATGCGCAGCTCTATCTGCGAATAGTCGGCAGCCACTATATAGTCGGCTCCGGGAATGAATGCGCGGCGGATTTCCTGCCCCAGCGCGGTGCGCACCGGGATGTTCTGCAGGTTTGGCCGCACGCTGCTCAGGCGGCCGGTGGCGGTGAGAGCCTGGGTGAATGTCGTGTGCACGCGGCCGTCGCGCGGGTCAATGTAGCCCGGCAGCGGCGATATGTAGGTGGTCATCAGCTTTTTGAGGCCGCGGAATTCCAATATCATCCCAATCACCGGATGGCTCTCGGAGAGGGTCTGCAGGGTCTCCTCGTCGGTGGGGTAGCCCCCCGTGCGGCTCTTTTTGACTTTGGGATTGAGCTTGAGCCTTTCGTAGAGCAGGGTGCCTATCTGCTTTGGCGACTGGACATTGAGGGAGCTGTCGCCGGCAACCTCGCGGATTTGGCTCTCCAGGGCGGCGATGCGCCCCTGGATTGAAGCTCCGAATGCCTCCAGGGCAGCGCGGTCTATCCTGACGCCGGTGCGCTCCATATCGCACAGAACCCCTATCAGGGGCATTTCGATGGATTCGTAGAGGTTGTAGAGCCCTTTTTCGCGCAGTTCGGCGGCTATCCGGGGGGCCAGCAGGGCGGTGGCGGCAAGAGTGTGGGCAAGTGAGTCGTCTGCCTTGCCGGCAGTATTTTCTGCAGGAAGGGAAAACAAATCCAAAGGGGCCTCGGAGGCCTTTTCTGCGCTCTCGGGGGGCGCGAACTCCATTCCTGTGCAGCTGCGCAGGATGTACTCTACCTTGTGACTAACTTCCGGATTCAGCAGGTAGTGCATTATCTCGATGTCCAGCAGCGGGCCGCCAAGCTTGAGGCCGCACCCCTCAAGAGCGTGCATAGTCTCCTTGAGGCCGTGTCCCGCCTTGGCGATTACGTCGCTTTCGAGTATTTCGCGTGCGGCTGGATCGCCGGCATCGAAGCGGGCGAATTTGTCCCGCGTGGCCAGGATCAGCCCATCGTTGAAGCCCACAGCCACGCATTCCGCTCTTCGGGCGCTGCCGGTCAGCTCCCGGCATTCGACCTCGCTGCACGTAAAATATCGCTTTGGCGGCGCCGCCTGCACCGGGTCCCCTTTAGAAAGCAGCCGCAGCAGGCTGCGCATCTCGTATTTCTCGAACAGCTCCAGCACGGCGCCTGTGGCGCGGGCCTTGAACTCAAGATCCTGCAGCGTCACCTCCAGCGGGATGTCGTCTTTTATGGTGACCAGGAACTTGCTCATCCCGATATGGTCGCGGGCCGCCTCAAACGAGGCGCGCATCTTGGGGGTCAGCTCTGCGATGTGCTCGTAGATGCCCTCCACGCTACCGTATTTGCCCACCAGCTTTCCGGCACCGACCTCGCCCACTCCCCTGACGCCCGGCACATTGTCGGCGGCATCGCCCCAGATGGCCAGAATGTCTATGACCTGGCGGGAGCTGGAGATTCCGTAGCGGCTGCAGACGGCCGCCTCGTCCAGCACGATGTCATCTTCGCCGCTCTTGCCCGGCTTGAGCTGGAATATGTTGCCGTGGACCTCCTGCCCGAAGTCCTTGTCGGGGGTCACCATATACACCTGCATATTCTCCCCTGCAAAGCGGCGGGCGGCAGAGCAGATGACGTCATCGGCCTCATATCCGGGCTTCATCAGCACCGGAATCTGCAGCGCACCCAGTATCTCGCACAGGGGTTCCAGCGCGGCGTGCACCAGCTCGGGGGCCTCTGCACGGTTGGCCTTGTATGGGGCGTAGGCCTCGTGGCGGAAAGTGGCCGCGTGGGGGTCAAACGCCACCGCCAGGTGGGTCGGCTGCCGCTTGGAAACAGTTTCCAGCAGATATTTGGTGAATCCGTAGAGTATGGAGGTGTCTTCTCCCTTGGAATTGATCATCGGACGGCGCAGAAATGCGTAGTACATCCTGAAGATAAGCGCGTGGCCGTCTATAAGAAACAGTTTGTCCATCCGCACAAATGTACATTTAAATTTCGAAATAATGTTCTTATCTTTGGCGCTCCAAAAACGAGACAGATCAATTAATCAATAAATAATTATGCGTAAGAAAATTGTAGCAGGCAACTGGAAGATGAACACCACAGTTGCAGAAGGCGTAGCTCTGGCAAAAGAGTTGGTTGCAGGTATGGGCCAGGTGCCCGCAGATGTCAATCTGGTAATCGCACCCCCGTTCGTGCACCTTACAAGCGTGGGCGAGGTTATCAAAGGCAGCAAGATAGCCCTCAGCGCACAGAACTGCGCAAACAAGGACAAAGGCGCCTACACCGGCGAGGTTTCGGCCGCAATGATAGCAGGCATCGGATGCGAATACTGCATTCTGGGCCACTCCGAGCGTCGTCAGTATTATGGCGAGACCAGCGCCACTCTGGTGGAGAAGATAGCTCTTGCCCTCTCCAACGGCCTCAAACCCATCTACTGCGTGGGCGAGATGCTCGCCGAGCGCGAAGCCGGCAACCACTTTGCCGTGGTCAAGGCCCAGATAGAGGAGGTTCTCTTCGGCCTCACCGCAGAGCAGATGTCGCAGGTTGTAGTGGCTTATGAGCCCGTGTGGGCCATCGGCACAGGTGTCACCGCCACCAGCGCGCAGGCTCAGGAAATACACGCATTCATCAGAGAGACCCTTGCCAGCAAGTTCGGCTCCCTCGCAGAGGATATCACCATCCTCTACGGCGGCAGCTGCAAGCCCTCGAATGCAAAGGAACTCTTTGCGCAGAAGGATATCGACGGCGGCCTGATAGGCGGCGCGGCCCTCAAGGCGGCCGACTTCATCGCCATCGCACAGTCTTATTAACAGATTCGGCTTTGTAAGCAGACCGGGCGGCCAGAAAAGGCCGCCCGGTCTCTTTTTGCCTCGGCGCGGATTTGTTACAGTTCGCAATTGCCTTTTGCCGCTCCCTTAAATGCCGGTGTATGTCGAAGGGGTGATGCTTCTGAGCTCCTCCTTCACACTTTCGCTCACATCCAGAGTGTCGATAAAGCGGGCGATGGTCCCGTTACTGATGGCCTCTCCGGTGCGGGTGAGCGCCTTGAGCGTCTCATAGGGGTTGGGATATCCTTCGCGGCGCAGGATGGTCTGGATGCCTTCGGCCACCACGGCCCAGTTGCTTTCGAGGTCGAATGCCAGCTTGCCCTGATTGAGAATCAGCTTGCCCAGCCCCTTCTTGAGCGAGGCGAGGGCGATCACGGAGTGGGCGACGGGCACCCCTACATTACGCAGCACCGTGGAGTCGGTGAGGTCGCGCTGCATGCGCGAAATCGGCAGCTTGCCCGAGAGGTGGCGGTAAACGGCGTTGGCGATGCCCAGGTTGCCCTCGGCATTCTCGAAGTCGATGGGGTTGACCTTGTGCGGCATTGCCGACGAACCCACTTCGCCCGCCTTGATGCGCTGCTTGAAATAATCCATCGAGATGTAGGTCCAGATGTCGCGGCACAGGTCTATGAGTATGGTGTTGATGCGGCTCAGGCAGTCGAAAATGGCCGCCAGATTGTCGTAATGCTCTATCTGTGTGGTGGGCCAGGAGTGGCTGAGCCCAAGAGTCCCCTCCACAAAGCTGTCGCCGAAGGCTTTCCAGTCGATGTCGGGGTAGGCCACGCGGTGCGCATTCATATTGCCGGTGGCGCCGCCGAACTTGGCGGGATAGGAGAGGCCGTCCAGCTGGCGCAGCTGCTCCTGCAGGCGGGCGCGGAACACCCCGAACTCCTTGCCCAGACGGGTGGGGGAGGCGGGCTGCCCGTGGGTGTGGGCCAGCATCGGGATATCCTTCCACTCCTTCTCGAAACCGGCTATGGTCTCCACCACTTCTTCCAGCATCGGGCGGAACCCCTCGGCGAGACCCTCCTTGATGGAGAGGGGCACCGATGTGTTGTTGATGTCCTGCGAGGTGAGGCCGAAGTGCACGAACTCGCCGTAGCGGGAGTCGATGCCCAGGGCGGCGAACTTCTTCTTGATGAAATACTCCACCGCCTTCACATCGTGGTTGGTGACCTTCTCTATCTCCTTCACCGCCTCGGCGTCGGCCTCGGTAAAGTTGCGGTAGATGTCCCGCAGCGCCTCGAAGCGATCTTTGCCGAATGCGGCGAGCTGCGGCAGCGGGATGTTGCACAGGGCTATGAAATACTCTATCTCCACCCTCACGCGGTAGCGGATAAGGGCGAATTCGGAGAAATAGTTGCCGAGAGCCTCGGTCTTGGAGTGGTAGCGTCCGTCCACGGGGGATACGGCGGTAAGGGGGCTAAACATAAATTTGAAAAAATATTGCTTGATGAGAGCGCCAAAGTTACTAATTTTGGCGACACCTAATAGGAAAAGTCTATGAGAATGAGTAAAATTATGGCAATGGCATCTTCCCTGACACTTCTGTCGTGCGGCTGCGCAAACAATGCGGAGCCCGAATTCAAATACTGCGTGGATTCTTTCGCCGACATAGAGGTCATCAAATATCAGATTCCCGACTGGGACTCCCTCTCAAAAGGGCAGAAAGAGTATATCTACTACCTTGCGGAGGCCGCCAAATACGGGCGCGACATAATCTGGGCGCAGAATTACGAATACAACCTGCCCATCCGCAAGGCTTTGGAGAGCGTAATCAAAAACTACGGCGGCGACCGCGAGTGCGAGCAGTGGAAGCAGTTTATGGTATATGCCAAGCGGGTCTTCTTCTCCAACGGCATCCACCATCACTACGGAGAGCACAAGTTCTTCCCCGAATGTGACCGGCTTTATATGGGCGGGCTGTTTGCCGAGTGCTCTGCGGGCGACGAAGCCCTGCTGGAGATAATCTACAATCCCGACATAGCCCCCGTGCGCAAATATCAGGGGACTGACCGCGACATCATACTATCCTCCGCCAACCATCTCTACGACGGAGTCACGCAGGCCGAGGCGGAGAAGTTCTATGCCGATATGGAGGATCCCGGCGACCCTCACCCCATATCATACGGTCTCAACAGCCGCCTGATAAAGGATGCCGACGGCAATCTGGTGGAGCTCAAATATACCACCGGCGGCCTCTACGGCGGGGCCCTCACCAAAATCGTGGAGAATCTTGAGAAGGCTGCCTCCGTGGCGGAAAACGATGTGCAGAAGCAGACGATAGCCGACCTCTGCGAGTACTACCGCACCGGCGATTTGCGCCTTTGGGACAAGTACAACATCGAGTGGGCCGACGACACGCTCTCCCGCGTGGACTTCATAAACGGTTTCATCGAGGTTTACGGCGACCCGCTGGGACTCAAGGGCAACTGGGAGAGTATGGTCAACTTCCGCGACATAGAGGATTCGCACCGCACCGAGATAGTGAGCGCCAACGCCCAGTGGTTCGAAGACAACTCCCCCGTGGACGACCGCTTCAAGAAGGCGCACGTGACCGGAGTCTCCGCCAAGGTCATCAACGCCGTGGTGATAGCGGGCGACACCTACCCCTCCACCGCCATCGGCATCAACCTGCCCAACGCCGACTGGATCCGCAAGGAGCACGGCAGCAAGTCGGTCACAATAGCCAACATCACCGAGGCATACGACAAGGCGGCCAACGAGAAGCCCCGCAGCCTGCTTGGCGAGTTCGCCTGGGACCGGGCAGAAATCGACCGCGTGAAAAAATACGGCTATATCACAGACAATCTGCACACCGACCTCCACGAATGTCTGGGGCACGCCTCCGGCCAGCTGCTGGAGGGGACCAACCCCAACGCCCTCAAGGAGTACAGCTCCACATTGGAGGAGGCCCGCGCCGACCTCTTCGCCCTTTATTATCTGGCCGACCCCAAGCTTGTGGAACTGGGGTTGCTCTCCGATCCCGAGGCCTACAAGGCGGAGTATGACACCTACATCCGCAACGGCATCTTCACCCAGTTCACCCGCATCGAACCGGGCAAGCAGAACACCGAGGCGCATATGCAGAACCGCAAGCTGATTGCCGACTGGTGCTTTGAGAAGGGGGCCGCCGGCAACGTGATAGAGATGAAGGTGCGCGACGGCAAGACCTACTTTGTGATAAACGACTACGAGGCGCTGCGCTCTCTATTTGCTGAACTGCTTGCTGAAATACAGCGCATCAAGAGCGAGGGGGATTACGCCGCCGGCCGCGACCTTGTGGAGAAGTATGCCGTGAACATCGATCCCGACCTGCACCGCGAGGTTCTTGCGCGCTACGCCACTCTCGATCTGAAGCCCTACCGCGGCTTTGTGAATCCCACCATCGTCCCTGTGGAGAAGAATGGCAAGGTCGTGGATTACAAGATTGAGTATTGCGACGATTTTGTGGAGCAGCAGCTTATATATGGCGAAAAATACAGTACGCTTTAGAGGCTGAGCAGGGGCGGGCTGCGGCGTTACGCGGCTCGCCCGAATCCTCACAACCAGTGAGGTTGCTGCGGTATCGTGCTTTGCCGCGTGCCTTGCATCCCATCTCCTGCTCAGCCTCTAAGGGGCTCGAAACCGGGCGGGCTGCGGCGTTACGCGGCTCGCCCGAATCCTCACAGTTATCGATCTACCAGCGGACCTGGCCGTTGCCTGAAATCAGATATTTATAGGTGGTGAGCTCCTGCAGCCCCATCGGGCCGCGTGCGTGCAGCTTCTGGGTACTGATGCCTATCTCCGCACCGAAGCCGAACTGCCCTCCGTCGGTAAAGGCGGTGGAGACATTCTCATATACGCAGGCCGCATCGACCTTGCTCAGAAACAGGTCGGCGGCGGCTCGGTTTTCGGTGACTATGCACTCGCTGTGATGCGAGCCGTGCCGCGCAATGAAGGCGATTGCCTCGGAGACATCGGCCACCGTGCGGATGCTCATCTTGTAGTCGAGAAACTCGCGCCCGTAGTCCCCTTCGCCGCTGTGCTGCAGCAGAATGGCAGGGTAGCTCCCCTCAAGGGCGGCGTAGGATTCGTCATCGGCGTAGAGCACGACATCCTTTTCCGCGAGGCGGCGGCACACCTCGGGCAGGTCGCCCAGCCTGTCTCGGGCCGTGATCAGGCAGTCCAACGCATTGCAGACGCTCACGCGGCGGGTCTTGGCATTGTACACGATCTCCTTTGCAACGGAAACCTTGCCTTCCGAATCAAAGTAGGTGTGGCACACCCCGGCGCCTGTCTCTATCACCGGCACTGTGGCGCTTTTGCGCACAAACTCTATCAGATGGGCGCTGCCGCGGGGGATTATCAGATCCACCAGCCCCTGTGCGTGCAGCAGCTCTTCGGTGGCTTCGTGGGTCGGCTCCAGCAGGGTGCAGGCTTCGCGCGGCAGCCCGCAGAGGGTCAGCACATCGTGAATCACCGCCACGATGGCGCGGTTGGTGGCTTCGGCATCACTGCCTCCCTTGAGCACCGGCACATTGCCCGACTTGAGGCAGAGGCAGAACACGTCGGCCGTGACATTGGGCCGCGCCTCGTAGATGATGCCGATGACCCCGAAGGGGACGCTTACCTTGCGTATCCGCATCCCGTTGGGGTGGTCGTAGCCCCCGAGCGTGCGGTGCAGCGGGGAGGGAAGCGCCGCCACTGTCCGCATATCGGCGGCGATGCCGGCGATGCGCTCTGTTGAGAGCATGAGGCGGTCGTATTTGGGATTTTCCGGGTCCATCCGGAACAGATCCTCTTCGTTGGCCTTTAAGATGTAGCGGGTGTTGGCCTCAAGGGAGTCGGCGGCCTGGCACAGCATCTTGCTTATCTGGCGGTCGCTCTGCGAGGCAATCGCGTCCGACGAGCTGCGCGCCTTTAAGAGTGTCTCGGTTATCATAATTGCTCTATGTACAGATAGTCGTAGTGGATGAATTCTCTTGCGTTTTTCTTCCCGAGCCGGGCGGCGAGTTCGGCGGCGCTGCAGGAGGCCTTGCCCACCGCGATGGGGCGGCCGTCGGGGTCCAGAATCCGCACGAGGTCGTCTTTCTCGAAGTCCCCCTCCACGGCGGTGATGCCCACCGGCAGCAGAGAGGTGGCGCTGCGGCCCAGCAGGGCGTCGGCGGCTCCCCGGTTTATGGAGACGCTCCCTTTGGAGAATCCGCCGCTGTGGGCGATCCATTTCTTGACCCCGGAGATGGGCTTCTGCCCCGCTTTGAACAGGGTGTAGGGGAGGTGTCGGCTGCCGGAGGCGACGGCGGCGAGGATGCCGTCCCGCTTGCCGCAGGCTATGACCACCGGAATGCCTTCAGAGGCCACTTTGCGCGCCACGGCATATTTGGAGCGCATCCCGCCCCGTCCGGCGGAGGATTTGGCGTCTGAAATGAACTGCGCCTCGCTGCCGCTCTCCGGCTCTATCTCCTCAATCAGGCGGCTGTCTTTTTCGGCCGGGTCGCCGGTGAACAGGCCGTCCACATTGGAGAGAATCACCAGCAGGCGGACATCCATCATAGTGGCCACCAGCCCGGATAGCTCATCATTGTCGGTGAACATCAGCTCGGTGAGCGAGATGGTGTCGTTTTCGTTTACGATGGGTACAACGCCCGAGTCGAGCATCGTCTCCATACAATTTTTCTGGTTGAGGTAGCAGTGGCGGGTGGATAAGCTCTCACGGGTGGTGAGTACCTGGCCGCAGAAGAGCCCCCGCTGCCGCAGCAGCTCGTGGTAGGCGTGCATCAGCCGTGTCTGCCCCACTGCCGAGAGCAGCTGGCGGCGGGACACGCTGTCCAGGCGGCCGGCATTTCCCAGGGCATCGCGTCCGAAGGCCACCGCACCAGAGGAAATCAGTATGACTTCCCATCCGAGTCGGCGCAGGTCGCAGATCTGGTCCACGATGGCCGACATCCGGGTGTAATCTATGCTGCCGTCGCTGCGGGTGAGGACATTGCTCCCCAGCTTTATTGCGATTCTCTCGCCCATTTTCCTACCAGGTCTTGCTGGCGCGCAGGCCGGCGATTACAGAGCGGCTGAAGCCCTCCTTCTCCATCTCGTTGAGGCCGCGTATGGTGACTCCGCCCGGGGTGCAGACGCGGTCGATCTCCACCTCGGGATGCTCTCCGCTGTCCAGCAGCAGGTCGGCGGCCCCCTTTACGGTGTTAAGCACTATCTGCAATGCCTCCTGCGCCGGGAATCCGAGCTCCACGCCCCCCTCCATGGAGGCGCGCATATAGCGCATCGCGTATGCAATGCCACAGGAGGCCAGTGCCGTGGCCGCACCCATCTGACTTTCGGGAATCAGCATCGCGCTTCCCAGGGAGTTGAAAATATCCACTATGCGCCCCGTGCGCTCTGCGGTGGAATTGAGGGCGGAGACGAATGTCATACTGCTGCCTACCGCCACGGCGGTGTTGGGGATGACTCTGAAGAGGGTGGCGTTTTTGTCGCCGAGATAATCCGTGAGTATTTTAAATGACACTCCGGCGGCAATCACCACCAGGTTTTGGCGGCTGTAGTCCAGATAATCCTTGAAGTACGCCAGAGTGCTCTCCACGTGCCAGGGCTTGACCGCCACCACTATCAGGTCGGCGTCGCGCACCGCGATGCGGCTGTTGACGGTGGTGCCTATGGCGCCGTCCAGAGCCTTGAACTGCTCCAGATGCGCCGGGGCAAGGTCGCAGCAGGTCATATCCGCCGCCGATACTATATGCTTTCTGTATAGGCCGCGAGCCACTGCGCCGCCTATGTTTCCGCAACCGATAAATGCAGCTTTCATAATGTGTAAAATGAGTGTTGCGGCAAAGTTATCTTTTTCTTGTTAAATTTGCCCGACTGACGTTGAAAACGGAATAAACTCAAGAATAATATGATTAAAAAACTGCTGTTGCTGGCCTTTCTGGCGGCATATCTTCCCGCATCGGCGGGGGTCAGAGTCACTTCGCTGAAAGTTAACCATATGACGGAGCCCGCCGGCATCGATGCCGCGCCCACATTCAGCTGGGTGGGGGAGGACAGCCGGCGCGACGCTCGCCAGAGCACCTATGAAATAGAGGTGCGCGATGGCCGCGGCAACATCGTGTGGAAATCGGGCAAAGTGGCCTCCGACAATTCGGTGGCGGTGAAATATGAAGGACCGGCGCTGGAAAGCGCCACCCGCTACACCTATCGGGTCCGCATCAGCGACAACTACGGCAAGAAGAGCCGCTGGAGCAGCGAGGCCTCCTTTGTAACAGGCCTCGCTGGCGGGTGGAGCGCGCAGTGGATAGCCCCCGCGATGAGCGAAGAGAGCCCGCTGGTGCGCCGCGAGTTCTCCGTCAGTAAAAAGGTTCTCGGCGCAGTGGCATATTTCACGGCCCACGGCGTGTATGAGGCTTATCTTAACGGCGAGAAGATCGGCGATGCCTATATGGCCCCCGGCTACACCACCTACGACCGTCACCTTATGTATCAGACATACGATGTCACCGATATGATAAAGCGCGGCAAGAATGTGGTGGGGGCGGAGATCGCCCGCGGCTGGTACCTGAGCCGTATGGGTTTTGTGGATCCCGCTGCCTACAAGCCCAACTTCAAAGAGAATGTATGGGCGTTTCTGGGGCAGATTGTGATAACCTATGAAGACGGCACCCGCGAGGTTATCGGCACCGGCGGCGACTGGCAGTGCTCTACCGGCGCCGTGCTCTCCAGCACCATCTACGATGGGGAGACTTTCGATGCCCGGCGTCTGAAAGAGGGCTGGTGCACCGCCGGCTACGATGCTTCTTCCTGGAGTGCCGCCCCCACTGCCGGCTACGGCTATGACAACCTCTGCGCGCAGGAGTGCGAGCCGGTACGCCAGGAGCAGACGGTATCCGCCAAAAAGCTCATCATCACCCCCCGAGGGGAGACTGTGATTGACTTTGGGCAGAATCTGGTGGGGAGCGAGGTTGTTTCGTACACCGGCACCCCAGGACAGGTCATCAGGATATCCCACGCGGAGGTTCTTGACGAGAACGGCAACTTCTACACCCACAACCTGCGCAGCGCCAAGGCCCTTGCCACCTACGTCTGCAACGGCGCCCCGCAGCGCTTTACCACCCGCTTTACATTCTACGGCTTCCGCTACATCAGGGTGGAGGGCATTCCTGCAGGCGAAATTAATCTCGACGACTTCAAGGCCAGCGTGCGCTTTACCGATATGGAGGCCACCGGCACCTACGAATGCTCCGACGATATGATAAACCGGCTGCAGAGCAACATCCAGTGGGGCTTGCGCGGCAACTTCGTGGACATCCCCTCCGACTGCCCGCAGCGCGACGAGCGTCTGGGCTGGACGGGCGACGCCGAGTTCTTTGCCCGCACCGCCACCTTCAACCGCGCCAGCTATGCCTTCTACAGCAAGTGGCTCAAGGATCTATCCTGCGACCAGCTGAGCGGCGGCGAGGTCACCGACATAGTCCCCTTTATCCACAATCTCGTGGGGGCGGGCCACGTGGGCTGGGCCGACGCCGCCACCATAATCCCCTGGACCCTCTATATGGCCTATGGCGACCCTGCGGTGCTGGAGGCGCAGTACGACAGTATGAAGCGCTGGGTGGACTGCATAATCCGCAATGCCGGCGAGAGCCGTCTCTGGAACACCGGCTGGCACTATGGCGACTGGCTGGCCTATAGCGATGAGGCCGACCCCGAGGCAAATCAGACCTCCACGCCGCTCACGCAGCAGTGCCACTTTGCCAACTCCGCCACCATATTGGCGGAGACCGCCGCCCTGCTGGGGCGCAACGAGGATGCCGGATACTACCGCAAGGTGGCCGCCGAGGCCCGCGAGGCCTTCTGCAGGGAGTATCTGCTCCCCGACGGCCGGCTGACCTCCCACACACAGACCGCCTATGTGCTGGCCCTCAAATATGATATGGTGCCCGAGTCATTGCGCGCTGCACTCGCGGCCAATCTGGCCGAGACCGTGGAACACTACGGCCACGTGGCCACCGGTTTTTTGGGAACGCCCCATATCTCCACCGTCCTCACCGAGAACGCCCGCAGCGATCTGGCCTACAAGCTGCTGCTGCGGCGCGAATATCCCGGCTGGCTCTATCCCATCACTATGGGGGCCACCACCATCTGGGAGCGCTGGAACTCGATGCTCCCCGACGGCAGCATCCCCGACAACGGAATGAATTCCTTCAACCACTATGCATACGGCTCAATCGGCGACTGGCTCTACCGCTGCGTGGCCGGTCTCAAGGAGGCTGCCCCCGGCTTTAGGGAGATAGAGATAAAACCGGTGCCCGGAGGCGGGCTAACCCGGGCTGCGGCCGAGCAGATGACCCCCTACGGCAAGGCGCTCTCATCGTGGACGCTGGATGGCGGCCGCTTCTCTCTGGAGGTGGAAATTCCCTTCGGGACCACCGCCACGGTGTATCTGCCGGCAGAGCGGGGGGCGGCTCTGACCATCGATGGCACCCCTGCCGAAAATGTCGGAATTGCAGATGGATATGCCAAATTCGAGGTCGGCAGCGGCCATTATGTTTTTGCAAGCGAAAAAAAGTTGTAATTTTACGCGTTTGCTTGTATATTATCAGAGATGGCGCATTGTAACAAAAAGACCGTATGGTTCACTTTGGGCGGCTTCGTGCTGGGGTTCGCCCTTATGATATTTCTTAATTCGCTCTATGTTAAGAGCTCCAGAAACGAAACCTGCACTGCATGCCACGTGCACGGACACGCGGACACCGCCTGGACTCTCTCCATACACTATCGCAACGGCAGCGGCACCAAAACCGACTGCGCCGAATGCCACCTGCCCGCAGGCTCCCCTTCCGAGCACTTCTTTGCCAAGGCCAAAACGGGGATGAAGGATGTGTTCAGCTATGTGTTCAAGGACAAGAGCAAGATTGACTGGGCCGGGAAGCGTGAGCTGGATTATGCCAGGGGCATCGTGTACAACTCCTCCTGCAAGAAGTGCCACCACGACCTCTTCCCCGACGGCATCAGCGACGACGGCGTGATGAGCCACCTCTACTACGAAGAGCACGAGCAGGACTACGACCTGCAGTGCATCAACTGCCACCTCGACGCCGGCCACTATATGCCGGGCTACCAGCATCCCACCAGCGCCGCCAAATACCAGGCTCCCGCACGCAGCTCCGTGGTTTACGACTCTGCAGCGGTGGTCACGAGCTTCTCGGCCTACACGGAGACCGTGCCCGGCACAGGCTGCTCCATAAAGATGCTGCCGATTGCCGGCGGCACCTTCGAGATGGGCTCTTCTGACAGCGAACCGTTCCACCGTGCCGATGAGGGGCCGGTGCGCAAGGTGACCGTTTCCGACTTCTTTATGGCGGAGGTTGAGGTCACCTGGGATCAGTACTGGGAGTTCTTCCGCGAGACGATGTCGGAAGGACGCACTCCGCCCGAGAAGATTTATGCCAACAACACCCGCGATGATATAGACGCAGTGAGCGGCCCCACGCCTCCATTCGGCGCTCCCGACCAGGGCTGGGGACAGGGCTCGCGACCCGCCATCACAATGACCCACTACGGCGCGGAGACCTTCTGCCAGTGGCTCTCGCTCAAGACCGGGCGCACCTACCGCCTCCCCACCGAGGCCGAATGGGAGTATGCTGCCCGAGGCGGCACCAGCGGCCCCTACTATTTCGAGGGCAACCCCAAAAAGTTCTCTTCCGACGGATTTATGCGCAAGATATTCGCTCCCGACACCGCCGTTATCGCCACAAATGTGGTGTATGCGGCCAACAGCGGCTCCCGCACTCAGCAGCCCTCTTCTGTGGCGGCCAATCCCTTCGGCCTGAAGAATATGCTGGGCAATGTGCTCGAGTACTGCTCCGACTACTACGCCGAGGACGCCTACAGCCGTCTGCAGGATGGTGCAGTGGACCCCAAGGGCCCCGACAGCGGCAGCGAGTATGTGGTGCGCGGCGGCTATTATGCCAGCGATGCGGCCGATGTGCGCTGCGCTTCCCGCTCCCACACAATGCACGAGGCCTGGCTCAAGACCGACCCTCAGAAGCCCAAGAGCATCTGGTGGTATTCGGATTTCAAGGGAATCGGCTTCCGCGTGGTCTGCGAGGTTCCCGATTCAATCAAACGGTAAATCATTACAAAAAATATCAAACAGCTATGAGCAAAATTTCCAGACGTGATTTCTTTGGCTGCACTGCAGCCATCGGCGGGTCGGCCCTTCTGGCCTCCACACCGCTCCTCTCCGCTTGCAGCGGCTCTTCTTCCGGCAAGCAGACCCCTCTGCGGGAGCCCGGTTCATATTATATCCCCAAGCTCGATGACAAGGCTGCCGACGGCCGTGAACTCAAGGTTGCGCTGGTCGGTTGCGGCGGACGCGGCACCGGTGCGGCGCTCAACATCCTTGCAGCCGCCAACGGCATCAAGATCACCGCTTTTGCCGATGTCTTCGCAGACAAGATCGACGAGTGCCTGGAAAACCTCAAGAGCAACGGCTATGAGTTTGCCGATGCGGAGCGTTTCGTGGGCTTCGACTCCTACAAGAAGGCTTTGGACAGCGGCGTGGATATCGCGCTGCTCACCACTCCCCCCGTGTTCCGTCCCTATCACTTCCAGTATGCTGTGAGCAAGGGCGTCCACTGCTTCCTTGAGAAGCCGGTGGCAGTTGATGCAAAGGGCTACCGCACCGTGATTGCAGCCGCAAAGCAGGCCGCAAGCAAGAAGCTGGCAGTAGTTACCGGCACGCAGCGTCATCACCAGCGCGAATATGTGGAGTCCTTCCAGAAGATTCAGGAGGGTTTGATCGGCCCGATTGTCAGCGGCAACGTATACTGGAACCAGGGTATGCTTTGGTATCGCAAGCGCGAGCAGGGCTGGAGCGATATGGAATGGAACATCCGCGACTGGGTCAACTGGACTTGGCTTTCGGGTGACCATATCGTGGAGCAGCACGTGCACAACATCGACGTGTTTATGTGGATGATGGGCGGTGCGCACCCCGTCAAGGCTACCGGCTTCGGCTCCCGTCAGAGACGCATCACCGGCGACCAGTACGACAACTTCAGCGTGGACTTCGAGTTTGCCAACGGCGTGCACCTGCACTCGATGTGCCGTCAGATCAACGGCTGCTCCGACACGGTGGACGAATACGTACAGGGGGCCAAGGGCTGGTGGTCTTCACAGGATTTCGCCATCCGCGACTATAGCGGCAACATACTCTGGCAGTACGACAAGGAGGCGGCAATGGCTAAATATGCTGTGCGCGATCCTTACGTGCTGGAGCACGTGGATCTTGTGAACCACGTCCGCAGCGGAGAGCCTCTGGACCAGGCCACAGAAACGGCCAACTCCACTCTCGCCGGCATTATGGGCCGCGAGAGCGCCTACACCGGCAAGGCGATGGAGTGGGATGCAATGGTCGCTATGGATCAGAATCTGCTTCCCTGCGAGCCCGATGCCCTCGCTTTGGGCGAGCTGGACTGCGTCAAGAATCTCGTAATTCCCGTTCCAGGCAACTAACGGCTATGAACAGAAAGGAATTTTTCAAGACATCTCTTGCGGGGGCCGCTGCGGTGGCTCTCGCAACTCCTGCCGCCACTCTTCTTGGCGCCTGCTCTTCTAAGCCCGCCACAGGTGCGCAGCTGAAGCTTTCGCTGCAGACCGGCAAGGCCATCGGCGAGGGTTATGCCGCCAAGGCCGACTATTGCGAGGCCAACGGCGTCGCCGGCATCGAGCCGGGCGGCTGGGAACTCGTGGAAAACTTCGACGACATATCCAAATCTCTCGAGGGACGCAACCTCAAGGTGTCCGCGCTCTGCGCAGGGTTCCAGGGCTTTATTCTGGCCGAAGACCAGGAGCAGAAGGCGCTTTTCGACACCACTATGCGCCGCATAATCGAGGCCGCCGGCGCCATCGGCTCGGTGGGCGTGATTATGGTTCCCGCCTTTTCTCACCAGACTCCCTGCAAGCCCAATAATCGTGAGACATACGATTTCCTCTGCAGCGAACTCAACATTTTGGGCGAGTTCGCTCTCAAGAACAACACCACGGTGATTCTTGAGCCGCTGAACAGGGGCGAGTGCTTTTACCTGCGCCAGGTCGCTCCCGCAGCCGCAATCTGCCGCGATGCCAAAAGCGAGGGCGTGAAGTGTATGGGCGATTTCTGGCATATGAGTGAGGAGACCAGCGACTATGCTGCCCTGATGAGCGCCGGCGCGCAGTATCTGCAGCACGTGCACATCGCAAGCCGTCTGCACCGCTGCAACCCGGGCGAGGACGGCGAGGCCGACAACTATATCAACGGATTCCGCGCTCTCAAGGAGATGGGCTACAGCAAGTACATCAGCCTTGAGTGCGGCAGCATAGGCGATCCCGCCGTGACTGTCCCTTCAGCCCTCGAGTTAATCCGCAACCAGTGGGAGCAGGCGTAGCCCCCGCCCACATATACAAAAACAGAGGATGACCCGCAAAAAAGGTCATCCTCTGTTTTTGTGGTGCGGCGATAGGGCAACTGCAGACCGCTTCAGAGATCCTGCGGCGCGGATTGCTCTAAAACTCCTTCCCCTGCCGCAGAGTCTCGCAGAAACGGTCGATGCGGCGCATCTGCGCCGGGATGTCGATGTGCTGCGGGCACTTGGCCAGACACTGGCCGCAGCCGATGCAGTGGCTGGCCTGATGCAGGGCCGGCACGCTGCGGTCATAGCCCAGCAGAAACGCCCGGCGCAACTTGCGGTAATTCGCATCGCCCGATGAAAGCGGCATCTGCTCCTCGTTAACGCACTTGTTGTAATGAGAAAAAGTCCCCGGGATATCAATGCCGTAAGGACACGGCATACAATAATTGCAGGTCGTGCACCCCACCGTGGGGAAATTGGTTATCTCTATGGCCAGACGCTCCAGAAAATCCAGCTCATCTTCGCTGCAAGGCTCAAACCCGGTGAAAGTGGCCAGATTGTCCTGCAGATGCTCCATATAAGTCATTCCGCTGAGCACGCTCAGAATCAGGGGATAGGTGCCGGCAAATCGGAACGCCCAGCGGGCGGCGCTGTCGCCCGGGCGGCGCTCCTGCATCTTGCGCGAGATGTTGGCCGGCACATTGGCCAGCGCCCCGCCGCGCAGAGGCTCCATAATCGTCATTGGAATATCCCTTGCGGCCAGCTCACTGTAGAGATAAGAAGCATTGATGTTGAATCCGCCGCCGGCGTGGTTCCAGTCCAGATAATTCATCTGAATCTGCACGAAATCCCAATGATACTTCCCGTGCAGCGAAAGAATGTGGTCGAATGTCTCCTGATTGCCGTGGAACGACCATCCCAGATTGCGGATGCGGCCCGCCGCGCGCTCTTCCAGAAGAAAATCAAGCAGACCGTTATCTATGAAACGTTCGTTGAACGACTCTATGCTGCTCCCGATGTTGTGCAGCAGATAATAATCTATGTAATCCACCTTGAGATTCTTGAAAGAATTCAGATACATATTCCTGCCGAACTCAAATGAAGAATCACCCCGGAGGTTGGAAAGCTTGGTGGCAATGAAATATTTCTCGCGCGGATGGCGGCAAAGCGCCTGCCCGATATATTCCTCGCTGCGGCCGCCGGTATAAACGGGGGCGGTGTCAAAATAATTGACCCCGTGCGCCAGCGCATAATCCACAAGGGCGAACTGCTGCTCGAGGTCCACCTCGCCGTTCCAGGTGCCGTCCACGGTGGGCATACGCATACATCCGAAGCCCAGCAGCGACACCCGATCGCCGCTGCCGCCGGTGCGATATTCCATCTTGCCTGCTGCGCCGCCGGGGAGCGAGGCCCCCAGACTTATGCCGTGCGAGGCCAGTGCCGCGGTTACGGAGGCCGCTCCGGCCCCCTTTATAAAGGTTCTTCTGTCTATCTTTTTCATAAGCGGGTGCCGATTAAATGAGTTTGTGAACTTCGTGCCCCTCCACGCGGATGGCGCTTTTAGGGCGGGCGGGGCAGAGGGCCTGGCAGGCGCCGCACCCGATGCAGCGGGAGCGGTCAACTGATGGAACCTGCACCGTGACACCCTCGCTCACCATGTAATCTACCATAGTTATGGCGCTGGCGGGGCAATGGCGCGCGCAGTTGTCGCACTTGTCGCCCACCGTGACGGGGATGCAGAGTTCGCCGAGCCACTCGGCGTGCCCTATCTGCGTGGATGATTTCTCCTCAAGCGAGATGGGGCGGATGGCGCCGGCGGGGCAGACGCTGCTGCAGGCGTTGCACTCGGGGCGGCAATAGGTCTCGTTGTAGCGCATCTCCGGCTGCATAAAGCGCTCGGGATTCATCGAGGGCACAAGCACATTTCCCGGGCAGGCCTGCACGCAAAGCTGGCAGGCGATGCAGCGTTTGTGCATATTGCGCAGCGAAATGCTCCCGGGCGGCGTTATGCGGGTCGCGGGGGCGGGATTGTTCTTGGCCGCCAGCGTCAGCGCATTCTGACGGGGCAACTTGCCGCTCTGGGCGTGCAGAGCCGAGGCTCCGAGCAGAGCCGCTCCCGCCATAAAGGCGCGCCTGCCCTGCGAGGCGGGGCAGGCGCTGCTGTCGGCAGCGGCCTTGTGAGCGGCGGCACTGACAGCATCTGCGCCCTTGAGTGCGGCATCTTTCTTGCGCCCCCAGCTGAACTTGTAGCTTATTGCACCCTGGCGGCAGTTGGAAATGCAGTCAAAGCAGGCGATGCAGCGGCTGCGGTCTATAGTCTTGTTCTTTATGTTGATGCAAGCAGCCTTGCAACCCCGCTCGCAAAGGCGGCAGCCGGTGCATTTGCTTTTGTCGATAACCGGGCGCAGCATCGCAAACTGCGAGAGAAGTCCCAGCGCGGTGCCCACCGGGCAGACGGTGTTGCAGTAGGTGCGCCCGTTTTTCCAGGCCAGGACGGCCAGCGCGGCCAGCGTCACGGCAGCCACAATCACGGTGCCGAGCGCCTTGCCCCAGACTTCGGTGGGGTAGAAGGCGTAGCTGGCGCGCTTCTCGGCCCAGACTGCCAGCAGATTGTTGCCAAGCGCATAGAGCGGGGCCAGAAACTGCGATGCGATGCGCCCGTAGGCGCTGTAGGGGGCCAGCAGTGCGGTGAGGGCGCTGAAACCCAGCGCTATGGATGCTATCATCACAATCAGGATCACCAGCCGCAGCACATTCTTTGCCGGGGACCAGCTGTATTTGAAGCGGTTTTTCTTTTTACCGCGCCTTCCCGCCCAGGCAAAAATGTCCTGCATAACCCCCAGCGGGCAGATTACAGAGCAGTACACCCTGCCGAAAATGAGGGTCAGCAGCACCAGAGCCGCAATGACCGCCGCGTTGCCCGCCAGAATCGCGGGAAGCAGCTGCGCCTTGGCCAGATAGCCCAGGTAGGCGTGGGTGATGCCGGTAAAGTCACAGAAAAGCAGCGTGATGCCGATAAAGCAGAGTGCTGCGAGAAGGATTCGTATTTTGCGTAACATAGTGCGAAATTATCAAAAAATCCTGAATGTGGCGCCGGCCATAATCCAGAGCCCCGGCTGCGGAATCTCGCCGAAATCGTAATACTCCCTGTCGAGCAGATTGTTGACCCTGAGATAGAGGCTGTGGCGCAGGCTGTCCCACGAAAGCTTGGCATCGAGCAGCGTGTAGGGCTTTATCAGATCCGAGTCGGTGCGGCGGTCTATGTGGCGGCAGGAGAGGTTGGCCGAGAGATTGCGGCAGATGCGCGCGTCGGCCTGCATCACCAACTTATGGCGGATATATTCCATAGAATACATACTGCGCAGATTCTCTTCCAGCACTTTGCTTTGCGAGATGTGGCTGTAACCCAGCGAGATACCTCGCAGGAAAAAGTCCTTGCGGCGCAGCAGGTCGGGAAAACTCATCCGCAGCGTCACCTCCTGGCCGAAGGTGTTCAGCCGGGTGTGGTTCACGCTCATCCAGGGGGCGTCCTCCCCCTCGGAAATGTCGCGTATCCAGTCGATCATATCGTAGCCCCGGTTGTAATATACGGTCGCCACGGCGCGCACCCCGCGCCCGAGAAACTTCAGCCCCCCCTCCAGGCTGCGCAGCTTCTCCGCCTTCAGGTTGGGGTCGGCCTTGTGTCCGCCCACGGAATAGTAGAGTTCGGTGAAGGTCGGCATTCTGTAGGAGGTGTTGTATGAGGCGTAGAGCCGCAGGGCGTCGATGATCCGGAAGCTGACATCGGCCCCCGGGTAGAGCCGGAACCCCTCGCTGCTGCCTGTGTTGTAAACGCCTGTGACCCCGGCCGAAACACATAAGGGTCCCAGAGAGACGTTGTGTTCCAGATAGAGGTTGAAGGCGGCGCGGGAGGTGCCGCACACATACACTCCGCGAGGGCTTTCCAGCGCCTCTCCCAGATTGGTGCTGCGGATTCCCTCGTAGCGGCTCTCAAGGCCGAATGCGGTGCGCCCCAGGGGAGAGTCGG
This sequence comes from Bacteroidaceae bacterium, assembly GCA_963662035.1. Classification (GTDB taxonomy): domain Bacteria; phylum Bacteroidota; class Bacteroidia; order Bacteroidales; family UBA932; genus Equibacterium. Next base: position 10,111 of record CAVLDO010000006.1, on the reverse strand, counting down.
CGCGTAGCCCGAGGTTCAGCCCCGCCGTGTTGGTGATGTGGTGATTGAAAGGGTAGAGGTCGCTGCTGCCGCGAATCAGCTCAAAGCGGTCTTGCGAGCGGTTCCAGTAGATGGCCGGGGTAAAGTGCAGCGGCCCGTGCCCCACCGCCTTCACGGAGGCGAATGTCTTGAGCGTGTGCTCGAACTGATTGTCGAACCTGGTGGAATAGAAGGTGCTGGAGCCGAAGTCCTTGCCGCTGACCCCCGCCTGATATTGCAGGGTGCTGCATCCGGCCTCGGCGCTGCCGTGCCAGAAGGCCTTGAAGGCGCCGTAGTCGCTGTTAAGACCCCCTTCGGCGCTTCGGTTGAAGCCGTCGCTGCGCTGATATCCGGCCGAGAACATATTGAACATCCCCCTTTTGCCGGTAAGGGCAAGCGAGGCGTTGGCGTTGGCGTAGCCGAACGAGCCCCCCTCCAGATTGAGGGCTGCGGTGCTGTCGGACTCCTTTTTGGTGACGATGTTGATGGCCCCCACCAGCGACGAGGTGCCATAGACGCGCGATGCCGGCCCCTCAAGCACCTCTATGTGGTCTATGTCGCACAGATTCACCGGGAAGTCGGCCGAATTGTGCCCCGTCTGCGGGTCGGTGATGTTGATGCCGTCCAGCAGCACCGCAATCTGGTTGTAGGTACCGCCTCGCATACTGATGTCGGTCTGCATACCCATCGCCCCGCGCTGGCGCACATCCACACCGAGGGCATACTTGAGCAGGTCGTTGATATTCTCCGCAGGGGTGGATGCTATGGCGGTGCTGTCCAGCAGCGTCACGATGCGGGCGCTGGAGTGCATCGCCACCGGCACCCTGGCGGCCGTGACGGCCACCGAATCTATGGTGTCGAATTGCGTGACGGCCCCTTCTGGGGTCTGCGCAAAAGAGGCAGTGCCGGCTATCAATAGTGCCGACACTGTATTGAGGATTGTAAGTCTTTTCATTCCGGAGCGCTCTGTGCACCAGCGGCTATTCCCATTCGATGGTTGCCGGCGGTTTGGAGGAGATGTCGTAACATACGCGGTTGACCCCGCGCACTTTGTTTATAATGTCGTTGGAGACTTTCGCCATAAAGTCGTAGGGGAGGGGGAACCAGTCGGCGGTCATCCCGTCGGTGGATACCACCGCCCTTAGGGCTATGGTGTATTCATAGGTGCGTTCGTCGCCCATCACCCCCACACTCTTGACCGGCAGCAGAATCGCCCCGGCCTGCCAGATGGCCTCGTAGAGATTGGCGGCGCGCCGGCGGGGTTCGCTGGCAGAAGGGAGGTCGCACTTGTAGGCGCGCAGCGAGCGGATGAAAATGTCGTCGGCCTCGCGCAGAATGTCCAGTTTCTCTTTTGTGATGTCGCCCAGCAGCCTGATGGCAAGCGACGGGCCGGGGAAGGGGTGGCGGTTTACCAGCTCCTCCTTGATGCCCAGGGCGCGGCCCACATTGCGCACTTCGTCTTTGAAGAGACTGCGCAGCGGCTCCACAATTTTGAGATGCATCTTCTCCGGCAGCCCTCCCACATTGTGGTGCGACTTGATTTTGGCCGAAGGGCCGTTCACCGAGCAGGACTCTATCACATCGGGATAGATGGTGCCCTGACCCAGGAAGCCGGCGCCAGTTATTTTCTGTGCCTCGGCGTTAAAGACATCCACAAAGGCGGCACCTATTATCTTGCGCTTGCGCTCGGGGTCGGTGACTCCGGCAAGTTCGCCCAGGAAGCGCTCGCCGGCATTCACCCCCGCCACGTTGAGCCCCATATCCTTATATGACTCCAGCACATCGCGGAATTCGTTTTTGCGCAGCAGGCCGTTGTCCACGAAAATGCAGTGCAGCCTGTCGCCGATGGCCCTGTGCATCAGCACCGCAGCCACTGTGGAGTCCACGCCGCCCGAGAGGCCGAGTATCACGTGCCCGTCGCCGATGGTCTGCTTTAGCGAGGCCACGGTGGAGTCGATGAAACTCTCGGGGGTCCAGTCGCCGCTGCAGCGGCAGATGCCCTTCACGAAGTTTTCGAGAATCTTGGGCCCCTCTTCGCTGTGGAATACCTCCGGGTGGAACTGCACGGCATAGGTATCCTCGCCCGCAAAGCGGTAGGCGGCGTTCTCTACATCTTCCGTGGAGCCGATGACCTCGGCCCCCCCGGGCAGACGGGTGATAGTGTCGCCGTGCGACATCCATACCTGCGAATGGTTCTTGACCCCATTGAGCAGGGGGGAGCCGCCGCCGATGATGTTCAGGCGGGCGCGGCCGTATTCGCGGCTGCCGGAGTTCATCACTTCGCCGCCGTAGTTCTGCGCGAGATACTGCGCCCCGTAGCAGATGCCCAGCAGCGGCAGGCGTCCCTTGATGCCGCTCAAGTCGATTTTGGGGGCACCGGCGTCGCGCACCGAGGCGGGACTGCCGGAGAGAATCACTCCGCGCACGTCGTCGCCTATTTCGGGCATTTTGTTGAAGGGGTGGATTTCGCAATAAACATTGAGTTCTCTAACCCGGCGTCCTATGAGCTGCGTCACCTGCGAGCCGAAGTCGAGAATTAGTATTTTTTCTGTCATAAATCCGGATTGATAAGGCCAACAAAAGTATAAAAAAATGCGATATCTTCTATAAATGTTGTATTTTTGCGCTCCATTTCACGAATTATATGCAGAATATCAGAAACGTTGCGATTATTGCCCACGTGGACCACGGCAAGACCACTCTGGTGGACAAAATGATTCAGCAGACCTCCCATTTGCGCGAGGTGGAGAAGATGGGCGAACTTATCCTTGACTCCGGCGACCTGGAGCGCGAGCGCGGCATCACCATCCTTGCCAAGAATGTCTCCGTTACCTACAAAGGTGTTAAAATCAACATTATAGATACTCCCGGCCACGCCGACTTCGGCGGAGAGGTGGAGCGCGTGCTCAATATGGCCGACGGCGTGCTGCTGCTCGTGGATGCCTTCGAGGGGACTATGCCGCAGACCCGCTTTGTGCTGCAGAAGGCCATCGAGATGGGCAAGAAGCCAATCGTGGTGGTGAACAAGGTGGACAAGCCCAACTGCCGCCCCGACGAGGTCAACGAGCAGGTGTTCGACCTGATGTTCACCCTCAACGCCACCGAAGACCAGCTTGACTTCAAGACTGTGTTCGGCAGCGCCAAGCAGGGCTGGATGTCCCACGACTGGCGAAAGCCCACCGAGGACATCACCCCGCTGCTGGATGTCATTATCAGCGAGATTCCTGCCCCCGAAGTGGTGGAGGGCACCCCGCAGATGCTCATATCGTCGCTCGAATATTCCCCCTATGTGGGGCGCATCGCGGTGGGGCGCGTGACCCGCGGCAGGCTGCGTGCGGGCGACAACATCTCCCTCTGCAAGCGCTACGGCATAATAGAGAAGCAGAAAATCAAAGACCTTATGGTGTTTGAGGGGCTGCAGAAGAAGAATCAGCCGGAGGTGATATGCGGCGACATCTGCGCCGTGGTAGGCCTCAACGGGTTTGAGATCGGCGACACCGTGGCCGACTTCGAGAATCCCGAGCCGCTGCCTCCCATCACCGTGGACGAGCCCACGATGAGCATGATCTTCTGCATCAACGACTCCCCCTTCTTCGGCCGCGAGGGCAAGTTCGTGACCAGCCGCCACCTCAAGGAGCGTCTGGACCGCGAGCTGGAGAAAGATCTTGCGCTGCGCGTAAAGCCGGGCGTCGGCACCGACTCCTTTGTGGTTTACGGCCGTGGCGTGCTGCACCTGTCCATCCTCATCGAGACTCTGCGCCGCGAGGGCTTCGAGCTGCAGGTGGGCCAGCCCAAGGTGCTGGACAAAACCATCAACGGCCAGAGGTGCGAACCGATTGAGAATCTCACCATAGACCTGCCCGATGAGTTTGTGGGGCGCGCCATAGAGATGGCCACCCGCCGCAAGGGCGCTCTGGTGCGTATGGATTCGCGCGACGGCCGCACTCATCTTGACTTTGACATCCCTTCCCGGGGTATGATGGGGCTGCGCAGCAACCTGCTCACCGCATCTGCCGGCGAGGCGGTCATCTCCCACCGTTTCAAGGATTACGAGCCCTATAAGGGCGACATAGAGCAGCGCACCAACGGCTCTCTGGTGTCCATTGACACCGGCACCGCCATCGCATATGCGATGGACAAGCTGCAGGATCGCGGCCGCTTCTTTGTAGAGCCGGGCGAGGAGGTCTATGCGGGCCAGGTGGTTGGCGAGCACACCCGCGAGAGGGATCTCACCATAAACATCTGCAAGACAAAGAAGCTCACCAACGTGCGCGCTGCCGGCAGCGACGAGAAGGTTATGCTTCCCCCGGCCGTCAAGTTCAGCCTTGAAGAGGCGCTGGAGTATATCCAGGAGGACGAGCTGGTGGAGGTGACCCCCAAGTCGATGCGCCTGCGCAAGATACTGCTCGACGAAACGGCCCGCAAACGCGCTGCTTTAAAATAGGTTGCATTTCGCAAAAAATTGACTATATTTGCACCCCAATTTGCTATAGGCGTAGCTATGAGCGAGATAATCATTCCTCTCAAAGGCACTACCCGCCGGGGGCAGGAGTTCGATTTCTCTTTGGACGACCGCTTTCTGGAGGGCTTCGGCCGTGATATTCTGGAGGGTATTGAGTGCGGCGTTCACGTGGCTGTGCGGCACAGAGGCGACTGGATAGAGGTTTCCCTGCAGATAGCCGGCAGAGTCAAGGTGCTCTGCGACAGATGTCTGGAAGAGATGTTCCTTCCGGTGGAGGTGACGGAGACTCTCTCGGTGCGCTTTGATGCGGAGCCGGAAGATATCGTGGAGGAGGATGACAATGTCATAATCCTGCGCGAAGGCACTCCAGAGCTGGATTTGAGTCAGACTCTTTACGATCTGGTCTGCGTTTCGGTGCCGATGTGCAGGGTTCATCCCGAAGGGGAGTGCAATCCCGAGGCCGTCGCCCGCCTGAGCAGAGAGGAAGACGGCGCCTGCGGCGGGGGCAACACCCCGTTCAGCGGCCTTAAAGATATGTTGGAAGGACAGCAATAGTAATTAAAGAATAAAAGTAAAATAAAATGGCACATCCTAAACGAAAAGTCTCCAAGCAGCGCAGAGACAAAAGAAGAACCCACGACGTAGCACCTATGCCTACACTGGCAACTTGCTCGAACTGCGGCGCTACGGTAATGTATCACCACGTTTGCCCCGAGTGCGGCTACTATCGCGGCCGTCAGATCATCGTAAAGAAGGCTCAGTAAGTCTTTTTGCGGCGCTGACACATGCGCGCTCAAGAATGAATGGGGGTATCTTACAGACCCCTTTTTCATTATACGGCCTCATAGTTCAACGGATAGAACGGAGGTTTCCTAAACCTTAGATATAGGTTCGATTCCTATTGGGGCTACAGGGAGGCGGGCGGCCGCAAAGGCGCCCGTCTTTTCTTATATACTGCCAAAATGGCAGAAAAATAGCCGCTGGCAAATATGTTGATTATATCTCTGCGGATCCCGCAAGGGACCACCTAAAAACACAAGAGATATGACCAATAACACTCAGGAATTAGAGAAATACGCAGTGAACCTCAACGAGAGGGCGCGTGCGTCAAAGTTGGATCCTGTGATCGGTCGTGACGACGAAATTCGCAGGGTGCTGCAGATTCTTAGCCGCAGGACTAAGAACAATCCTATATTGGTGGGCGAGCCCGGTGTGGGCAAGACCGCCATCAGCGAGGGTATCGCGCAGAGAATAGTAAACGGCGATGTCCCCGAGAACCTTAAGACCAAAACCATCTACTCCCTGGATATGGGTGCCCTGATTGCCGGCGCCAAGTATCAGGGCGAGTTTGAGGAGAGGCTGAAGGCTGTGGTCAAGGCCGTGAGCGAGAGCGACGGCGAGATAATCCTTTTCATAGACGAAATCCACACCCTGGTGGGCGCAGGCCGCACCAGCGGCGCGATGGATGCCGCCAACATCCTTAAGCCGGCCCTTTCCAGAGGCGAACTCAGGGCCATCGGCTCCACCACTCTGGACGAATATCAGAAATACTTCGAGACCGACAAGGCGCTGGAGCGCCGGTTCCAGATGGTTATGATAGACGAGCCTTCGCCGGCCGAGTCCATCAGCATTTTGCGAGGTCTTAAGGAGAAGTATGAAAACCATCACAAGGTGCGCATAGAAGACGATGCCATAATAGCGGCGGTAAGGCTCTCGCACCGCTACATCACCAACCGTTTCCTGCCCGACAAGGCGATCGACCTGGTGGACGAGGCGGCCAGCAAGCTCCGTCTGGAGATGAACTCCGTGCCCGAGCCCATCGACCTGCTCAACCACAAGATAAAACAGCTGGAAATCGAGAAGGCCGCCATAAAGCAGGAGGGCGAGTCGGCCAAGCTCAGCAAAATAGAGAGCGACCTGGAGCAGACCAAGAAGGAGCAGGCGAATCTCATGAAGAAATGGGACGCCGAGAAGGGCGTGCTCAACGACCTCAGCGCAAAGCGGCAGGAGATGGAGGATCTGCGCCACAAGGCCGATGCGGCAGAGCGCGACGGCGACTACGGCCGTGTGGCCGAAATCCGCTACGGTCGTCTGCAGCGTCTGCAGGAGGACATCGACCGCCTCACCAAAGAGAAGGAGTCGTGGAGCGACCCCATTATGAACGAGGCGGTGGGCGAGGACGACATCGCCGAGGTTGTGGCCCGCTGGACCGGCATCCCCGTGACCAAGATGCTGCAGAGTGAGAAAGAGAAGCTGCTTCACATAGAAGACGAACTCCACAAGAGGGTAGTGGGGCAGCAGGAGGCTATCAGCGCCGTGGCCAATGCTGTGCGCCGCAGCCGTGCCGGGCTGCAGAACGAGAAGCGCCCCATCGGCTCGTTCCTCTTTATGGGCACTACCGGCGTGGGCAAGACCGAGCTGGCAAAGGCTCTGGCCGAATATCTGTTCGACGACGAGAATATGATGACCCGTATCGATATGAGCGAATACCAGGAGCGGCACACCGTGTCGCGGCTGGTGGGAGCGCCTCCGGGATATGTGGGCTACGACGAGGGAGGCCAGCTTACAGAGGCGGTGCGGCGCAAACCCTATTCGGTGGTGCTGCTCGACGAGATAGAGAAGGCTCATCCCGATGTGTTCAATGTGCTGCTGCAGGTGCTCGATGACGGCCGTCTGACCGACAACAAGGGGCGCACGGTGGACTTCAAGAACACCATCCTGATTATGACCTCCAACGTGGGCAGCGACATAATCCAGGAGAGCATCGCCTCCGGCACCGACTACGACAAGTGTCGCGACAAGGTTATGGAGCTGCTCAAGCGCAGCGTCCGCCCCGAGTTCCTCAACCGTATCGATGAGATAATAATGTTCCACCCGCTCTCGAAAGAAAATGTGCGGGAGATTCTCAAGATGCAGATGGCTCAGCTGCAGGGCAAGCTGGAGGAGATGAACATCCACCTGAAGTTTACCGACGCTTTTGCGGATTATATGTCCGAGAAGGGCTACAATCCCGCCTATGGCGCCCGCCCCATCAAGCGCGTGCTGCAGAGAGACCTGATAGACGCCCTGGCCAAACAGCTGCTTGACGGCTCTCTCAAGAGGGAGGAGACCATCACCGCCGACATCGACGACGGAAAACTTGTACTCAAATAGGCCACAAGCGGCCTGAAATGCAGAATAAGCGCGCCGGAGAGCACACTCCGGTGCGCTTATTTTGTTTTATAAACAAAAATGCTTTTATAATTTGACTTTTGTTATTTTGCCGGGTATTATATGCAAAGTTCAACCGGAAGAACAGTTTGTATGTATAACGTAAATATTTAAAAGATGAATGCAATAGTCAAAATAGGATTAACGGCCGTGGCTTTGATTCTGGTGTGCGGCTCGGCTGATGCACAACTGTATAGCCATCATCATCAACACCGCTCCTACCATCCGCGACGTGTCGTAAACGTAGTGCCCAGACCGGCAGCGGCAGCGCGCATAAGCAACCATCTCAATCAAAAGCAGCGGCTTCAAATGGCCACCGCGTATCTGGAACACAACCAATACTTGTCAGTAAAGAAATACGCGAAGATGACGGGGCTGACGAAGGCGATGGCCAGGGCGGAACTTGACGCGTTTGCCTGCGATGAGCGCAATCCGATAACACCGGTTATCTTGAACAGAAAGAAATTAGTATACACCAAGAGATAAGGACATCCGCCGCGCAATGGTTGTAAAAGACAAAGATATTATCCTTGCGATGAAGGAGAATCCCGACAAGGGATTCCGGCTGCTGATGTCAAGATTCAAGGAGCCTGTCTATTGGCATATCCGCCGGCTCCTTGTGTCCCACGCCGATGCGCAGGACGCAGCACAGGAGACCTTCGTGAGGATATTCCGTTCTTTCGGCAGGTTCGATGAAAGCGGCTCGCTCACTGCGTGGATTTACAGGATCGCGACCAATGAGGCGCTGCGCATACGGAGCCGCTATCCCGATGAACGGCTCTCTTTGGACTGCAGCGACGCCGCTTCCGGCAGTATGGCAGCCGACAAGTATGTTAACTACGGCGATCTGGAGGCGGTCAAGCTGCAGAACGCCATATTGTCGCTCCCTGCAAAACAGCAGATTGCGTTCAACCTGCGCTATTACGATGAACTAGACTACAGGCAGATTGCCGATATTACCGGCTCTACGGTTTCTGCCGTGAAGGCAAATTACCATATAGCCAAAGACAAGATCATACAGTATATGAACTCGCACGATTAAAAAAGGATATATGAAAAGTGATTTCGATTTCAATAACGTGGGTAAGCGGATGCCTTATAATGTTCCCGATGGCTTCTTCTTTGAAATGGAGGACAACATCTGCCAGGGGCTGAACCCTCGGCCTACTGTCAAGATAAAACGGCGCCGCAATTTAATACGTATGACGATAACGGCCCTGACAACGGCGGCGGCAATCGTTGCGCTGGTTCTTATTCTCAATCACGGGTCTTACGCTGTGCATCCGGCAGACTTTGCAGAGGTGGAACAGGCATTCGGTAATCTGGGAGCGGAAGACCAGGTGTATCTTGTCTCCGTGTACCAAGATGATATTTTTATGAATGATTAAAACAGGATAAAACATTATGAAAAAGATTGTTAGAGTATTCATATCCGCAGCTGTCGCATTGATGGCCTTCTGCGGGACGATAAACGCGCAAAACAGCAGCAGGCAGCGCCTGACCCGCGAGGAACTGGCGGAAAAACAGGCGAGGTATATCGCTGGCGAAATGGTGATGGACGAAGAGACAACCAAGTTGTTTGTAGAGACGTTTTGCCAATACCAGAAAGATATATGGGCACTGGGCCCCCGTCCCGAAAAGAGCGCATCCAACCTTTCGGATCAAGAAGCAGAACAGGCGATGAATGACAGATTCGCCCACAGTCAAAAGATTCTTGACCTGCGGAAGAAATATTATTCGGAATACAGTAAATTCTTGACACCCCGGCAAATAGAAAGAGTATATGAATCGGAGCGCCAGATGATGAAGCGCCTGTCCTCAAAACGGGGTAAAAAATAGTATGGTAAAAAATAGCATATTATTTTGTTTTGCGGCACTGCTTGCCTTTGTGGCCTGCTCAACTGACGACCCTTTGGAACAGGAGCAAACTCCTGCCGGCAATGACCTTACCGCAGATATCGCCGACGCTCTTTTTAGCAGTTGGAATAAAGGCGACGGGATAATGCTGTTTCACGATGGACAGACGCTCTGCGTGGAAACACTGGCATCCGGCGCAGCTTCGGGACTGTCCAGCTCCATCGAAGGAGAGTACATCGACAGTGATCCCTTGTATGGCGTGTATCCGGCACAGAACGCAGTGTCTTGCGACCGGGAAAGCATAACCGTATCCATTCCCGCCGCACAAACTGCAGGGAGCGACGGTTACGATACGGCAGCCGCCGTATCGGCAGCCCGCACGCTCTCCGGATCCCTGACTTTCCGGGCCGTCGGCGGCGGCATAAAGTTGAACTTCAGTATGTCCGCAGTAACGAAGGTCGAACTGGAAAGCGTCGACGGCTATGCCTTGGCCGGTACGGCTGCGGTAAAGTGGGATGAACAGGGAACGCCCGTGGTTGTGGCAACGACAGAGGCTGCTTCTAT
>CAVLDO010000005.1:0-102092 GCA_963662035.1 Bacteroidaceae bacterium | reverse complement strand
CGGGCACGGAGCGCAGCGAAACTCCCCGGCCGTGCTCGAAACGGAGCTCTGCGGGCACGAAGCCAGGCGAAAACCATAGGCCGTGCCCAAAACAGCGCTCCTCGGGCAGGAGGAGAGGCCCGTTGGCAGCGGTCCCCAGGGGGACACGGGCTCGCTCGTTTGAGTCTTTGCAAACCAGGCACGCAAAAAAAGCAGCCTTTAAAAGGCTGCTTTTTGCAAGAGCGGAAAACGAGACTCGAACTCGCGACCCCGACCTTGGCAAGGTCGTGCTCTACCAACTGAGCTATTTCCGCGTGTCCCTGATTGGGATTGCAAATGTAGCAATTAATTCGCGACCTGCAAATTTTTTTACACCACAGAAGCAAATTCTTTCAAGAAACGGACATCATTCTCGAAATATTCGCGCAGATCCTTGACCTGCCACTTGAGCATCGCAATGCGCTCTACACCCATTCCGAAAGCGAATCCGCTATATACCTTGCTGTCTATTCCGTTAGCCTCAAGAACATTGGGGTCAACCATACCGCAGCCCATAATCTCCAGCCAACCGGTCCCCTTGCAGATGTTGCACCCTTTGCCCTTGCAGATGTTGCAGCTCACGTCAACCTCTGCACTGGGCTCGGTAAAGGGGAAGTACGACGGGCGCAGCCTGATTTTGGTGTCGGCCCCGAACATCTCCTGCGCAAAGAGCAGCACCGCCTGCTTGAGGTCGGCAAAAGAGACATTCTTGTCTATATAGAGACCCTCCACCTGATGGAAAATGCAGTGGGCGCGGGCGCTGATGGCCTCGTTGCGGAACACGCGCCCGGGGCATACCACGCGCAGCGGCAGCTGCCGGCTCTCCATCGTGCGCACCTGAATTGAAGATGTGTGGGTGCGCAGCAGAATGTTGTTGTCAGACTGATTGTTGATAAAGAAGGTGTCCTGCATATCGCGGGCGGGGTGCTCCGGCGGGAAGTTGAGCGCGCCGAACACGTGCCAGTCATCCTCCACCTCGGGCCCTTCGGCCACTGAATATCCGAACTTCTTGTAGATGGAGAGAATCTCCTCCCGTGTGATGGAGATGGGGTGGCGTGCGCCAAGCATCATCTCGTCGCCGGGCATCGTGAGGTCGGCGCCGCTTGCCGCCGAATCTGCCGTAGAGAGCGACTCGCGCAGGGTTTTTAGCCGCTGCTGCGCCTCGTTCTTGAGCAAGTTGAGCCGCTGCCCCAACAGGCGCTTCTGCTCCGCAGGCATGCTCCGGAATTCCTCAAAAAGTTTGGTAATCTCTCCCTTCTTGCCCAAAAGGCGGACCCTGAGGTCCTCTACATCCGGCTCTGTCTTGGCAGAGAGCTCTTTTACGCGGGCAGAAAGTTCTTCAATGATGTTTTCGTTCATTTCCCAATAATTATCAGGCTGCAAAGATAATCTTTTTTACAGATATTCACCCTTGTCCTGCGCAGTCAGGTCCACAAGAATCCCTTTTACCGCCTCGTCCTCCAGCGGGCACACCATAAGAGCGTTGCCGCTGTCCACCACCATATAGTTTTTGAGGCCCCTTGCGATGAGCAGCTTCTTTTTGTCGTCGCATATAAGCACGCTGCCCGAGACATCGTCCAAAATGGCGTTGGCGCGGGCTACATTGCCGTTGGAGTCCTTGTCGCCGATGTATTCGTAGAGCGACTCCCAGGTGCCAAGGTCAGACCAGCCGAAATCGGCCGGGAACACCCACGCCTTGCGGGTCTTCTCCATCACGCCGTAGTCGATGGATATCGAGGGGGAGTTGTTGTAGCTGTGCTGTATGAACTCGCGCTCCGCGCCGGTGCCGTAGATATTGCGTTCGCCGGGGTTGAACAGCTCGGTCATCTCGGGCAGATAGCGTTCCATCTCCTCTTTGATGGTTTTAAGGTTCCAGATGAAGATACCCGAATTCCAGAGGAACTCGCCGCTCTCATAAAAGACCTTGGCCAGCTCAAGATTGGGCTTTTCGGTAAAAGTCTTGACCTGATATCCTGTCTTTGCGCTGCCTGGCTCGGTGGCCACATCCCTGTTGAACTGGATGTACCCGAAGTTGGTGTTGGGGCTGCCTGGCTTTATACCTATTGTGAAGAGGCGGTCGTGGTCTTCTGCATAGTCCATCACCGCCCCGACGGTCTCCACAAAGTTGAACTCGTCGGTGATTATGTGGTCGCTGGGGGCCACCATCACCACCGCATCGGGGTCTTTGCTGTAGAGTTTATATGTGGCATAGGCGATGCAGGGGGCTGTGTTGCGCTTGAAAGGCTCGTAGAGCACATTCTCTGCGGGAAGTCCCTCTGCCTGCCGGCCGACTATGCCGGCGTATTTCTCCGAAGTGACTATCAGGATGTTTTCCCTCGGCACTATGTGCGCGAGGCGGTCAATTGTCATCTGCAGCAGGGAGCGGCCTGTGCCAAGCAGGTCCACGAATTGTTTGGGCATAGCGTTGCGCGACAGAGGCCACAGACGGCTGCCCACTCCGCCGGCCATTATTATGCAGTAATGATTTTTCTTCATATTCCGATGCAGAATTTTGTCTATTAAAGATAATGAAAATATCTGCACCAACTGCAAAAACAACGCCGCAGGAAGCTCTTCATTTAGACTGTCACGCTAATACCCGTAGCGCTTGCGGCAGGAAATGTAGAAATATAGGGTGATGCCCAGCGTGAGAGTCTCGGCGGCGAACATCGCTATCCAGATGCCGTCCAGCCCCATAATGAGTGGTAGCAGCAGCACGCAAGGGACCTGGAACAGCAGCATTCGGCTGAACGATATCACGGCAGAGCGGACGCCGTCGTTGAGGGCGGTGAAGAAGGCCGAGCCGAAGATGTTGAAATGGCTCAGCAGGAACGACAGCGAATAGATCGCAAAGGCCCGCCCGGTGAGGTCGACCAGCGATTCGTCGTACCCCACAAAGACGCGCGCGAGCGGCTTGGCAAAGATTTCTGCTGCAACTGTCATCACAATCGCCACGCCGGAGAGCATGCAGATGCTCTTGCGCAGCAGGCCGCGCATCTCAGCGTGGTTCTGCGCGCCGTAGTTGTAGCTCACCACCGGAGATACTCCCATAGAATAGCCGAAGAATATGGCCAGGAACACCATATTTGCGTACATCAGCACCCCGAAGGCCGCCACACCGTCTTCGCCTGCCATCTTCATCAGCTGCAGGTTATAAATCATACTCACAAGCGAGAGGGACACGTTGGTGACAAGTTCCGACATTCCGTTAACGCAGGCGCGCATCAGCGGCCCGGAATAAGAGCGGTCAAGCACCTGAATCAGGGGGCGCAGACGCAGCCGGCTCGTCTGCCGCCTGCCCAGAAAGTAGAGAAAAGGGATCATTCCGCCCACAACCATACCGATTACAGAGGCGAGGGCGGCACCCTCAACGCCCCAACCGAAGAGTCCCACGAACACATAATCCAGCACAATGTTGGAACCGCCTGCGGCAAAAGTCACCCACATCCCCATTTTGGGCCGCTCTGCCGCAATCATCAGGGGCTGGAATGTCCCCTGCAGTATGAAAAAGGGCATCGAAAGGGTCAGGATGCGGCCATAGCGCACGCAGTATTCAAGCAGCTCGCCGTCGGCCCCCAGCAGCCTGCTCACGGGGCGCAGGGTGGCGAATGCCACCAGCCCGGTAACTATTCCGGCCGCAACGGCGCAATATACAATGGCAGAAAAATAGCGCTCAGCCTTGTCCTGATCCCCCTCTCCCATCACTTTGGATACCAGCGCGCAGCCGCCCGTGCCGAACATAAAGCCCAGGCAGGCCCAAATCTGGATGTAGGGCCAGATTATGTTGACCCCCGCAAAGGCGGTCTTGCCGGCATAGTTTGACACGAAGTACCCGTCCACCACATTGTAGATGGAGGTGAAAATCATCATCAGCACCGGCGGCAAGGTAAACAGCGCCAGCTTTTTAACTGTAAAATGGTCGGAAAGCTGAATTGCAGTTGAAGCCATAAAGGTTTTAACGTTTTTCAAGACGGCGAAGGTACGACTTTTAAACCGCCCCTCAAATTGTTTTGCTACTTTTGCGGAGTTTATAAACTTGAATATGGCTATAATACGTAAAAACTTCCCGGTCAAGGGAATGGGTTGCGCCGCCTGCGTGGCGCGGGTGCAGAATGCCATTGGCCGCGTGCCGGGGGTCCGGGAGGCCTCCGTGTCGCTTGCTGGCAACTCCGCACGGGTGGATTACGACCCCGATATCACAAACTCCGCTGCGATTCAGAAGGCGGTGCAGGACGCAGGCTACGACCTGATTGTCCCCGAAGAGGGAGACGAAGACGACCCCGACCACCCGCAACAGGCAGAGGAGGCGGCCGAAGAGGCGGCGGAGCAGGAGGCGCGGCGCAGCTATCGCAGCCTCAAACGCGATATGTTTCTGGCAGTGGCGCTGGCCGCGGCCGTTATGGCAGTCGGCTGTATCCGGCCCTTCGATGGTGGCTGCTCGCCGGGTGCAGACACGGCCCCTGCCGCAGGCTCTGCGGCGGCTATGGGGCGGCAAAACCTGTGGCCCGGCATTCTGATGGCGGCGCTGTCGGCCGTTAGCGTGTTCTGGGCGGGGCGGCGGTTCATCAGGGGCGCCGTGCGCCAGGGGGCCCGCTTGAGCGCAGGAATGGACACCTTGGTGGCCCTTTCCACCCTCATCGCGTGGTGTTTCAGCCTCTTCAACTTGCTGTTCCCCGGCTTCTGGACCTCGCGCGGCCTTGAGGCTGGACTCTATTTTGACTCCAGCGCGATGATTGTGGCCTTTATTCTGGCAGGCCGCGTGCTGGAAGAGCGGGCCAGGAGGGGCACTACCGCCGCCGTCCGCAGCCTTATGGGGATAAGACCCCGGCAGAGCGGCATCCGCCCCGGAGACAGAGTGCAGATACGCCCGGGAGATCGCATCCCGGTGGACGGGTGCGTGCTGGAGGGGAACTCGTTTGTTGACGAAAGCATGCTCACGGGCGAGCCGCTGGCGGCGGAGAAGCTCCCTGGGGCGCAGGTTTTCGCCGGCAGCATCAACCTTTGCGGCGCACTCTGCGTCAAGGCTCTCAAAACCGGCGGCGACACGATGCTCTCGAATATCATACGTATGGTTAAGGACGCCCAGTGCAGCAAGCCGCGCATCCAGAACATCGTGGACAAGGTTGCGGCGGTGTTCGTGCCTGTGATACTTGTGATAGCGGCAGCCACGTTTCTCTGGTGGACATTTGCCGCAGAGGGGGGCGGCCTGGCAAAAGGGCTGCTGACAATGGTCTCCGTGCTGGTGATAGCCTGCCCCTGCTCGCTGGGACTCGCCACCCCCACAGCCGTGATTGCCGGCATAGGCAAGGGGGCCTCAATGGGAATTCTGATAAAGGACGCCGACGCGCTGCAGGGGGCCGCCGGCATCGATACCGTGGTGCTTGACAAGACCGGCACGCTCACAAGCGGCCACCCCTGTGTCACAAACCAGATCTGGTTTGACGGGAGCCTGCGCGGGGCGCTGCTCTCTATGGAGCGGCTCTCCTCCCACCCCCTTGCCGAGGCCATATCGGCCGCGCTTGAGGGGGCCGCGCCTCTCGCTGTGGAGAATTTTGAGGCGGTGCCGGGCCGCGGCCTTGCGGCGACTCTGGATGGGGCTCGCCTGTTTGCGGGCAACTCCTCCCCGCAGCCCTGCATTCAGGCGCAGGAGTGGCTCTCGCAGGGCAAGACGGTGGTCTATTTCTGCCGTGAAGAGACCCTTGTGGCGGCTCTGGCCGTCAGCGACAGCCTCAAAGAGGACTCCGCCGCAGCGGTGGCCGCTCTCAAAGCGATGGGCATCGAGACCTGTATGCTCACCGGCGACAACCTGTCTGCGGCCAATCGCATCGCAGCAGAAGCGGGCATCCAGCGCGTCAAGGCGCAGGTTCTGCCCGCCGAAAAGGGTGATTTCATCCGTCAACTGCAGTCCAAAGGGCGGAAAGTGGCTATGGCCGGAGACGGCATCAACGACAGCGCTGCGCTGGCCATA
Source organism: Bacteroidaceae bacterium (assembly GCA_963662035.1). Lineage (GTDB taxonomy): Bacteria > Bacteroidota > Bacteroidia > Bacteroidales > UBA932 > Equibacterium. The sequence continues at coordinate 96,106 of CAVLDO010000005.1, read as the reverse complement.
GCCGATGTCAGCATCGCTATGGGGCACGGCAGCGACATCGCTATGGACGCCGCCCAGGTCACGATAGTGTCGGGCAGCCTGAGCCGCATCCCCGCTCTGCTGCGACTGTCGCGCAAGAGCCGCCGCATAATCAGGGAGAATCTGTTCTGGGCCTTCATCTACAACATACTCGCGGTGCCGATGGCTGCAGGGGCGTTCGGCTTCTCTCTGAATCCGAAGATCGCCGCCTGCTGTATGGCGCTCAGCAGCGTATGTGTCGTAAGCAACAGCCTGCGGCTTTTTAAAGACAGCAAGGCCGCCAGGGCATCTTTACAACTCTAAAACCATAAATTAAAAATGTCCCGCAAATACCTATTCTTCGACATCGACGGCACTCTGCTATCAGGGGGCTACTACGGCAACACCTACATCCCCGATTCCACAGCCGAGGCGATAGAGCGCCTTAAGGCCGCCGGTCACTTCCTGTGCCTTGCCACCGGCAGGTCCGAGGCCATGGCCAGAGAATATATGCAGCAGCTCAAAATAGACAATATGGTTTCTGACGGCGGCTATGGCATCACCCTCGCCGGCAAGCTGCTTGGCATCCGTACACTCCCCAAGGAGCGTATTGTGGCGCTGATAGGCGAATGTCAGAGCAAAGGCTTTGCCTGGGGGCTGCAGGTTGACAATTCCGACACACGCCTGGCGCCTGACGGGCGGTTTATGGAGCAGACAGGCGACATCTACCTCAAGACCCGGATCGTGCCCGGTCTTGACCCGCAGGACTACGACACCATCTACAAGGCCTACATAGCCTGTTTGGAGCCGGAGGAGCAGCGGCTCCAGACGCTCGGCAGCCTGCCGTGGATCCGGTTTCAGAGCGAGTACATTTATGTAGAGCCGGCCGCCAAGGGCTCCGGCATCAAGAAGATGCTGGAAATGGTAGGGGGAAGCGTGGAGGACACCTTCGTGTTCGGTGATTCCAAGAACGATCTGTCAATGTTCGGCGACCCGTGGACCAAGGTGGCTATGGGCAATGCATGCGGCGAACTCAAGGCCAAAGCCGATTACATCACCACCGATGTGGATAAGGATGGCATCCTGAATGCCTGCCGCCACTTCGCCCTGCTCTAACCCTCTGCAGTTGCTTGAACTTCGCTTTCATCGTGGGATCGCCGCGAGTGAGTTCCTCCGCATTGGCGATTCTTTGATGACAAAAAGTTGCAATTTATTCGCATTTGCAATTTTTTTGCAAAAAGTTGCCCTTAACCATTGCACTGCTGAATAATCTGCATATCTTTGCGCTGAGACAAACATGACAATTATAAAACTTATCTAAAAAACACAGACATGAAAAAGAAATTCAGATGCCTCGTGTGCGGATACGTATTCGAGGGCGAAAACCCACCGGCAGAGTGCCCTGTATGCCATGCAAAGAGCGACAAGTTCGAGGAAGTCAAGGACGATGAACAGGGATGGGCTTGCGAACACAAGATAGGTGACGGCAAGGTCGAAGACGAGGAGATCATGCAAGGGCTGCACGATCATTTTCTGGGAGAATGTTCAGAAGTAGGAATGTATCTTGCGATGAGCCGCCAGGCTGACAGGGAAGGATATCCGGAGATTGCCGAAGCATTCAAAAGATACGCTTGGGAAGAGGCAGAACACGCCAGCAAATTCGCGGAGCTGCTCGGCGAGATCGTCTGGGACACAAAGACCAACGTCAAAAAGAGAATGGACGCAGAGGGAGGCGCCTGCGCCGGAAAACTCGCCATTGCCTCAAGAGCCAAGCAGCTCGGCTACGATGCCATCCACGACACTGTCCACGAGATGGCCAAGGACGAAGCCCGTCACGGAGCCGGCTTCAAGGGGCTGTACAATCGTTATTTCAAGAAATAACTCACATTGTCTTTAAAAAAAGCAGCCGCAGGGGGATGCCTGCGGCTGCTTTTTAACATATCGGAGAGCGGTTAGAAACCGATTCTCACATTGTCCAGGTAGACTGTCTTATCGCCGTTGGTCACTTTGAAATACTTGCAGCCTGAAGGAACGGTCACGGTCATAGTGCCGCCGTCCTCGCTCACAGTCCCCTCGATAGCATCGCCCTCGGGATTCTCGGCAGCGCCCGCATATACCTTGAGGCTGCCGAAATACGCTGTTTCGCCTGCCCTGTTTGTCAGAGTGATGCTCTTGATTTCGGAAGGCATAGCCGTCTTGTTGGAGATGAATGCGCCGGCCTGCTTCTTGAACTGGATGCCTTTGCCGTAGTTGGCTACATAAAGAATATTGAACTGATAGGCGTCCTGGGTAAAGGTGGCTGCCTCCTTCGGATAGGCCGTAGGCAGCTTGTCGGCTGTCAGGGTGAATCCCGTTGCATCGGGGTTCTCCGGTTCGGGTTCAGGAGTGGGGTCTGTGCCCTTCTCGTGGCTCACATACCAGGCGTTGCCCACCTGGGCGGTGCCGTTGTATGCAGCACGTTTGCCCACGATGGTGAGCGCATCGCCCTCCTCCACGCCGAGGGTGGAGAACTGCTTGCTTGCTCCGCCGAGGCCCGTGAGAAGACCGTAAACATACACGCTGCCCGACTCGTCGCTCAAGTCAAAGTTGCCGTATGTGGTGTTTTTAAGGTTCTTGACGGTGCCGGTGAGGCGGTACCAGCTGTCGGATGAAACCTCTTTCGCGAGGAAGTCGGCCACAGAAAGGGCCTCCACCTTGTAGAAGCTCTCCACATAGCCCACAACCTCGAGGGTGCTGTTGTAGCTGGTCTTGTAGCCCACGATGGTGACCACATCGCCCTCAGCAATGCCCAGAGTCTTGACATCGATGGAAGCGCTGCTCTCCTGAGCCACGCGGGTGTTGTAGGCGTAGATGGTGCCGGTGGCATCGGTGATGTCAAAGCGGCCCTTCTCAAGATTGTTGACCCTGGAGATATAACCTGTAACGCGGTAGTTCACGGTCTTATCATCGGGCGCCGCAAGCAGCTCGGCCACGGTCTTGTTTGTGATCTCCGGCTCTGGAGCGGCCCCTTTCTCGTGGCTCACATACCAGGCGTTGCCCACCTGAGCGGTGCCGTTGTATGCAGCACGTTTGCCCACGATGGTGATGATATCGTTCTCCTCCACGCCGAGGGTGTCAAATTTCTTCGACTCTCCGCCCAGACAGGTTGCAACTCCGTAAACATACACGCTGCCCGACTCGTCGCTCAAGTCAAAGTTGCCGTATGTGGTGTTTGTCAGGTTTTTGACGGTGCCGGTGAGGCGGTACCAGCTGTCGGAAGAAACCTCCTTTGCAAGGAAGTCAGCCACCGAAAGGGCCTCCACCTTGTAGAAGCTCTCCACATAGCCCACAATCTCAAGGGTGCCGTTGTAGCTGGTCTTGTAGCCGATGAGGGTTACCACGTCGCCCTCCCCTATACCGAGGGTGGTGACATTGGTGGAGGCGTCGCTCTCCTTTGCCACGCGGGTGTTGTAGGCGTAGATGGTGCCGGTGGCATCGGTGATGTCAAAGCGGCCCTTCTCAAGATTGTTGACCTTGGAGATATAACCTGTAACGCGGTAGAAGGAGGTCAGATCGTCGGCCGCTGCAAGAACTTCTGCCACGGTCTTGGTGGGGATGCTGCCGTCCTGCTCCACTTTGAAGTCAACGGCAGTGGTCTCGCCCGCCGCGGTGGTGGTGGAAACCTTTATGGTCTCGGTGCGGGGCACGCCGGCATTTTCAGCCACGCTGAAGGAGAGGGTGACATTGTCGCCGTCCTTGGTGGCACCGTTGTAGGTGATCCAATCGGCGGTGAAGTCGGCATTGACATTCGTTCCCTTTACGGTGGCCACGATGTCAAAGTCGTCCCCTTCTTTCTCGATATAAACATAATCGCTGTCCAGCGCAATCACAGACTTGCTGTGGTTTACATACACGGCGTTCTTGATTTCCCAGGTGCCGTTGTAGTTTACGAACTCGTTGGAGACGATGGTGAGCACGTCGCCCATCGCAAGGCCCTTATCGGCAAAGCAGACCTTCTCTTCAAGATCCTCGTTAAGCAGGCCGTAAACATACATAGTGCCGGTGTCGTCGGTCAGGTCAAAGTTGCCGTAGGTGGTGTTGACCACGCGGGTGATGGTACCGGTGATCAGATAGCTGTCGGTATTCTCGCCCTTGGCAAGCAGCTCGGCGATGGTGATGGCCTCGGCATCGCCGCTGCTGCTGCCGCCGCCCGCAGCCTGATTGACTGCCACGGTGGCCAGAGGTGTGCTTTCAAGGTCGACGCTGGTGCTGGAGACATCGCCCACAGCGCTGTAGAAGCCCACATTTTCTGTGCGGGCTGTGCCCTCGTTGGGGGCCACGGTCACTTTGACGGTGGCATTGCCCTCGCCTTTGGCGGGTTCAACACTGATCCACTCGGGAGCGGATGCAGCCCAGGCGCCGTCGGCGGTGACTGCCACATCAAAAGTCTCGCCGGATGCCGCCACCTTCTGATTGTCGGGGCTGACGGTGATATTGCGGGCCATAGGGCCGGCTACATAGTCCTGTGTGCAGGAGGCCAGGGCGCCCAGGCACACGATTGCGGTCAACAGTAAATTGAATATCTTTTTCATATCGCTTAGAATGTGATTCTTGCACCGACCTGGCAGCGCCATCTGGAGTAGAAGTCGCTCATGCTCAAAGTGTAGGGGCTATACTGATAAGTAGGGGTCGCATTGCCGTCGGCATCTACGGTCACAGCGGTGACCTTGAGCACGCGCAGATTGTATGCGCTGCCATAGTAGAGACCCCAGTTGCGGTTGAACATATTGCCGATGTTCATTATATCGGCAAAAACCTGGATTTTGGAGCCGCGGGCCTTGTTGTAGATGAAGTCCTCTCCGATGTGCAGGTCAAAGTGGTGCTCGAAGGGAGCCATACCGGCATAGCGCTCCGACCACTGGCCGCGGTGGCTCAGCAGATACTGGTCGTTGCGGATGTAGTTTTCGAATTTTGCGGCGTCGCCGGCCTTTGCCCAGTTCATCTGGGGCACTTCTTCTGCGGTGGGGATGTACATCAGGGAGTTGCCCTTGTAGCCGTCGCCGTTGAAGTCAGCCGACTCGTTGTAGGTGTAGGAGTAGCGCTGGCCGCTCTGCCCGGTGTAGGTCAGGGAGAGGTTGGTGGCCAGACGGCCCGCCAGATAAGGACGGGAGTTGTATGACACCACTGCCATCAGTTTGTGAGGGCGGTCGAACAGCGAGTAGCTGAGCTCGGGAGCGTTGGTGTCCACGGAATAGTTGTATTTCCAGTTGGAGTAGGCCACGCTGCTGGTGCCGTCGTTCACGCTGTAGGAGTGTCCGAAGGTGTAGGAGGCCATCAGGTTGAGGCCGAAGTCAAACGACTTCTCCACCTTGCCGCTCAGGGAGTATGTGTAGCCCTTATTGGTGTTGCTCAGCGCCACGATTGTGGAGTATGCGCTGGACATTGTGCTGTAGTAGGGGGCGATGCTTGCCTCATTTGCCTTGGAAGCTTCGGCGCTCACGGGATAGATGGAGCCGTTGCTGGTGATGGCCAGGTTTTGGAAGAACACGTTGTTCAGCGTCTTTGAGAAGAGGGCGTCGAAGGTGAAGTTCCAGCCGCCGTTGTAGCTCTTGTCAAAGCCGAGGTTCACGCGGAACACCTGGGGATACTTGAACTCGCGGTTCATAGTGTTGATGGTGGCGCCGCTGTTGCTTGCCTGCAGCACGCCGCTGGAGATGAAGGTGTCGTAAGGGTTGCTGGTGAATGCGTTCACGCCCTTTGCATCAGCCGCTTCGATCAGCTGCGAACCTTTTACCTTGACCGACTTGGCCTCCATACCGTTGTTGTTGTAGGCATTGGAGAGCCATACGAAAGGCACGCGGCCGGTGAAGAGGCCGGCGCCGCCGCGCAGCACTGCGGTATGATCGTCATCAAGATAGAGGCGGAAGCCTACGCGGGGAGACAGGAGCACCGATGCCTTGGGAGTCTCGCCCACGCGGGCATTGTAGAGTGCGGGGAAGCTTTCTTTGAAGGACTCCGCATATTCGTTGAATGCCACATTCTCGGTGGGCTTGTTAAGCAGCAGAGGCATATCGGCACGCACGCCGTAGGTCAGGGTGAAGTTGCGGGTGGGCTTCCACTCGTCCTGCGCATAGAGGCCGAACTGCGCAGCCCAGGTGGTTGCGCCCCACACGGAGTCGCCGCCTGTGAGCGAAGGGTCGGCATAATTATAATAATAGGTGTCGACATTGTTGTTGAAGTAGTTCTCCAGGCTGGTATAGTAATACTCGCCGAAGGCATACTGGCGGAATATGTTGTAGAAGCGGAAGAGCTCGTTGTGGGTACCTACGGTGATGTTGTGCTTGCCGGCAAAAATGGAGAAATTGTCGGTGAGGGTGTAGGCATCAGAGTGCATCGCATTGGCGCCGGAAGAGTACTCGGTGCCAAGGTTCAAGGTGTAGGTGTCGCCGTTGATGTAGATGTTGGCGCCCTGGTAGGGGAACTCGCGGTGGTCGCGCACCAGCACTGCAGTGGCGCGCAGTTCATTGGACATCTGCTCGTTTATGCGGCTGTTGAGTTCCAGCACAAAGGAGTTGGTGTTGTCCACCATCTTGTATGAGGAGTTGTTGAAGTAATAGGAAGTGGAGCCGCTGCCGTACTGGTCTGCGAAAGAGTGCGCGAACTGGTAGCGGAACATCAGCTTGTTGTCGGTGTTGATGTTCCAGTCAAAGCGCAGCAGGGCGTTTACGCTCTGGTCTTTGATCTGGTGGGGAGTGTAGCTCTCGCTGAAGTTGTCCGCAGGGGAGTAGGTCTTCTGATAGTGGCTTAGGATGGCATCCGCCAGTTCGGTTGTGAAACCGGTGCCCACAAACTCCTGACCGGTGAGGTTGGTGGTCTGGCCGTTGACGGTCACGGGGAAGGTCACATCCTGATAGCGGTCGGCTCCGGCAACGCCCAGAGGGGTGCTGTTGCTGAAGTCCTTGGTGTAATAGCCCTCGTAGGGGTTATATACGGAGGGGTAGCTCTTCTGATAGAACTCGCCGCTGGCAAAGAAGAAGAGTTTGTCCTTCACAATGGGGCCGCCGATGGTGAAACCGGCGGTGGTGGAGGACTGTTCGGAATATTTGGTGCGCTCCTTGCCCTCTGCAATGGTGCCGGCGGTGGTCCCGATGAAATCCTGGTTAGTGTAGTGGGCGTAGGCGCTGCCCTTGAAGGTGTTGGTACCGGACTTGGTTATGGCGTTCATAGCACCGCCGGTGAAACCGCTCTGACGCACGTCAAAGGGAGCCACAACCACCTGAATCTCCTCGATAGCGTCGAGGGCGATGGGGTTGGCGCCTGTCTGGCCGCCGTTGGTTCCGGAAGAGGAGAGGCCAAAGGCATCGTTGCTGATGGCACCGTCTATCTGGAAACTGTTGTAGCGGTTGTTGCTGCCGGCAAAGGAGATGCCGCCGTTCTTGTTGACAGTCGCCTGCGGGGTGTACTTCACGATGTCATAGATGCTGCGGTCCACGGTGGGCATAGTCTCCACCGTCTGGTGGGAGAAGTGGTCGCCCGCACCGGTCTTGTTGGCGTTGAAAGACTTGTCGCTGATCACATAGACGGCGTCCAGCCTCTCGGAGCCCTTCATCTTGAGGTTAAGTTCGTAGGGGTCGCCGAGTTTGAGGTTAACGTCGGTAATCGACACGGTCTCCATACCGATGAAGGATACCTCCACGGTGTAGGGGCCGCCGATACGCATACCGTTGATAACAAAACGGCCGTCAGAATTGGCGGCTGTTGCATACTGGGTTCCTGAAGGGGTGTGGGTTGCCACGATGGTTGCGCCTGCGAGCGGTTCACCGTTGTCGTCGGTGATGAGACCGTTCATAGACGAAGTCGTGACCTGAGAATAACCCGACACACCAACAAAGAGTATCGCCAATACGGCGATCAAACGCTTAAAAAGTTGGTTCATAGATAGTTATAATTGGTGTTCTGTTTTGCTTCAAGCATCGCAAATATACTGTATTTTTATAAGTATATATAAGAAAAGAGGTTAAAATTTTAACCTCTTTTCTTATATCACAACAATTTTAATCTTTTAAAGCAGCACACCGCTCCAGCGCATCCAGTTTCTCCCACGGGAAGAACTCCACCGGGCGGGAGAGGCGCTTTCCGCCGCGCACCAGCGTCACGGTTTCTGTGTAGGGTTTGCGTCCGAAATGGCCGTATGCCGCAGTGGGCTCGTATATGGGGTTTTTGAGGCCGAACTTGCGGATTATGGCCGCAGGACGCAGGTCAAATTCTGCCGATATGAACTCGGCGATTTCGGCATCGCTCAGCTTGGAACGGCTTGTGCCGAACGTATTCACGAATATGCTGCACGGCCGCGCTATGCCTATCGCATAGGAGAGCTGCACCATCATCTCGTCCGCCACACCGGCGGCCACCATATTCTTGGCTATGTAGCGGGCTGCGTAGGCTGCGCTGCGATCCACCTTGCTGGGATCCTTGCCGCTGAAGGCGCCGCCGCCGTGGGCGCTGCGTCCGCCGTAGGTATCCACTATTATCTTGCGCCCGGTGAGGCCGCTGTCGCCTGCGGGGCCGCCTATCACAAACTTGCCCGTGGGATTCACGTGCAGTATGTAGCCGTGGTCAAAAAGGGCCGCGATTTCGGGCTTGAGGCTCTCCTTGAGCCGCTGCAGCAGCACGTTCTGCACATCGCTGCGGATGCGGGCGGCCATATTCTCGTCGCTGTCGAACTCATCGTGCTGGGTGGAGATGACTATCGTGTGCACCTTGACGGGGCGCCGGGTGGTGCCGTCGTATTCAATCGTGAACTGCGACTTTGCATCGGGCCGCAGATAGGGCATCGGAGAGTTATGTTCGCGGCGGATGTCGGAGAGAATCCGCAGTGCCTTGTGCGAGAGCATCAGCGGCAGGGGCATATACTCCTCCCCTTCCGTACAGGCGTAGCCGAACATAATGCCCTGGTCGCCGGCCCCCTGCTCGTCGTCGATGCCGCGGTTGACCCCGCGCGCGATGTCGCGGCTCTGCTCGTGCAGCGCCAGCAGCACAGAGCACGACTTGGAGTCGAACTGATAGTCGCTCCTGGTGTAGCCTATGCGCTCGATGGTTTTGCGCGCCACGCTCTCTATGTCCACATACGCGCTGCTGGAGGCCTCGCCGCCCACAAGTGCCAGCCCGGTGCTCACAAAAGTCTCGCAGGCCACGTGGCTCTCAGGATCATTTCTAAGGAATTCGTCAAGGACCGCGTCAGAAATCTGGTCCGCCACTTTGTCGGGATGCCCTTCGCTCACCGACTCCGATGTGAAAAGATAATTCTTGTTCATAATTTTAGCATTTTTTTCAGTGGTGGTTGCAAGCAATGTCAAATCTGTCCACCCCATATTTTAAACAACGGTGCAAATGTACTCAAAAACAGATGCAATCCAAATGAATCATTCGCCCTGCTGCTGCACCACCAGCGTGCGCGACAGCGTGGTGCATGTATAGTTCATCGTGCACTCGCGCCCGGCACCGGTGTCGTTGGCCTTCACGCGCACCTGCAGCAGATAATCCACGGTTTCATAATCGCTCGCGCCGCTCTTTACATCCACAGAAACCCAGTCGGCTATGCTTGTGTCGTCAAAGGCCCAGCGCACGTTGGCATTGAGATGCACATCGTACAGCCCTCCGTCCACGGGGGCGAAGATGGTGTCGGTGTCGCAATCCAGCCTCGGGATGATGTATTTCTCGCAGGAGACGGGCAGAAAAGCGGCCGCCGCCAGCAGAAAAAGTGCTGCAAAAACTCCCTTATTCATACTAAAACCTTTGTGCGGGGCAAAGTTAACCATTTTTTAATATCTTTGCGGGGATACGTCATTATTTGAAGAGATGAAAAAGACACTCCTGATGCTTGCGCTGATGCTGCCCGTGCTCTTCTCCTGCACCGAGACCTTCAGCCCCACCATAAAAATAACCCCCAGCCTCTCCTACGTCCCCTATGAAGGGGGCAGCGTGGACATCACCGTGATGACCGACCTCCCCTGGAAGGTGGTTCTGGACGATGAAGACGTCACCACCCTCGTGAGCAAGAGCGCCGGCATCGGCGACGACGTGGTGACCCTCACCATCCCCGAAACCGACAGCTGGACCACCTCGTCCGTCACCGTAAAGTTCTACTGCACCAGCAACAGCGCCTCCGGCACCAAGACCGCCGTAATCACGCAGGGCTACAAGCCCTACATCTCGGTGGAGGGAGAGTCGCTGCAGGTTCCCTCCGAGGGCGGGGACATCCGCGTCGTGGTCACGTCCAACACCCCGTGGAAAGCCATCTGCGACACCCCCGGCGTTTCTGTCTCTCCTGACAGCGATGCTGCCGGCAACCGCACGGTAAGAATTATCACCGGCGCCAACACCACCGGGGCGGAAAGAAAAATCACCGTCGATTTTGTAACCGACGGTGACTCTGCTTCCTTTGAGTTCACTCAACTCTAATAGTTCACTTTTATATCGTCCAGCGAATTGACTATCAGCTGCAGCGAGCCCTGATAGAGGGTAAGTATGCCCGTGATGTCCACCGTGGCGCTGCCCGAGAGTACCTCCTGCGGAATTTCGCCGTCGCCGAACTTGGAATAGCCGCTGGTGCGCAGCTGTATCTCGTGCGAACCCAGCTTGAAATACTGGCTCACCGAGTAGGCAGCCGCGTGGGCGCGGATATCCTCCTTGCTTGTGGCGAAACCGGGGTCGGCTGGCTCGCCCACCGTGCCGTAGTTGTAGTCGTTGGCGTTGCCTATCTTAATATCGTCCCACACGCCAGAATCCAGATACTCCTTGAACTTGGTCTCCGACATCGCCCAGGTGGTGATGCCGTGCGGCGCGTCTGAGATGAAGATGCGGTTGGCAGAGAGGGTTTTGTCCTTGTTGGAGTTGATGTAGATGAGGCAGAAGGCCTCGTTGGCATATTTGAGCCCCTTGAGGGTCACCAGACATCCAAGATAGGGGTTGCTGGCCTGCAGCGAGTTCTGCGAAGGGAGCTTGTCGGCGGTGACCTCAACAGGGTTAACCTTCTCTCCCTGCTCGCCGCAGAAGATGTGGGAATCTATCAGATAGTTCGCCTCCAGATAGGATGTTTCGTAGGAGCCGGTGGGGTCGTTGTAGCCGATCTGCACCATTCCCTGGCCGCCGTAGCTGCCGGTCTTGTAGCCGTACATACCCAGCGTGAGGCCGTTGCAGCGCACATAGAGGGTCTGCCCCTCTTTGTAGAAGTTGTAGAGGCCGTTTTTGCCTATCTTGAGCTCGATGCCGGCCGTCCCGTCCTGAATGTAGAGGCTCTTGTAAAAATTGCCGGGCTGGTCGGTGGTGGAGACCTTGCCGCTGATTATGATGTCGCGGTCTATGTCCCACGGCTTGCCGGTGGAATACATCGCGCAAAGCTCAGCTATCGTGGTGTTGGCGGTCATCTGCACCGGCTGTTTTACCGCCGGTTCGCTGTATTTGCCGGTGAATACGGGCTCGAACTCCTCTTTGAGCGAGGTGCAGGAGGCGGCCAGTGCCAGGGCCGCAATCAGAGTTAATATCCTTTTCATACTTTAGAAGCGGAAATAAAGGTTCAACATATAGTTTGTACCCGCCATATAGAAGTATTTCGAGTCAAACTTGTAGTAGCGGTCCTTGTCGCTGCTGGAAATCAGACGGCTCTGCTCGTAGCCACCGGTGCGCACGTCACGGTTGTTGAGCAGGTTCTGGACATTGAGCGAGAAGCCGAAGTTGTATTTGCGGTTGATGTACCACGACTTGCCGATGCTGGCGTTCATAAGAAACTGGGGGCTGAACTCCTCCTGAGTCGCCATATACTCGATTTCGGAGGGGGTAGCCACGCCGTCGGGGCCTTCTGTGGCGATGGAGGTGCGGTAGAGCGGATTCATATCCAGATACGACTTTGCAAAATACTGCCCTGACAGCTCAAAGAACCAGTACGAACGGGTGCGGTAGTTGAGCGCGAGGGCGGCCGCCATAGAGGGGGTCGAGGGGACGTGATGCTTCTGATACCCTTCGATCACGGGATTGCCGTTGACATCCACCTCAATCACATCCTGTCCCTTGTCGTTGGTCACGTGGCGGTATATGGGGCTCTCCTTCCAGTAGAGAACCTCCTCGTTTTCAAACACCACTTCCGCGCTATTGTCTATCGTCTGTGTCATATAGGGGTTGGAGGTGTAGATATATTCGCCCAGGCTCAACACGCCGGAGAGCGAGAGACCCTGCAGCGGCAGAGGCACCTTGGCGCCGAACTCCACGCCCATATTGCGCTGGTTGATGCCGGTCAGGGCAAAGTTGCTGAAGCTCTGCTGCGCATCGTCGTAGATGCTCATAAGGTCGCTCTGGTCGTTGATTGCAGTCCAGAAGCCGGTCAGGCGCAGGCTGTAGCCGTTGCTCTCCCACTGGTAGTTGACATCGGCGGAGATTGTCTTCTGCGCTGTGAGGCCTTCTATCATCGTGTTGCGAGTGCGGGGCGACACAAACGCATCGTTGAAGTTGGGGGCGTCGTTGAAGCAGCCCGCATTCAGGCTGAAGCGGTGCCCGCCATTGATGTAGTATGCCAGCGAAACCTTGCCGGCCCAGGTCAGAAAGCCCGCCACATCGCTCTTGCCCTTGCTGGAGATTACATTCCCCTTGGAATCGTAGGTGGTGAGGGTCTTGCCCTGGTAGGAGATTTCGTTCCCGGCATCGTCGAGGCCCGCAAAGAGCCCCTTGCGCAGCAGACCTTCGCGGTAGAACGACTCATAGCCTACTGCGCCGCCCACAGTAGCGGTCAGATTATCCAGGGTATATCTTGTGTTGACCCAGGCATTGGCCCTGCGCACGTGGGCGTAGTAGTCATAGCCATACTTTCCCCCTTTTGTAATCTGCTCCGCGCTGCCGTGGGAGAGGAAGTAGTCCAGGTCGTTCTGGACGAGCGCCGCGTTGGAGGCGAAGTCGCGCTCTGCATACTGGTCTATATTGAGGTAGTACTGACCTCCCAGAAGGTCGGCGATCTTCTTGTAGTTCTCGGTGCGGTTCAGCTTGCCGTCTATGCCGGCGGTGAGGGTGAACCTGTCGGTAGCATACCAATTGGCGCTAAGTGCCAGGTTCAAATCGCGCTGGTCCACGTGGCGCTCTTCCTGCACATACTTGCTGCGGCCCCCCTCGGAGTTGTAGTTGACATTGTAGAGGCGGTCCCAGTCCAGGTGCTGGTAGTTCGCATAGTCTTTGGAGTGATTGGTCCAGGACTCTTTGGCCCAGTTGTACTTCCCTTCGTTGACGCGGTTGTAATCATCGTCGTCCATATAGAAGTAGCTGGGCAGGTTGCGGTAGTAGTCGGGGCGCGGGTCGGCCGCGTCATACCAGTCGAGTGCGGTGTAGCCGTTGCTGCCGCAGCGGTAGAGCACGGTGGCCGAGAGGTCCAGGTTGTCGGATGGCGACGCGGTGTACTTGAGCACCGTGACAGGCTCGAATGTACGGCGCACGCGGCTGTTGCGCACCTTGCCGCTCTGATAGCCCCAGTTGGAGTTGTACATATTGTCTCCCATCAGGTCATAGACCTCCTGCGTGGAGGCGTTCTGCGCGCCGCGCTCGCCGGTGTTGGCAAAGGAGAAGAGGGCCAGGCGGCTGCCCGAGTCAAACTTCTTCTCTATGCCGGCGTAGTAGGAGATGTTCTTGTAATAGACACCCTCTATCCAGTCGTTGCCGCCCACGCGGGCCGATATGTTGAAGGCATACGAGAGGCCGTTGTCCAGCTCGCCCGAGGCATAGTTGGCCATAAGGCGGAGGCGGTAGAGGGCGCTGTTGGAGAGGACGCTGAAACGCCAGCCTGGCCTCACTGAGGAGGGGTTGCCCAGAATGTTGGTGGTGCCGTTGAAGTGGCCCAGCCCATATTCAGCGCTCTCCTGGCCGATGCTGGTGTTTTTGCTGCGCATCGCCTCGTTCAGGCCGCTCCACAGGCTGAAGGGGGAATAGCCGCTGAGGGCGTCATTCATCTTGACCCCCGCCAGATATATATCCTGCGACTCGCTCTCGTATCCGCGGTTCTTGAAGCGGACAGAGCTGAATCCGTAGCCCGCAACCTGCGTGAAGACATCGTTGCTGCCGTACATTATGGTGGGATTGTCGGTGAAGCCCGAGTCGTCCATATCAAACTCCACAAAGCTGGAGTCGTCGACCTCCGCCACCACCTGCTCGGGCAGCAGCGAGATGCGCATCATATCCTTTACGAAACCATTCGCGATGCTGACATTCGCGTTGACGGCGACGTAGCCGTCGGCGGTGACGGTCATATTATAGGCGCCGTCGGGCAGCGCCTCCAGCACAAAGGCGCCCGTTGCGTCGGTATTGCAGACGGCCACAGCCACCCCGCCCGAGAGTAGCGAAACCCGCGCCCCGGCGATTGTGCTCCTGTCCGCACGGCTCACCACCGTGCCTTTGACTCCGCCCGTGGGCATCTGGCCCCACAGGGGCAGCAGGCACAGCAGCAGCGCTATTGAAAGTGTGATTTTCTTTATCATTCCGATACAGTTTTACTGATTACTATATATGTGGGATAATGGTCGCTATAGCCGTTTATGAAGGCCCCGTTGGAGAAGGTGCGCAGCGGATAGCCCTTGTACTGCCCGCTCTTTGTCTCCATAAAGCGCTTCTTGAACACGCGGCCGTAGTAACCCTTGTTTATCTGTCTTATCCTGAGACCTCCATCTGGGGCGAAAGCCAGGGAGCGGTTTACCAGTATCTGGTCAAACAGGCTCCACGTGTTCTGGTAGCAGATAGAGCCGATGCCGTCTTTGAGGAGTGTGTAGAAGGGGTTGAAGAAGTCAGCCTCGCCCGTCTCCTCCAGCGTTGCGCGGCTGTGGAGATATTCGGTCATGCTGGGGTCGGTGGGGTCATCGTTCATATCGCCCATCATCACAATCTTGATTCCGGGATACTTCTGTGTCATCCGCTGCGCGTGGGCATAGGCTATTTCGGCGCCACGGCTGCGCAGGTTGCCTCCTTTGCCGCCGCCGCGGCTGGGCAGGTGCATCACATAGAAGGCGAAGTGCTCGCCGTCGATGGTGCCGTGCACCATAAGTATGTCGCGGGTGCGGAAATAGTCGGTGTCCGTGTCGGAAAAGTCTATGTCGCTCCCCTCAAATGTGAAGGGAATCGACTCGGAGTCCAGAAAGTTGAACTGCTCCGGTTTGTAGAGCAGCGCCACGTCTATGCCTCGGCGGTCGGGACTGTCGTAGTGCACTATCTGGTAGTTGGCGCCGGAAATCTCCGGCTCGCTCACCAGGTCTTCCAGCACCATACGGTTCTCCACCTCGCTCACGCCCAGGATGGTGTGGAAGCGGCCGTTCTCTTTGGCCATCTCGGCTATGACGTGGGCCATATTGGCCAGCTTTTTCTCATATTTGGCCTCGGTCCAGTTGTTGGAGCCCTCGGGCAGGAACTGCTGGTCGTTTGTCTGCGGGTCGTCGTAGATGTCAAAGAGATTCTCCAGATTGTAGAAGCCCACCACATAAGTGCGGGTCTGCGCGCTTGAGAGCAGAAATGAGAGCAGCAGCGCCGCTATTGTAAAAAATCTTTTCATATCGTGTGTCAGTTGCCCCACCAGTAATCATCGCGGGTGGACTCCACCTTGGCTGCCAGAGAGTTTCCGATGGCGGCGGGCAGATTCACGAAGAAATCCTCGCCCACAATCTCCTCCAGGTCGTCGATGGTCATCGCGCACGTCATATAGCTGTTGTTGTCGTCGTAGCCGCGGTGTTCAAAATAAAACGCCACGCCGGTGTAGCCCTTCGTCTGCGAGCTGATGCCGCGCGCTCCGGACTGGCTGTAGCCCAGCAGCGCCTTGTAGTAGCCCACGGGCACGGTAACCTTTTTGCCGACGTTGTCGTAGGCATAGCTCGTGCTCCCGTTCACCACGCAGCCGGTGACCACATAGAGGGTGTCGAAAGCCTTGGACCAGTCGCGCACGCGTGTCTCAAGCGCCGCCCAGATTCTTTCGTTGAGTTCGCCCTTCTGCGGGGTCATATTGGTGCCGTAGAAGGTCATTTTATTGTCTTCATAGGCCAGGCGGTCGGCAGAGGGGCACTGATGTCCTCGCTGGTATGACTGCGTGCCGCCGTCGGAACTCTCTCCGGGGGCCGAACCGCTGAAGCCGTTGTAGATCACCGGCTGGGCCTCATAGGGGAGCTTGAGGTCAAGTCCCCACGCATTGGTGCGGCTGCCGGAGGCGATGCACCCCTTGTTGAGCGGATACGCCACCCAACGGGCCACCAAGGCCTCGGAGTCCCAATAATACGAGAAGTTGCGCCCCGCTCCGGACGAGGTTGTGCTGGCGTGGGTTATGAAATAAAGATCTTTATTGGCGGTGGCGGGGAGTTCCATCCAGGCGGGGACATCTTCGGCCACGATTTCCGTGGGGACATTCCCCAACTGCTCGTCGGGAGTGTTTTTTATCTGGCTTTCGAAATAGTCCCTTATCTTCTGCGGAGTGCCGGCGGGAAGATAGTCGCTCAGAAATTTTTCGCGTTTGTTTCTGTCATCTTCGTCTTCTTTGCCCGACGCACCCTTCTGGGTGAAGGTGGCAGTGGATTCGCTGCCGCCGCAGACCCCTTTGACAATTGCGGTGCGGCTGTCGGCGGAGGTGTTGGCCTCCCAGGTGAGGGAGACGGCGGCGGCGCCCGTGCCGGATGCTGGGTCGGCGGTGAGCCAGCTTACGGCCGCGCCCAAGGCGTCACTCGCAGAGAGCGTCCACGCCTTGCCATCCGCCGCAGTGACCCGCAGCCACTGGACCCCGCGCGAAGCGTCATCCTCGCTGCGGGAGAGCTCTATCTTGAATTCTGTCCCGTCTTTCTGGCAGCACGATTGGGGCACTGCCAGAAGCAATGCCCCAAACAATCCTGCTGCCGCTCGGCATATGGATACCATCGTGATGAATGTAATTATTCGCTATAGGCGTTGATGCCCCAGAAGATCGCACGTGCAGAGGCTGTTACCGTAACACTGGTGGCTGCCGCTTCGGTAATGGTTATCGAATAGCGCGCCTCGCCGTCCGTTGTAGCGACTGTATACGGAGGGTTGCCAGCCACGCCGGAGTTTGATTTCAGGTCTAACTCAACCGGGGTCGCGGTGCAGCCGGAAACGGTGAGTTTGCAGGCCTTACCGTTCCAGGAGAGCGCATAGAACTCGAGAGTCTTGGTGCCGGCGGGGATGGTTATGGTAAAGTTACCCCCCTTTTTACTTGTGCCGAGTTTCACCATCTCGGTTACCTCCGTGCCGTTGATGGTAGCTGTCTGGGCAGCGCTTGATGTCGTCTGGTCGGTTGCATTGTCACCCAGAGTCCAGGTGACATTACTGGTGAACGGATAGTTGCAGTCGTCCCCAATCTTGACGGTGACATCAATTGTCGCGCTCTTTTCGCCGCAGGTCACGATAAACTTGCCTTCAAGCTTGCTTACAGGACCGACAGAAGAGATACTCTCGGCGGGGGTGATGGTGACGATGTTGCTTTCCACCGTGCAGCTTGCCCATACAAAGCCCTCCGTGAACGAAGCCTCGTCGGCCTTTACGCTAAAGTCGCCGGAAGCATCCACAGTGACAGTCTTTGCCGAGAGGTCATCTTTGCTCCAGGTGAGGGATGCGGGGCTTACGGTCACATATTCTGCAGATGCGTCAACCGCGATCTCCAGGGGCACCATCTCCACATAATTCTTGGAGCTGTTCAGACTGTAGACATAGCCGGTAACCTGCAACGCCTTGCCCTCGTACTGCGAAAAGTCGATTGATGTGGAATACAGGGAAATGAAATCGACGCTTGAGGTGCCGTCAGTCTGCAGATTGTAATAAGAGCCGCTCTTTACAAGGGTTCCCGACACGGTGGCATATTTCACGGTCGCAAGTTCCATTGCGTAGTATGTGTCGATCTGCTCGGCGCCCCAGACATCGGCATCGGGATAGACGCACTCTGCGCTGCCGGTCTTCTCGATTTCGGGCTTCTCAAACTCCAAAGTAGTGTAGTATTTGTAGCCTTTGCCCACGAAGGTTGCCACGTCGCCGACAGAGAGACCGTGCTTCTGTTTGTAAACGTAGATGCAGCCGGTGCCGTCGTCCATTACGAGTTTGTCGGCGGAGGCCACAGCCATCACCTGGCCGTTTTTGACTCTGTAATATCCGTCTGTGATGCCGGATGCCACAGCCACGGCAATATCTGCCACGGTGGCGTCCTTAACCTCGACCTCGGGTTCCTCTTCAGCCTCTTTGCCGTTGATAGAAACAATCTGGCTGCCCGTGGACACCTCGGCCTTCTCATAGAAGAGGGTCAGCTTGCCCAGAACCACAACCTCGTCACCGGCTTTAATCTGATCTTCTGCAGTAAACTTCTCGCCGCCCAGATAGTAGCCCCGGTACACGATGAGAGCGTTGTCGGCATACTCCTTGTCCACGATGTTGTATGTGGCGTTGCCATAGCCGGTGCTGATCTCGGTGATTTCAGAAATCTGGCCTTTGACATAAACCTCTGCATCGGCCGAATATGTGCCGTTTGCGATGAGGGTGAGGGCTGCGGAGACATTGTAGGGAGACTCCTTGGTACCGTTGCCCTCCGGCTTGCCGATGACTTCGGAGCCGCCGCCGTCGCCGTCGGGACCCTCCTGGTTCACGGTGAGGGTGGCGGTTGCGGTGCCGGTGTAGAACTCGATGGCGGCGGTGCGGTTGGCGGCGGTGTTCTCAAGCACGCTGACCGTGACATCAACGCCGTTCTCGGCAGCCTTGCCTTCTTTGGGGGTCACCGCAATCCACTGCGCCGCAGCGTCGGTCATACGTACGCTCCAGTCGCGGTTGGTGCTGATGTTTATGGTAAACGAGCTTTTCTCGGCTTTGAGATTGTACTCTTTTTCACCGTTGATGGTGACAAAAGGATCGCCCTCCTCTTTGGGGTTGCAGCCTGCAATCGCAAAAAGCGACAGCAGTCCGGCCATTGCGGCCATCAGTCTGAAAGATTTCATATTTAAAGAATTTATGTGTTGCCTTATTTCGGGTACAAATATATCATAAAAACGGAAGAAAACCTTACATTCTTTTCCGCACAAAAGAGGCTTCCGCAGGGCCGGATTATAAATTTTATTCTTACATTTACCCCATTAACAAATTTTGAACTATGAAAGGCATCGGCATAATAGGCTGCGGCAAAATCTCGCAAGTAAGACACATCCCCGAATTTCACTCCAACCCGAACGCTAAGCTGGTGGGTTATTACGACCTCGACCCCGGCCGCGCACAGCAGATGGCCGCCCTCTACGGCGGGCGGGTCTACGGCTCTATGGCGGAGATGCTCGCCGATCCCGAAATCGATGCGGTGGCGGTGTGCACGGCCAACAGCTGCCACGCAAGCGACACCATCGCCGCCCTGAAGGCGGGCAAGCACGTGCTCTGCGAAAAGCCGATGGCAGTCACGATAGAGGATTGTGAGAAAATGGTGGCCACGGCCCGCGAATGCGGCCGCTATCTGATGATAGACCAGAACCAGCGCTACGCGATGGCGCACGCGCGAGCCCGCAGTCTCATCAAAGAGGGGGCCATCGGCCGCGTCATAACCTTCCGCACCACATTCGGCCACAGCGGCCCCGAGACGTGGAGCATCACCCCCGGCCCCGGCACCTGGTTTTTTGACCGCAAGTCAGCCGTGATGGGTGTAGTGGGCGATCTGGGCATCCACAAGACCGACCTCATCCAATATATTCTGGACACCACCATCACCGCCGTGACAGCCCGCATAGCCACCCTTGACAAGCGCTATGCCGACGGCAGCCCCATCGGAGTGGACGACAACGCAATCTGCATATTTGAGATGGCCAGCGGCGCGGTGGGCACTATGACCGCCAGCTGGACCTACTACGGACAGGAAGACAACTCCACCATAATCTACGGCGATGAGGGGATTATGCGCATCTACGACGACCCCTCCTGCTCTATAAAGGTGTACGGCCGCGGCGGCGACATTCAGACCTACGACATCGACCGCATCCAGACTAACGACAACCAGACCAAGTCGGGAGTTATGGACGCCTTTATTGAGGCGCTGGAAGCTGGCGCAGAACCACCCGTCAGCGGCGAGAGCGTGCTGAGCGCGATGCGCGCGGTATTCGGCGCCTACGAATCGTCGGAAAAGGGGTGCCGGGTCGAGGTCAACCGTTAGTTTTTGAGTAGGCGCGATACCTTCCGGCTCTCTATCATCGCCTTGTAATTCTGATAGACACCGTCCACCACGGTGTCCCAGTCCAGATAGAGCTGCTCTCGGGCGGCGGCGCTCACGCGCGCATATCCATCCGGGTCGCCCATAATCTGCTCTATCTTGGAGGCGTATGCCTCTTCAGAGGGGTCGCTGATGTAGCCGTTGACATCCTCTTTCACCGTGGCAGAGGTGCGGGCCCCGCGCAAAAACAGCGTGGGGGTTCCCTGGCAGGCCGCCTCTATCTGCACCAGCGAATTGGCGTCGTAGAGAGAGGGAAAGAGGAACAGCTTGGCGCGGGAGTAGAGATCCTGCAGCTGCTTGCGGCCGCGCACCAGGCCAGTCATCACCACGCAATCTTCCAGGTTGAGACTTTGCACAAGTTCCCGGAGCCGCTCCTCGTCCTGCCCCTGCCCTGCAAAAATCATCCTGAAGCGGTGGCCGCGCTCGCGCAGAATTTTTAGAGCGCGCACTATAAAGTCTATGTTCTTGATAAAGTTGATGCGCCCCACAAACAGAAAAACTGTTTCGCTATCTCCTATGCCGTAGAGGGCATTAACCCGGGCGGCCGCGGCGGCGGGGTCTTCCACCGGAACGTGGTCGGTGGCGTTCAGCACCACCTTGCAGGGGGCTGTGAGGCCGTATAGGTCGCCCCGGTAGAGCTCTTTGATGGAGCTGTTCACCGCCCAGCACTCGTCGCAGGAGTTGAACACCAGCATCACCGTGGAGAGGGCCGCGCGGATCAGCGGCGCCGCCTTCATCAGATTCTCGAAATCCTGCCGATACTGCGAGTGGAGTGTCGCCACCAGCGGTATGTTGTGCAGTTTTGCATAAAAGACCCCCGACATCCCAATCGTGAAGGGGGAGTGGATGTGTACTATGTCCACTTTGCTGCGGGCCATCGAAGTCTGGTAGGATGGATCCACCGCTCCAAGAGGCAGAACATAGTCCATATTCTTGGGGGCTATGCTCTTGCAGCGCACTATTTTGTAGGGATATTTCTTGTCCTCCTGCTCGTCGTAGCCTCTCACGCTGGGACAGAAAACCACCACCTCGCACATTTTGGAAAGGCGGGTGGCATAATTGTCCACTACTTTCACCACACCGTCCACCATCGGGTAGAAGGTGTCAATGTAAAGGCCGACTTTCATGGGCTGTTATTCGCCCCAGAAGGGGAGGTGGTCAAGATTGCAGATGGTGCCGCCGTAGATGGTCTTGATGTACTCCAGGCCGCCAAGGTAGCCCTCTTCGGAGGTGGTGTCGGTGGTTTCGCGGGGCACCACTATGCCGAAGCCACGGAAAAACGCGTCGGCGCTGGTGTGGCGGCAGCAGCAGTCGGCCTGCCAGCCTGTGATTATCAGGGTGTCGACCCCAAGCTCGCGGAGCACAAGCTCCATAGGAGTCTCGAAAAAGGCGCTGTAGGTCTTCTTGGGAATTACGTAGTCGCCTTTCTGCGGCTTGAGGGCATCGATGACTTCGGCCCCTTTTGTCCCCTCCACTGCGTGGGCGGGCCAAATCTTGAACTCCTTGTCTATCTCGGGAGTATGGCAGTCGTTGGCATAAACCACCGGTACGCCTGCCTTGCGGGCCTTCTCGCACAGAGTGCGGATAGGTTCGATGATGTGGTTGACTCTGGGGTCTGAAATCGGCCCCGTAACAAAGTCGTTGAGCATATCAACTACTACAACTGCATACTTTTTCATATCACAACTGTTTTTGCAAAGATAAAAACATTTTTCCCTTAAATTTGCGCTGCGAACAACTATGTAACCCCGACTATGCCTACCCCTCATCCCGAATGGGCCATAGACCTGGACAAGATCGTGGCCGCCAAGTTCCCGGGCAAGAAAATCCCCAAATGGTTGCTGGATCTGATGAAGCGCTTTATCCACCAGGACTTTCTCAACGAATTTCTGGTGCGCGGCTATCGTGGGGTGGAGTTCTGCACCGAGACTATGAAATACCTCGGCGTAGTTCTGGAGGTGGAGGGGCTGGAAAATGTGGTGGTGCCCGAAGGGGCGCGGCTCACCTTCGTGGGCAACCACCCGCTGGGGGGAGTTGACGGAGTGGCGGTGGGCAGCGTGGTGGGAGAGCGCTTCGGCGGTGTCCGCCTGCTGGTGAACGACTTTCTGATGGCCCTCAAGGGGCTCGCCCCCATCTGCGTCCCAATCAACAAGACCGGCGGCCAGTCGCGCGCCCTCGCGGCGATGGTGCGCGAGGCATACGACTCGCCCGACAATATGATAGTGTTCCCCGCCGGGCTATGCTCGCGCAAAATAAAGGGGCGCATCACCGACCTGCCGTGGGGCAAGAACTTTGTGCAGATGAGCGCGGCAAGCGGCCGCTATGTGGTGCCGATGCACTTTATCGGGCGCAACACCAACCGTTTCTACAATGTGGCCAACATCTCCAAGTGGCTTGGAATCAAGTTCAACATAGCAATGCTGCTGCTCCCCGACGAGCTCTACCGCCACAGGGGCGGCCGCTTTAAGATAATATTCGGCAAGCCCATCCCCCCGGAGACATTCGACAAGAGCCGGACCCCCGCACAGTGGGCCGCCTGGGTGCGCGAGCAAACCTACAGCCTGTAGGCATTTTTAATATTTTTGCAGTTGTGGAAGAATTCAGACAACAGATCGGCAGCGAACTGCTGCGCATAGCCTCCGGACGCGGATTTTTGGAGGGCAAACTGCTCCGGAGCCCCGATATAGAGGAGAAATGGCGCTCTCTGGCCCCCGATTTTCTGGCTGACGCTGTGGGGGAGTTCAATTCCTACCCGGAGGTCGTGCTGGCCTGGGCCGCATATCTGGGCGCCGCCATCGCCTTTGGCTGGGATGCCGACTGGGAGAGCTGCAAAGGGCGCGATTACCGCTTCTTCTGCGGAGAGCGCGGCTTTGACTATATGGACGAGCATATCACGGAGAACATTCTGGGCTATCCGCTGCAGGGCGATGATGCCGCATCACTGGCGCACGCCTTCAGCTATCTCGCCTCCGCCGCCCTTAACCTGCTGCGCCACAGCGGGGCCGAGGCGGGCAGCGCCGGCGCCTACCAGGCCGTGGTGGACGCCATAGACGCTATGTTCAGCACCGGAGCGGCCATAATGCTGCGCCGGCTGGGATATAAATACGAGACCGCTTTATAAATGTGCTATGGAAAAGATCATTGACCCGATAGGTCCGGACCTGCTGGAGGCGGAGCTTACGCCTGAGCGGATGTTCTGCCGCACCAACAAGGGAGGCAACCTCGTTTACATCGTGGACGCCCACACCGCCCCCAATGTTATGCTGGAGATAGGGCGCCTGCGCGAAATCGCCTTCCGCGAGGCGGGCGGCAGCAGCGGCCTTGCCGCCGACATCGACTCCTTTGACACTATGGAGAAGCCCTATAAGCAGATTGTGGTGTGGGACCCCGATGCCAAGGCCATCCTGGGGGGCTACCGCTACATTCTGGGGCCCGACGTTGCCATAGGCAGCGACGGGCAGCCAAAGCTGGCCACCGCCCATATGTTCCGCTTCAGCGACTTGTTCGTCAAGGAATATCTGCCCCACACTATGGAGCTGGGCCGCAGCTTTGTAGCACCGGAATACCAGAGTTCCAAGGCGGGCTCAAAGGGGATCTACGCGCTGGACAACCTTTGGGACGCGATAGCCTCAGTGGCGGGCGAGCACCCCGGAATCATCTACCTCTTCGGCAAGATGACCACCTACCCCCGCTACGACCACCTCTGTCTGGACCTGATATTCCACTTTCTCTGGAAGCACTTCCCCGACCCAGAAGAGCTGGTGCGCCCCTACTGTCCGGTGATGCCCGAAGCCAACCCGCGCCTGATGGATCTGCTGCTGCGCGATGCCGATTTTAAAAGCGACTACCGCAACCTCAAGGATGCCGTGCGGCGTCTGGGGGCCAACATCCCGCCTCTTGTGAACTCCTATATGCAGTGCTCCCCCTCTATGAAGATGATGGGAAGCGCGGTGAACGACGAATTTTCCGGCGTGATAGAGACCGCCATAATGGTCTGCATCAACGAGATGTATCCAGAGAAGCTGGACAGGCACCGCTACCCCTCTTTCGGCTCTATGGTAGAGCGCATCAAGGGGCGCTTCCCCCGCATCTCAGACGTATCGCTGCAGCGCATCAAAGAGCGGCGCGACAGCCGCAAGGCCGCGATATTCAAAAAGCTCAAAGAAAAGCTCGGCCACGACAAATAAACTGCAGCGGGGCCCGGAAAAACAAAGGGAGGGGACTTTTGAGGTCTCCTCCCTTTTTGGTAAAATCATTAACCTTTTTGACACTAAAGATTGTGGTCCCAGTAGGGCATGATCCTACGACCCCCTGATTATGAGTCAGATGCTCTAACCAACTGAGCTATGGGACCGTTTCCGGTGCAAATATATGCAAACTATCCGGAACTAGTGTGTGTCGATGCTCTTTTTTGTCAAATTAGTTGACTTTAATCTCCACATCCACACCGCTGGGGAGTTCGAGGCGCATCAGCGCGTCGATGGTCTTGGGGTTGGAGGAGTAAATGTCAACCAGACGACGGAAAGAACTGAGTTGGAATTGCTCGCGGGCCTTCTTGTTGACGAAGGTGGAGCGGTTCACAGTGAAAATCTTCTGGTCGGTGGGCAGCGGAATAGGGCCGCTGACAACCGCACCGGTTGACTTGACTGTCTTTACGAGCTGGTCAGTTGACTTGTCAACCAACGCGTGGTCGTAAGATTTCAATTTGATTCTGATTTTCTGGCTCATTATTAACTATTAATTTGAATTTTAATCAATAAAGCTGCGTCCGTGGCTCTCCACAACCTCCTTGGCGATGGAGGTGGGAACCTCATCGTAGTGGCTGAATTCCATAGAGCTGGTGGCACGGCCGCTGGAGAGAGTTCGAAGGACAGTGACATATCCCGACTGCTCTGCCAGAGGCACGAGAGCCTTGATGATGCGGGCTGTGCCCTTGCTGTCCATATCCTGAATCTGACCGCGGCGGCGGTTAAGGTCACCCACAATGTCACCCATATACTCCTCGGGCGTTACTACCTCGAGTTTCATGATAGGTTCCATAAGCACGGGGGAGCACTTCTTCAGGCCCTCCTTGTATGCCATCTGGGCGCAGACCTCGAACGACAGCGCATCTGAATCGACAGGGTGATAGGCGCCGTCGAGCAGGCGTACCTTGAGGGATACGAGCTCGTATCCGGCAAGCACACCGTTTGCCATAGCAGCCTTGAAACCCTTCTCCACAGCGGGAATATACTCGCGCGGGATGTTGCCACCCTTGACCTCGTCGATAAACTGAAGTCCGGTAACTCCCTCGTCTGCGGGCGACAGCTCCGCAACGATGTCCGCATATTTGCCTCGGCCGCCGGTCTGCTTCTTGAAGGTCTCGTGGATCTGGAATGTACCCTTGATGGCCTCTTTGTAGTTGACCTGCGGTGCACCCTGATTGATCTCCACACCGAATTCACGGCGCAGACGGTCCACGATGATATCAAGGTGCAGCTCGCCCATACCGCTGATGACGGTCTGGCCTGTCTCCTGGTTGGAAGACACCGTAAAGGTCGGGTCCTCCTCAGCGAGCTTCGCGAGCGCTATGGAAAGTTTGTCGACATCACCCTTGGTCTTGGGCTCTACGGCGATTCCGATCACGGGATCGGGGAATACCATAGACTCCAGCACGATGGGCTTGTCTTCGACGCAAATAGTATCACCGGTGCGCAGCTCCTTGAATCCCACTGCGGCGCAGATGTCGCCTGCCTCCACAAAATCGATGGGGTTCTGCTTGTTGCTGTGCATCTGATAGAGTCGGGCAACGCGTTCTTTCTTCTGAGTGCGGGTGTTGAGCACATAGGAACCTGCATCCAGGCGCCCAGAATATGCCCTGAGGAAGGCGAGACGGCCCACATACGGGTCGGTCGCGATCTTGAAGACAAGTGCGCAGAAAGGTTCGGAAGCGCTGGGCTTGCGGATCTCCTCTTCGCCTGTCTTGGGATTTATGCCGGTAACGTGGTTGACGTCCAGGGGACTGGGAAGGTAACGTATCACTGCGTCGAGCAGGAACTGCACGCCCTTGTTCTTGAAGGAGGAGCCGCAGAGGGTAGGCACAAGCGCCATCTCCAGGGTTCCCTTGCGCAGGGCGGCTATAATCTCGTCGTTGGTGATGGTGTCGGGGTCCTCGAAGAATTTGTTCATTATCTCGTCGTCAAACTCCGCTGCGGCCTCAACCAGTTTTCCTCTCCACTCCTCGGCTTCCGCCTTGAGGTTCCCGGGGATTTCCTTGATCTCGTAGTTTACGAGTTCATCGCTCTGATTGTAATAAATGGCCTTCATTTCAATCAGGTCGATGATTCCCTCAAAATTGTCCTCGGCACCGATGGGGAGGCAGATGGGCACTGCGTTCGCGCCCAGTTTGGAGTGCATCTCCTCAACCACTGCAAGAAAATCGGCTCCTGTGCGGTCCATCTTGTTTACATACGCCAGCTTGGGGACGTGGTACTTGTCGGCCTGACGCCATACGGTCTCAGACTGCGGCTGCACACGGCCCACCGCGCAGAATGTCGCCACCGTGCCGTCAAGCACGCGCAGCGAACGCTCCACCTCGACGGTGAAATCGACGTGACCCGGAGTATCAATCAGGTTGATTTGATATTTATGACCGTCGTGGTTCCAGAAAGCGGTGGTAGCAGCGGAAGTAATTGTGATACCGCGCTCCTGCTCCTGTACCATCCAGTCCATTGTAGCAGCGCCATCGTGCACCTCACCTATCTTGTGAGTCTTACCCGTGTAATAGAGGATACGCTCACTTGTGGTGGTTTTACCTGCATCGATATGCGCCATTATACCGATGTTCCTCGTGTATTTTAAATCTCTTGCCATCTAGCCCTACTCTGCAACTCTTAGAAACGGAAATGGGCAAACGCCTTGTTGGCCTCTGCCATCTTGTGCATATCTTCTTTACGCTTGTATGCAGCGCCTTCGTTGTTGTAGGCTGCCACAATTTCTGCGCATAACTTTTCGGCCATTGAGTGACCGGAACGCTTACGGGCGTAGAGTACCATATTCTTCATACTGATGGAGATTTTGCGTTCGGGTCTGATCTCTGTAGGAACCTGGAAGTTCGCACCGCCCACGCGGCGGCTCTTGACTTCGATCTGGGGAGTGATGTTCTCCAGAGCCTGCTTCCAGACTTCTATAGGAGCCTTGTCAGAATCTTTCATCTTCTCGCCTACCATATCAATGGCATCGTAAAAAATAGAATACGCGATACTCTTCTTCCCCTGCAACATAAGGTTGTTCACGAAACGTGTAACAAGCACGTCGTTGTACTTAGGATCAGGAAGTAGAATCCTCTTTTTAGGCTTCGTTTTTCTCATTTTTCAACTGTTTTTTAGATAATTTGACTTACTTCTTCGCTTTCTTGGGCCTCTTGGTGCCATAGAGGGAACGTCCCTGGAGACGACCGTCTACACCAGCAGTATCCAATGCGCCGCGGAGAATGTGGTAGCGTACACCGGGAAGGTCCTTCACACGACCGCCGCGCACCAGCACGATGCTGTGCTCCTGCAGGTTGTGCCCTTCACCGGGGATGTATGCATTGACCTCCTTCTGATTGGTGAGGCGTACGCGGGCAACCTTACGCATTGCTGAGTTAGGTTTCTTGGGAGTGGTCGTGTAAACACGAACACATACGCCACGTCTCTGAGGGCAAGCATCCAGCGCGCGAGATTTGCTCTTCTCTACGATAACCTCGCGTCCCTTGCGAACTAATTGTTGAATTGTAGGCATAAAAAGTTATTAATCTTTTATTTAACTAAATAACCGCTTTTTTGCGGGCTGCAAATATATTAATTTTTTAAGGAATATCAACATGTTTTACACAAAACTTAAAGCGGCGATTCCCGTAAAACACTATATTTGCCGCTGTTATGCAGATTGAGCCAGTCGCACACATCGAGAGCGCCTTCCGTGAAAAATTCGGAATTCCGCGCCAGAGCCGCCTCGCGCCGGAATGTCCGGCCACCGTTGTGCTGGAGCCGCAGTTCCGCAGCGAAGATTCTGTGCGCGCCCTGGAGAGCTTCTCCCACATCTGGCTCATCTGGGGCTTCAGCGCCGCAAAGTGGGACGGCAATCTCACCGTGCGCCCGCCCCGCCTGGGGGGCAACACACGCATCGGGGTGTTTGCCTCGCGCTCTCCCTTCCGCCCCAATTCGCTGGGAATGTCGGCCGTACATCTGGAGAGCATCGAGTTTTCTGCCGACCGCGGCCCGCTTCTGCACGTTTTGGGCGCCGACCTGCTTGACGGCACCCCCATATACGACATAAAGCCCTACATACCCTACGCCGACCGCATAGACCAGGCGCAGGACGGCTACACCGCCCCCACCAAAGCGCACCGGCTCAAGGTCAATTCGGTCCCCGGCGCCGATGCCGGAATCGATGCCGGAGTACTCGCGCAGATTGTCAGCCTGATAGAGCTGGACCCCCGGGTGGCCTACGACTGCGACCCGGAGAAGGTTTGGGGAATGGCATACGGCGGCCTGAACGTCCGCTTCCGCATAGCCGGTGATACCGCCACCATTCTTTCAATAGAGCATCAGTTAAAGAGGTAGATCTTGTCGCTGCGCCGCAGTTTGACCGCTACCGGGATGGAGCACAGATCTCCCTTGATAGCCTTGGGCACAGGCTTCAGGTCCACCCTTATCTCCTCCACCTTAAGTTCAAGTGAGCCGGTGGTGGGGCCCGCAATCAGCACCGGATCGCCCACGGAAAGCTCTCCCGTCTCTATCTGCACCTCCGCCACCGAGATTTTCTC
This sequence comes from Bacteroidaceae bacterium, assembly GCA_963662035.1. GTDB lineage: Bacteria > Bacteroidota > Bacteroidia > Bacteroidales > UBA932 > Equibacterium. Next base: position 67,109 of record CAVLDO010000005.1, on the reverse strand, counting down.
GAAATAATTGGTGATTTTGCCGATATAGCGCTTGGTGCGGGTCGCCTTGTTGCCGTACACCTCGCTCCACTGCCCCATTCTAGCCCCCAGGTAGTAGCCGTCCCAGAAGCCTCGGTTGAACACTGTCGCCAGCCGCTCTTTGAGAGCGAGGGCCAGCTCCGGCGTGTAGCGCCCCTCAAGAGCGGCGTCGGCGGCGTCGCGGTAGGCTCTGGCGGCAGTGCGTACATACTCCCCGCTGCGGGCGCGCCCCTCTATTTTGAACACAGTGACTCCCGCCTCTATTATTTTGTCCATAAATTCTATGGTGCAGAGATCCTTGGGAGACATTATGTATTTGTTGTCTATCTCAAGCTGCCCGCCGGTCTCGCTGTCGGTGACCAGATAGCTGCGCCGGCACACCTGGTAGCAGCTGCCCCGGTTGGCGGAGGCGCCATGGGCGTGCAGGGAGAGGTAGCACTTGCCCGAGACGGCCATACACAGCGCCCCGTGGCAGAAAAGCTCTATGCGGAGCAGTCCGCCGCGCGGCCCCCGGATGCCGTCGCGCACTATTATGTCGTGTATTTCGCGCACCTGGACAAGCGTGAGCTCGCGCGCCAGCACTACCACGTCGGCGAACTGCGCGTAAAAGCGCAGACTCTCGCTGTTGCTTATGGAGAGCTGGGTGGAGATGTGCACCTCCAGCCCCAGATTGCGGCATTCGGCTATCACCGCCATATCGGAGGCTATCACGGCATCCACTCCCGCCGCGCCGGCGGCGCGCAATGTGGCGCGCATATCCTCCAGATCCTCGTTGTATATGGTGATGTTGAGGGTCATATAGGCCTTGACGCCCGCCTTGCGGCAGATGTCGCACACGACGGGAAGGTCTTCCGGGGCGAAGTTGTTGGCGGAGTGGGAGCGCATATTAAGCCTCCCGATGCCGAAGTACACCGAATCGGCGCCTCCCTGTATCGCGGCGGTGAGGCACTCGAAATTGCCCGCAGGGGCCATTATCTCAAGCTTGTCGGCCATATCGTCAATCTTCCCTGTGCACCAGCCGGGCAGAAAATTCGCGCATCTGCGCGAGCTGCTCGCCGCTGAAGCCCTTGCCCTCGAGAGCCTCCATTGCCTTGCAGTGGTACTGCTCTATGGCGGCGGTGGCGTCGCGTCTGATGCCGAGCTTGATGTAGAGCTGCTGCATCGCCTCTATCTTCTCCGCCGCGCGGCTGCCGTCCAGGCGCATCGCCGCCTCCAGTGCCTTGCGGTCTTCGCCGCCGGCGCGCCGCATTGCCTCCACCAGCAGCCAGGTCTTCTTGCCCGCCACTATGTCGCCCCCTATTTTTTTGCCGAAAATGTTCTCGTCGCCGAAAGTGTCAAGGTAGTCGTCGGAAATCTGGAACGAGAGCCCCACCTGATAGCCGAAGTCGTAGAGGGCGTCGGCCATAGAGTCGGGCGCCCCCGCTATCACCGCCCCCATCTTTGCCGAGCAGGCCAGCAGGGCGGACGTCTTGAGCCCTATCATAGTTATGTATTCGTCTATGGTGACAACCATCCGGCTTTCGAACTCCATATCGTATTGCTGCCCTTCGCACACCTGCATCCCCATACGGGAGAACATCTCCAGCACGCGGCCCATCTTGTCGGCGGGGCTGGCGGCCAGGTAGCGGTAGGCGATTATGCTCATCACATCGCCGGAGAGTATCGCCACATTGTCGTTCCACCTGCGGCAGACCGTCAGCTGGCCGCGGCGGGTGTCGGCGCGGTCCATTATGTCATCGTGCAGCAGGGTGAAGTTGTGAAAAATCTCCAGTGCCAGGGCGGGCGATATTATCCGGTCGGAAATGTTGTCGCTGAAAAGGTTGTATGCTGCCAGACAGAGTCTGGGGCGCAGCCTCTTGCCGCCGATGGAAATCATATACTCCAACGGCTCGTAGAGCCCGGCGGGCTCCTTCACGAATTTCAGATTGCAGACAGCTCTGTTGATGATTGCCTTTTGATCTTCCAGAGAATACATACGACAGTTCTTTTAGGGGGTGTAAAGATACACAACTTTTGCGTACATTTGCCTTTTGTATGGAGACTTCAAAAATCATTTTCGCCACTGCGAACCGCAATAAAGTTATTGAGATTTCAAGGATTCTGGGGGGTGAGTCTTCTATAATCACCCCTTCCGAGCTTGGCTTTACCGGCGACATCCCCGAAACCCACGAAACCATCCCCGAAAACGCCGTGCAGAAGGCACAGTTTATCTGGGACAAGTTTCACCAGAGCTGCTTTGCAGACGACACGGGGCTTGAGGTGGACTGTCTGCACGGCGCCCCGGGAGTCTATTCCGCCCGATACGCCGGCGTGCCCAAAGATCCCGTGAAGAATGTGATAAAGCTGCTTGCGGAGCTCAAGGGGGTCCCTTTTGAAGAGCGCACCGCACGCTTCCGCTGCGTAATAGCACTGATAGAGGAGGGCGGGATTTTTACATTCGAAGGGGTGTGCGAGGGCAACATCTCGCTGGAGCCGATGGGCTCGCTGGGGTTCGGCTACGACCCGGTGTTCATTCCCAAGGGGATGGAAACCACTATGGCGATGCTCTCGCTGGAGGAGAAAAACCGCATCTCCCACCGAGGCAAGGCGGTTGAAAAGCTCGTATGCCATCTCAGAGAGAAACACGCATAATAGTTCTCCATCTCACAAAATACGGAGAGAAATCGCTGGTGGTTCAGGCCCTGGACAGCGAGAGGGGGCGCACGGGCTTCTTTCTCAAGGGCACGGCCAAGGGGCGCGGCAGCCAGGGGCACTTCCACAGCCTCAGCATTCTGGATGCGGTGGCCACAAGTGGGCGCGGCACGATGGAATTCCTGAGCGAATTTGACCGCCCCCGCCCTCTGGATTCGCTGCGCAGCGACCCCTATAAGAGTGCCCTCGCGCTGTTCATAAGCGAACTTCTGTACCGCGGCCTGCCCGACGGGGCGATGGATCCCGACCTGTTTGATTTTCTGCAGGGGCAGATTCTGCTGCTTGAGGATGAAAAGGGGAGCGTGGCCAATTTTCACCTCCGCTTTCTGGTGGACTTCTGCGGCGCGATGGGCCTCCGGCCCAAAGACAACTGGTCTGACTCGCGGCCGCTGTTCCAGAGCGCGATGGCGGAATTCACCGCCGCCGGCACCCTGGCGGCGACCTTCTCGCGGGAGGATTCGCTGCTGCTGCACAATCTGCTTTCGCTGCCCAGGCAGGAGGCGCTCTCGCTGCCCCTCTCCGGCGATCGCAGGGGTGCATTTGCACAAAAGATGGTAGAATATCTATCCTACCATCTTTCGCTGGGACTCAACATCCGGTCCCTCAAAGTGCTGCACGAACTGTTCCGTTAGGAGATGTCCCCCAGAATCAGCTCGTAGTCTATCTGCTTCTGCTCCAGAGATGCGCGAATCACGCGGATGCGCACCTTGTCGCCGAGCGTGAACACCCGCCCCGAATTCTTGCCGGTGACGCGGTATTTCTCCTCGTCAAAGGCGAAATAGTCCTCCTTGATGGCCTTGAGCGACACCATACCCTCGATTTTGGTGGGTTCTATCTCTACATACATCCCCCACTCGGTGAGGCCGCTTATTGTCCCCTCAAACTCCTGTCCTATGCGGGGCTGCATATATTCGGTGAGCTTGTATTTGATGCTGGCGCGCTCGGCGTCGGAAGCTATGCGCTCGCGGTCGGAAGAGTAGGTGCACCAGGTCTCGTAGGTCGCCTTGTCGGGCAGTTTGGAGAGTTTGGTGCCGGCGTTGTAGGCCTCCAGATACTCTGTGAGCAGACGGTGCACCATCATATCGGGGTAGCGTCGGATGGGACTGGTGAAATGGGTGTAATAGGGGAATGCCAGGCCGTAGTGCCCCACATTGTCGGTGGAGTAGCGGGCGCGGGCCATCGAGCGCAGCGCCAGCATCTCTATCGCCGCCTCGCCCGCCTTGCCCTTGACTTCGCCCAGCAGGGTGTTGAGACTCTTGGAGGTCTGCTTTATATTCTCGGTGGGCCCCATATTATAGCCAAGGTTGCCCGCAAATATGCGCAGGCTGCCCAGTTTGTCGGCGTTGGGGGCCTCGTGGATACGATATACGAAGGTGGGCTTCTTGTAGCCACACTTCTTGGATACGAATTCCGCCACGCCGCGGTTGGCCAGCAGCATAAATTCCTCCACCAGAAAGTTGCACTCGCGGCCTATCTTCTGATATACATTCACCGGGCGCCCCTCGGCATCCACCTCGACCTTCATTTCGGGACGGTCAAAGTTTATGGCCCCTTTGGCGAAGCGCTTCTTGCGCAGCTTCTCTGCCAGCGACCAGAGGGTCAGCATCTCATCCTTGACGGGGCTGTCTCCACCCTCGATTATCTGCTGTGCCTGGTCGTAGTTGAAGCGGTAGTCGGATTTTATCACGGTGCGGCCTATCCAGGTGTCCAGCACATTGGCCTTCTCGTCCATTGTGAACACCGCCGAGTAGCAGAGCTTCTCCTCTCCCGGGCGCAGCGAGCAGAGGTTGTTGGAGAGCACCTCCGGCAGCATCGGGATGGTGCGGTCTACCAGATACACCGATGTGGCGCGGCTGTAGGCCTCCTTGTCCACAACATCGCCCGGCCTCACATAGTGGGAGACATCGGCGATGTGCACGCCCACCTCGTAGCGGCCGCCGTCGAGCCTGATGAACGACAGGGCGTCGTCGAAGTCCTTGGCATCGGCGGGGTCTATGGTAAAGGTGAACACCTTGCGGTAGTCCTTGCGGCGGGCTATCTCCGCCTTGGTGATTTTTGTCGGAATCTTGGCCGCCGCCTTCTCCACCTCCTCTTCAAAGCGGTAAGGGAGGCAATATTCGGCCAGGATGGCGTGCATCTCGGTGTTGTTCTCTCCCGGGGTGCCCAAAACATCCACTATCTTGCCCAGCGGCTCCGGGCTCTTGCGGGGCCAGTCGGTGACCAGCACGGCCACCTTTGTGCCGTTTTTGGCCTTGATGCCGCCGATGGTGGGGAGTTCCTCCCCCTCCTGAAGCGGAATGCGGATGTCATAAGGCATTCTGGCGCTCTCCACGATGGCCCAGACCTGACGTCCGCGCACCGCCAGCACGCCGATGTGCGGCTTTGCGGAGCGCTCCACTATGCGGACAACCTCCCCTTCGCGCCGCGCTCCCGTGCGGTGGCTGTTCACGGCAACCGCCACGGTGTCGCCGCCGAGAGCCCCTCGCAGGCGGTGGGGCCGCACCATAATATCCTCATCCTGTCCCTCAACCTCCACAAATCCGAGTCCGTCGCGGGTCAGGCTCACAACCCCCTGCATTTCCACCGTGCTCTTGCTGCGGCGCTCTTTTGTGCTCCTGCGCGGAGCGTTGCCTTTACGGGAGTTTTTCTTGCCCGATGCTTTAGCCGTATTGTTTTGTTTAGTCATATTTTGAAGTAACTTTGCCTGATTGAAAACAGCACCTCTGCGAATTGAATTCCGCAAATTTAACAAATTAAACGATATATTATGGACAAGAAGGTTTTACTTATGATTCTTGACGGCTGGGGCGAGGGTAAAAAGGACCGCAGCAACACCATTTATACCCAAGGTCAGCCGCACATCGACGCCCTCCGGGCCAAATATCCCTTCTCTCACCTGGCCGCCTGCGGCGAGGATGTGGGGCTGCCCGACGGACAGATGGGCAACAGCGAGGTCGGCCACCTCAACATCGGCGGCGGCCGCATCGTGTATCAGGACCTCGTGAAGATAAATATGGCCTGCCGCGAGCACCGTCTGCTGCAGAACAAGGAGATTGCCGCAGCCTACGATTATGTAAAGAAGAGCGGCAAGGCGCTGCACTTTATGGGACTTGCCAGCCACGGCGGCGTGCACTCCTCGCTCAACCATCTCTACGAATTTCTCTCCGTGGCAAAGCAGGAGAAGATCAAGGATGTATATGTCCACTGCCTGATGGACGGCCGCGACTGCGACCCCCACAGCGGCAAGGGCTTTATAGAGGAGCTTGAGTCCAAGATGGCGGAGAGCTGCGGCAAGGTGGCCTCCGTGATAGGCCGCTACTACACAATGGACCGCGACAAACGCTGGGAGAGGGTCAAGGAGGGCTACGACCTCATAGTTAACGGCATCGGCAAAAAGGCCACCAGCGCCGCTCAGGCCATACAGGAGTCTTATGACGAAGGCGTCACCGACGAGTTCATCAAACCCGTGTGCGTGGTGGGCGCCGACGGCAAGCCCGTGGCCACCATCAAGGAGGGCGACGCAGTAATCTTCTTCAACTTCCGCAACGACCGCGCCCGCGAAATCACCAATGTGCTGACCCAGCAGGATATGCCCGACTTCGGAATGCACACCATTCCACTCTACTACTGCTGCCTGACCCCCTACGACGACAAATTCACCGGGCTGCACATCCTCTTTGACAAGGAGAACGTGCACAACACCCTGGGCGAGGTCGTATCAAAGGCGGGCCGCACCCAGCTGCGCATTGCCGAGACAGAGAAATACGCCCACGTGACATTCTTCTTCAACGGCGGACGCGAAGCACCGTTCGAGAACGAAGACCGCATACTGGTCAACTCTCCCAAGGTGGCCACTTACGACCTTCAGCCCGAGATGAGCGCCCCCGAGGTGGCCGAAAAGCTGATGGAGGATCTCAAGACCGAGAAGCACGATATGGTGATACTCAACTTCGCCAACGGTGATATGGTGGGCCACACCGGCGTTTACGATGCCATCTGCAAGGCTGTGGAGACCATCGACCGCCTCACCGGGAGCGTGGTGGAGGTTGCCCGCGAACACGGCTACAGCGTGCTCATCACCGCCGACCACGGCAATGCCGACCACGCGATAAACGACGACGGCACCCCCAACACCGCCCACTCGCTCAACAAAGTGCAGTTCGTGGTGGTCGACGATGACGTCAAGAGCGTGCGCGACGGCCGTCTGGCCGACATCGCCCCCACTATGCTGACCCTGATGGGCATCGAGAAGCCCGCCGATATGACCGGCGAATCTCTCATCACCCTCAAATAAAAGAACACCTGCAGGCCCAATGAGTTTCGTACACCTCCACGTCCACACCCAATATTCCATCCTTGACGGCTTCAGCGCCATTGCCAAACTGTTCAAGGCCGCCGAGGCTGATGGGCAGACGGCGCTGGCCATCACGGACCACGGCAATATGTATGGCGTGAAGGAGTTTCTCAATGTGGCCAAAGAGCACCCAGCCGTGAAGCCGATAGTGGGCTGCGAAATGTACGTGGCCCGCAGCGGCGACCGTTTCAAGCACGCCGGCGGACGTGAAGAGCAGGGAGCCCACCACCTGATATTGCTGGCCAGGAATATGACCGGCTATCACAACCTCATCAAGCTCAGCTCCCTCTCTTACATAGAAGGGCTCTACTACAAGCCCCGCATAGACCGCGATCTGTTGGAGAAATACCACGAAGGGCTCATCTGCAGCAGCGCCTGCCTGGCGGGCGAGGTGGCCCGCGCCGTCTACGCGCAGGACATAGCAAAAGCGGAGGAGATAATCCTCTGGTACAAGAACCTTTTCGGAGAGGACTACTATCTGGAGGTGATGCGCCACGAGACCAAAATCCCCGGCGGGGACAAGAAGGTATTCGTGCAGCAGCAGATGGTCAACGAGAAAATCTTCGAGCTGGGGGCAAAGCACGGAGTAAAGGTGATAGCCACCAACGACGTCCACTTTGTGGCGGCGGAGGACGGCCCCACCCACGACCGGCTCATCTGCCTCACCACCAACGAATTCTACGATTCCCCCGACCGTCTGCGCTATACCCAGCAGGAGTATCTCAAGAGTCAGGAGGAGATGGCCGCGCTGTTCAGCGACCATCCGGAGGTGGTCACCAACACGCTGGAGATTGCCGGCAAGGTGGAGTGCTACGACATCGATTCCGACCCCATCCTGCCCAAGTTCGAGCCATCGGAGGAGTTTCTTTCCGATGTCGACACTTACCTGGAGCGCTACGGCGCCATAATAGACGAGGGGCGCTGCGACAAGAAGGGAAACCCCCGCGGCGAGGAGTTCAACCGCTCGGTGGCCTACCTGTGCGACCTGTGCTACCGAGGCGCGCAGAAGCGCTACGGAGAGCTGACGCCGGAGGCGGCGGAGCGCATCGAATTTGAGCTCAAGACCATCTCCAAGATGGGCTTCCCCGACTACTTCCTCATCGTAAACGATTTTATTTCTGCAGCGCGCAAGATGGGCATCTGGGTAGGTCCGGGCCGAGGCAGCGCCGCCGGCAGCGTGGTGGCCTACTGCCTGTGGATCACCAACATAGACCCGCTCAAATACGACCTTCTGTTTGAGCGTTTCCTAAACCCCGACCGTATCTCGATGCCCGATATCGACATCGACTTCGACGACGAGGGGCGCGCCGACGTGTACCGCTATGTGGAGCAGCGCTACGGCAAGGACCACGTCTCGCACGTGGTGACATTCGGCACGATGGCGGCCAAGAGCGCCATCAAAGATGTGGGACGCATACAGCATATGCCCCCGGAACAGACCAACGCCCTCTCCAAGATGATTCCCGACCGGCCGTTCGACATCACCGAGGCCGATCCAAACGACCCTTCCAAGAAGGTGACCAAGACCATCAAAATCAGCATCCCCAACTGCATCAAGCATGTGCCTGAGCTCAAGCAGTTCTATGCCGATGCCCGCGACGATGTCAAGGAGATAGTGGACTACGCCGCCCGTCTGGAGGGGAGCATCCGCCAGACCGGCGTGCACGCCTGCGCCACCATCATAGGCCGCGAAGACCTCTCTAACTTCATCCCCCTGAGCACTATCGACGACAAGGAGAGCAAAGAGCGCCTGCTGGTGAGCCAGTACGAGGGCTCCTACATAGAGGCGGTCGGAATGCTCAAGATGGACTTTCTGGGGCTGCGCACCCTAAGCATAGAGAAGGAGTGCGTGAAGAACATCCGCAAGCGGCACGGCATAGAGCTGGATGTGGAGGCCATCCCCATCGACGACGCCCCCACCTACGAACTCTTCGGGCGCGGCGACACCGTGGCGGTGTTCCAGTTCGAGTCGGCCGGAATGCAAAAATACCTGCGCGAGCTGCAGCCCACGCAATTCGAGGACCTGATTGCGATGAACGCCCTGTACCGCCCGGGCCCTATGGACTACATCCCCTCCTTCATCGACCGCAAAAACGGCCGCGAGCCCATCACCTACGACATCCCCTGTATGGAGCAGTATCTGAAGGACACCTACGGCATCACGGTTTATCAAGAGCAGGTGATGTTGCTCTCGAGGCAGCTGGGAGGCTTCACGCGAGGCGAAAGCGACGCCCTGCGCAAGGCAATGGGCAAGAAGAAGAAGGCCATCGTGGACAAGATGAAGCCGCAGTTCATAGAGGGGGGCAAGAAAAACGGCCACGACCCCGCAGTGCTGGAGAAGATCTGGGGCGACTGGGAGAAGTTCGCCAGCTACGCCTTCAACAAGTCCCACGCCACCTGCTACGCCTGGCTGGCATATCAGACCGGCTTTCTGAAGACCCACTACGCCGCCGAATTCATGGCGGCCAATATGAGCTGCAACATCGACAAAAAAGACGAAATCACCAAGTTGATGGACGACTGCCGCAGAAACCGCATCCAGGTGCTGGGGCCCGACATCAACGAGAGCGACACCCGCTTTTCGGTGAACCGCGAGGGGAACATCCGCTTCGGAATGGCGGGCATCAAGGGGGTCGGCGCCAATGTGGTGGACGAAATCATCCGCATCCGGGAGCAGAACGGCCCCTTCAAGGACTTCTTCGACTTTATAGAGCGGGTGCCCAACACCGTGGCCGGCCGCAAGGTGCTGGAGTGCCTGGCAAGTGCCGGCGCCTTTGACAGCTTCAAGGAGGCGACCCGCAGCCAGTATTTTGCAAAGACCGCAAAAGACGAGCCTTTCTTGGACGCGGTGATAAAGTATGCCGCCAAGTTCCACACCGACACCCTGAGCAACACCAACACCCTATTCGGCGATATGGCGGAAATCAAGCCCATACGCCCCGATTTCCCTATGGTGCAGGAAGAGAACCGGATGGAGCTGCTCTCTAAAGAGAAGGACGTTGTGGGAATGTATCTCAGCGCCCATCCGCTGGACATCTACCGCTTTGAGGTGAACAACTTCGCCGACTGCACGGTGCAGAAGATAGCCGACATAGAGGCTGAGCTCAAGCTCAGCAACCAGGCCTCGCAGGGGGGGCACGTCAAGGGGGAGTTCCCCTACGCCAACAAGGTGTACACAATCGCCGGCATCGTGGCCAAGAGCGAGAGCCTCACCACCAAGAGCAACCGCCCCTACTGCAAATTCACTCTGGAGGACTTCTCGTCGTCGCACGAGTTTGCCCTGTTCGGCAAAGACTACGAGATTTTTATGAGCCACGTGGCGGTCAACACCCCGCTGCTGATAAAATTTGCCGTGGAGCAGCGCTACGAGCGCCGCAACGACAGCCAGAAGGGCAAGGGCGGTGCCGCCGCCCCCATCGTATACTCGCTGCGCATCAAGGAGATGCACCTGCTGTCCAACATCAAGGACACTATGGTGCGCGAATTCCACGTGAGCATCCCTGTGGAGAAGGTCAACGCCGGCTTTGAAAAAGAGTTTGCCAAAGTCTGCAAGAAGAGCAAGGGCAACGCTCTGCTCTACATCAGATTCTACGACGACCGCAAGAAGCGCGAGTGCGAATTCTACTCACGCAAGTTCAAGGTGTCTCCCGAACAGCCGCTGCTGGACTTCCTTGACAGTCACGGACTGGAATATCACGTTTAGAGGCTACTCCTCCCCCACTATCTCGCGGGCCCTCTCCAGGGCGCCGTTGATGTGGTTGCGGATGTTCTTCTTGCCTATCAAATCCACCAGACCCGCCTTTTCCAGCGTGTGATATACGTGCTCATTCACGCCCGAGAGCACCAGCTGCACGCCGCACGACTTGGTGCGGTGATAGAGCTGCTCCAGGTTGTGCATACCGGTGGAGTCTATGAAGCTCACCTTTCTCATCCTTAAGATGCGCACCTTCTGCCCCTGCTTGCCCACGCTGCGGCTGATTTCGTCGAACTTGTTGGCCACCCCGAAGAAGTAGGGGCCGTCTATCTCATAAACCTCCGTCTGCTTGGGGATTTCCAGCATCTTGAGGTCGTCGATCCACACATCGTTGTTTTTCGAGGGGTCAAGCTCGCCGGTGAAAGAGCGCACCACCGTGGTCTCGTTGGTGCGGCGCAGAAACAGCGCTATGGCCAGCAGCAGCCCCACCGCGATGGCCATCGTCAGATTGAAGATAACCGTGAGGCCGAAGGTGATTATCATCACCGCGAAGTCAGACTTGGGGTTCTTGGCCAGAGCCACGAAAGAGCGCCAGCCCGACATATTGTAGCTGACCACTATCAGCACCGCCGCCAGGCAGGTCATAGGTATCATACCCACCAGATTGCCCATAAACAGCAGCACCAGCAGCAGCACTATGGTGTGGATTATTCCGGCCACGGGGGTCTTGCCGCCGTTGTTTATGTTGGCCATAGTGCGGGCTATGGCGCCGGTGGCGGGGATGCCGCCGAAGAAGGGGGTGCAGATGTTGGCGATGCCCTGCGCTATGAGCTCGGTGTTGGAATCGTGCACATCGCCGGTAACGCCGTCGGCCACCACTGCAGAGAGCAGGCTCTCTATGGCGCCCAGCACGGCAATGGTAAAGGCGGAGGGGAAGAGATCCTGCACCACCGTCCACCAGTTCTCGCCCTCGGCCAGCTCCAGGCGAGGCAAATGAGGCGCGGGGATGCCGTGGGGCAGCGCATAGCTGTCGGCGATAGTGGTGATGGACAGCGAAGGGTTGACCTTCTTGAGCAGCCACACCAGCAGGGTTATCACCACAATCGCCACCAGAGAAGCGGGGATTTTCTTGGAAACCTTGGGCAGCAGTACAATTATCAGCAGCGAGAGCATTCCGATACCCAGGCATACGGGGTCGATGTCTCCAAAGTGGCGGAAGTAGCATATCCACTTGTCAATAAAGCCCGCCGGCACATTCTCTATGTGCATCCCCAGGAGGTCGTTCATCTGGGTGGAGAAGATTGTGAGGGCTATGCCGGCAGTAAAGCCTATCACGATGGGATAGGGCACGAACTTTATGATGCCGCCCATCCTGAAGAGTCCCAGCCCCACCAGGATGATGCCCGCCATAATGGTGGCGATCAGCAGCCCCGAGAGGCCGTGCGACTGGATTATGCCGTATATAATTACAATAAAAGCCCCTGTAGGGCCTCCTATCTGCACTTTTGTACCGCCCAGGGCGGCGATGATGAATCCCGCCACTATGGCGGTGATGAGTCCTTCTGCGGGTCCCACGCCAGATGCGATACCGAATGCGATGGCCAGCGGAATGGCCACCACGCCCACAATGATGCCGGCCACAGCATCCTGCATAAAGAGCTTTGAGTTGTAATTCTTGAGGCACTCGAACAGCCTCGGCCTGAATGTCAATGTCATATTCCTTTCTTAAATCGGCCGCGAAAATACGACTTTAAACTAAAAAATAGATATTTTTGCCGAGATGAATGGCAAAATACCCAATAAAGGGGAAGCTGTGGTGGTAAAACACACCGGCAGCCACTATCTCCTCTCCAGGCTCCCCGAATGGAACCTCTTCCCCGCCGTGCTGCGGGGCAAGGTGCGCCTCAAGGGTTCCACCGCCACCAACCCGATTGCGGTGGGAGATGTCGTGGACTACTCGCTGGGGCAGGAAACGGCGGTGATAGAGCGCGTGCACCCGAGGCGCAACTACATAATCCGCCGCAGCGCCAATCTCTCGCGCGAAGCGCACATAATAGCCGCAAACATCGACCACGCCTATCTGGTGGTGACAATGGCCTTTCCGCAGACCAAGCCCGCCTTTGTAGACCGCTTTCTTGTGACCTGCGGCGCATACGGCATTCCTGTCACTATCGTAATCAACAAGTGCGACCTGCTGGACGGGGAGCTCAAGCAGCTGCTGGAGTCATTCGAGGGAATCTACCGGGGCGCCGGATACGAATGTCTGGAGGTTTCCGCCGCCTCCGGGCAGAACATCGACCTCCTGCGGGAGCGCCTGCGGGGGCGCATCAGCCTTCTGAGCGGCACCTCCGGGGTGGGCAAATCATCGCTCATCAAGGCCGTCGACCCCTCGCTGGAGCTTATCCGCACCGCAGAAATCTCCACGGCCCACCTGCAGGGGCGCCACACCACCACCTTCTACGAGATGTACCCGATTTCAGGCGGCGGTTTTGTGATTGACTCCCCGGGCATCAGGGGCTTCGGGCTGATAGACTTCAAGAAAGAGGAGCTGAGCACTTATTTTCCCGAGATGCTGCGCGTGATGGACGGCTGCAGATTCTCTCCCTGCACCCATACCCACGAGCCGGGCTGTGCCGTAAAAAAAGCAGTAGAGGAGGGTGCCGTCAGCCCCGACCGCTACTGTTCATATCTCGGGATGCTCGAAGACGAGAGCAAATACCGATAACTTGTACCCGGAGCCGGGGTCGAACCGGCACAGCCTTGCGGCCACTGGTGTTTGAGACCAGCGCGTCTACCGATTCCGCCATCCGGGCGCATATAGTGAGCGGCAAACCGCCGCCGGCAGAGCAGATGCAAAGGTAGGCCTTTTTTTCTGATTTGCAAGATGCTTCAGACAAGCGGGAAGTCGGGCCAGATGCGTTCGAGGCAGTCCAGTCCCAAAATGTCCAGGTCGCCGTCGCTCATCTGCGCCGCCACCGCCAGCGCCAGCGCCAGCCGTGGATTGCCGTAGCAGTCCAGCTTTGTGGCGTGCAGCCGGCAGCAGAAGCTCCCTTCAATTGTGATTACCCCTTCGTCCAGCGAAATCTTGGCCCCGAGTTTCAGGAATTCCAGCACAAACTGCTTTGCGGCGATGCCGCAGGCCTTCACGCCCCTTATCTTGCTGATGCCTTCGCTGCGCAGCGCCAGAATAATCAGCGGCCCCAGCAGGTCGGGGCAGGCGGTTATGTCGCAGTCCATCGCCACAGGCAGAGAGCGGAAGGCGCTGTAGTAGCCGATGGTGTCGCCCAGATGCTCCATCTCCGGGTCGGTATAGCGCTCCACATCGGCCCCTGCGGTTTCCATAATGTCCAGGATGAAGCTCTCGCTCTGCAGGGTGTTCTCCCGCATATGATCCACCCCGCTCTCTCCCGCCACCGTACCCAGCACAAGCCAGAGCGCTGCACTGGCCCAGTCGCCGTCCATCTCCATACGGCACGGCTTGCAGGTCTGCTCCTGGCAGAAGGTAAATGTGCTGCGGCTGTCATCGGAGGCGGTCTCCTCTATCTTGATGCCCATTCGGGAGAGGATGCTGGACACCTGACGCAGCAGGCACAGGCTCTCGGGTTCCCCGGCCTTTAGGGTGACCCCGCGCCCGTGCATCAGCGGCAGCACCAACATCAGCCCGGGGGCGAAATATGAATTGGAAGGGTGGGTGAAGCTGTAGGTGCCGTCCGTCAGCGTGCCGCCCACCGCCATAGGCAGCTGCTTTCCACTGGCGTGGAGCCAGCCGCCGTGCCTTATTATTTCAGGATGGCTATAGGGGTCCTTGTTCTCGGCCAGGGCGCCTTCTCCCTGCACCATCATCAGAACATCCTTGGAGTAGGTCACCAGCGGCACCACCAGGCGGTAGAGCAGTTCGCTCCGCCCCACATTTATCCAGGTGCCTCTGGTTTTGAGCCTCTTGGCGGGAAAATCCTGCCTGCCGGTTATGGTGAGAGTCCGCTCTTTTCTGCTGTATTTCACCGTGGCCATAAACATTCTGGCCACCCCTATCGCAGAGCGGATGTCCTCGCTGAGCGAGACATTCTCCAGCACTGTGACCCCCCGGGCAAGCGAGGCCGCCACTATGGCGATTATGGTGAGATTCTGGGCGGTGGGAGGCTCAACATCGCCCCAGCACATATTATGCCTGCGGTCTTGAAAGTCGAAGAAGAGAGGCTGCCCCTTGCTGGTGGCCCCGCAGCGCCGGGGGGCTGCGTAGAGCAGCGGCATTCCGCGGCCGAACGCTTCGTAGCGCGACTCCTCCCCCTCGTCTCCCATAGCGTAGGCTATCAGCTTGTCGGCGTCAAAGCGGTCGTAGAGAGCCGTGACCCTGCGCGCCTCCTCGCTGTGGCGGGCAAAAGTCACCACCTTGGCGATGTCGGCCCCACGGGCATAGCATTTGGCGGCAATCGCAGCCAAATCTTCCGTGCTGCCGGTGCCGTAGGGGTTGAAATAGGATATTATGATTTTGCAGCCGTAGTTCAGGGCCAGCTGCAGCAGCCACTTCTGCTCTGCTGCGGGGAAGTCCAGATCCAGATCCACATACTCCACCCCGGCCATTATGGCCGCGCTAAGCATACGCACCGCCATATCCACGTCGCCTGGGGCTATTGCGTCATCTTCGTCCCCTTCTCTGCCGTCGTATTCCTGCGCCGTTGCCGGATCCTTAAAGCGATAGGCGGCCACCACAGGGCAGTCGCCTTTGTTCTGCATAAAATAGCGGAGGTCATCCCGGTCAAAAAGCAGATCGTCCAGCCTGAGTTCCACCGCGTGCGCCCCTATATCGGCCAGCGTCCACGCCAGACAATAGTCCACATCCATTGCTGAGAGAGAGTAGCAGACCAGGCCCATCGTTGCTTATTTGCCGGCGGTCCACTTCTTAAGGCAGCTCTCCAGCTGGTCGTCGTAGCGCAGGTTCACCACGGTGCTGGCGCCGGTGAAGTAGTATTTGGCCACAATCGCACTTTCCAGAAGAGGTTTTACCTCGTCCTTGGCCAGATAGAGGGCGTCGGACTTATTTATGTCAAGTTTGGCCTTGAGCGCCTCGATTTCTGCCTTGCAGCTCTCGTAGATTCCGTCGTAGCGCGCGGCCTCCTCAAGATTTTCCATTTCCGCATCGCTGCCGCTGCGCCAGTCAAACTCGCGTCCCTCGCAGAATTTCACGAAGTCGTCGTATTCGGCATCGGTGAGGGTGAAGTCGGCGGCGGGAGCTATACTCTCGTGCTCCAGAAAATATTTGATGGCGTAGTCGCCGGTAATGTCATTGTACACCAGACTCACTGCGGGGCGGCTGTAGCGGTGCGGCTCCACCACTATGTCGGGGGTGATGCCGCCGCCATCCTTTACTATGCGCCCGCCCGCTGTCCTGAATTCGCTGGTGAGCGAGTCGGGAATGGCGCCCACGCTGCCGTCCTCATTGCGTTTACTGTAGTCGATGGCCTGCACGCAGCGGCCGCTGGGGGTGTAGTATTTGCCGGTGGTGAGCTTGAGCGTGCCGCCGTACGAGGTGGGGCGCACGCTCTGTATCAGCCCCTTGCCAAACGAGCGGACGCCGGCTATGGTGCCGCGGTCCAGATCCTGGAAGGCACCCGCCACAATCTCCGATGACGAGGCGCTGCCGCTGCTTATCATCACCATCACGGGAATCGTGGTGTCCACGGGATCGGTCTGGGTGCGGTATTCCACATTCGTCCCCTTTGCGCGCCCTTTAGAAGAGACCACCATAGTCCCTTTGGGCACAAAGAGCGACATAAGCTTGATGGCTTCGTCCATAAGGCCGCCGCCGTTGCCGCGCAGGTCAATCACGAGCCTCTCGGCCCCCCGGCTCTTGAGCTCCAGCAGCACTTCGCGAAACTCGGAGCTCATCCCCTGGGTGAAGCCGGTCACCGACACATAGCCCACATTGCCCTTGAGCATACCATACCAGTCGATGTCCGACATATGGATCCGCTCGCGCTTTACATTTATCTCCTGCACCTGGCCCGTGCGCCCCTTGACCACCTTGAATTTGACGGTGGTGCCGGGCTGACCCTTCATCCGGTCGCTACTCTGCTGGCTGCTCTCGCCATATACTCCCCTGTCATCGATGGCCACTATGCTGTCGCCCGGCTGCAGACCGTATTTATCGGCAGGGCTTCCCTTATAAGGCTGGGTTATGAGCACCGCCTGGTCGGGACGCTTCTTGATGAGAGCCCCCACTCCGCCGTAGATGCCGGTGGTCATCAGCTGCACATCCTCTTCCTCCTCTTCTGGGAAATAGACCGTGTAGGGATCCAGCGAGGCGAGCATTGCGTTAACCCCGGTGTTTATGAGCTTGCCGAACTGCAGCGTGTCCACATATCCGGCAGAGAGCTGCTTGAGTATGGAATTCTGCACATCCAGCGCCTTTGCAAGGTCAAAATCAGCGCTCTGCGCCACTGCCGCCACACTGACGGCCGCGCAGGCGATTGTCGCAAAAAATTTCTTCATTTCTTAAAATATAAGCAGCGCCGGATAGAGCAAAGATAATACCAACTATGCGTTCTTGATGTAGTCCACAATCCAGCTGCCGACCTCCATGGTGCCATACTTGGCGCCGCCGGGAACCTGGATTTCGGGAGTGCGGACATTGGCGTCGAGCGATGCGGCCACGGCGCGGCGGATAAGCCTGCCCTCCTCCATAAGGTTGAAATACTCGAACAGCATCGCCGCGGAGAGAATCTGCGCCAGCGGGTTGGCTATGTTTAGCCCCTTTGCGGCGGGCCAGCTGCCGTGCACCGGCTCGAACACGGGGGTGTGCTCTCCGGTGGAGGCGCTGGGCAGAAGTCCCATACTGCCGGTGATGCAGCTGCCCTCGTCTGTCAGAATGTCACCGAAGGTGTTCTCGGTTACCATCACATCGAAGAACTTGGGCTCCTGAATCATACGCATCGCGGCGTTGTCCACATACATATAGTCGGTCTTGACATCGGGATACAGGGGCGCCATCTCCTGGGCCACCTTGCGCCACAGGCGGCTGGAGGCCAGCACGTTGGCCTTGTCCACCACCGTGAGGTGACGGCCTCTGCGGCGGGCATATTCATAGCCGGTGCGCAGGATGCGCTCCACCTCGGCGCGTGTATAATAATTGGTGTCGTAGGCCTTGTCGTCGTCTTGATACTTCTCGCCGAAATACATACCTCCGGTGAGTTCGCGGATGCACACGAAATCGGCGCCGCGCACCAGAGCGTCTTTCAGGGGGGAGTTGTGCACCAGGCAGTCGAAGGTCTCGATGGGGCGGATGTTGGCATACAGCCCCAGCTTCTTGCGCATCGATAGCAGACCCTGCTCGGGACGCACCTTGGCGGTGGGGTCGTTGTCAAAGCGGGGATCGCCCACTGCAGAAAAGAGCACCGCATCGGCCTCCATACAGGTGCGGAAAGTCTCTTCGGGGAAGGGGTCGCCCACCTTGTCTATCGCGTCAGCGCCGCAGATGGCCTCTTTGAATGAGACCTCGTGGCCGAAGCGGTCGCAAACCGCCTGCATCACCGCTACACCTTGTTTCGAAATTTCGGGGCCGATACCGTCGCCCGGCAGAACCGCTATCTTGAGTTTCATATTTCTCTATTCGTTTTCGTTGGTTATTATGTTCAGCATTTTCATTGTCGCCTTAAGCGAAGCCCCCACCTGGTCGGCGTCAAGACCCCGGGTGTGGATGGTGCGCCCCTTCCAGTCCCAGTCGATGCGGGTCTGCACCAGGGCGTCGGTGCGCCCGCCGGGCGGAATCGACACCGCATAGTCGCTCAGCCAGGGGAAGTCCATCTTCAGGTGGTCGCGGAATATGTGCCGCACCGCCCTCACAAAGGCGTCGTACTGACCGTCGCCGCACGCCTGCTCTTCATAGATTTTGCCGCTGATCTCCAGCTTAACGCTGGCGGTGGGCTTGAGTCCGTAGGCGTTGCTCACCATATAGCTTACCAGGCGCACTTTCTCCTGTGTGATGTCGTGCTTTACCACATCGCTCACTATGAATGGGAGGTCGTCGGGTGTCACGGCGGCCTTCTTGTCGCCAAGCTCTATTATCCTGTCTGTCACGCGGCGCGTCTGCTCCGCCGTGAGGTTCAGGTTCATATTCTCCAGATTCTTGAGAATGTTGGCCTTGCCGCTGGTCTTGCCAAGGGCATATTCCCGCTTGCGCCCGAAGCGCTCCGGGATGAGGTTGTTGTAGTAGAGCTTGTTCTTCTTGTCGCCGTCGGCGTGCACTCCCGCCACCTGGGTAAACACGTTGTCCCCCACGATGGGGCTGTTGCCCGGAATCGGCGCCAGCGAATAGCTGGACACCAGCCGGCTCAAGGGGTGCAGACGGCTCTCGTCAACCCCCGTAGTGACCTCCGCCATATCCACCAGCACCGCCTGCACGCTGGCCAAGGGGGCGTTGCCGGCCCTCTCTCCGAGACCGTTTACGCAAGTGTGGGCGCCGCTGCAGCCGGCACGCACCGCCGCATAGGTGTTGGCCACCGCCAGATCATAGTCGTTGTGGCCGTGGAAGTCAAAGTGCAGGCCCGGGAAGCGGCCCACCATAGTCTTTATAAAGGAGACCACCTGCTCCGGACTCAAGATGCCCAGAGTGTCGGGGAGCATGAACCGCTTTATGCCGGAGTCCTTGAGGGCCTCCACAAAAGCGAAGACATACTCGGGGGAGTTTTTCATCCCGTTGCTCCAATCTTCGAGATAAACATTCACGATGAAACCCTTTGCCAGAGCATAATCCAGCGTGGGGCGGATGTCGGCAATATGCTCGTCAAGAGTCTTGCCCAGCTGCTCGCGGCAATGGCGCTCGCTCCCTTTGCATAGCAGGTTGAGCACCTTGCCCCCGCAGTCGGCTATCCAGTCCACGCTCACGGTGCCGTCCACAAAGCCCAGCACCTCCACGCGGTCCAGCAGGCCCGCTTTAGCGGCCCAGGAGCAGATGCCCCTCACCGAATCCTTCTCCCCTTGCGAAACTCTTGCGGATGCCACCTCGATGCGGTCTACCTTGGCATCCTGCAGCAGCGCCGTGGCCATCTGCAGCTTCTCGTGCGGCACAAAGTTGACCCCGTTGGTCTGCTCTCCGTCGCGCAGAGTCGTGTCCATTATCTCGATCCGTCTCATATCCGTGCTATGTGCGCGCGTTGGCGGTTTCCCATTTTTCTATCTTGTTTCTGCTCTCCAGCAGAAAATCTATATCGTCCAGCCCGTTCATCAGGCAGTATTTCTTGTAGCCGTTTATCTCAAAGCGCTCGCTGCGGCCGCCGCAGAGGTTGGTGACGGTCTGCTCCGGCAAATTCACCTCGACCACAGTCCCCGGGTCAGCATCTATGCTCGCAAACAGCTCCGAGAGGAACTCTTCGCTCACCGTCACCGGCAGCACAAAGTTGTTCAGCTCGTTGTTTTTGTGGATATCCGCAAAGAAACTGGATATCACCACCCTGAAGCCGTAGCCGGCCACAGCCCAGGCGGCGTGTTCGCGGCTGCTGCCGCTGCCGAAGTTCTTGCCCGCCACAAGTATGCACCCGCCGTATGCGGGGTTGTTGAGCACAAAGTCCTTGTTGGGGGTGCCGTCGGCGTTGTAGCGCCAGTCGCAGAAGAGGTTGTCGCCGAAAAACTTCTCGTCGCGTGTCGTGGCCTTGAGAAAGCGGGCGGGGATTATCTGGTCGGTGTCCACATTCTCCAGAGGGAGGGGGACGCAAGTGCTCTTGATTATGTTGAATTTCTGTTTCATTGCGATTCTGCTTTACATAAGATCTCTGGGGTCGGTTATAACGCCGGTCACGGCTGCCGCAGCGGCGGTGAGGGGACTTGCGAGCACTGTGCGTGCGCCGGGGCCCTGACGCCCTTCAAAGTTGCGGTTCGATGTGGACACCGACAGCTTGCCTGCGGGTATTTTGTCGTCGTTCATCGCCAGGCAGGCGCTGCAGCCTGGCTGACGGATCTCGAATCCCGCCGCCTCCAGCACCTTGTCCAGCCCTTCGTCCTCTATCTGTGTCTTGACCATCCAGGAGCCGGGGACAATCCAGGCGGTGACCCCTTCTGCCTTGTGACGGCCGCGCACGATGGAGGCGAAGGCGCGGAAGTCCTCTATGCGGCCGTTGGTGCAGCTGCCGCAGAACACGTAATCGACCTTCTTGCCCAGCATCTTCTCGCCGGGGGCGAAGCCCATATAGTCAAGCGAGCGCAGAAAAGAGGCGCGGCCGCTCTCGGGCACGCTCTCCAGGGCGGGAATTGTGCCGCTGACACCCATTCCCATTCCGGGGTTGGTGCCGTAGGTCACCATCGGCTCTATATCCTCGGCACGATAGGTCACCTCACGGTCAAACACCGCATCATCGCCGCTGCGCAGGGTGCGCCAATACTCCACGGCGCGGTCCCAGGCCTCGCCTCGGGGTGCTCTCTCGCGCCCCTTGATATATTCGAATGTCTTGTCGTCGGGAGCCACAAAACCGCCGCGCGCACCCATCTCTATCGAGAGGTTACAAAGTGTAAGGCGCCCCTCCATCGAGAGGTCGCGCACCACGCTGCCGGCATACTCCACAAAGTAGCCCGTGGCGCCGCTGGTGGTCATCCTGCTCATAATGTAGAGGGCCACATCCTTGGCGGTTACCCCTTTTGCAAGAGTCCCCTCCACATTTATTCTCATCGATTTGGGCTTCTGCTGCAGTATGCACTGCGATGCGAGCACCATCTCCACTTCGCTGGTGCCGATGCCGAACGCCACCGCGCCCATCGCGCCGTGGGTGGAGGTGTGGGAGTCGCCGCACACTATGGTCATTCCGGGCAGCGAAAGGCCGCGCTCGGGCCCTACGACGTGGATTATTCCGTTGCGCTCGTCCAGCATCCCGTAGTGCTCCAGGCCGAATTCGGCGGCATTCGCCGCCAAGGTGTCAACCTGCTTTTTTGATACAGGGTCGGCTATGGGCTTGTCCTGGTCGTGGGTCGGGGTGTTGTGGTCGGGCATACATACCACCTGCTCTGGACGCAAAGGTTTGATGCCGCGCTCCCGCAGGCCGTCAAAAGCCTGTGGACTTGTAACTTCGTGGCAATAAAGCCGGTCTATGTACAGTTGTGTGGGGCCGTCTTCTACTATCTGCACCACGTGCTTGTCCCAAATTTTGTCAAAAAGTGTATTCATAGCTCAAATTTCTGTCTGCAAAGGTTTAAAATTTTAACCATTTAACCTAAATTTATTATTTTGCGCATCGCTTATCAGCATTCCTGACAATGACAGCCACTCGCACTTTGTTTTTTTCTCTGCACTACATAGCCGGCGACGGGGAGCGCATCGTGCTCTGCCACGGGGGCGAAATATATGAAATGGAGCCTCTCGGAGGCTTCTGGAGCATCTCCCTGCCCCTCTCAAAATTTGGCCGGGAGCGCCGCTACCGCTATCAGCTGCGCCGCGGCTCAGAGGTGCTGCGCCGCGAATGGCGCGGCCACAGGCTGCCGGCAGCCCCTTCCGGAGCCGAAACGGTCTATGTGCGCGACCTCTGGCAAGACCGCCCGGAGGATTCCCCCCTCTGGGCGTCCGCCTTCAGGGATGTTATACTGCGCCGGCAGAAGCCGGCCTCCCTTCCGCGGGAACGCCGCTGCAACATTCTGCTGCACACAACTTTCGCCGACATCCGGCCGGGCGAGGTGCTGGGCATTGCCGGAGACATCCCGGATCTGGGGCTTTGGCACACACCGCTCGCTCTGACTCCTGCGCAAGGTGCCGGCACCTCGCCAGGGCTTAAAAACTGCGGCAGCGATGCCGGCTGGAGCGGCCGCCTGAATATTGCGGGCACAGCCCTCGGAGATGTCTTCCATTATAAATATGTCATAGCAGATGCCTCTACGGGCCGCATACTCCACTGGGAGGAGGGCGAGAACCGCACCTGCCGCATCCCCGGGGAAGGCCACGCCCTGGTGCTGCAGGAGGCCGCCCCGCGCTTTTCCCGCCCCGCACTGCGCGCCGCAGGAGTCGCCGTCCCCCTCTTTTCACTGCGCGGCTGCGGGAGCTTCGGCGTGGGGGATTTCGGCGACCTCAGGCTGCTGGCCGACTGGACTGCCGCCTGCGGGGGGCACATAATCCAGCTGCTCCCGATATGCGACACCACCATCAGCGGCACCTGGACCGACTCCTACCCATACAATGCCGCAAGTTCATTTGCCCTGCACCCGATATATGCGAATCTCCCCGAAGCGGGAGTTGCGGCCGATGAGGATTATATCAGGCTGCAGCGGGAGCTCAACTCCCTCCCCGCCCTGGACTACGAGCGCACCTTCTGCGAAAAGATGCGGCTGCTGCACAATGTTTTCGAGAAATCCTGCATGGATCTTGAAAACGACGCGGACTTCGCCACATTTGTCAAAGAGAACTCCGTGTGGCTGCTCCCGTACGCCGTCTTCAGCTGCCTGCGGGAGGATTTCGGCACCGTGCGCACCTGTCAGTGGGGCGAATACTCAAAATACACCCTCAAAAAGGGACGGGAATATGCCAAAGCCAATCCGCATAGGGTCAATTTTGTCTTTTGGGTGCAATATACGCTCGACCGTCAGCTTAAAGAGGCGGCAGCCTACGCCCGCCTCCGGGGCGTCGCCCTCAAGGGAGACCTGCCCATCGGGGTGAGCCCCTTCAGCGCCGATGTGTGGGCCGAGCCGCAGCTCTTCAACCTCGATATGCAAGCCGGAGCCCCGCCCGACGCCTTCAGCGCCGACGGGCAGAACTGGGGCTTCCCCACCTACAACTGGGAGCGTATGGCTCAAGACGGCTTCCGATGGTGGCGGCGGCGCCTGCACAAGATGAGCCGCTACTTCGACGCCTACCGCATAGACCATCTGCTGGGCTTTTTCCGCATCTGGGAGATTCCTTCGCGCTACAGCAGCGGCATTATGGGGCACTTTTCCCCCGCCCTGCCGTTCAGCGCCGCAGAATTGGAAAAGGCGGGATTTGACCTTTCGAAGAAAGATGCCGCATCGGGCGATGAGAGCGACTGCCTGTTTGTGGAGGATCCGCGCCGCGAGGGGTTTTTCCACCCCCGCATCGCCGCGCAGCAGACAGAGGCCTACAAGGCGCTACAGCCCGATCTGCGCACCGCCTTCGACCGCATCAGCGAAGCTTTCTTCTACCGCCGCCACAACAATCTCTGGCGCAGCAGCGCCCTGGGCAAACTGCCCGCGCTGATGCGCGCCTCGGATATGCTCTGCTGCGGAGAAGACCTGGGGATGATTCCCTCCTGCGTGGCCCCGGTAATGGAGCAGCTGGGTATTTTGAGCCTGGAGGTGCAGCGGATGCCCAAAGACCCTTCGGAAGAATTCGCCGACCCGGCGCGCTATCCCCTCTGCTGCGTCTGCACCACATCATCGCACGACACATCGACCCTGAGGGCCTGGTGGGAAGAGGATCGCGCCGCCACCCGGCGCTACTACAACAATATGCTCAAGATGGAGGGAGAGGCGCCGCCGCACTGCACGCCGCAGATTGCCGAAAGCATCTTGCGCGCCCATCTTAAGAGCCCGGCGATGCTGGCGATCTTCCCCCTGCAGGACATTCTGGCACTCGACGGCGGCATTTGCTACGGCGGCGACCCCGCCGACGAGCGGGTCAACATCCCCGCAGTGCACAACCACTACTGGCGCTACAGAATGCACCTGACTCTGGAGGAACTGCTCTCTAACACCGCGTTCTGCAGCCGTCTGCACGATCTGATCTGCGACTGCGGCCGCATCTGACGCCTATTCGAACATCTGCCAGCCGGTGTATATCGGCTCTCCCTTGGCCCCGAAGCAGCCGCAGGGACGCACCGCGAAGCGGCAGGGGAACTTGTGCGGAATATCGTCGAAGGCAAACACGCAGGTAACCTCTCCCGTGTCCTGCTCCTCGCAGTTCATCCGGTGCTGCGAGAATACCCGCTTCTGGCCCGACACGAGCGTTATGTCCGCCCGCCGATGCTCCAGTGTCACCTCAAAGTCGTATGCGCGCACCCCGCCGCCGCGCGAAAGGATATTGGGGAAATGCACGGTGACCAGGCGCCGCCCTTCGGGCGTTTCGCTCCGGCTGACGGTCGCGGCATCGCCCTGTGCAAAACGGGGCGCTACCTCCGCCGCCGCCCGCTCATCAAATGTGCAGGGCCTGCGGGCCGCCCCTACGGGGATTATCCAGTTGGAATCCATAGGCTTTTCGTAGAGAAAGTCGCGCCGCTCCAGGCATATCGTGTCGTCATAGACGCTCATCACGAGCCCCTGCCGCCCCTGCTGCATATCCATCACCTGCATTTCCGTGGGGTAGCCGGCGCCGTCCCATATCACGGTGTTCTCCCTCCCGCCGTTCAGGCTGCAATAAGAGAGCGACGCCGTGCCCACGCTGGTAAAGGCCCCCTGCCAGAGCACGTGCTCGTCGTTGAGCGCGTGGTGGGAATGGCCGCTGAAGCAGACGCAGTTGGGATAGCGGCTCAAAGCGGCCGTCACCTCGCCGTTGTCCTGCCCCCAGGCCAGCTCTCCTCCCGTGGTCCCCTTGGGATGGGGGTGCTGGAAATAGAAGAAGGGCTTATCCCCTTTGAGCTCGGCATCGTGTTCACAGAGGAACTCCTGCAGCCCCGGGGTGTTCTGCCAGTTGGTCCAGTGCGCCCCCACGAACTTGTAACCCTTCACCTCCCTGATATATATGGGCCGGTATTCCTCCTTCCAGTATTTTTTCCACAGTTTCTCCTTGCGGGGACGGATCTCCTCGCGCCGCACCATTGTCTCGCGATCCTCTCCCGCCAGCACATCTTCGCCTATGGCGTAGGTCTGTCCCTCGATGTCGTGGTTGCCGTAAATGAACAGCCTCTCCACTTTGCCTCCGTCTGCGCCCCGGTCGCGCGGGAATACCTTGAACCAGCACTCGCTTATGAGGCGCATCTGCTTTTCCAGGCCGCTGTCGGCCATATCGCCGGCAATCAGCACCGCATCCACGCCCCTGTCGCGGAAATAGCCCAAGGTGCGCTCCAGCAGCGGGATGTCCGCCCCGGTCTTTATGTGGATGTCACTCAGAATCCCCACCCGCAGGCGGGGGGCGCCAAATTCTGCGACGGCCCTTGCAAAGGCCCCCATATCCAGCGTCATAGCTCCGGCAAACAGAGCTCCGTACTTGAGAAAATCTCTTCTTTGCATATCTGTCAGTTTTTAAAATCCGCCCGACGGCCCCTGCGGCCTCGAGCGACCCACAAAAGTAGTAAAAAACTTGTTGATAATTTGAGAATTAATCGTATATTTGCAGCCCGCAAAAAGTGCGGACTTTTTACAACTAATTTATTTACACCAAATTATCTACAATGCCTGGATTAATTGGAAAGAAAGTCGGAATGACTTCCGTATTCGATGCAAACGGTATGAATGTACCTTGCACCGTAATTGAGGCTGGTCCGTGTGTTGTTACGCAAATTCGTACAGTAGAAAAAGATGGTTATGCCGCTGTACAGCTTGCCTATGACGAAATTTCAGAGAAACACGCCAGCAAGGCTCTCAAGGGCCATTTTGAGAAGGCAGGAACCACTCCGAAGCGCAAACTGGTGGAGTTCAAGTCTTTTGACATCGACTCCCTCAAGCTCGGAGACACCATCACCGTTGCAGATCTTGCATCTGCAGAATGGGTCGACGTAACCGGCACCTCCAAGGGTAAAGGTTTCCAGGGCGTCGTAAAGCGCCACGGATTCGCCGGTGTAGGAGGACAGACTCACGGCCAGCACAACAGACTTCGCAAGCCCGGTTCACTGGGTGCCTGCGCATGGCCTAGCCGAGTCTTCCCCGGTACGAGAATGGGCGGTCATATGGGATGTGACCGCGTTAAAGTTTTCAACCTTCAGGTAATCAAGGTTATTCCTGAAAACAATCTTATCGTAGTTAAAGGCTCGGTTCCCGGAGCCAAAGGGTCTTATGTAACATTGGAGGCTTAGCATTATGAAATTGGCAGTTTACAAAATCGATGGAACCGCATCCGGCAAGGAAGCCGTTCTTGACGACGCTATCTTCGCCATCGAGCCGAACGATAACGCAATCTACCTTGATGTTAAGCAGTATCTGGCTAACCAGCGTCAGGGTACCCACAAGAGTAAGGACCGCAGCGAGATCGCTCACAGCACCAAGAAAATGGGTCGCCAGAAAGGCGGCGGCGGAGCGCGTCACGGCAGCATCAAGGCCGGCACATACGTAGGCGGCGGCCGCATCTTCGGCCCCAAGCCCCGCGACTACGGCTTCAAGCTCAACAAAAAGCTCAAGCAGCTTGCCCGCAACTCCGCCCTCACCTACAAGGCGCAGGAGGAGGCTATCACTATGGTTGAGCCTTTTGCAATGGACGCACCCAAGACCAAGGAGTTCATCAAGATTCTTGACGCACTCAAGGCCAACGGCCGCAAGACTCTGGTAGTCCTTCCCGAGAACTCGAACAACATTTACTTATCGTCTCGCAACCTTCCTGAGGTCAAAGTCATCACTGTTGACGAGATCAACACCTACACCATCCTGAATGCAAACCGCATGGTTCTGGTGGACGGTGTCCAGGATATCCTTGCCGAAAGACAAAAATAATCTAAAGCGATGGGAATATTAATTAAGCCACTCGTAACCGAAAAACTGACGGCTCAAGGCGATAAGTTGAACCGTTACGGTTTCATTGTTGACCGCAATGCAAACAAAATAGAGATCAAGCAGGCGGTTGAGCAGACATATAATGTTGCAGTCTTGAGCGTCAACACTGTCAACTACCACGGCAAAAAGAAAAGCCGCTTTACCAAAGCCGGTATGCTGACCGGGCGTGCTAATCACTATAAGAAAGCTTATGTGACTTTGGCCAAGGATGACAAGATTGATTTCTACAGTAACATTTAAGGACCGGAAAAATTATGGCAGTACGTAAATTCAAACCGGTAACCCCCGGTCAGAGAAACAAGGCGATCAGCACCTACGAAGAGATCACCTGCACTACTCCCGAGAAGTCCCTTCTGCAGCCCATCCGCAAGTCGGGCGGCCGCAACAACCAGGGCAAGATGACAATGCGCTATATCGGCGGCGGTCACAAACAGATGTACCGTGTCATCGACTTCCTCCGCGACAAAGACAAATACACAGCTACCGTCAAAACCATCGAATATGACCCCAACCGCACTGCACGCATTGCCCTTGTGGTTTATGAAGATGGCGAAAAACGCTATATCGTTGCTCCTAACGGCATCAAGGTCGGCCAGGTGATAGCCTCCGGCTCGGGTGTCGCTCCTGAAATCGGCAACACGCTTCCGCTTGGTGAAATTCCTCTCGGAACATTGGTTCACTGCATCGAGCTCCGTCCCGGTCAGGGTGCCGTGATGGCACGCTCGGCCGGCACCTACGCTCAGCTTACCGCTCGCGAGGGCAATCACGCAATCCTCCGTCTCCCTTCGGGCGAGACCCGTATGGTGCTCGTGACCTGCCGCGCAACCGTCGGCACGGTGTCCAATGCAGATCACAACCTGGAGTCTCACGGCAAGGCCGGCCGCGTCCGCTGGATGGGCCGCAGGCCTCGCAACCGCGGTGTCGTTATGAACCCTGTGGATCACCCGATGGGTGGTGGTGAAGGCCGCGCGTCCGGTGGACATCCCCGTTCACGCAAGGGCCTGATCGCCAAGGGTTACAAGACTCGCAATCCCAAGAAGACTTCCAACAAGTTCATCATCGAAAGGAAAAAGAAATAATAACGGAATAAATTTCAGGAATTATGAGTCGTTCACTTAGAAAAGGTCCGTACATTCAGGAGGCTCTCGAAAAAAGAGTCATCGCAATGAATGAAGGGACAATGAAAAAAGCAGTAATCAAGACCTGGTCGCGTTCCAGCATGATTTCTCCTGATTTTGTAGGTCATACGATCGCAGTGCACAACGGAAACAAATTTATTCCGGTTTATGTCACTGAGAATATGGTGGGCCACAAACTCGGCGAGTTTGCTCCTACGCGTACATTCAGAGGTCACAGTGGTAATCGTTAACAGCTAAATTACTATGGGAGCTCGAAAAAGAGAAATGGCCGAGAGGCTTAAAGAAATAAAGAGTCGTACAGCTATAGCAAAGCTGAACGATGTACCCACATCTCCCCGCAAGATGCGTCTGGTAGCGGACATCATCCGCGGCAAGGAGGTCAATCAGGCTTTGGATATCCTCAGATATTCGAAGAAGGAGCCCGCAAAGAGGCTCTCCAAGCTTGTGCGCAGCGCCATCGCAAACTGGGAATCCAAGAACGAGGGCAGCCGCAAGGAGCTTGAAAACGGCAATGTTTACATTCAGACCATTATGGTAGACGAAGGCCGCACACTCAAACGCATCCGCACCGCCCCTCAGGGCCGCGCAGCACGCGTGCGCAAGCGCAGCAACCACGTCACAGTGATACTCGCCACCAAAAATCAACCGGTAAAGGAGGAAGCATAAATTATGGGACAGAAAACTAATCCTATCAGCAACCGTATAGGTATAACCCGTGGTTGGGACTCCAACTGGTGCGGTAATTATCCCGAGCGCATCAAAGACGACGCTCAGATTCGCGAATATCTCAGCGCACGCCTCTCCAAGGCTTCTGTGAGCCGCATTGTGATTGAGCGTACAATGAAGGTCATCACCATCTCCATCCACACCGCAAGACCGGGCATCATCGTCGGCAAGAACGGCGCGGAGCTTGAGACTCTCAAGCAGGAGGTCAAGAAGGTCTGCGGAAAAGACGTTCAGATCAACATCTACGAGGTTAAGCGCCCCGAAACCGATGCCAATATCGTAGCCAACAACATCGCCCGCCAGATTGAGGGCCGCGTGTCATACCGCCGCGCCATCAAGATGGCTGTAGCATCCACTATGCGTTCCGGCGCCGAGGGTATCAAAATCCTCATCAGCGGCCGCGTGGGCGGTGCCGAAATGGCCCGCAACGAGCTTTACAAGGAGGGTCGCACTCCTCTGCACACATTCCGTGCAGACATCGACTACGCCCTTGCCGAGGCTCACACCAAAGTGGGTGTGCTTGGCGTAAAGGTCTGGATCTGCAACGGTGAGGTTTACGGCAAACGTGACCTCAGCCCCAACGCAGGTGTCATCGCAGCCAACAACGCAGGCGAGCGCCGCACAGGCGACCGTCGCGGGGGACGCCGTGACGACCGTCGCGCAGGCGAGCGCCGCACAGGTGACCGTCGCGAGCGTCGCGATGGCGACCGTCGCGGAGGACGCCGCAACTCGGGCAACAACGCAGAGTAAACAGTTACGCTACATATTAAAAAGCCAGCCCAATGTGGGCTGGCTTTTTTAGTTTATGGCAGACTTAAGGCAGCTTTCCGCCTGATTGCGGGCATCGCTTTACGCCATCTCCCAGCCGCGCGGCGGTGCGCGTCTGAAAGGAAAAGCTGAAGCCAAAACAGGCGGACCCTTGCGGGCCCGCCTGTTTTGGCAGCGCTTCTGCGCTGATTACTCTGCGGGAGTCTCTGCAGGAGCGGCAACCTCGCCACCCTCTGCGGGAACGGCGATGGTGTTTGCGGGGAGCTCGGGCTGACCTGCGGCAGGAACCGCCATCTGCAGCTCTTTCTCGATACCGGATGCACCGCCCTTGGCACTCTTGGGAATGAAGAAGGTGGCCACGATGCAGAGCACCAGCACTACTGCCGCCAGCGCCCAGGTGGTCTTCTCAAGGAAGTCGGCGGTCTGACGCACGCCGAAGGTGCTGTTGCCCGCAGCGAAGTTGGCTGCAAGGCCGCCTCCCTTGGAGTTCTGCACCAGCACGATGAGTGTCAGAAGCACGCTTGCCACCACAATGATTACCGAAATGGTGATGTAAATAGCTTGCATATTATCGTTAATTATTTGTTTCTAGTCTATTAGGGGGTGCAAATTAAGTATATTTTTTGCGATATAGCAAATTTTAAATCGCTACCACTGCGCAACGGAGGCATTGAAGATATCTTCCACCAAAGTCTCCACTATATCCTCGCACAGCGTTGACTCCACCTCGTCCAGCGACATTTCGGCGTCATAGTCCTGATATGCCGCGAAGGACTTCTTCTCAAAATTCTCCTCGGGGTGCTTCACATTCTCGAAAGTGGCCCTGCAGGTCACCGTGAGGCGGTTCTGCGCCGGCGTCTCGTCTTTGGCCACACCCTGCGCCTTCACGTCGTATGACTCCACCGTCACCACCAGCAGCAAGTCGCCGTCCATCTCCACCTGCTCCAGGCTGGTGAGCTTCTTGAACTTATCCTTGAGAGCCTCGGTGAGGTCGTTGGCCAGCGACGGATTCACCTTCATAGCATTGTTTAACACCGGCTCTATGGTGATTGTCTTCACATCGGGACGGATGGATGTGCCCGAAAACGAATAAATGCCGCAGCCTGCAAGGCACAGCAGCGCCGCGCCCAAGGCCATCAGATGTCTGTAGATTTTCATTTGAGTCCCAACTCTTTGATTTTACGGTAGAGCGTGCGCTCCGATATTCCAAGTTCCTCGGCGGCCTTGCCCCGGTTGCCGTGATGCTTCTCAAGAGCCTTTGCAATCAGATCCGCCTTGTTGTCGCTTATGGAGAGATTCCGGGGCAGAGGGGCGGCTTCAGAGACCTGATCCTCCACTGCGGGCTCATCCCGCTCCGGCTCCAAGTCCTCCTGAACACTATCGGCGCCGTAACGCACCGGCACCAGGCTTGACTCCTGCGGCGCCTCTTCGCCACCGAAGTCGCGCCCCTGCTCATCGTCCACCAGCAGGCTGGCCTTGCTGGAGACTCTGCGCCCGGAGCTCGAAAGGGCGTCCACGCGCGTCTTGAGCTGCTCTATGTCCTGCTTGAGCTGCATAATCATCTTGAAGATAATGTCGCGGTCGCTCATATAGTCGGCCGACGCGCTGCCGCTCAGGGCGGGCACCGACACGTTAAGTTCGTTCTGCAGATATTTGGCCAGCGTGTGGCTGTCTATCAGCCGCTCCGTCTCCATCACCGAAATGCGCTCCGCCACGCTCTTAAGCTCGCGCACGTTGCCGGGCCAGCGATACTCCTCAAGGCGTGCCACGGCATCGGGGGTGAGCTTGACCGAGGGCATCGAATAGCGGGTCGCAAAGTCCAGCGCGAATTTGCGGAACAGCTTGTGTATGTCCTCTTTGCGGTCGCGCAGTGCCGGCATACGGATTGGCACGGTGTTCAGGCGGAAATAGAGATCCTCGCGGAAGCGTCCCGTCTCTATGGCGCGGCGCAGGTCTATGTTTGTGGCGGCCACCACCCGCACATCAGTCCTTATCACCTTGGAAGATCCCACCTTCATAAATTCTCCCGTCTGCAGCACGCGCAGCAGACGCACCTGGGTGGAGAGGGGCAGCTCGGCCACCTCGTCCAAGAAGAGGGTGCCGCCGTCGGCCTCTTCAAAATAACCCTTGCGGGCCTCTGTAGCTCCGGTAAAGGAGCCTTTCTCGTGGCCGAAAAGCTCCGAGTCGATGGTCCCTTCCGGGATGGCGCCGCAGTTTATGGAGAGATAAACATTGTGCTTGCGGGGGCTGTTGTAGTGGATTATCTGCGGCACAACCTCTTTTCCCACACCGCTTTCTCCCGTCACAAGCACAGAGAGGTCGGTCTTGGCCACCTGCAGCGCCACGCCTATGGCGTTGTCCAGCGCCGCCGAGTCGCCTATTATTCCGAATCTCTGTTTGATAGCTTCGTAATTCATACGGGCGAATTTACATTTTTTTCTTCACTTGTCCCTTAATATTACTATATTTGCTGCTTTAAAACGGATAGTTTATAAGTTATATAAAATCCAACAGAAATGAAAAAGACATTTGCTATTGCAGTAGCCTGCCTGGCCCTTGTGTCCTGCAACAAGGTGTCCAAAATGGCCGACCTTGCAGATCTCGTGAAGATTGAGTGCAATCCCGAGGTTCTGGAGGTAGTCGCAGACAACATCGATGCCGATGTTACAGTCACCTTCCCCGAGAAGTATTTCCACAAGAAAGCCATTCTCGAGGTCACTCCCGTAATGAAGTTCGACGGCCGGGAAGTTGCCGGCGAGCCTTTCGTTTACCAGGGCGAGAAAGTCACCGAGAACTACAAGACAGTGGGTACCGACGGCGCCAGCATCACCGAGCATGTCAGCTTCCCCTACGAGAAGGGTATGGAGAAATCCGAACTCGTGGGTCGCGCCGTTGTCAAATACAAGAAGAAATCCTGGGCGTTCCCCGAAGACATCAAGATTGCTGACGGTGCCAACACCACCTACAAGCTCGCCCACAGCACCGGCGCATACGCCCTTGCTGCCGACGGCTATCAGTATGTGATTCCCGAGGAGGTCGAGGCCCAGATCCTCTACCTTATCAACAGCGCCGACGTCCGCTCCAACCAGCTCAAAGGCGAGAGCATCAAGGAGTACTGCGACGGCGTGAAGGATGTGATGAACGACAGCCGCCGCACCATCGTGGGCACCGACATCGTGGCATACGCATCTCCCGATGGCCCCGAGAAACTCAACAACGAGCTCTCCGGCCGCCGCGAGAAAACTGCCAAGAACGCCTTTAATCAGGTGTCCAAGAAGCTTGAGACCGGCGCCGTGAGCACTATGAGCATCGGCGAGGACTGGGAAGGCTTCCAGGAGCTGGTGAACAACTCCAACATCGAAGACAAGGATCTCATTCTCCGCGTCCTCTCCATGTACAGCGACCCCGATGTCCGCGAGCGTGAAATCAAGAATATGTCCAGCGTTTACGGCACACTTGCAAAAGATGTCCTCCCCGAACTGCGCCGCGCGCGCTTCATCACCAACGTGGAGTTCCAGAACTACACCGCAGAGGAGCTGAAGAGCCTGGTTGCCAACAATATCGACGTGCTTGACGAGGAAGCTCTCCTGCACAGCGCAACTCTCACCGACGACGTTGACGCAAAACTCGACATCTACAACCACGCCATCAAGAAATACGACAGCGACCGCGCCAAATTCAACACCGCCTGCATCTACCTTGACCAGAACAAGGATTCCCAGGCCGAGACCGTAATCAACAAGATCAGCGACAAGGATATGGAGGGCATCAACAACCTGCGCGGAGTGCTCGCACTGCGCAAGGGCAACCTGAGCAAGGCAGCCGAGTATTTTGCAAAGGACAGCGACGCTTCCAGCAAGATCAACAGCGGTACTCTCGACATCCTCCAGGGCAACTACGCTTCCGCAGTCAAGAAACTTGCCGGCACCGGCGACGAGAACGAGGCTCTTGCCTACATTCTCAACGGTGACCTCGACAAGGCCGCTTCCCTGCTGAAGAACGACAACAGCGAAAAAGCAGCTTACGAGCGCGCCATCATCGCCGCACGTCAGGGCAAGGCCGCAGCCGCAAAGGCAGAACTTGCAAAGATCAAATCTTCCGCAGACCTCAAGGCCAGGGCAGAGGATGACGTGGAATTCGCCAAGATCAAATAAAGTTTATAATTATAATCAAATCAAAAGGTCAACTTTTTAAGTTGGCCTTTTTTTATTGCAATCCTCTCACCAGCACATATTTTTCATTAGTTAAAAAATTTAAGATAAATTTGCCGCCCAATGTTCAGACACATCTACACATACAACAAGCCCTTCCCCCTGGAAGCGGGCGGGACCCTGGACGGAATCGATATCTGCTACCACACCTCTGCCGAGGAGCGGGGCAGCCGGCCCGTCGTCTGGATATGCCACGCCCTCACCGCCAATTCCAATCCTGAAGAGTGGTGGTCATCCCTGGTGGGCAAGGGGCTGCTGTTCGACACCGACAAATACTTTATCGTGTGCGCCAACATAATCGGCAGCTGCTACGGCACCACCGGCCCCACAACCTACGCCAAGGCGCCGCTGGCCAACTTTCCGCTGATTACAATCCGCGACCTGACCCGCGCCCACGAGCTGCTGCGAGAGCATCTTGGCATAGACAAAATAGACCTCCTGATAGGAGGCAGCAACGGCGGTTTCCAGTCGGTGGAGTGGGCCACGGGCTACCCCGACCGCATCAGAAACCTCTGCCTGATTGCCACCAGCGCCATAGTGAGCCCCTGGTGCACCGCCACGCTGGAGGCGCAGCGGATGGCCCTGCGCGCCGACCCCACCTTTGCCGAGAGCAAGGATGCGCACGGCGGGCAGGCGGGACTCTGCGCCGCCCGGAGCATGGCCCTTGTCACCTACCGCAACTACGAGGGCTACGGCCGCACCCAGGCGGAATCCAACCCCGACTTTCTGATTGCGAACCGCGCTGTCACCTATCAGCAGTACCAGGGGCAGAAGCTCTGCAACCGCTTTGACGCCTACTCCTACTACGTCCTGACCCTGGGCGTGGACACCCACAATGTTGGGCGCAGGCGCGGCGGCGTGGAATGCGCCCTCAAAAACATAACCGCGCACACCCTCTGCATCGCTATAGACAGCGACATACTCTTCCCCGTGGAGGAGAGCCGCCGGATGGCGGAGGCCATCCCAGGCGCCAGTCTGGAGGTCATCACCTCCGACTTCGGCCACGACGGCTTTCTGCTTGAGAGCGCGCAGATTTCAGATTGCATCAAAAAACACTTCGACATATTCTGATTATGAAACAGTACAAAGTAGCCGTTGTAGGTGCCACCGGTCTGGTCGGCAGTAAAATGATTGAGGTTTTGGGAGAGGTAGGCTTTCCCGTGAGCGAGCTCGTGCCCTGCGCATCAGAGCGTTCCATAGGCAAAAAGGTCACCTTCGGCGGCCGCGGATGGAGTGTTGTGTCCCTGGCCGACGGAGTTGCCGCAGGCTGCGACATCGCCATCTTCTCTGCAGGGGCCTCCGTGTCAAAGGAGTGGGCTCCCGAATTCGCGGCGGCTGGCTGCCGCGTGGTGGACAACTCATCGCAGTGGCGTATGGACCCCACCAAGAAGCTGGTCGTGCCCGAAATCAACGGCAGCGTGCTTACTGCAGATGATATGATCATCGCTAACCCCAACTGCTCCACCATCCAGATGGTGCTGGCCCTCGCTCCCCTGCACGAGCGCTACAAGATAAAAAGGGTGGTTGTGTCCACCTACCAGTCGGTCACCGGCAGCGGAATGAAGGGCATCGAGCAGATGAAGCGCGAGCGCGGCGAGCAGGCTCAGGATCTGCCCGACGCATATCCCCACCATATCGACCGCAATGTAATCCCCCACATCGACGTGTTCCTGGACAACGGCTACACGAAGGAGGAGATGAAGATGACCAACGAGACCGTCAAGATCTTCGGCGACGAGAGCATCAAGGTCACCGCCACCACCGTGCGTGTGCCGGTCACCGGCGGCCACAGCGAGGCCGTGAATGTGGAGTTTGAACGTGATTTCGACCTTAACGATGTTAAGGCCATCTTCGCCGACGGCAAGGCCGCCGGGTGCGTCCTCTGCGATGACCCCTCCAACAACGTCTACCCTATGCCTCTGGACGCTTTTGGCCGCAACGAAGTGTTCGTGGGACGTCTGCGCCGCGACTTTTCGCAGCCCAACACCCTCAATATGTGGGTAGTGGCCGACAACCTCAGAATCGGAGCCGCAACCAACGCCGTACATATCGCACAATACCTCACAGAGCACGTTTTATAGCGGTTTTTTCTTGATCGGTGTTTTTATTATTGCAAATTACTTTTAAATTTGCGAAATTATAACCCCATAAGGGGGCTTAACACCAAATAATCAAGAAAAAAACGATATGAAATTATCACCCCCGTGTGCTTTCTTGGCGATTGTGCTGTTGTTGATGACCTCCGTCGGAATCATTCCGGCAATGGCTGTCAACGAGTATCAAGGACGTACCATCACCGTTACCGTGACCGACAGTATGGGCCCCGTTCCGGGCGCCAATGTCGTGGTCATCGGTGAGACCATCGGCGGTTCTACCAATGCCGACGGTGTCATCGTCCTTTCCAAAGTGCCGGCTGACGCCGTGCTCGAGGTCTCCTTTGTCGGCTACGTCACAAAAAAGGTGACCGTCGGCAACAAATCCAAAATCGCCGTCTTCATCGAGGAGGACAAGCAGGCTATCGACGAAGCTGTGGTCGTGGCCTACGGTCACCAGAAGAAGGTCACCATCACCGGTGCCATCGAGACCGTCTCCAACGAAGAACTCATCGAAACCCAGGTTCCCAACTTCGGTAACGCACTCGCCGGCCGCGTGGCAGGTCTTACGACTATCCAGAACAGCGGTCAGCCCGGTGCCGACGCCGTGACCATCTATCTTCGCGGTCAGGGTACCTCTTCCGACAACACCCCGCTGCTGCTCATCGACGGCGTGCCTTCCGACGAACAGGCCGACAAGCTGGGTCTTATGGATGTCAACGAGGTTGCGAGCGTCACTGTGCTCAAGGATGCCGCCTCCACCGCCATCTTCGGTTCCCGCGGTGCAAACGGCGTCATCCTCATCACCACCCGCCGCGGCGAGTCGGGCAAGACCGTTCTCAGCGCCCAGCTCACCACCAGCGTCGCCTCCCTCCACTTCCCCTGGACCAGGGTCAACTCCTGGGAGCACGCCCAGCTGCGCAACCAGGCCCGCATCAATGACGGTTTCGAGCCCGATTACACCGACTATCAGATAGCCAAGTTCCGCGAGCAGAGCGGCGACCCCTTCTTCCCCAACCGCAATATGTACAAGGAGTCCATCGCCAAGTTCGCCCCCACGGAGCGCGTTTCCATCAATATGCAGGGCGGCAGCAAGAAGACCCGCTACTTCACCAACGCCAACATCATCTATCAGGAAGGCAACACCAAGATCCTTCCCAAGAAGACCCTCGGCTATAACGCTCAGTTCAATATGTTGCGCTACACCATCCGCAACAACTTTGACTTCAACCTCAACGAGCGCCTGAAGGTTTCCCTCTCGCTCTCCATCTACTACCAGCGCACCAACCAGCCTGTAGGCGGCACCTCCATCTTCGAGACCGCAATGACCACCCCGCCCACCAACCCGGGCCCTCTGACCGTTGCCGGCTACTACGATTCCGAAGGCAACGAGGTTCCAGCAGGTGTTGTGGTGGCACGGCAGAACTCCTCCAGCACCTCCGCGTGGGCTGTGGTGAACCGTTCGGGCTACTATTGCAACACCAACTTCAGCCTCATTTCGCAGGCATCCGTGGAGTATGATATGAGCCGCTTCCTCAAAGGTCTCACCCTCTCCACCACCGTCGCATACAACGACTTTGCCGGCGGCGCCCTCAGCGGTTATCTGAAGGGCTACGATGCCTACTCATATTATCAGGCCAAGAACCCCGGCGAGCAGTCTTACTACATCGCCACCGTCCGCAACCAAGACGAGACCTTTGCCATCGGCACCCGCAGCACATACGGCAACCAGATGCTCCAGCTTCACCTGCGCGCCAACTACGACCAGCAGTTCGGCGACCACACCGTCGGCGCGATGGTGTTCGCACAGGCAGAGGCCAAGATGAGCAGTGTGATGAATAAGCAGAACGCAGTCCGCACATCGCTCCCCTACAAATATGCGGGTGTTTCTGGCCGTGTCACCTGGGACTACAAGTCCAAATATATGGCCGAGCTCGATATGGGCTACAACGGCAGCGAGCAATTCTCCCCCAAGAAGCGTTTCGGCTTCTTCCCCGCCTTCTCCGTTGGCTGGGCCCCCAGCAAAGAGGATTTTATGAAGGACATCCAGGGTCTGGACCTGCTCAAGTTCCGCGCCTCAATCGGTAAGGTCGGCAACGACCGTCTGGGCAGCGAACGCTTTCTCTACTACACCACGGTCAGCAAGAGCGAAGGCGGCGCCAGCGGCTCCCTGTACAGCGGCAAGGGTGTGGCCATCTCCTATCTGGGCAACGAGGATGTAAGCTGGGAGAATGTGGTAAAGCAGAACTACGCCGTTGACTTCGGCTTCCTCAAGAACTTCACCGGCAAGGTGGATGTGTTCTTCGAGAACTGCAACAACCGCCTCTACCTCCCCAGCTCCACTCCCGCTGCCAGCGGTATCTCCGCCAGCAGCATTCCGCGCCAGAACATCGGCGTCACCACCAACAAGGGATTCGAGGTCGAGATGAACTGGGGCAAGGAGTTCAGCAAGAAACTCCGCATGAGCGCCGGCGGCCAGTTCTCCTACGCCCGCTCCAAGATAATCTACTGCGACGAGGTGCTGCTCGACGAGAGCTACGCATACCGCAAGCGCACCGAAGGCTTTATGCCCGGTCAGATGTGGGGGCTTGCCATAGACTACAGCAACGGCAACGGCTATATCAACACCGCCGAAGAGCTTGACAAGTGCAAGGAGATGTATGACATCGGCACTCCCCGTATGGGTGACTTCATCTACAAGGATGCCAACGGCGACGGCCGCATCGACGACCGCGATCTGGTGCCCATCAAGAACAGCAGCGTCCCCTGCATCAGCTATGGTTTCAACTTCTCGATCCAGTACCGCCGCGTAGGCATTTCCGCCCAGTTCAACGGTATGGGACAGGTGTCGGCCTACCGTATGGGTCTGGGCGTGTCCGAAATCGACAATGCCGGCGCATATACCGACTATCATCTCCGCGCCTGGACTAAGGAGCGCTATGCAAACGGCGAGAGAATCGACTATCCCGCCCTTTCCACATACTCCAACACCTCTCTGCGCGCCAATGACTTCTTCATCAACAACCGCGCATACTTGAGGCTCAAGAACCTCCAGGTTTCCTACTCGATTCCCCAGAATAAGCTGTTCCGCGCCCTCGGCGTCACCAGCGGCAACGTGATTGTCTACGGCAACAACGTGTTCATCATCGATGCACAGCGGGTAAAGGCAGTGGATGCCGAGACAAGCGGCGCTTCCATCTCCTACCCTCTGAACCGGACATACTCTCTGGCTCTTAACATCAAATTCTAATTGGATCGGATATGAAAATCAAAAACATTATATACTTTGCCGCCATCGCCCTGCTGATGTGCTCCTGCAGCAAGGTCTCGGACTGGATGGAAAAACAGGACACCGGAGACCTGCAGTTCGATGACATCTGGGACGACGAGAACTATGTGGAAGGCTGGCTCAACTACTGCCTCACCGCCACCCCCGGTCGCGGCTGGGTGTTCAGCGGCGGAGAGCCTCTCTGGTGCCTCACCGATGAGGGCTGGTCTTCTTTCGATGCCAGCAGCACTCTCTCCCATCAGGTTTACGACGGCAACTTCTCGTCCGCCGGCTGGCCCGCAGCCCGCAATCTCTACTCAAGCATGCTGTACTGCATCCGCAACATCAACATATTCCTGCGCTACATCGAACTCCCCGAAACTCCCGTAAAGAGCGAGGAGAACCGCCGGCGTATGACCGCCGACGCCTATGTTCTGCGCGCATACTATATGTTCGAACTCTTCAAGGAATACGGCCCGCTCTACCTTTACAACGAGGACGGTGTCTCTGAAGAGGATAAAGTCCCCGAATATCTCAACTATGTCACGGAACTCACCGATACCTACGAAAATCTCCGCAGGGTCCCCGCCCGTGACTATGTAGACCAGATTCTCGCCGACTGCGACCGTGGCCTCGCAATTGAAGAACTTCCCTGGCGCATCACCCGCAGCAACGAGGCGGCCCGTATGACCAAGGCCATCGCCTGGACCATCAAGGCCACCGCGCTGATGTATCTCGCCAGCCCTCTCTACTGCGAAGGCGGCGACTACTGGGAGGAGGCTTACCAGATGAGCCGCAAGACGGTGGATCTGCTGCGCGAAAACGGCTATGAGCTCTTCACAAAATGCACCAACACCAGCGTGTACGGCACAGGCGGAGCCAACGCATACCGCGAGTTCTACTGCACAGCCCCCGACTACAAGAGCTCTCCCAGCGACAAGGAGACCATCTTCCTGCGCGGCGGCGCATCAGCCGGCTGGTCTTACAACTACATCGGCTCCCGCCACACCAGCATCAGCTACTGCGGCAGCTGCCCCACTCAGGAGATGGTGGATGCCTACGAAACGATCGACGGCGTTCCCGTGCTTGACCTGGAAAACCCCTACAAGGACGAGAAGCACCTCCAGCCCAATTTCAATCCCGAAAACAAGCTTTACAACGACCAGCGTCCCTACGAAAACCGCGACCCCCGCTTCGAGCAGTGCATATTGCACCACGGTTCTCCGTATTATTGGGATAAGCAGTACACGGTCGATATCTCTTCGGGCGGACAGAACTACCGCAGCACCCTCCCTTCCGATGTCTCTCAAAGCCGCACCGGATATTACTACTGCAAGAGCATTCCGCCGAACTGCACCCTCAATTCGCCTCTCTCAGGCCCGGCAATGCGCCAGTACAAGTTCTCTGAGGTTCTCCTTGACCTTGCCGAGTGCGCAGTGAATGCAGGCCACTACGAAGACGCAATAGAGGCCGTAAACGAAATCCGCGAGCGCGTGCATATGCCCGACCTGCCTGCCAATCTCACCCCCGAACAGCTGCGCCTGCGCGTTTATCACGAGCGCCGCGTGGAGCTCGCATTCGAGGAGACCCGCTACTTCGACATCCGCCGCCGTCTCAACAAAGAGGACGAAATCCCCGGCATCAAATACCTCACAGGGGTCGATGTCACCTACGCCGGCGACTGGTCGGCAGCAACCTACAAGAGGGTCTGCATACGCGAGGAAGAACCCCGCCACGGCTACGAACCCCAGTGCAAGCTGAGTCCCCTGCCCAAGAGCGAGGTCTCAAACCTTAAAACCATCACCGGAGTCGACTTCCAGAACTACGGCTGGGAATAGGTCATTAACATTCTTCAAACTAACAAGATATGCGAATAAGAGATAAAATAACGCTGATTCTGCTGCTCATTGCCGCCTCATTCAATATGACGGCCCAGAACGCAATGATTATCAGCATCAAGGGCTATGTTACCGACGAATTCGGGAATCCGCTGTACAATGCTCTCATCGTCAGCGAAAACGAAGCCAACCAGTATATCACCAACCGCGACGGCTCCTACGATTTCAATATTGTGGACGGCAGTTCATACATCACCGTCACCTATGAAGGCTTCCACAACCAGAAAGTCACCATAGGTGATATTATCGACGGACACAACGTGATTGTTATGAAGTCCGACGCGCAGGGAGAGGACAGTATGGTGGATCTCGTCCACCACAAGATGCGCAAGAACCTCATCACCGGCAGCGTGTCTTCCGTAGGCGGTTCCACACTCGAGAAGACCCCCACCCTGCGCCTGCAGGAGTCATATATGGGTCGCATCCTGGGTCTCGGAAGCCTTGAACTCGACGGCAACCCCAGCATGTTCCCCGAGACTGGCGACAACTGGGATGCCTACTATTCCTGGAACATCCGAGGCACCCACTCCCCCAACGGCAACAACATCACCCTTATGGTGGACGGCATCAAATATGAGGGATACGACGGCCATATCTTCACCTACTTCAACCCCCGTGAAGTCGCGTCCATCACAGTTATCCGCGATGCTGCCACCCAAGCATTCTACGGCCTTAACGGCGGCGACGGCATCATCAGCATCACCACCCGCCGCGGCCAGCAGGGCGAACCCCGAATCACCGTGGGCTATGACCACTCTATGCGCTCTATGGACACAGAGCGCTACAGCATGCCCGACGCCTACACCTTTGCCACTATGCGCAACCAGGCCTGCATCAACGACGGCCTCAACCCCGAGTATTCCGACCAGGCTCTGCAGAACTACAAGGACGGTACCTGGGCAAGCCACGACTACTACAACGAGTTTATGAAGAACTACACCACGCTGGACAAGCTCTACCTCTCAATCGGAGGCGGCAGCGAGTATGTCCAGTATATGTGCAACTTCCAGTGGATGCACACCGGCGCACTCTTCAACCAGCCCGAGTACAAGGACATCACCTACAAGATGAACCCCGGAAGCGCCAATTACTT
The DNA here is from genome assembly GCA_963662035.1 of Bacteroidaceae bacterium. Taxonomy (GTDB): domain Bacteria; phylum Bacteroidota; class Bacteroidia; order Bacteroidales; family UBA932; genus Equibacterium. The sequence continues at coordinate 24,539 of CAVLDO010000005.1, read as the reverse complement.
CCACGTGACATCGAACCTTGACTCCAAACTCAACTACTTCATCTCGGCTTCGTTCACCCTGCGCGGCGACTTCAAGATCGAGAACGGCCTCGGAAGCGCCCCCGGCGACCGTATGAGGGTCCGCTACTCAGATATGCTCAAGCATATAATGATCGCCGCCCCCACCATCACCAGCCTCTATGCCCCCGAGGGTTCGGTTGTGGACGGCAAGGACATCTCCTATATGCCTCTGTTTAGCAGCCGCAGCAATTTGGGCGGCATCTGGAGCACCTCCTACTACACGAACCCCTATGCGGAGCTCACCCATAGCGGCCGCACCACAAAATATGCGACTTTCGCCCATATGGACGCCAAACTCAACTTTGACTTCGGAATGATTACCCCGGGTCTCGGCGGCCAGGCCGGCTTCTCGTTCAAGGGGGGCGGAGATAAGGATATCGACTACTCCATCAACTACACGATGTATCAGGCCGACAACTCCGACAACACTTCGTTCAAGCAGTTCGGAGCCGAGGTCGACAGCAACGGTTATTCCAAGTACTACACCTTCTGCTACAGCTACGAATACTTCGGCAAGATGTTCTACAAGCGCCAGTTCGGCGACCACTTCGTGCAGGCCGTGGCTATGGGCAACCACCGCGAGATGACCAACCGCGACATCGGCGGCAAGAACAACATCCCCTACCGCAGCGAAACCTTCGGCATCAACGGAGTTTATTCCTATAAGGACAAATACATCATCAACGGCAGCCTCGGCTACTCGGGCAGCGACGAGTACCCCACCGAGAACCGCTTCTTTTTCACCCCCGGCGTCGGACTCGCCTGGGTCGCAAGCAAAGAGGATTTCCTCAAGAACAACGATATCCTGACCTACCTCAAGCTGCGCGGCAGCTACGGCGTCACCGCCAGGGCAAGGGCGGCAAGCTCCCGCTTCGTATACAAGGCGGACGTCACTACCAGCAATTGGCTGCAGGGCAAGCAGGCCAACCCCAATCTCGAGCCCGAGATGGTCAAAGGCCTCGACTTCGGCTTGGATATGACCCTGTTCAACTGCCTCACCTTCACCGGCAGCATCTTTAAGGAGAATATGGACAATGTCTATATTGGCAGCACCACATACATCCCCATATTCCAGGGAATCTCGCTGGGCAACTACCCCGACACCAACACCGGCAAATTCAAAAACCACGGCTGGGAGCTGGGCGCCAGCTTCAAGAAGCAGCTCAACAAAGACTGGACACTGTCTATGGGCGCATCCACCTGGTACAACAAGAACACCGTGATAGAGGTGGGCGAGCTTGCCAAGGACGAAAGCTACTACTGGCCCAACGGATCGCCCTACTTCACTCAGGGCTATTCGGTAGGCGTCATCCGCGGCTACCGCATCGACTACGAGGGAAGCACCACCGGCAACGGTCTCTTCAACAGTCAGGAGGAGATTGACGCCTGCGGCGTGGACTACAGCCAGCTCGGCACCGTGCGCCCCGGCGACTTCCGCTTCAAGGATCTCAACGGCGACGGCGAGATCAACTACAAGGACCAGGACAGCTACGAATACACCAGCGTGCCCCGCCAATACTTCAGCGCCAACATCGGCCTCAAATACAAGAGATTCGAAGTCAGCGCCCTCTTCTATGGCGTAACCAAATATATGCGCAGCATCAGCGACCAGTTCCTCTACGGCTATGCCAACGACGGTTACTTCTGCGACATTCACGAGAACGCCTGGACTGCGGAGCGCTATGCCAACGGCGAGAAAATCACCGCTCCCGCCCTGTCGATGTCCGGCACAGTGAGCAGCGTCACAAGCGAATACAACATTGTGGACGGCAGCTTCCTCAAGCTCAAGAATGCCGAGATCGCATACAACATCTCCGAGAGACTCTGCAGCAAGCTGCACACTCAGAACATCCGCGTAGCCCTTCAGGGCCAGAACCTCTGCTGCTGGGACAAAATGCCCAGCAAGTATATGGACCCCGAGAGCGGTTATCTTGGAACCTGGGCTCCTATGAGAGTTTACAATTTCGCGCTTAACGTCACTTTCTAAAGCAATTATGAAAAGAATACACAAATTCATCATATCCGTCTTCGCATTCGCGGCAGTTCTGCCCTCCTGCAGCGATCTGCTGGAACCCGAACCCTATGGCCTGGTAGATCCCGAACTGGTGTGGACCAAATACAACTACACCAGCTCGCTGGTCAGCAACATAGGCGACTACTCCGAGTGGAACAGCGCCTTTACCTACGCCGCATACAGCGATGAAGGTCACCACGTGCAGGACCGCACCAGCGGCTCCAGCTACTACAACTGGTACACCACCGATTTTCTGGCGAACAGCTTCCCGCTGAGTTCCAACTACGGCGGCTTCTACAATAACATCTACACCATCAATTACTTCCTTACCAACTGCCACAAGATTTCGTTCACCAACATTACGGAAAACGAACTCAACTTCTGGTATGCAAAGGCCCACGTATATCGCGCCTGGCACTATTTTATGCTTATGAAGCGCTTTGGCCAGGCGGTGATTATCACCGAGCCCTACAGTATAACCGAGGACTTCAAGGGGGTTAAGTTGAACACTGTGGAAGAAATCGCCGACTTCATAATCGAGGAGCTTGACACCGCTCTGGCAACCCCAGAAGACGAGTCTGACCCTCTGGCCTTCCGCTGGAGACTCAACTCGGGCCAGTACGGCAAAATCAACCGGGGCTTCGCCTGGGTGCTCAAGGCCCGCACCGCACTGTACGCCGCCAGCCCGCTCTACTACAAGGAGGGCAGCAAGTACACCTGGGAATACGCCTATCAGATAAACAAGGAGGCTGTGGAGCAGCTTGCCACCCACGACCACTCCCTGTTCAACATCGCCCCCAGCACCAACCCCTCCGAAAAAGAGGCCTACTGCTGCTACGACTACTATCACGTTTACCCCAACGGTGATGCTGTGGTCACCCGCAGCATAGACAAGGAGACCATCCTCGCCAACAATGCCACCATAGATATGTGGCGCGGCAACGGTCTGCCCACCACCAAGGGTATGCTCTCCGCCGGCTGCTGCCCCACCCAGGAGCTTGTGGACGCCTACGAGACCATCGATGGCGAACCCATCCTCGATTTGGAGCAGCCCTATCTTGACGAGGCGCACCTGCAGCCCAACTACAACAAGAACAACAAGCTCTACGACCCCGAGAACCCCTACGAGAACCGTGACCCCCGCTTCTACGGCACCGTCTACTACAACGGCGCACCCCGCTGGTGGGGCAACCCCGACTCTCTGCGCGTGGAGACCTTCGTGGGCGGCAACTGCGAAATTTCAGAAGAGGCCAACTCTCTTTACAACACCCGCACCGGATACTATCTGCGCAAATTCAACCGCGACATATCCGACGAGGACGGCAACTACGACGGCCGTGTGCATATGGCCCGTTTGGCGGAGATGTACCTGAACCTGGCCGAGTGCGCCTGCGAGTCGGGCAATCTGGATGTTGCCGCAGAGTACACCAACCTCGTGCGCGAGCGCAGCGGAATGCCCGCCCTGCCCGAGGGCCTCTCGCAGAACCAGCTGCGTCTGCGCATCCGCAACGAGCGCCGTGTGGAACTCGCATTCGAGAACTTCCGCTTCGATGATGTCCGCCGATGGAAAATCATAGACCAGACCGAGGAGCACATCACCGGTATGAAAATCACCAAAGACGCATCCACAGGCAAGCTCACCTACCAGCGCATCAGCCTCGTCACCCGCGTAAACAAGGGGGCTGACAAATATCTGCTGTACCCTATGAACGAAGAAGAGGTCCGCAAGATGAAGAGCCTCACCGGCGATGACTGGCAAACCCCGGGATGGTAGAATTCCTGCTTCCTTTTGAAAAGCCCCGGCCTCGGAACAGTGGCCGGGGCTTTTTCTTTTAATGGTGCAATAAAAATTTATACTATGTATTGCAAGGTATTGATAAATTTATATATCTTTGCGCCGTTATGAAAAAAACTATCTCGGCCGCAATCGGCAACACCAACTTTATCGTTGACGAAGACGCTTACGCGCGTCTGGAAGACTACATCAGAGCCTTCGGCGGAAAGCTCTCCGCCGGTATGGGCAACAACGAGGTCCTATGCGACCTCGAAAACCGCATTGCAGAGCTGCTGCAGGCCTCACTTGTGGGGAACAACCGGGTTGTGACCCTGACAATGGCAAACGACGTCATCAGCACCATAGGAATGCCTGACGGCTCCAGCTTCTGCGCCGGCGGCTATTCAGAGGGAGGCCCCTGCAACGCCGGCGCCACAGGCAGCACCATTGACGGACGAGCCCCGCGCGGCTACGGCGAAGGGGCGACGCACAAACTTTTCCGCGACATAGACCGGCGCTCCATTGCAGGAGTCTGCAGCGGTCTGGCAGCCTACTTCAATATCGATCTGACCCTCATCCGCGTGCTGCTGATATTATTGACATTGTGCGCTACCATCGGTTTCTGGTTCTACATTTTTGCCTGGATCATAGTGCCAGCCGCCAAGACCCCGCTTGAGAAGTGCCAGCTGCGCGGCATCGAACCCACCTACGAGAATCTTTCTAAATTCACAAACTGCCAATAAGCACCTATGGAGAACATTTCCGAGAATGTGCGCACACAGATGCGCAAAGGGGTGCTTGAATACTGCATCCTGACCCTGCTGTCCAAAGAGGACGCCTACGCCTCCAGCATCATCTCCCGCCTCAAGAAGTCCAATATGATAGTTGTGGAGGGGACCCTCTACCCTATGCTAATCAGAGAAAAGAACCAGGGGCTGCTCTCTTACCGCTGGGAAGAATCGCCACAGGGGCCTCCGCGCAAATACTACTCCATCACCGACAAGGGGCGCGAGCAGCTCGCCCTTATGGATGAGGCCTGGAGAGAACTTATAACCACCATCGAACAACTCAAACACTAAATGCGATGAAAAAGACACTTCAGGTGAATATCGGCGGCTACCCGTTTAATGTTGACCAGGACACATACAGCCAGGTAGAACTTTACCTTGGCGAAGTCCGCCGCTGCTATCAGGGCAACAGCGATGCCTCCGAGATTTTGGAAGATATAGAAGAGCGCTTCGGCGAACTGCTTAAAGAAAAGTGCAGCGGAGATGTCATAAGCGCCTCCGACGTGCAGTATGCCATATCGGTGCTTGGAACCCCCGGCTCATTTGGCACCGGAGAGACAGAGGACGGGGCTCCCCACACAGCCGCCGCAATCCGCAAAAAGCTCTACCGCAACCCGGAGGGCAAGCTGATCTGCGGCGTCTGCAGCGGGCTTGCCACCTACCTCAACTGGGATGTGGCGGTAATCCGCCTGCTATGGATCATCCTGGCCCTGGCACTGCTTCCCACCGAGTCCTTCTTTATTGTGCCCGCTGTATATCTGATTCTGTGTATTGCAATGCCCAAGGCCGACACCGTGCAGCGGCAGTGCGAACTCCGGGGCGATGCTACATCGGCCCGTGGCATCGGAGAGCAGTACCAAAGCAACCGCAGGAGCGACTCCAAGCCTGCCCTGCACATCCTCGGGCGGGTGCTGGGCATTATTCTGGGAATTCTGCTGTTCATCTCCGGGCTCGGCGCCCTCTGCTTCGGTGCTCTCTGCAGCGTGGTCCCCGCCATTTTCGCGGCAGAAACCGGCATTATGGCAGAATTGATGGAAGAGTTTGCCGATGTAGGACTCAACCTTAACGGCAGCGGCTTCGGGCCCTTAAGCTTCGGCACGGCCTTTACGGCAGTATTCGCCTACGCGCTCCCCTGCCTGCTTGCGATGTACTACGGAATTCTGCTGGCGCTATCGCTCCAGTCGCCCCGCTGGCGCCCCGGACTGGTAATGCTGATTGTCTGGGCTGTGTCCCTGGTGCTGTTCTGCGTGTTCGTCGGAATCGACATCGCAAAATTCGCATCGCCGTCATTTATGGTTCCTTAAAGCTTCAGCACAGCCATAAATGCGCTTTGGGGCACTTCCACATTGCCCACCTTGCGCATCCGCTTTTTCCCCTGCTTCTGTTTTTCCAGCAGTTTGCGTTTTCTGGTGATGTCACCGCCATAACATTTGGCGGTGACATCTTTGCGTACCTGTTTCACCGTTTCGCGGGCGATGATCTTGGCGCCGATTGCGGCCTGCACGGCAATATCGTACTGCTGGCGCGGGATCAGCTCCTTTAGCTTCTCGCAGATGCGGCGCCCGAAATCGTAGGCGTGGTCGCGGTGTATCAGGCTCGAAAGGGCATCCACCGGCTCTCCGTTGAGCAGTATGTCCAGCTTCACCAGATCGGCGTCCTTATAGCCTATTATGTGGTAGTCAAACGACGCGTAGCCCTTTGAGATGGACTTGAGGCGGTCGTAGAAGTCGAACACAATCTCCGCAAGCGGCATATCGTAGTTCAGCTCCACGCGGTCGGCGGTGATGAAGTGCTGGCTCACCAGCGTGCCCCGCTTGTCCAGGCAGAGCTTCATTATGGGGCCGAAAAAGTCGCTGCGCGAGATTATCTGCGCCCTGATGTAGGGCTCCTCTATATGCTCTATCAGCGTCTGCGCGGGCAGCCCGGAGGGGTTGTGCACCGGCACCATTTCCCGCTGGGTGGTGTAAACCCTGTAGGAGACGTTCGGCACCGTGGTTATCACATCCATATTAAACTCGCGATAGAGCCGCTCCTGCACTATTTCAAGATGCAGCAGCCCCAGGAATCCGCAGCGGAAGCCGAAGCCCAGCGCCAGCGAGCTCTCTGGCTCGAACACAAGCGACGCATCGTTCAGCTGCAACTTTTCCAGCGAAGAGCGCAGGTTTTCGTATTCGTCGGCCTCCACCGGATAAACTCCGGCGTAGAGCATCGGCTTGACCTCCTCAAAGCCGGCGATGGCCTCTTTGCAGGGGTTCTCTATGTGGGTGATGGTGTCGCCCACCTTGACCTCGGCGGCATTCTTGATGCCGGAGATTATATACCCCACGCTGCCGCACTCGATTTTCTGCCTTGGCACAAGCTTCATCTTGAGCACGCCCACCTCGTCTGCCTGATATTCGCAGCCGGTGTTGAAGAATTTGACCTTGTCTCCGGCAGAAATGCTGCCGTTTATCACCTTAAAGTAGGCTATGATGCCCCTGAAGGGGTTGAACACGCTGTCGAAGATAAGGGCCTGCAGCGGCGCCTCGGGATCCCCCTTGGGGGCGGGGATACGCTCCACGATGGCGTCCAGCACCTCGGAAACGCCCGCTCCCGTGCGGGCGCTCACAGGAAGCACGTCCTCCGGCTCGCAGCCTATCAAGTCCACGATCTGGTCGCGGACAACCTCGACCTGCGCCGCATCCATATCTATCTTGTTAATGACGGGGATTATCTCCAGATTATGGTCGATGGCCAGATAGAGGTTGGAGATTGTCTGCGCCTGGATGCCCTGCGTAGCGTCCACCACCAGCAGCGCCCCCTCGCAGGAGGCTATCGCGCGCGACACTTCGTATGAGAAATCGACGTGGCCTGGGGTGTCGATAAGGTTCAGGACATATTTTTCGCCCCCTTTCTCGTAGTTCATCTGGATTGCGTGGCTCTTGATTGTGATGCCTTTCTCCTTTTCCAGATCCATCGAGTCCAGCACCTGGGCCTCCATCTCCCGCTGGTCGAGAGTGTTGGTGATTTCCAGCATACGGTCGGCCAGGGTGCTCTTGCCGTGGTCGATATGCGCTATGATGCAGAAGTCTCTTATATTTTTCATTTTTCCGGGGGTAAATCTCTGCAAATATACACCAAATTTCGTTATTTTTGCAGAATACGGGTCTGCCGGCAGGCGCCCCGCAAGCATACACGAACACTAATCATATACAACTATGAACAAGATTGCTACAATGAATCTGGCTGCGGACAACATCCGTATTCTTGCAGCCTCTATGGTAGAGAAGGCCAACTCCGGCCATCCCGGCGGCGCAATGGGCGGCGCCGACTTCATCAATGTACTTTTCTCCGAATTTCTCATATACGATCCCGAGAACCCCCGCTGGGAGAGCCGCGACCGCTTTTTCCTGGATCCCGGGCATATGTCGCCGATGCTCTACTCCACCCTGGCCCTCACCGGCAAATTCAAGATGAAAGAGTTGGAGTCGTTCCGCCAATGGGGCAGCCCCACCCCGGGCCACCCCGAAGTGTGCGTGGAGCGCGGCATAGAGAACACCTCCGGTCCGCTGGGCCAGGGCCACACCTTTGCGGTGGGAGCCGCCATCGCCGCCAAATTCCTGGGAGCACGGCTGGGAAGCGAGGTTATGAACCAGACAATCTACGCCTACATCTCCGATGGCGGCATCCAGGAGGAGATTTCGCAGGGTGCAGGACGTCTTGCGGGCCATCTTAAGCTGGACAACCTGATAATGTTCTACGACAGCAACGACATCCAGCTCTCCACCACCACCAGTGCCGTGACCAGCGAGGATGTGGCTGCAAAGTACCGGGCCTGGGGCTGGAAAGTGTTTGAAATCAACGGCAACGACGTGCGCGCCATCCGCATCGCCCTCAAAAAGGCGCAGGCGGTGACCGACGCCCCCACTCTCATAATAGGCCACACCGTGATGGGCAAGGGAGCCCTCAAGGCCGACGGCAGCAGCTACGAGAACTGCTGCGCCACCCACGGCGCGCCTCTGGGCGGCGACGCTTATGTCAACACCGTCAAGAATCTGGGCGGCGACCCCGAGAACCCTTTCAAGATATTCCCCAATGTAAAACGCCTCTACAACCGCCGCCGCAAAGAGCTTATCGGCATCGTTGCAGAGCGTAAGGCCGCCAAGGCAGCCTGGGCCGCAGCCAACCCCGAGAAGGCGGCCAAGATGGAGAAATGGTTCAGCGGCACCGCTCCCGAAATCAACTGGGGCGCAATCGTGCAGAAGTCCGGCTCCGCCACCAGAGCCGCAAGCAGCACAGTGCTCGGCGCACTTGCAGAGCAGGTGGAGAATATGGTGGTGGCTTCCGCCGACCTCTCCAACTCCGACAAGACCGACGGCTTCCTCAAGAAGACCCACGCCTTTACGGCGGGCGACTTCAGCGGCGCATTCCTGCAGGCAGGCGTGGCAGAGCTCACAATGGCCTGCTGCTGCATCGGAATGGCGCTGCACGGCGGCGTGATTCCCGCCTGCGGCACCTTCTTCGTGTTCTCCGACTATATGAAGCCCGCCGTGCGTATGGCGGCGCTGATGGAGACCCCCGTGAAGTTCATCTGGACCCACGACGCCTTCCGTGTGGGCGAGGATGGCCCCACCCACGAGCCCGTGGAGCAGGAGGCCCAGATCCGCCTTATGGAGAAGCTCAAAAACCACCACGGCAAGAATTCCACCCTGGTGCTGCGTCCCGCCGATGCTCTGGAGACCACTCAGGCCTGGAAGCTGGCCATGGAGAACACCGACAGCCCCAGCTGCCTGATTCTCTCCCGCCAGAATATCGCCGATCTGCCTGCGGGCAACGACTACAGCCAGGCGGCCAAAGGCGCATACATCGTCTCCGGCAGCGACGAGAAATACGATGTGATTATGGTAGCCTCCGGCAGCGAGGTTTCCACCCTTGTGGCGGGCGCCGAACTGCTGCGCAAAGACGGCGTTAAGGTGCGCATCGTGAGCGCCCCCTCAGAGGGTCTCTTCCGCAGCCAGAGCAAGGCATATCAGCAGAGCGTAATCCCCGCCAAAGCCAAGGTGTTCGGCCTCACCGCCGGTCTCCCGGTAAATCTGCTGGGCCTCGTGGGGGCGAATGGCAAGATTTTTGGTTTAGAGTCATTCGGCTTTTCCGCACCCTACAAGGTGCTTGACGAAAAGCTTGGCTTCACCGCAGAAAACGTTTACAAGCAAGTCAAGGCTATGCTCTAAGGCATAAGAGTGGACAACGACAGCGAAATACTCCGGCTCTACAAGGCCGGCAGCCGTGAAGAGGCGTTCAACCAGATAGTAAAGACCTATGGTGAACGCCTCTACTGGCATATTCGCCGTATCGTAGTGAGCCACGAAGATGCCGATGACCTGCTGCAGAACACCTTTGTAAAGGCCTGGAGCAATCTGGACCGCTTCCGCGCCGAAAGCGGCCTCTACACCTGGCTCTACCGCATCGCCACCAACGAGGTGCTCACCTTTCTGGGCAAAAAGCGCATCACCAACACCCTCTCCCTCTCCGACGAGCCGGAGCGGGTGGCGGGCATCGTGAAGACCGACCGCAATTTCGACGGCGACAAGCTGCAGCGTCTGCTTCAGGAGGCCATCGCCTCCCTGCCGGCCAAGCAGCGCATTGTATTCTGCATGCGCTACTGGGACGAAACCCCCTACGAACAAATATCAAAAGTGCTCAAAACCAGCCAGGGAGCCCTGAAAGCCTCCTATCATCACGCCTACAAAAAAGTTCTGGACTATGTTAAAAAAAGAATCGACATCGACTATTAAACTTTTTTAAAACAATTCCATCTAAAGGGTTGAGTTTTTTAAATGGTATGATAAAGGGCGACAACACATTGGAAAAGCTTAAACTCGGGAACGACCCTATGAAGGTTCCCGAGGGATACTTTGACACTCTGTCTGTTAGGGTGGCAGAGCGTGTTGCCGCCGGCGGTAGAGCAAACGGCCGTAAGGTCACCTTCAAATGGTCGCCGGTATTGGCGGCCGCTTGCATTACCGTATTTTTTGTCGTGGGAGCTTTGATGTTCAGGCCCGGCACCACCTCCACGGAGCAGTTGGCGCAGGACGAGGATGTCCGCATTATGGACTATTTGGGCATGAGCGCGGCAGAGGTGGCCGAATTGGGCACCCGCTCAGACGAGGGCGAGATATCATCCCAAGCCATTATCGACTATATGACCTACTGCGGCGCCTCTGGGGCATATATCTACTCCCAGCTGGCAGACGCTAAATAAAATATCTGTTACATAATGAAAAGATTATTTGCAGCGTGCATTATGGCACTCGTTTGTATCTGCTGCTTTGCGCAGCACGAACCTAAAGATAGGGAGCAGAAGATGCACGAACGTTTCCACGCAGACAAAATAGCCTTCATCTCGCAGGAGATGAACCTCACCGTAGAGCAGGCGCAGGTTTTTTGGCCCCTGTATAACGAATACAACGCAGCATCGGACGCCCTGCACGACGATGTGATGAAAGCCCTCGGCACCCTGCGGCGCCACGATGACCTCAGCGAGGCGGAGGCGTGCAAGGCGGTAAACGACCTGCTCACGGCCCAGAAGAAGGAGAGCGATCTCGCCTTCGAATACACGGAGAAGTTCAAGAAAGTGCTCCCCGCAAAGACCGTAGCCGCATTTTTTGCGGCGGAGGACGCTTTCCGCACCCATCTGTTCAAGAAATTCAAAGACAACAATCCCCGCGCCGAGTGCCCCGTCCCCCCGCGAGACTAAAGGTAAAATGCCTCTGTAAGTAAACGGCAGTCGTCGGACCCGACAGTAATGGTCTGCACATCGGCCCCCCGGGCAGCCTCAGTGGAGAATTCCAGCATAAGGCGTCTGGGGGGCAGTGTTTCTGCAGTCTTCACAAAGCACTCCCTGCGCAGAAACCAGCCGTCGCACACGGCCTCGAGTATGAATTTCCGCCCTTGAGAGGCGGGGAGTATCACGGAGAGGCTGCCGCCGGGGGTCAGTAACCGGCGCGCCGCCTTCAACAGGTCGCATCGCGGCATAGTGGCGGTACAGCGGGCCGCATCGCGCGCTGTGCAGCCGCTCGGCGGGCTGTCGTCGTAATAGGGTGGATTGGAAAAGATATGGTCGTAGCGGGTGTCCGGTGCATAATCCTGCAGGGAAATCTGCCGCACGGAGAGGTTCGCGGCCCACGGGCTGCCGGCAAAATTCTGCGCCGAATCGGCCACGGCCCCCGCATCGATGTCTATGGCATCTATCGCAAAACCGCTCCGGCCGGCATCGCCGAGCCTTTGGGCCGCCATCAGGGAGAGGATTCCGCAGCCGCAGCCGACATCCAGCAGACGGGAGGCGCCGCCGACATCCATCCAGGAGCCCAGAAGCACCGAATCAGCGCCGATTTTCATTGCGGTGCGGCCGTCGGTCAACGAGAACCTTTTGAAGCGGAAATCGGGCATTTTGGGGGCCGTTTCTATATGAACAGCCCGTCACGCATCTCCAGAGTGCGGTCGCTCATCGCGGCCAGATCCTTGTCGTGGGTCACTATCACTATGGTGATGCCGTATTTGTCGCGCAGGGTAAAGAACATCCTGTGCAGCTCGTTGCGCGTTTTGCTGTCCAGATTGCCGCTGGGTTCGTCGGCAAAGAGTATCGACGGGCTGTTGATCAGGGCCCTGGCCACCGCCACCCGCTGCTGCTCGCCTCCGGAGAGTTCGCCCGGCTTGTGTGTGGTGCGGCCGCTGATGCCAAGGTCGCCGAAAAGCTCCGCAGCGCGCTCCTTTACCTTTGAAGTGAGGTTGCCCCCTATCATTGCGGGCAGCAGCACATTCTCCATTGCGGTGAATTCGGGCAGCAGATGATGAAACTGGAACACGAAGCCTATCTTGCGGTTGCGGAAACGCGACAGCTCCTTCTCCTCCAGAGAGAATATGTCGGTGCCGTCCAGTAGCACCTTGCCTGCATCGGGACGCGAGAGGGAGCCCAGTATCGAAAGCAGGGTGGACTTGCCCGCCCCGCTGGCCCCCACTATGCTCACCACCTCACGGTCTGACGCAGAAAAATCGATACCCTTAAGAACCTTAAGGGTACCGAACGATTTTTCAATATTTACGGCTTGTATCAAAGCTGTCATGCAGTTTGGATTATTCCTCCTCTTTAGACTCCTCCTCGTATGCCTTGAGCAGCTTCTCCTGGACATCCATAGGTACCTGCTGGTATTCTATGAACGACATCGAGAATGTGCCGTGGCCGCTGGAGATGGAACTTAAGGTTGTAGAATAGCGGTAGAGCTCTGCAAGAGGCACGCGTGCTCGGAGCACCTGGAAGCCCTTGTCGGCCCCCATACCCTCGATGATGCCTCTGCGGTTCTGGATATCGCTCATCACATCTCCCATACAGTCGCCGGGAACCATCACCTCCACCATATAGATGGGCTCGAGAAGCTTGGGACCCGCCAGCTTGAAGGCCTCCTTGAAGGCGTTGCGGCCGGCGATGATAAAGGCGATTTCCTTGGAATCCACAGGGTGCATCTTGCCGTCGTACACATACACGCGGATGTCACGGGCATACGAACCTGTCAGAGGGCCCTCCTCCAGCTTCTGGAGAATACCCTTCTTGATGGCGGGCATAAAGCTGGCGTCGATGGCGCCGCCCACGATGCAGTTGAGGAACTCGAACTTGCCGCCCCATTCCAGAGCGATCTCCTCGCGTCCCTTGATGTTGAGCTGGGTCTCCTTGCCGTCTATCTTGAACTTGCCGGTGGGCTCCACACCCTCCACTATAGGCTCCACTACCAGATGCACCTCTCCAAACTGGCCGGCGCCGCCCGACTGTTTCTTGTGGCGGTACTGGGCGTTGGCCACCTTGGTGATGGTCTCGCGATAGGGAATCTTGGGAGCGAAGAACTCCACTTCTATCTTGTAGTCATTGTTGAGATGCCATTTGAGTATGTTGATGTGCTGCTCGCCCATACCCTTCACGATGGTCTGGCGCAACTCCTTGGAATACTCCACGCGCATTGTGGGGTCGGCGGCGGCGGCGCGGTTGAGAGCCTCGCCCAGCTTCTCCTCGTCCTTCTCGTCCACAGCCTTGATGGCGGTGCGGTATTTGGCGGCGGGGAACTCTATGGGAGGGAACACGGCATCGTTGCCTGCGGCGTTGAGGGTCTGGTTGGTCTTCACCGCCTTGAGCTTGACGGTACAACCCATATCGCCCGCCACCAGCTCGGTGACCTTGTTCTTGATTTTACCTGCCACGGCGTAGAGAGAGGTGATGCGCTCCTTGCCGCCGGTCTCCATATTCACAACATCCTGACCCTCGGAAATCTTGCCGGAAACCACCTTGAAATAGGTGACATCGCCCAGATGCTGCTCCAGGGCAGTCTTATACACAAAGAGGGATGTCTTGCCTGCGGGATCCTCCTTGGGAGCGGAGGCAACCTCGGTGAGGAACTCCAGCAGACGCTTCACGCCCATATCCTTCTTGCCGCTGATGCAGAAGACGGGATAAAACTCGCCGTGCTCCACACCTGCGTTGAGACCAGCGTGCACCTCCTCTTCGGAGAGGTCGCCCACTTCAAAGAATTTCTCCATCAGGGCCTCGTCGCTCTCCGCAGCCATTTCCACCATAGCGGCGTGCATCGTCTGCGCCTTGTCCATCAGCTCTGCGGGAATCGGGCACTCCTCTCGCTTGCCCTCGTCGCCGGTGAACTTATACATGGTCATCTTGAGTACATCCACGATGCAGTTGAAATCAGCGCCGGGGTTCACGGGGAACTGCACGGGCACGGCTTTCTTGCCGTATGCCTGATGCAAGCTGTCGAGAGTGGCGTCCCAGTTGGCCTTCTCGCTGTCGAGCTGGTTCACCGCGATGAGCATCGGCTTGTTGTAATGCGCCACATAGCGGGAGTGGATCTCGGTGCCCACCTCAACTCCGGAGGTGGAGTTCACCAGCATTATTGCGGTGTCACACACGTTCAGGCCCAGAATAGCCCCCTCGATGAAGTCGTCTGCGCCCGCCGTGTCCAAAAAATTGAACTTGTGGTCCAGGAATTCCGTATAGAAAGGGGTGGAATAGATTGAGCGCTGGAATATCTGCTCTACCTCCGTATTGTCCGACACTGTGTTCTTTGCTTCGATTGTCCCCCTGCGGTCTATTACTTTGCCTTCGAACATAATGGTCTCGGCAAGGGTGGTCTTACCGCAGCGGGTGCCTCCAAGGAGCACGACATTGCGGATTTTGTCTGTAGAGTAATTTTTCATATTGCAATTAAGTTTTTCGTGTGTGTTTGACCCCCGTCAAGGGGACATCTCTGCAAATCTAAAAAATAATATTCATTTCTTCAATAAGTCTGCCGGCTCCTCCGAACTTATCCATTATGAACAGTACATAGCGGATATCCACGCAGATGCAGCGCTGCAGATCAGGCTCGAAAATGATGTCGCCCGACATCGACTCCCAGTTGCCGTCAAAGGCGAGGCCGGTGAGGTTGCCGTCGCCGTCCAGCACGGGGCTGCCGCTGTTGCCGCCGGTGATGTCGCCCGTCATTATGAAGCAGGCTGGCATCTCTCCCTTCTCATTGGCATAGCGGCCGAAGTCGCGCGCCGCATAGAGTTCCTTGAGCTTGGCGGGCACCACAAACTCCCAGTTGTCGGGGTCCTCTTTCTCCATCACTCCCTTGAGGGTGGTGTAATACTCATATTTGACGCCGTCCTTGGGGCAATACGACTTGACATTGCCGTAGGTGAGCCGCATAGTGAAGTTGGCATCGGGGTAGATGGCCTTGCTGCCGTTCATCTCCAGCTGGCCGGCGATGTAGGCCTTGTGGCCGCGCTCGCTAAGGCTGCGGATGCCCGCAATCTGGCCGCTCATTGCATGATACTGCCCCAGAATCCCCTCCAGAATGCCGGAAGCGGGGTCTGCGGCAATCTTCTCCGATGCGCCATCGGCCGCCATAGCCGCCTTGAGCGACTCTTCGCTCGTGAATACCGAGTTGTCGAAGAGGTTGTCCACATAGGCGTCGATGTCGCCGCCAAACTTCTCGTCAATGGTCTTGTAGAGGGCGGGCAACGCCTCGGCAGGGACATTCTCGCGGCACACCGCAAGCATCCTTTTGGCCACCTTGCGGTCGGTGGGGGCGCTGTAGTCTTTGTAGAACTCGGCTATGGCTGCATCGCGCACCGCCTCAGAAGCCTCCTTGAGCTGGTCATATTCATCGGCAATAGAGAAAAGTTCCACCCGGAACACCGTCTCGGTAAGGTAAATCAGCTTGCGGTTGAGATCCCGGCTGGCGGCCACGGCAGAGTCGATGTCGGCCAGCGCGGTGCCGTACTTCTTCTGACGGCTCTTCTTCTGCGACACCCAGGCGGTGAAGTCGGCCTCTTCCTGAATTCGGCGCTGTTCCACGCCCAGCTTCTCAAAGGCCTCGTTCATTCCTATCCACTTTTTCCAGCCGTTGGTACTGCCGCTGTATTTGCTGGCATACTGGATTTTGACCTTGGGGTCGGCCAGCATATCCTCCAGCAGTATCTTCTGACGCTCTCCGCGGCAGTAGATGCGGATGGCGTTGGACAGGTCGCGCTGGTTGCGCACCTCGCTGCTGGTCATAAAACGCTGGGTGCTGCCGGGGTAGCCCATAATCATGGAGAAATCGCCCTCGCTAACCCCTTTGAGCGAGATATTCAGCGCCTTCTTGGGGGTGTAGGGGACATTGTCGGCAGAATATGCGGCGGGGTTGTTGTTCTTGTCAGCATAGATTCTGAACACCGAGAAGTCGCAGGTATGGCGGGGCCACATCCAGTTGTCGGTGTCGGCGCCGAACTTGCCTATGGATGACGGCGGTGCCCCCACAAAGCGGATATCCTTAAATTGCTTGTAGCCTATCAGATAGTAGGCGTTGCCGCCGTAGAACGACACCACGCTGGCGTTCACAAAGGTATCGGCCTCGTGCAGGGGGGCCGAGAGCTTGTCAGAAATCTCGCGGAAAGCCTTGCGGAAGGCCTCCGCATCGTTTTCACACCCTTTTGTGGCCTTGTTCACCTGGTCGGTCACATCGGTGAAGCTCTCCAGAAAGGTTACCGAAAGCCCCTCAACGGGGAGTTCCTCCCCCTGCGACATAGCCCAGTAGCCGTTTGCCAGATAGTCGTGATCCACACTGCTGAGCTTCTGGATAGAGGAATATCCGCAGTGGTGGTTGGTGAGCAGCAGTCCACGGCCCGACACCACCTCTCCGGTGCAGCCGTTGCCGAAAATCACCACCGCATCCTTGAGCGATGTGTTGTTTACGCTGTAGATTTCGTCTGCGGAGAGACGGCAGCCCATCTGCTGCATTGTTTTGATGTTCATCTTCTCCAACAGGGGGAGCAGCCACATCCCCTCATCGGCCGCCGCACAGAGCGACATGACCGATGCGAGCATAATCGTAAAAAATCTCTTCATACTTTAAAAAATGATTGAAATGGCGATAGCGGCAATCACCGGCGGCGCCACATATTTGATTACATAAAACATACACAGTGCAAAACGGCGGGAGACCCTGACGCTGCCGCCGCTTGTGACTTCGTCCACAAAGGCCTCCTTCTTGATGCGGAAGCCTATGCAGACCACCGCCAGCAACGCCCCTATAGTCATCATATAGTTGGCCGAGACATAATCCATCAGATCAAAGATGTTGCGACCAAAGAGCGTGACGCTCTTGAGCGCCCCCTGCGATAGGGAACAGAGGCTGCCCGTGATCACCAGTGCTATGGCGGCGATTGTGGAGGCCTTTTTGCGTTGCATTCCGCTTCCCATCCCCATCAGGGTGGAGACCACCACCTCGAAGAGCGACACTGCGGAGGAGAGGGCCGCCAGAAACAAGGTCACGAAGAAAAGTATGGAGCAGAGGCCGCCCAGGGGCATCTGCGTAAAAATCTGCGGCAGGGTCACGAACACCAGGCCGGGCCCCTCTCCGGGGTTGATGCCGAAGGCGAACACGGCCGGCAATATGGCGCAGCTTGCAAGTATCGCAAAAAAGGTGTCGCTTATGGTGATTATGGCAGCGTTCTTGGCCAGATTGCACCGCCGTGGAGTGTAGGCGCCGTAGGTCACCATCATACAGGCTCCCAGCGAGAGGGAAAAGAACGACTGCCCCATCGCCGCCAGCAGCGAGTCGAAGCCGAAACGGGAGAAATCGGGCTTGAACAGATATTTGAGCCCCTCCCCCGCGCCGGGCAGGGTCACGCTGCGGATGCCGATGAGCACTATCAGCACAAACAGCAGCGGCATCATCAGCTTGCTGCTGGCCTCTATCCCCTTCTGCACCCCCATATTTATTATGGCTATGGTGAGGCCGATGAATATCAGCGCATAAAAAATCGGTGAGATGTCGCTGCCGATGAAGCCCGTGAAGACCCCGACGCTGTCCAGCACCTCTCCGGTATCGAACTCCATCATCAGGGAGTGAATCAGATAGCGGACGGTCCAGCCCCCAACCACCACGTAAAACGAAATTATTGTAAAGCAGGTAAGCATTCCCAGCACGCCCGCTGCGCCCCAGGCTCTGCTTCCCCCCACTTTTACATACGCCTGCTGGGGAGATCCGCCGCCGCGCCGCCCTATCACCATCTCCGCCAGCAGAATGGGGGTGCTGATTACAAGGCTGATGGCTAGATACACTATTATGAAAGCCGCGCCCCCCTGCTGCCCCACGAGATAGGGGAAACGCCATAGATTACCCAGCCCAACCGCGCTGCCGATGGCGGCCGCCAGCATCCCGAAGCTGCCGGAAAACTGATCGTTACTTCTCTTTTCGTTCATACACCGTAAATTCGTATTGCAGACCTCCCGAGCCATCTTGGAGAGTCTCCCCACGGGAGACGCACTCCCACTGCAGGGGGTCTATTTCGGGGAAAAAAGTATCTGCATCGGGCACGGCGGCGTGCACGCGGGTTATGTAGAGGCGGCCGGCAAGCATCAGAGCCTCGCGGTAGAGCATTCCGCCACCCATCACAAACACCTCCCCGTCGTCCAAGGCCATCTGCAGCGCCTCCTGCAGCGTTTCTGCCACGCAGTAGCCCTCGCCGGGAGTCAGCGTGCCGCTCACCACAATGTTGCGGCGCCCCTTGAGCGGGCGGCTGCCGATGGACTCCCAGGTGCGGCGCCCCATTATCACAGTATGGCCGTCCGTGACCCTCTTGAAATAGCGCAGGTCGCCACAGATGTGCCAGGGCATATCCCCGCCTCGCCCTATCGCGCCGTTTTGCGCCACTGCCGCAATTATGCTTATCATAGGCCTACACTGCCACGGGGGCCTTTATCGCAGGCCACGGGTCGTAGCCCTCGAGGGTGAAATCTTCGTACTTGAAGCTGAATATGTCCTTCACTTCGGGGTTGATGCGCATTTGCGGCAGCGGACGCGGGGTGCGCGAGAGCTGCTCCTCTACCTGATCAAAGTGGTTGCGGTAGATGTGCACGTCGCCAAACGTGTGCACAAAGTCGCCAGGCCGGTAGCCGCACACCTGCGCCATCATCATCGTGAGCAGGGCGTAGGAGGCTATGTTGAAGGGGACCCCCAGGAAAGTGTCGGCGCTGCGCTGATACAGCTGGCAGCTGAGGCGGCCGTCCGCCACATAAAACTGGAAGAGAGTGTGGCAGGGGGGCAGCGCCATCTGCTCCACCTCCGCCACATTCCAGGCGGAGACAATGTGCCGGCGGCTGTCGGGATTGGTCTTGAGGCTCTCGGCCACATTGCGCAGCTGGTCTATGTGACCGCCGTCGGGGGTGGGCCAGCTGCGCCACTGGTGGCCATATACCGGCCCCAGGTCGCCGTTTTCATCGGCCCACTCGTCCCAGATTGAGACCTTGTTGTCGTGCAGATATTTTATGTTGGTGTCGCCCGCAATAAACCATAGCAGCTCGTGTATTATGGAGCGCAAGTGCACCTTTTTGGTGGTGAGCAGGGGGAACCCATCCTCCAGATTGAAGCGCATCTGATAGCCGAACACGCTCTGGGTGCCCACACCGGTGCGGTCGCCCTTGAGGGTGCCGTTGGAGCGGATATACCTCAGCAGATCAAGATATTGTTTCATAATGCAAATTACAAAACCACAAATATAGCAAAAAAGGGCGGCCCCAACGGAGCCGCCCCTCTATAACGGGTCAATTTTTATATCAGTCCACCTTCATGCAGCGCACGGGGCACCCCGCCTGGCGGATATTGTCATATTTTGGAGGCCAGTTGCTGTGAGAACTGTTGTCGCCATCCGGATCACCGCTTCCTGTGAACACATAGAAAGTGGTCGAACCCATATATGCTCCTAAAAAATAGCTTGTCTGCGAGCTGTGCATGCGCACTGCCAGACGGTCGTTGTGAGTTGAACCCTGGCCGCTATAGTCAAACCCATTGTATGCAAACCAGCCAAGCTTTGACCTATTTGCCGATTCGTTGCTGTTAAGGTCTGAAATATAGCCTGCGTAAGGATAGTATGAGGTTCCGCCGTCGGCATCGGGCACGTTAAGGCCGTATGTCACATACTTGCAATCACCTCTGGCTATTACATCCCACACTCCGATAGGAGGAACCATATATCCGGGAGGGCACGGGTCGTAGATGGTCTTTTTAAGCTCGCTCTTGGCGGGAGCTGCGGTGTGGCTGGCGCTATACGGGTTGCCCCAGAGGTCACCCGTCACCTTTCCTGCAGAGGCTTTGCCGTTGTTGTTGAACCACTCCATTGTGTTGGCGCTCATTGCATAAACTGTGGTAGGGTTCTGCACCGAGTGCTCCATAGTGCTCTGGGCGGCTACAAATTCAGATGCGATGCCGACCTTTGCACGCAGAGGATCCTTGCGGCCGAACTGATACCAGAAGCCGTAAGTGGCCTCCTTGTCTGCGGGAACTATGCTGGTGGCGCCTACATTGCGGTCCAGAAGCACATAAGTCTCGCCCGCCTTGCTCTTCATATTGTGCGTGCCGGGGGTGGGGGTGCACCAGATGTGCCAGCTCCAGAGAATCTTGCCGCCGCTCTGGACTGCCAGCAGGGCGTTGCCGCTGTTGCCGTTGGTCACCAGAGTCACGGTGCGCTTAGCCGCGTCATATACGGGGTCTTTCGCAAATATGTCACCCTCTTTCCAAACCACTGCCAGGCTCAAGTCGGTGCCGGTAATGTTCACGGCAGCCTTGGTGGCGGGGTAGAGACCCTGGTTGGACAGCTGTGCATCGGTCCAGATGACGCCGGAAGCGCCGTTGCCCATAACGCCCGCGTCAAAGGTATAAACGCCGGCCGCGTTTATCATATAGCAGTTCGCCGTCTCCTTCTCGCTCAGGTCGGTGACTTTGACCTCCTGGGTCAGAGTAAGAGTCTGCTCCAGACCTTCGCTGGTGAATTTGACGGTTGCCGTGCGGTTTTCGGAGTTGTTGGCCGCAACTTTTACCGTGCAGCCTGTCTCAGTCGTTGTTATGGTAACCCACTCCTGCTCGCAGGTGATTTCGTATTTGTAGTTGGCGTTCACCTTCACAGCTATCTCAGCGCCGTCGGCCGCAACCGCCTCTTCGGTCTTGTCTATCTCAAGATAGGGGGCGTCGCCGTAGAACACGTTGATTTCGGTCTTATTCTCATCGGCAAGGACGATGGTGAGAATCTGGGTGGTCTTGTCCACCTTGATATCCTCGATGAGACCGGAGCCGCCTGCGCTGCCGAGGCTTTCCCAAGTGGTGCCGTTATCGTAGGAGATCTGCCAGATGTTGTCCTTGATCCGGAAGGTGGGGGTCAGGCCGTCTTTGCCTGTGTCGCCCTTCTCGCCCTGCTCGCCCTTCTGGCCGCCGGCATTCACACCGGTAGATTTCCAGGTATTGCCGCCGTCGGTGGAGACTTCCCACTCGGTGGTTTCGGAGTTGATGCGCACCTGCGGAGCTATCGCCTCCACGATGGAGGTGTCGCCCTGGTCGCCTTTGTTTCCTTTGGCGCCCTTGTCTCCCTTATCTCCTTTATCACCCTTGTCGCCTTTCTCTCCTTGCTCGCCCTGGGGACCGGTAACGGGCATCTTCTCACCGTCTTCGCCCAGCAGCCATTCGCCATTGAGAGTCCAGTAGTAGAGGCCTTCGTAGAGGGCTACGCCTATTACAGGGGTCTGGCCGGCAACGCCATCGGATCCCGCCTCGCCGGTGTCACCCTTCTCGCCTTTCTCTCCCTGGGCACCGGTGTCTCCCTTCTCGCCCTGGGCGCCGTCCTTGCCGTCCTTGCCATCCTTGAGGATGATGGGATCGCCGTTGGTGAATGTTATCTTGTAGCCTCCGTCTTCCAGTTGGGTCACCTCTTTGATGAACTTGTTGCCCTGGAGGGTGTTCACAAGGGTGTTGAGGGTGCTGATGTCGCCGTTGAGGCCGGATGCCATGGCTTCATAGGTGGCAACCTGTTTCTGCAGTTCAGAAATGGTGTTGCGCAAATCGGTGTCGTCGTACTTCTCCGAACACGCGCCGATTGAGAGTAGCGCCAATGTTCCTGTGATAATAGGTTTGAATTTCATATTTTAAGTGTTTGGTTGGTATATCGCCCCTTTTTTAAGGTCAAGTGTTAACGAAGCTAAAAAAATAAAAATGAAAAAGCAAATCACGGCGGGATGTACTTAACGCGCTGCACCGGCCTTTGCCGGGCTTTTGAGAGGGATGCTCTGTAGCCTGTACTTCGGCTATGAAAATAGTTTTCATTGGTTTTTTCCGGGGGAGTTCCGGCTGGCGGCATTCAATGCTCAGGAACACCCGTTTTCTCACAGAATTTCAAGTCTGCGGGATTTGGTGAGCAAAAGGCCTGTATTTCTCACCAAACGACTCAATAACCTGATTATGTAAGCGAAAAGCCGGTTTTACTTGGGCAAATCGCCCCCTTTCTCACCTAATTCTGCCGCTTCTACAACTCGCCGAGTCTTTCTGCCGCGAATCGCCTGCCTTGGCGGGGATTTTACAAATCTCCAGCTGCGGCGCAAGGCCTGCACTTAGGTCTGAGGGGCCGGCCTCGCATCAGCGCTATGCCTGAAGGGGATTCGGGACTGTTTCTTCATCGCACTGCTCTCCGCTCGAGCATTTCTCGCTTTATACGGCAAATTCATCTCTGCGAGCCAGCTTTCAGCTGCACCGCTGCTCAAATGGCCTCCCCTTACCCCTTTAAGCTTCCACGACCTTTTGATGCGCTGATGCGATTATCCCCTCGGCCGTGCCCGTAACGGCGCTCCCTGGGCACGGAGCCAGGCGAAAATCCCCGGCCGTGCCCAAAACGGGGCTCCACGGGCACGAAGCGCGGCGAAAATCCCAGGCCGTGCCCGTAACGGGGCTCCTCGGGCACGGAGCCAGGCGAAAATCCCCGGCCGTGCCCAAAACGGGGTTCCACAGGCTCGGAGCCAGGCGAAATTCCCAGGCCGTGCCCAAATCGAGCCTCCACGGGCACGGAACCAGGCGAAATTCCCAGGCCGTGCCCAAAACGGCGCTCCCTGGGCACGGAGCCAGGCGAAACTCACCGGCCGTGCCCGAAACGGGGCTCCTCGGGCACGGAGCACGGCGAAACTCACCGGCCGTGCCCGAAACGGCGCTCCCTGGGCACGGAACGCGGCGAAACTCCCAGACCGTGCCCGAAACGGGGCTCCTCGGGCACGGGACGCGGCGAAAATCCCCGGCCGTGCCCGTAACGGCGCTCCTCGGGCACGGAGCCAGGCGAAACTCCTCGGCCGTGCCCGGACGGGCCAGGCCAATACTATCCCTGCAGTTGCGGGAACAATGCATTTATCTCGTACTGTGACAGATTTAATATCCGTCGGATTTGCCCGTTCGAAGACCTCCAGTCACTGTGCATCTTGCGTGCAATGTCCAGAGTCTGTGCCCTCGACAGCTCTTTTAGCGAAACAGTGCCATAGATTTTCTTAACATATTCAGTCAATTGGGTAAATATCTCGGCATCAGTCAGATATTCTCGATCATCCAGTTCAACCGCCAACTCCGCATAAGATTCCACATTTTTCGTAAGCATAGAGAAGTATTGGCGGGCATCTCTGAACATTGATTCTCCCATTTCTATTTTACAGTACGCCTGCGGACAGACATATTTGTCCAGAATTTGCCATTCGCCAGGCAAAGCCGGCTCCCTGCTGCGGAAATAAATCCGCCTGTCACTTTTTGACAGTTCGCAGAACGATTTATTATGGCTGACCGGGAAGCCAAAATAGTATGGCCCCGTGCCCCATGGGTAGCTGAAAGGGGTGTATGCGCTATGGGCCACATAGCCGTTCCGATGGACATAAGCTATGGTGGCGCGCAACGCCTGCAGGTTTTCTATCATTTTAAACTGCGCATAGAAGCCGCAGGGAAGATGCTCTCCATTTTTGGAAATGCTGTCTCTTGCAAGCCGCCTCCTGATGTATTCGAAGCTGTCATTGAGCGCAGATTCAAGGCCTGCTGCTACGATATGCAGATGATTGCCCATAACGGTGAATGCGATGACGCGAACATCCGGTGACCTGTCGGCCATCTGCGCAATGACGTTCATCACAAACTCAAAGTCGGATTTCTCACGGAACAGCAACGGTGTTTCTCTGCCCGATGTATAGAGGTGCCAGAATGGCCCTCCGTCCTCAAATGCGCGCTGGCAGGCACGCTCCTTCTCCACAAATTTCTCCATAATCTCTCTTCACGATATCTAATCACCGCAATCGTTGGTAAATATAGCACAAATTCTTCGGGTTGGTGCAACCATCTTTGAAAATTTTCTTGCCGTGCCCAAAACGGGGCTCCACAGGCACCGACATAGCGGTTAGCAAAGACCTGTCATCCCGGAATATCATCAGGCGCCGAGGGAACTGATTGTAATTCGCGTTGAATCTACGGAGAGTGCCCCGCGACTAAAAGCCAAAGACGCAGCCGCGCATCAGCGCTCCGCCTAAAGGGGCTTGGCGGGTAGAAAAAATACCCGCTAC